>CADAGX010000010.1 GCA_902787575.1 uncultured Bacteroidales bacterium | reverse complement strand
ATAAATACGCCTTGCGAACACCAAAAGTGTGTTCGCAGGATTTTTCTGTGTTCATGGGATGTCTGAGATTGCACTCGGTGTTCGCACGGTGTTCGCAAAACAAAAAACAAGGAGCCACATTTTTGATGTAACTCCTTGTCTTTCAATGTGGACCAGCTTGGGCTTGAACCAAGGACCTCCAGATTATGAGTCTGTTGCTCTAACCAACTGAGCTACAAGTCCAAGATGTGACGTGATGTTTACGTCATGAAATGTGAGTGCAAAAGTAGAGAAATTCGCGGAATTGTGCAAATGTAAAGGTGAAAAATTTGCCACGAAACGAATATTTGGCTAATTTTGCACTCTGATTTAGGAACGGACGTTGTTAGTATGGACCGGCACTGAAAGACAAATTATTAATTTGCTAAGAAAGAAGAAGTATTCACAAGAAAAGGAAAAGAACTTCGGGAGGAATGTGAAGAACTTCGGAAAGCAACAGAAGCGATTAGTGAAAGGGTAAAAAGATAAAGCATTGTAATGAAGAAGTTTGTTGCAACAATTGGTTTTTTTGACGGAGTTCACAGAGGACATCAATTTCTTTTTGAACAAGTCAAAAACGTGGCGGTTCAAATGGGCCTGCAACCACTTGTCGTAACGTTTGACAAACATCCCAGAAGGGTGCTTAGTACAGATTATGTACCTTTGCAGCTTTCCACGCTCGATGAGAAAATATCTTTGCTACAATCGTTTGGAATAGAAAACGTGGCAGTCATCCCTTTCACCAACGAACTAAGTTTACTTTCGGCACGCGACTTCATGGAACGATTGGCACAACAATATGGTGTAAAAGCATTGGTGATGGGTTATGACCACCACTTTGGCCATGACAGCGGAACATATGAAGAATATGAAGAATGGGGGCGCGAAGTTGGCATTGAAGTGCTTAAAGCGCGAGAACTGGAAAGCGAAAAAATCAGTAGCAGTAAAATTCGCACATTGGTGAGACGAGGAGAAATGGACGCAGCCGAACGTACACTGGGTTACACTTATGCCCTGCAAGGTGAAGTAGTAAAGGGGTACCAAGAAGGGAGAACCATGGGATTCCCAACGGCTAACGTATATGTGGCAGAAGAAAAGCTGCTGCCTGCGGACGGAGTATATGCTGCACGTGTGATAATGCCAGATGGAAGTCACAAACGAGGCGTGCTGAATATCGGAAAACGGCCCACACTCGACAATGGGACAGACACCTCCGTCGAGGTTTATTTGCTCGATTTCACCGGAAATTTATACAGCCAAAAAATCAAAGTTGAAGTGATAAAACGGATACGCGAAGAGCGTCTGTTTAGAAGCAAAGAGGACTTGCGTCGTCAGATTGAATTGGATTGCGAAATAGCGAAGCATATACCGACGTGACAAACGATGAATTTATAAAACTCCACAAGGAAGATGACGTATGCAGGTTGGCGTTTGCAAAGGTTCCCAAAGGCGTCGACCAAAAATTCTGCCTTCAGCAGATTGAAGGCTACCAGCGAGCACGGAAAAAGTTGCCATCGTGGATACAAAAACAGGGTGTGGTTTTCCCACCACGTCTCGCACTTGAACAATGTAGCAGCGAGGAAACGGCTAATTACAAGTGCAAAATCACATTACATCTTTTCCCTGACGAAAAACAGCGAATTAGAATGGTGGACATCACCGGCGGTTACGGCATTGACTTCTGCGCCTTGGCGCCACTCTTTCGACAGGCCATCTATGCAGAAAGACAAGCACATCTCTGCAATATGGCTCAGCAGAATTTTGAGGTTTTTGGCCTCAAAAATGCAGAAATCGTATGCGAGGAAGTAAAAAAAGAATCGCCACTGCTGCAGAAAACGATTTCATTCTTATTCGCCGACCCAGCACGCCGCGATGAAAAGGGCGAAAAAATGGTGGCACTAGAAGACTGCTCGCCCGACATTACTGAGTTCCTTGACGTCATAGACACGCACTGTGCTGCTGCCATGTTTAAACTGTCGCCAATGCTCGACATACGCGAAGTTCTAAAAAAAATACCGAATACATCGGAAATCCATGTGGTAAGCGTAGATGGAGAGTGTAAGGAATTGCTTGTGGTGATAGGTGGCAGTGGAGAAAGAATATATCACTGTGTAAATCTTGGCGCAAACGAGAGCCATTTCTCGTGTTTAGAAAGAGAACTTAGAAACACCGAAACACCCCAATTCATCGAGGAAATAAAGATTGGAAATTACCTTTTTGAGCCAAATGCTAGCATCCTGAAAGCCGGCGTACAGGACCTGCTATGCCAACGCCTTGGACTAAAAAAGATTCATCCCAACAGCCATCTTTATATTGGAACAGAACAGATGAACTTTCCGGGACGCATCTTCCGCATTACAGACGTTGGCGGTCTCGGCAAGCAGGCTGTACGCCAACTACTCAACGACACGGAGAAGGCAAATCTGACCGTAAGAAATTTCCCCTGTAGCGTGGACGAATTGCGCCGACGCCTTAAAATCCGAGATGGCGGCGACGTATATCTCTTTGCCACAACGAAGCACGACGGCTCGCACGCCTTGCTACGCTGCGAGCGCTGTCAGCCGATGAGTTTCTGACGGTATTCCTGTGGCGTCACTCCCAAATTTTTCCGGAAAAGACGAATGAAATAGGACGCGTCCTGCATTCCGACAGACTGTGCAATGGCCGCAACACTTTGGTCTGTGTCGAGCAATAGTGCCTGTGCCTTCTGAACCTTCTTGCGGATGATGTATTGCAGCGGAGTTGTGCCGAGGCTGTTGCGGAACATCCGAATGAGGTAAGGCTTGGTTAGGCACGCAATATCGGCCAATTCATCGATAGAAATAGAGTCTGCGATGTGCTGCTGGACATAATCCACCAGCCGCGCG
The DNA here is from genome assembly GCA_902787575.1 of uncultured Bacteroidales bacterium. GTDB lineage: Bacteria > Bacteroidota > Bacteroidia > Bacteroidales > Bacteroidaceae > Physcousia. The sequence goes on along the minus strand of CADAGX010000010.1, from coordinate 77,302 downwards.
ATGCGCATATCCGTGGAGATTACGCGCGGGCGCGCACCTTTCATAAAATATGAAAAGACGATTGCCACCAGCCCATGCAACTGCATCCGCTCGTAGAACTCCATCCGACTAAAGGCATGCGCGTATTCACGGAATGCAGGGTGCGAATCGAATGCTGTGGCATCGTGAACAGGAAGATGCAACTGCGGATAGAGATGGCAATAACTAGAGAAAAGTTGGCGCGTGGCTTCGCTCGACGGAACTTCGATGGGGAACTCGTAGCGATCGAAGATGTCAGCCTGACGACGGATACGCTGGAAAACAAAAAGGTAATAGAAGCCAAATCCACGCTGACACTCGTACGAGTGCGGAACGTAGTTCGGAACCATATACATACAGCCAGGCTTTACCTGGATGTCACCCTGCGGAAGATGAAGCATGGCGTTACCGCGTCGCACATAGTAGATGCGAGCGAAAGGAGACGAAATGTCCTTATTGCCCCAGTCACGCAGCAATTGCACGTATCCCAAGTTCAGGACGATGAAATCGATACTTTCTTCCTGTCCGGTCTTGTAGTTGGGATAACGTATCTCGGCCATAGTAATCGGGTTAGTACGCTATCTTATCTTCTTTCTCGGCCCAATCTCTGAAAGCCCTCAGCGCTTCCTCGCGCATTATCATGCGCATGGGAATGGAGCGCTCGGACGGTTTGCGGTCTAACTCCTCGTAGATAAACTTGTCGCCAAAGTTGATATCTTCGGCATCCTGCTTCGTATTACCATAATACACACGCGAAATGCCAGCCCAGTAAATGGCGCTCAGACACATCGGACAGGGCTCGCAGGAAGTGTAGATGGTACATCCGTCGAGTTTGAAGTTCTGTTCCTTTTGGCATGCAGCCCGGATTGCCATCACCTCGGCGTGCGCCGTAGGGTCGTTGCTGGCCGTAACACGATTGCAGCCCGTGGCTATGATATTTCCGTCGCGTACAATGACAGCCCCGAAAGGCCCTCCACCGTTGGTCACATTTTCCACGCTGAGATCAATGGCCAGTTGCATAAAACGTTTGTCCGGTTCTTTTTTCTGTTCCATCTGATTATTTCTATTTGTGTACACCGCAAAATTATAAACTTTTTCGCGAAGCGGGCAATTTTTGTCCGTCTAAAATTGTTTTTCGCCGTCTTTTATTTGTAGGATTGCGTGGGATTATTTATATTTGCGAATGCAATTCAGAAAATATTCACTTATATATAATAAGGTATGAAAGGACTAAAGAAAATTGGCATCGCCTTGATGCTATGTTTGGTGAGTGCCAATCTGACGGCACAGAAGCACGAATTTGCAAACTGGAAGCGGTATGCCGATCAGAACGCAGCCCTTGGTGCTCCGGCAAAGGGCGAAAAACGCGTTGTACTGATGGGAAATTCGATTACCGACGGATGGCCTCACACGCGTCCCGAGTTCTTTGAGAAAAATCACATCATCGGACGCGGCATCAGTGGGCAGACGAGCTATCAATTCTTGCTGCGTTTTCGCGAAGACGTTATCAAGTTACAACCCAAAGTGGTGGTGATAAACTACGGCACAAACGATATCGCCGAGAATACTGGCGAGTATAACGAGGAACTGACGTTCGGCAACGTATGCTCAATGGTAGAGTTGGCTCGCTTCCATAAGGCCAAAGTAATCCTTACGAGCTGTCTGCCTGCCGAAGGCTTCGGATGGCGCAAGACGATTACAGACTCGATGGATAAAATCCGTCACTTGAATGAGCGCGTAAAGGCGTATGCCAAGGAGAACAAAATCCCGTACGTGGATTATTTCTCGGCTATGGTATCGGAAGACGGCAAGCGCATGAATCCAGCCTACGCCAAGGATAATCCTGGCGTTCACCCCAGCGCCGAGGGCTACGCCGTGATGGAAAGTCTGCTTCTGCCCGTCATAGAAAAACTGCGCTGAGGCACTTCGTTGCAATGTCGGATTAGCAAAAGGGCAGAAGTGCGAAACATTTCTGCCCTTTTCGCTTGCGACATCGCCAAAATGAAATAAATTGGCTGTCAAGAACACCTAAAACAACTAAAATATGGACAACAACTATTGTCTGATACTGGCTGGAGGAAACGGAAGCCGACTGTGGCCCGTAAGCCGAACGACGTGTCCCAAGCAGTTTATGGACTTGCTCGGGACAGGGCGCACCATGCTGCAGCAGACATACGAGCGTGTGGCACAATTCGTGGCACCCGAACATATCTACATTTCCACGAACGTGCAGTATCAGGACCTCGTGCATCAACAGTTGCCCGAGGTGAGCGACACACATATTCTGGCTGAGCCAGTTCGTCGTGGCACGCTGGCTGCCGTGGCTTGGGGCACGGTGGTAATTGCGAAAGAGAACCCAAATGCCAACATTTTCATGACTCCGGCCGACCACCTCATCGTGCAGGAAGCAGCTTACGGCAAGGACGTACAGGACGGATTGACCTTCGTAAGCGAGCATGAGAAGCTGTTGGTTTCTGGAATCCGCCCTACGCGGCCCGAGACGGGATACGGATACATCCAAGTTGACGACGAGCAGGAAGTGGCGCCCGGCATTTATCCGGTGAAATCTTTCACCGAGAAACCAAACGAAGAGTTCGCCCAAATGTTTATGGACGAGGGCAATTTTCTGTGGAACGCCGGCTTGGCATTCTTCAACGTGCAGGTGATGTTGGCCAATCTCTACCGTCTCGTTCCCGAATACCAAGTGGAAATTCCACGCATGATGGCTGAGGCAGAAACAGCCACACCGCGACTGGTGCCGGAATTCTTCAGCAGCCTGCCAAATCTCAACATCGACGTCAGCATTATGGAACGCAGCGAGAACGTTTGCGTCCAGCAGTCGCACTTCGGATGGGCCGACCTCGGAACTTGGGCAAGCCTGTTTGACGACACACCGGCCGACGAGCAGGGAAACGTCTTGCTCAACACACCTGCTTACCTCTACGGCTGCGAGCGAAACATCATTCGCCTGCCGAAGGGACGTACTGCCGTGGTGAAAGGACTGAAGGACTACGTGATTGCTGAGGAAGGCGAGATTCTGATGATTTGCCCTCGCGAGGATGCCGTGGCCATGCGACGGATGCACACCGACACGAAGTTTTCGTGACGGCTGCACGCGGGACGAAAAATGCGACACGTGGTTTCAGCCACAGCGACGTGTAGATTTCTGAAAACTACGTGTCGCAAACTACAAGACGAAGCGCGGCACTGAATATCCAGCACCGCGCTTCATCTTTTATCTCCTGACCCAACGGCTATCCCACACTGCCTTCAAGGCTTACGCCAAGCAGTTTCTGCGCTTCTACGGCAAACTCCATCGGAAGTTTGTTGAGCACATCCTTGGCATAACCGTTCACAATGAGACCGACAGCGTCCTCCGTCGGAATTCCGCGCTGGTTGCAATAGAAAAGTTGCTCCTCGCTAATCTTGCTCGTAGTGGCTTCGTGCTCCACCACAGCCGTCTCGTTCTGCACATCCATGTATGGGAACGTATGCGCGCCACACTGGTCGCCGAGCAACAACGAGTCGCAACTGCTATAGTTGCGAGCGCCGTCGGCCTTCTTGCCCACGCGCACCAATCCGCGATATGCATTTTGGCTGCGGCCGGCGCTGATGCCCTTGCTTATGATGGTGCTCTTGGTGTTGCGCCCAAGGTGAATCATCTTCGTTCCCGTGTCGGCCTGCTGGAAATTGTTCGTCACAGCCACGCTGTAGAACTCCGCTTGACTGCCGTCGCCCGCCAGCACGCAGCTGGGATACTTCCACGTGATGGCACTGCCTGTCTCGACTTGCGTCCAAGACAAGCGGCTGCCAGCGCCACGCAAGTGGCCGCGCTTAGTGACCAGATTAAGCACACCGCCACGTCCCTCAGAATCGCCGGGATACCAGTTTTGAACCGTGCTATACTTCACCTCGGCATTTTCCATCACCACTATCTCCACGATGGCGGCATGAAGTTGATTTTCGTCACGCATCGGAGCCGTGCAGCCCTCGAGGTAGCTGACGTATCCGCCGTCGTCGCACACAATGAGCGTGCGCTCGAACTGCCCTGTACCGCGAGCATTGATGCGGAAATAGGTGGAAAGTTCCATCGGACAGCGCACGCCCTTGGGGATATACACGAAAGAGCCATCGCTGAAGACGGCGCTGTTCAGTGCGGCGTAGAAATTGTCGCGATATGGCACGACGGAACCCAAGTACTGGCGCACAAGTGCAGGATGTTGGCGCACGGCCTCGCTGATACTGCAGAAGATAATTCCCTTTTCCTGCAGTTTCTCGCGAAACGTTGTCTTCACGCTGACGGAATCCATCACGGCATCTACAGCGGTACCACTCAAGGCAAGACGTTCCTCGAGTGGTATGCCCAATTTGTCGAACGTCTTCATCAGTTCCGGGTCAATCTCTTTCGGTCCTTCGCCCACCTTTTTACGAGTCGGGTCAGCATAATACGAGATATCTTGAAAGTCGATTTCCGGCATCTGCAGGTGGCCCCACGTGGGCGGCTCGAGGCTCTGCCAATAACGAAAGGCTTCGAGCCGAAACTCGAGCAGCCATTCCGGTTCCTCCTTCTTGCGAGAAATCAGGCGAACCACGTCTTCCGACAGTCCCTTATCTATGATTTCTGTCTGAACGTCGGTCGAGAATCCAAATTCGTACTTCTTCTCAGCGACTTTCCGCACGAAGCTATTCCTCTCCTGCCCTTCCTTCATCGTCTATCAACACCTTATATATTGCTTCTGGCACAGCCTTCAGCGGTTCGCACATGACCGACTGGCGCATTATATCAGCCGACAGGAATCCTGTGGAGGCAAACACCCAAATAAGCGCGCCCAGCAACACTTCGTACTTGAAGAAGCCCAACACGGCTCCCAGCAGTTTGTTCACCGTGCCAAGCACGAAAATCTTGTCCAGCACCGTGCTAACCACTTCGCCTATGAGTCCCAGCACAGCCGGCACCAGTATCCAGATGCCCACGAAGGCAAGCGTGTTGGCCAGCGACGTTTGGTGGTTGAGGTGCGGAGCGATGGCCGCTCCCAACACCTCGTAGAACATCTTGGCCAGCAGTAAGCCCAGAAAGATGCCTCCAAGCGACAACAACTGGCGGACGGCACCGCGAATGAAACCCTTCACGGCACCGAAAAGCAACAGGCCAAGCAAAATCCAATCTAACGGCAGCATCTGAACGTCCAACAGCATCAAAGTTTTGCCTTAACCTCGATTTCTTGGAAGGTCTCGATGATGTCGCCCTCCTTCAGGTCGTTGTAATTTACAAGCGAAATGCCACACTCAAAGTTAGTGGTCACCTCTTTCACATCGTCCTTGAAGCGTTTCAGCGCATTGATGGCTCCCGTGAAGATTACGATGCCGTCGCGGATGACGCGCGCCTTGTTGGTTCGGCTCACCTTGCCTTCGATAACGTAGGCACCGGCCACCGTTCCAACCTTGCTGATGTGATAAACCTGACGAACCTCCACCTGTGCGGTAACTTCCTCCTTGATTTCCGGAGAAAGCATACCTTCCATAGCATCCTTCACTTCCTCTATCGCGTCGTAGATGACACTGTAAAGCCGGATATCGACGCCCAGTTGGTCGGCCAACTTGCGGGCGGCCTGCGACGGACGCACTTGGAAACCCACGATGAAGCAGTTCTCAGCCGCAGCTGCCATATTGACATCTGTCTCGCTTATCTGGCCCACAGCCTTGTATATGACGTTCACCTGAATCTTTTCGGTGGATAGTTTGATGAGTGAGTCGCTGAGAGCTTCGATGGAACCATCCACGTCGCCCTTCACAATGAGGTTCAGTTCTTTGAAATCGCCCAGTGCTATGCGGCGGCCCAACTCGTTCAAATCGAAACGCTTCATGGTGCGGAGTCCCTGCTCACGCGCCAATTGTTCGCGTTTGTTGGCAATCTCGCGAGCTTCCTGGTCGCTGTCCATCACATGGAAAGCGTCACCAGCCTGAGGAGCACCGTTCAGACCAAGTATTGTGGCAGCCTGACTGGGGCCAATCTCCTTCACTCTCTGGCCGCGCTCATTAAGCATTGCCTTCACGCGCCCGTAGTTTGTACCAGCCAGCAGCATATCGCCGACGTGCAGCGTGCCGTTGCTTACAAGCACCGTGGCAACGTATCCGCGCCCCTTGTCGAGACTCGACTCTATAATGGAGCCGGTGGCCTTACGATTGGGGTTAGCTTTCAAATCAAGCATCTCAGCTTCAAGCAGCACCTTCTCCAGCAATTCGCTCACGCCGATGCCTTTTTTGGCGCTGATGTCCTGGCTCTGATACTTACCGCCCCAATCCTCCACGAGGAAGTTCATGGCAGCAAGACCTTCTTTTATTTTTTCAGGATTAGCTGCAGGCTTATCGATTTTATTTATCGCAAAAACGATGGGTACGTTGGCAGCCGTAGCGTGAGCTATTGCTTCCTTCGTCTGGGGCATAATATCGTCGTCGGCAGCCACAATAATGATGGCAATATCCGTCACCTGTGCACCGCGGGCACGCATGGCCGTAAATGCCTCATGTCCAGGCGTGTCGAGGAACGTCACGTGGCGACCGTCGTCGAGCGTCACATTGTAGGCACCAATGTGCTGCGTGATGCCTCCCGCCTCTCCGGCGATGACGTTCGTGTTACGGATATAGTCCAGCAAACTCGTCTTTCCGTGATCCACGTGTCCCATCACCGTTACTATGGGTGCACGAGGAACCAGATCGGCTTCATCGTCGTCCTCCTCCGTGACAGCCTCGCTGACTTCGGCGCTCACATATTCCGTCTGGAAGCCAAATTCCTCGGCCACGAGGTTGATGGTCTCAGCATCCATGCGCTGATTTATACTTACCATAATGCCAATGCTCATGCAAGTGGCTATAACTTGCGTCACTGGCACGTTCATCATAGTAGCCAGCTCGTTTGCCGTCACGAACTCCGTCAGCTTCAGGATCTTGCTGTCGGCCGACGCCTGCTCCATTTGTTCCTCCAGTCCGGCGCGTATGGCATCGCGTTTCTCGCGGCGGTACTTGGCGCCTTTTCCCATCTTATTGTTCTTGCTGGTCAGACGGGCCAACGTTTCGCGAACATGCTTTGCCACTTCTTCGTCGCTCACCTCTGGAGCCAACGGACTTTGCTTGGGCTGATTCTTCTGCTTCTTCTTGCCAGCAGGGGCTGCAGCTTGAGTTTTCCCTTTTCCACCTTGCTGCTGGCTGGCAACGGCAGCCACATCCACACGTTCCTTGCCCAGACGCACACGCTTCTTGCGGTCGCCTGCTTGGCCTTGCTCGGGCTGGCCGGGATGAAGGGCGCGATTTTTGTCTTCTCGCTCGCGGCGCTTCTCCTCGCGGCTCTTTTTCTTCGGACGCGTGCTCTGATTGATGCTATCCAAGTCGATGTGTCCCTTCACCGTAAGGCTGGGAGCTGCCTGGACGACAGGTGACAGGCGGAAAACTCCGTCCACCTCGGTGCCTATCAGCTTCTCCGTTTTTCCTGTGGCGTCCTTCACTTCCACTTCCACCACCTTCTCTTCTGGTGTCAGAGCGGTCGTCTCTTGAACCGGCACGTCTTCCGTCTCCACAGCCTTAGGCTTGGGAGCAGGTTTCGGAGCCGGCTTTTGCTTGGCAGCAGGTTCCGGAGCCGCAGCCTTGGGCGTCTCTACTTTAGCCGCAGGCTTCGGTTCTTCCTTTGTCGCCTTACGTTTCTCACCTAGATCGATGCGCCCCAAAATTTTCGGTGCTTCCATTTGAGGCGCCTTCGTCTCGATGATTTCCTCGGCAGCCTTGCGAGCGCTGGCTTTGCGTTCCTTGCTCTGCTCCTGACGTTGCTGAATAAGTTGCGTCACCTCGCTGCGGAGTCCTTTGTCCTTGTTAAACTCCGTAATCAACAGTTGGTATTGCTCCTCCGTAATCTTCGAATTGGGATTTGCCTCCACGTCGGAAAAACCTTTCTTCTGCAGAAAATCTACGGCCGTCTGCAACCCAACGTTACATTCCTTTGTTGCTTTTGACAGTCTTATACTCATTTTCACCCTCCTCTTGCTTTAGTCTTCAAATTCTGCGCTCAAGATTTTCAACACCTCATCCACAGTTTCCTCTTCCAGGTCGGCACGCTGCATCAGGCTCTCGCGCGGCTCGGCCAAAACGTCGCGTGCGGTGTTGAGTCCTATCTTCTTGAACTCATCGATAATCCACGGCTCAATATCGTCCGTGAACTCGTCGAGGCTGACATCGTCCTCATCCACGTTCTCTACCTCACGGAATACGTCGATTGTGTAACCCGTCAGCATACTTGCGAGCTTGATATTGAGTCCGCCCTTACCTATGGCAAGTGAAACCTGATCGGGATCGAGGTAAACTTCTGCAGTATGCGCCTCTTCGTTCAGCACGACGCTGTTCACACGAGCCGGGCCCAACGCACGCGTTATCATCAGCTGCGTGTTGCTCGTCCACGTGATGACGTCGATATTCTCGCCCCGCAACTCGCGTACGATGCCGTGCACGCGGCTTCCCTTCACGCCGACGCACGCGCCCACGGGGTCGATGCGCTCGTCGTAGCTCTCCACAGCAATCTTGGCACGTTCGCCGGGAATGCGTGCTATCTTATGAATGGTAATAAGTCCGTCCTGTATCTCGGGAACCTCGGCTTCCATCATGCGTTGCATGAAGGCCGGATCCGTACGGCTAAGGATGATACGCGGAGTGCCGTTCGTGTTTTCCACACGCGAGATGACGGCGCGCGCGTTTTCTCCCTTACGGAAAAAGTCTCCCGGAATCTGTTCGGTGCGTGGCAGCAGCAGTTCGTTGCCTTCGTCGTCGAGTAACAACGTCTCGCGCTTCCAGTTTTGATACACCTCGGCGCTGACAATTTCGCCGATGCGGTCCTTGTAACTGTTGTAGAGCGTGTCGTGCTCTAATTCCAAGATTCGGCTGGCCAGCGTCTGGCGCAGTGTCAGGATGGCGCGGCGTCCGAAGTCGGCAAAGTCCACCTGCTGGCTTACTTCCTCACCTATCTCGTAGTCGTCCTCCACCTGTCGTGCTTCCGAAAGCGCGATTTGCATATTGGGATCTGTCACTTCGCCGTCGGGAACCACCGTGCGGTTGCGATAAATCTCAAAGTCGCCCTTGTCGGGGTTCACTATCACGTCGTAATTCTCATCGCTTCCGTAGGTTTTTGCTATCACGCTACGAAAACATTCCTCGAGCACGCTCACCAGTGTGGCGCGGTCGATGTTTTTTGTCTCCTTGAACTCGGCGAACGAGTCAATGAGGTTTACAGTTTCTTTCTTCTTAGTTGCCATTATTGTATGTGTTATATTTTTATCAAGTACTTGGTGTATGCCACGTCGTCGAAGGTGAAGCGCATCGGTACTTCCTTTGTCACCGGACGTTTCTTGCCTTCTTCCTTCACTTTCTGCACGACGCCCACTTCGAATCCGCTGTCATCCACCGCCAGCAGCGTGCCGCGATGTTTCTTTCCGTCCTTAGTCTGTGTCTCTACGGGCTTTCCTACATGGATTTCGTACTGGCGGCGCACACGGAAAGGCTGGCCCAGACCGGCACTTCCCACCTCCAGTTCGTAATCTTCCTCCTCGCGGCTGATTCGGGACTCAATGTGGCGACTCAGGTCGGCACAGTCCTCAATCCAAACTCCCTCGGCATGATCTATTACTACCACCACGCGGTCATCCGCACTGACACTCAGATCCACCAGGAAATACTCCTTTCCTTCGAGCCATTCTGACACGGCTTTTTCTACGGCTTTCTTGTCTATCATCTTTTTCTTTAAAGTTAGAATAAAGAAAAGTGAGGAACTTGTCAAGCCCCTCACGTTCACCTTTCTGCGTGCAAAGGTAGGTATTTTCCTTCGATGCACCAAACATTTTCGAAAGTTTTCTGCGATATTTCGTTTTCCACGCATCCTTTTGACACACGCCACGCGTCGCAGAAAAAAAATCTACGTGTAGTTTTACGCGAAGCGACACGTAGTTTTTTGCCATGCCACGTGTCGCAAATCCGACGCTGTGCGATGCCTCATCCCAGACACCAGTACCAGAAGAGGGCTACCACGAGCAGCACGGCCAATGCCATGCCTGCGATACCGAATAGGAACTGCTGATTGGAGCGACGAAGGTCTCTTCTTCTCATGTTTTCAGACGTAGTTTTTAAAGAACTGCAGGTCAGGGCTTTTGCGGCCCACTGAGGAGGGCACGATACTTTGCCGGGTCGGCAAGGATTTCTAAGGCCCGCTCCATGCATGGGTCGTCCACCAACTGCTGAAGTACGCCGCCACGCTGGTAATAGTAGCGGTGAACTATTTCGTCGTTGATGTAAGGCTCCACCTTTTTGCGGAATCGCAGCAGGTCGGACTCCGTGTCGTCGCTGCGAAACTTCGCCTCGAGTGCAGCAAATTCGGGCTCCACATCCTCCCATTTACCCTCGCGACGCGCCACGCTTTTCAGCAGTTTCAGCACTTCGTCGCTGCGGCGGTTATAGGAGAATCCCTCGTCTTTCACAAACTGCACGAACTGGCCATACTCCTCGTCGGTGAGACGAAACTCTCCGGCAGGTGCTATCTCGGGATGTGCCGCCGCATAGCGCGTTGCAAAGTCGAAGAATGCATCGCTCTCCACGAGGTCGTAGATAAATGACGGCAGGCTGTCGGGCTGCACCTCCACATCGGGCTTGATGCCGCCGCCGTCGCGCACCTCGCGACCGCCCGCCGTATGGAAAACATGCGTAAGACTGTCGGGTACGGTGCCTACCGAGCCGTCCTCGTTCAGGTGGCGATAATCGTACGCCTGTATGCAGCGGCCGCTTGGAATGTAGTATCGGCTGGTGGTGAGTTTCAGATTTCCGCCGTAAGGCAACTCACGAATCATCTGAACGAAGCCCTTGCCGTAAGTGCGCGCACCCATGATGACAGCACGGTCCATATCCTGCAGGCTGCCGCACACAATCTCGGAAGAAGAGGCCGAACCGCCGTCCACGAGCACCACCACGGGCATTACGGTGTCCACCGGCTCCATTGCCGTGTTGTATTCGCGGTTAGTACTGGCCAGTTTTCCCTTCGTCTCCACCACGCGTCGTCCTTTCGGCACGAAGAGGTTGGTGATATCAACTGCTTCGTTGAGCGCGCCACCCGGATTGTCGCGCAAATCGAGCACCAGACTGGTGGCTCCTTGGCTCTTTAGGTCGAGCAACGCCTGACGCACCTCGCGGCTCGCACCGTCGGTGAAGCCCGTCAGAAAGATGTATCCCACGCCCGCGCGCACGATACCATAATATGGAACCTGCGGCAGCTGAATTGTCTCACGCGTTATCTTGAAGGCGCGCAACTCTTTTTCGCCCGGCCGCTTCACCTGCAACTCAAATGTCGTGCCAGCTTCGCCACGCAGCATTTCGCTGACTTTGGGCGTCCCCATGCCTTTTACGTCCTTGCCGTCCACAGCCATAATGACATCGCCGGCACGCACTCCGGCACGCTGGCTGGGCGTACCCTCGTACGGCTCGCTGATAACGGCGCGGTCTTCTTTCCGGCTGAAACGTATGATACTGCCCATTCCTGCGTACTTTCCCGTCGCCATCTGGCGCAGTTCCTCGTCATTCTCGTTGGGATAATAATCCGTGAACGGGTCCACCTGACGCAGCATGGAGCGTATTCCCCAGCCTATCACAGTGTCAGCGCTGAGAGAATCCACGTAGTAAATCTCCAGCTGCTTGTAGATATCATTAAATATCTCGAGGTTCCGGCTGATGGCCGCGTTCGTTCCCGTCTCGGCTTGCGCCAAACAAAACATTCTGACCGTCAGGAGGACGGCCAACAACATGTACTTTCTCATTTCTCTGCGTTCAAAATCTGTCCTACTCCCTTACGTATCTCGCTCCACGCCTCGGCGGAAAGATGCGTTCCCACTTGCTGAATAACATGTTCACTCAAGAATGCACCGCATCGGAGTGCGTCTGCCAACGTTGCATCACGCACCAATGCATACAAGAAGCCGGCGGCAAAAAAATCGCCTGCGCCCGTAGTATCCACCACGGGCACCTTTCGGGCCGGAACCTGCGCCACTTCCTTACCTCGCCGCACCAACGCGCCACGACTGCCAAGCTTCACAACCGCAAAACTGCAGCACTGCGCCAACTCTTCCGCAGCCTCATCGGGCGAAACACAGCCCGTGAAAGCCGCGCTTTCTTCCGCGTTGGCAAAAACAATGTCTATGTAATTTGTCACAAGATGGCGAAAGAAATCCAAATCAGCACTCACCACATTGGGGCTTGCCATGTCGAGACTCAGCATCAGACCCTTCGTTTTCGCCTCGCGTGCCACATGCTCTATCAGGGTGTGGTTCTGCACCAGATATCCCTCAATGTGCAACAAATCGTATCCCACGAAGCAAGCTGGTGTAACATCCGTCGGAGTCATCTGCGCAGCTGCGCCCAGACAAGTGCCAAACGTGCGCTCGCCGTCGGGAGAGATGAGCGTATAGGCCACACCTGTGGGAGCATCCGTCTCACACAGAAATGTGCTGACGCCAGCCTCGGCAAAATTCTGCCGGAAGAAAAGAGCCGTGTCGTCGCGGCCAACTTTCCCCACGAAACCCGGATTTTCGCCCAGCCGTGCCAACGCAAGTATGGCGTTGCCTGCACTGCCTCCGGTGGCACGCTGCGGTGAAAGTGATGTCACCGCAGACATTATTTGCCTGCCACGCTGCTCGTCCACAAGTTCCATTCCGCCCTTTCTCAGATGCAGCTCGGAAAGCAGTTCATCACCCTTCATACGAGCCAAAACATCCACCAAAGCATTGCCAATACCCAATATTTTTTTCATGCAACGTTAATTTTTTTGCAAAGATATTGCATATTTCCCAAAAAACCGCTACTTTTGCAGCGCATTTGACGGGAAAACGCCAAAAATTGCTGGCGAAATCCCAACTGCTTCAGTAGCTCAGTTGGTTAGAGCACATGACTGTTAATCATGGGGTCGTTGGTTCAAGCCCATCCTGAAGCGCAATCAAATGCAACGGGCTTCAGTAGCTCAGTTGGTTAGAGCACATGACTGTTAATCATGGGGTCGTTGGTTCAAGCCCATCCTGAAGCGCAAATCCCGAGGCGTGTCCTCGGGATTTTTTTGTCCTTTTCTTTTTATTCTCTTGCGCGTATGGGAAAAATTCAGTAACTTTGTACCGAATTAAACAAACCCCATAAAAATGGAAGACATTCAGACAAAAACGCAAGAATACAGCGCCTCCAACATACAAGTGCTGGAGGGACTGGAAGCGGTGCGCAAGCGTCCGGCCATGTATATAGGCGACATCAGTCGTAAGGGCCTTCACCATCTGGTTTACGAAACGGTAGATAATTCTATCGACGAGGCGTTGGCCGGATTCTGCACGCACATCGAAGTGACAATAAACGAGGATAACAGCATAACGGTGCAAGACAATGGCCGTGGCATTCCCGTCGACATGCACGAGAAGGAGCACAAAAGTGCGCTCGAAGTGGTGATGACAGTTTTGCATGCCGGCGGAAAATTCGATAAGGGCTCATATAAAGTTTCGGGCGGCCTGCACGGAGTGGGCGTGAGTTGCGTAAATGCGCTCTCCACAAAGATGGTTTCCACCGTTTTCCGCGATGGAAAGATCTATCAGCAAGAGTACTCCTGCGGAAAACCCGTTACGGGCGTGGAAATTGTGGGTGAGACAGAGTTGCGTGGCACACGTCAGCAGTTCTGGCCCGACAAGACGATTTTCACGACGACAACCTACGAATACGACATTCTGGCGAATCGTATGCGCGAATTAGCGTATCTGAACGCAGGCATCACCATTACGCTAACCGACTTGCGACCCGACGAAGAGGGAAATACGCGCAGCGAAAAGTTCTACAGTGAAGGCGGTCTGCGCGACTTCGTGCGCTACATCGATTCCAGCCGCACGCACCTTTTCAACGATGTCATCTATCTGAACACAGAAAAGCAGGGCGTACCTATAGAAGTGGCCGTGATGTACAACACTGCGTACACAGAAAACCTGCATTCCTACGTTAATAATATTAATACCATAGAGGGCGGAACTCATTTGCAAGGCTTCCGCGCCGCACTGACTCGCACGCTGAAATCCTACGCCGAAGCGCAGTGCCAGAAAGAGCTTGAGAAGTTGGCCAAAAACCACGTGGAGATAAGTGGAGAAGACTTCCGCGAGGGTCTCACTGCCGTCATCAGCATTAAAGTTGCCGAGCCGCAGTTTGAGGGCCAGACAAAGACGAAACTCGGAAACTCGGAGGTGGCAGGCGCCGTGCAACAGGCAGTAGGCGAAGCGCTCTCCAATTATCTGGAGGAACATCCGCAGGAGGCAAAACTGATAGTAGACAAGGTAATTCTTGCTGCCACAGCCCGTGTTGCAGCCCGCAAAGCACGCGAGAGCGTACAGCGCAAGTCGCCGATGGGCGGCGGCGGCCTGCCCGGAAAATTAGCCGACTGCTCTGACAAAGACGCCGCGAACTGTGAACTTTTCATCGTGGAGGGAGACTCGGCCGGCGGTTCAGCCAAACAGGGCCGCAGGCGGCAATTCCAGGCCATCCTGCCCATACGTGGAAAAATATTCAACGTAGAGCGCGTGATGTGGCACAAAGCGTTCGAACATGAGGAAGTAAATAATATTATTCAGGCGCTGGGCGTACGTTTCGGACTTGGTGAAGATTCCAAGGAAGCAAACTACGAGAAAATTCGCTATTACAAAGTAATTATCATGACCGATGCCGACGTCGATGGCTCTCACATCGACACTTTGCTGATGACGCTTTTCTACCGCTACATGCCAGAACTTATCCAGAACGGGCACCTCTATATCGCTACGCCGCCGCTTTATCGCTGCCGCGTGGGAAAAACTGAAGAGTACTGCTACACGGAAGAAGACCGCCTGCGCTTTATGGAAAAGTACAACGAAGGAAAAGAAGACGGCATGTTCACACAGCGCTACAAAGGTCTGGGAGAAATGAACCCCGAGCAACTTTGGGAAACTACCATGAATCCCGAGACGCGCCTGCTGAAGCAAGTCACAATCGAAGACGCGGCCGGCGCAGACTACGTGTTCTCCATGCTGATGGGTGAGGACGTAGGACCACGGCGCGAGTTCATCGAGCAGAACGCCACGTTCGCCAACATCGACGCGTAACTTCACAGAGACAACAGGAAAGCCCAGAAGTCATATTCTGGGCCTTCTTTTATTCCTTAAACAGAACCGCATTATTCTAACCACATTAGCCATGAAATTTTTCTCCTGCCGCCACGCAATTTTCTGCGTGCAGTTTTTTATTTTCTGCAGTGTGCTTTCGGCACAAACCACAGCCAGTTTTGAGAACCTACCACGTCAGGTTTTTTCTGGCGGGCAAGGGCAGTTCCATGTGCAAGGCATCGCCTACGACAAGACGAGCGGATGTTTTTATCTCTCCTTCACCACGTCGCTTATAAAACTTGACGGTGAGGGCCGCTTGCTTGGCAGTGTGGAAGGTCTGACGGGACATCTGGGATGCCTCGCGCTGAATCCCGACGACGGCAGGCTCTACGGCTCAATAGAATACAAGCACGACGAGATTGGCACGCTCATCGAAAACCGTCTGGGCCGCAATAACGATGCGCAGACGGGGTTCTACGTGGCAATCTTCGACGTGCAGCGAATTACTCGCCCTCACATGGACGCCCGCGACGTGATGACGACTGTCTACATCAGCGAGGCCGTCAGCGACTACATGGCAGAAGTTCCCTGCGGCGGCCGGCAGGTGAAGCATCGCTTCGGATGCTCGGGCATAGACGGCGTGGCATTTGCACCTGCGTGGGGTAAGAAGTCGGGGCGCAACATGCTCTACGTAGCATACGGCATCTACGGCGACACAAACCGCACGGACAATGACTACCAAGTGCTTCTGGCCTACGACGTGCGAAACTGGAAGAAATACGAGCAGCCGCTTACACCCGACAATCTGCACCGGAGCGGGCCGCGGCACCCCAAGAAGAAGTATTTCGCCTACACAGGTAATACCACCTATGGCATTCAGAATCTGGCTTACGACGCTGAAACAGGTAAGATGTTCGCTGCCGTTTATCCGGGCAAGAAGGCAGAATTCCACAATTACGGCCTTTTCGCCTTCGACACACGCGCCAAAGCGCACAAAGAGAAGCTCAAGGGGATGAGCGACGACACCAAGGGCTTGGTGGTACCACTGGCAACAGACGGGAAACAAAGCGGAGAAACTCGCGGCTGGGACTTCAAGTGGGGAGCTACGGGCTTCTGCCCCATTGGAAATGGCCTTTTCTACATTTCACACAACGGCAAGCATGATGGCTTGCATAGTAGTACCATCCATCTTTACCGCTGGACGAACGATGCCAACGAGCCGTTGCGACTGGTGGAATAAGGCGCGCCTACACCCGTGCCGTACTTTGTTCCTCGGCGGCCGCGTTCATTTCGGGATATTGAATACGCGTATGGTAGATGGTCTTCAGCTTGGTCTTGAAGACGTCCTTTGCATCTTTTATTTCGAGGAACGTGATAGGACACTCTGCGAAGTAACCTTCGCTCACCTGCGTATCGACGATTTTATCCACCAGCGCGTTCACACTCTCCTCGGTATACTCCGTTAGACTCCTTGACGCGGCCTCCACCGCGTCTGCCATCATCAGGATTGCCTGCTCCAGCGTGGTAGGATTCGGGCCGGGATAGGAGAAAAGCGAAGCGTCGACCTCGCGGCCCGGAAATTGATTCTTGAACGACACGTAAAAGAAGCGTGCCACCGACCGTCCGTGGTGTGTCTGGATGAAATCCTTTATCACCGTCGGAAGTTTGTACTTCTCCGCCAGCCGTACGCCGTTCTTCACGTGTTGTATGATGATTTGCGCGCTCTGTTCGAAGGGTAATCCTTCGTGCGGATTCACGCCGCTTTGATTTTCTGTGAAGAAGGCGGGATTTTCCAGCTTGCCGATGTCGTGATACAGCGCGCCGGTTCGCACAAGCTGACTCTTGCCGCCAATCTTGTTGGCCACCTCAGCAGCCAAATTGGCCACCTGCATACTGTGCTGGAACGTGCCGGGAGCCTCTTCCGAGAGTCGGCGCAAGATTTTGTTGTTTGTATTCGACAATTCCACAAGCGTGACGGTGGATGTGAAACCAAATATTTTTTCTATGGGGATAAGCAGCAAGTATGCTATCAACGAAAGCAGGCCTGCCAGCGTCAGGTAAATATACGTCCAGCGGTCCACACCGTCAGAACCAAAGAAGGTTCCTTTCATCAGGTCGAGACAGAGATAAGTTACGAGCGTCGAGACGGTGACAAACAAGGCCGCCCGGAAAAGTTCGGAGCGCTGCGAGAGCTGTCGCAAATTATAAATCGCCACCAGCCCAGCCACGCTCTGCGTTATGATGAATTCCGCCGGATGATGCAACGCTACGGCGCAAGTCAGCACCATGAGAAGATGAGTGATGAAGGCCGTGCGAGAGTCCATAAAGATACGCACAAAAATGGGCAGTACACAGTACGGCACCAAATACACGCTCATAAAGTGATGACTCATCATGCCGTAAGTTATCAGCGGAAAGATGAGGAAAAGACTCAGCACGAGGAATACATTGCGCGAATGCGTGAGATAGTCGTTGCGGAACTGCTCGAAGTAGAAAAGCAAGAGCAGCACCATAATTGTGGCGAACAGCGTCTGTCCAACGACGAGTGCCAGCCACTCGGAGCTGCTTTTCGTGCGTCCTTGCTGGTATCGTTCCATCGACTGCAACACGTTGAAAGTATATTCGCTCACGATGTCTCCGCGGTCCACAATCTTCTCTCCTTTCTGCACTTGCCCCATAAATGGTACAAGCATGGCATCCACCTCTTGTTTCTGCTGCAGGGATTTTTCTACGTCGTACGAAAGATCGCTTTGTATGAATCGCGCCAAATTGCACCGCTGCAGTTTTGCACTGGAGAAGCGCAGGCTGTCGCGCTCCGTCATCATGTATTCGTAGGCCGTCTTGGGCGTAAAGACGCTGCGAAGCGAGCGCGTGCCGGCTTCGTTCTGCCAAAATACGCGTATGTTGCGCACTTGCTCAGCGTGGAGACGGTCATATTCCTCCGCTTCCATGATGCCGCGCTCGTACACCGTGGCAAGTTTTTCGCGCAGATGCGACAGATAGTACGCAGGAACCGTCTCGCCCAGCTCGCCACGGAAGGCATCGGTCAGTGCCTTGTCTTGTTGCTCGGCCAACGACGGGTCGGCCTGATAATACGGCTCGTAGAAACGGCGAAGGCTGTCGCGCTCGTGCTGCAACTGTGCTTCGGGTTTATAGATGGGGAAGCTGTCCTGCGCAATGACGGGGCTGTCGTCCCACGGTTCGCCCAGCCCGTATTGGTAGGTTCTATAGCTGTTGCGCGGCATACAAAGCACCAGAATGACAATTGATGCACTGCAGAGTAGCACGCGGTAAAGGTAGTCGCGGAATGTCAGGCGGCGACGATGATTGTATCGGCTCATAGTTTCTTCTTTTTGTCGTGGCGACAAGGGAAACGCCACACGTGAAAACAGATTTTCCACACGTGGCACGCGAATTCTCACACGTGGTTTTTACCCTTTCGCACTGCAAAAATACAAAAAAGACGCTTCTATCTGAAAAAAATATCGTACTTTTGCAAAAATATAACGAAAAAGAAATGTCAGAAAGACGCGTGCGGGTGAGATTTGCACCCAGTCCAACGGGACCTTTGCACATCGGCGGCGTTCGGACCGCCCTTTACAATTATCTTTTTGCACGCCAGCATGGTGGCGATATGGTGTTCCGCATCGAGGACACTGACTCAACGCGCTTCGTTCCCGGCGCCGAGGAATATATTATCGAAGCCTTCAAGTGGTTGGGCATCGAGTTCGACGAAGGAGTAAGCTACGGCGGAAATTACGGTCCGTACCGTCAGAGCGAACGGCGCGACATTTACCAGAAATACGTTCAGCAGTTGTTGGATGCCGGCAAAGCGTACTACGCCTTCGATACGCCCGAGGAACTGGAAGCAAAGCGCGGCGAAGTGGAGAATTTCCAGTACGACGCGTCCACTCGCCTCACGATGCGCAATTCCCTCACACTGCCCGCATCGCAGGTACAACAGATGATAGCCGACGGCGAGCAGTACGTTGTTCGCTTTCTCGTGGAACCCGGCCGCGATGTGGTGGTTCACGATTTAATTCGCGGCGATGTCAGCATCAACAGCAGCATTCTGGACGACAAAGTTCTCTTTAAGAGTGCCGACCAGCTGCCGACGTATCATTTGGCCAACATTGTGGACGACCACTTGATGGACATCAGCCACGTGATACGTGGTGAGGAATGGCTGCCGTCAGCCCCGCTGCACGTGCTCCTATACGAGGCATTCGGCTGGACGGACACGATGCCGCGCTTCGCACACTTGCCACTGCTGCTCAAGCCTGTCGGGAATGGAAAACTCAGCAAGCGCGACGGCGACAGACTGGGCTTCCCGGTTTTCCCGCTCGAGTGGCACGACCCGAAATCGGGCGAGGTAAGCAGCGGCTATCGCGAGAAAGGATATCTGCCAGAGGCCGTAGTGAATTTCCTGGCCTTGCTTGGATGGAATCCCGGCAATGAGCACAGCGAAGTGCTGTCGATGGCCGAACTTATCGAACTCTTCGACCTCGAAAAGTGCTCGCGGAATGGTGCACGTTTCGACTACATAAAAGCGGCGTGGTTCAATCATCAGTATCTTATCAGCCGTCCCGACGCCGAGTGGGTGCCGGAGCTGGACCGGATACTGCGTGCCAACGGCATCGAAACGACGCCCGAGAAGGAGGAAGACGTAGTGCGGATGATGAAACTCAAAGTCATCGAATACACAGACAACGAAGGCAACAAGAAGAAACGCAACGTCAGTTTTGTCAGCGACCTCTGGCCGCTCTGCCGTTTCTTCTTCGTGGCACCGCAGGCTTTCGACCGCGAGGATAAATTTGTGCGCAAGAACTGGAAGGAGACGACGGCCGAGGAAATGAAGCAATTCATGCGTCAGCTGCAGGAAACTGAAGATTTCAGCACCGAAGGCCTGCGCCAGAAGATAGACCCGTGGACCGAGGAAACCGGAATACGACCTTGGAACGCTTGGCGTATCTGCCTTGTGGGTGAGGGACAAGGCCCCGACATGTACGAATTGGCAGCCTTCCTTGGCAAGGACGAGACGCTTCGCCGCATTGAGAACGCCATTCAACAATTGGGCTAATGCTGTATACTTTTGCCATTTACCTCTACCAGTTGGCTGTAATACTTGTCTCGCCATTCCACAGAAAGGCGCGTGCTATGATGCATGGCCAAAGGCAGTCTTTCCGGATTCTGCGCGAGAAAGTAGACCCGACGGCACGTTACGTCTGGTTCCACGCCGCGTCGTTGGGCGAATTCGAACAGGGGCGCCCGCTCATGGACCGCTTTCGCCAGCAGCATCCCGAGTTCAAGATTCTACTTACCTTCTTCTCGCCGTCGGGCTACGAAGTGCGGAAAAATTACGAAGGTGCCGACATTATCTGTTATCTGCCCTTCGATACGCCCATCAACACGGTGCACTTTTTCCGGCTTGTGCGGCCGGAAATGGCTTTTTTCATCAAGTATGAGTTCTGGATGAACTACATTCTCTCGTGTCGCTACTTTCACATTCCATTTATCAGCGTCAGCAGCATCTTCCGCCGCAATAAGATTTTTTTCCGCTGGTATGGTTGGAACTACGCTCAGGTGCTTAAGTTTGTGAAGTACTTCTTCGTGCAAGACGAGGAATCGGCTCGACTTCTCGCCACTCGCGGCATTCGAAATAATGTTACCGTGGTCGGCGACACGCGTTTCGACCGCGTGCTTGACATCTGCCACCAGGCGCGTCCGTTGCCTCTGGTGGAGAAATTTGTCGGCCAAGCGAAGAACGTAGTGCTCGTGGCTGGCAGCACGTGGGCGCCGGACGAGGATCTCATCATTCCGTACTTCAACACCCACGCTGACATGAAACTCGTGCTGGCTCCTCACGTGATAAACGAGGAGCATCTGCAGCAGATAGAAGGAAAACTGCGGCGCCCATCGGTGCGCTATACGCAGGCAACCGCCGATAACATTGCTGCCGCCGACTGTGTCATACTTGATTGCTTCGGTTTGCTGAGCAGCATCTACCGCTACGGCGACTTCGCCTATGTGGGCGGCGGCTTCGGAGCTGGCATTCATAACGTGCCAGAAGCGGCGGTGTACGGCATACCGGTGCTCTTCGGTCCGAAAAACAAAGGATTCCGCGAGGCACAAGATATGCTGCGGCTGGGAGGTTGCTTCGAAATCACGGGACAATCGCTCTTCAACGCGGCAGCCGACCATCTGCGCGAGGACGAGGATTTGCGCACGCGCCGCGGAGCAATCAACAAGTCCTACATCGAGTCTAACGCAGGCGCTGCCGACACCATCTTCCGCAGCCTGGGACTCTGAGACACGTCAGAACGTCCAGCCGTCCATGACGTAAATCTTTTCCGTCAGTTTGGTTTTCCGATTCCAACGGTCGCGGTGCCACACTTCCACGCGTACCGCATAGAAATCGCACGGGTCGCCGTCCACATTCAGAAACTTCTTTTTCTCCACGACACAGCCAAAGCGGGTGGTTCGCGACACGTGGCATCGCGTCTTTCTTCGCATGGAAGAAAGTTTTTCATTGGTCACAGCCTCGTAGCACTGCAGGTAGATTTCGCCTTCGGGCAGGGCTGGATAATAAAAAGAATAGGCATACTGCCCGCCCACGCCGGTGCGGTAGAGTTGAAGGTACGTGTCGGCGTTGGCAGAATCAACCGGCAAAATGCTGTCCTGAGGCGCGGGCTTGACGGTTGCCAGCCCTTCGGGGATGGGATGCTGCTTGCCAAAATTGTCGGGCATTGCCCTGCCTGCCGCACTTACAAAGAGTGTCGTCGGCAAAACCACCAGCACACCCACGGCCAGCGACAGGAAGAATTGCCAAACCTTCTCGGCCCGAAAAAGACAGACTTGCGCCACAATGTAGAGAACCAAGAGCAGCAGAAAAATAAGGACGAGGGCATCCGCGAGCACCGGGCTGGCAGTTTCGGAATACATGGCCCGCCACGATGCGAAGCCACACAGCACGTAGAGCGGCGCTATCAGCCACCAACCCATGCGCACAGCCGTGAGAATTCCGCCTGCGGCACGTCGTATACGTCCCAACCAAGTGTCAGTCATTCACCTGTCTCCTTTCGTTTCTGAAAAAACTGCACGCACTTCTGAGAATGCGACAGCAAGAATAAAAAAATGCCACGTGTAGTTTCGCTTCACGCGACGTGTAGTTTTGCTTCACGCGACGTGTCGCATTTTCATTTGCCACGCGTCGCATTTTACGACGCCTCTGGCAGCAGTCCCTGCGCCCGCATTTCGCGGACGGCCGTCTCCAGTTCGGCGTACCATTCCTTGCCGAAGCGTGCGATAAGCGGCTCGCGGAGGAACTGATACAGCGGCAGGCGCTTCTCGCGCCCCAGCCGAACAGCGTCGCGGCAAATGTCCCACCGATGGTAGCTCAGCCCAACCATGTCGCCGAGCCGCTTCTCGCGAATCGGATAAAGGCTGCAGCTGATGGGCTTCATCCAGTGCGTACGGCCGCCACGAAACGCACGCTCGAGGACGCACATCGTACAGCCGCTGCCTAAGTCGGTACACGCAAAAGCGCAGTCGCGACCCTGCACGATGCTCGTCACCATATCGCCCTCGCGGTCGATATAACTCACACCTTGCCTGTCGATGACACTTTGCGCCTGTGCATTCAACTCGTCCCACACCACGTCGAGACATTCCTCCAGCTCGGCCACCTCGTCCAACGTAACGGGTGCACCCGCATCGCCCTCCACGCAGCAGGCGCCACGGCAGGCAGAAAGATTGCAACAGAAGAATTCCGTCAGGATATCTGAGTGAACGACGACATCGCCCACCACAATCATGCTACCAAGTGATGGGTTCGCTGCCATGCTGCTGGAGATATTGGTTGCAAAGGTTGAAATGATTATTCCCAAAGAAGCCACGATAGGCGCTCAGCGGACTCGGGTGAGCACTCTGCAGCACGCAGTGACGCGAACGGTCTATCAAATCTGCTTTCCGGCCCGCGGGAGCACCCCAAAGCAAGAATACCAAGTGCTCGCGCTCTCTGGAGAGAAGTCGGATAACGGCGTCGGTAAATGTCTCCCACCCGTGTCCCGAGTGGCTGAACGCCGTGTGGGCCCTCACACTCAGACACGTGTTGAGCAGGAAAACTCCCTGCTGCGCCCAGCGTGTCAGGTCGCCAGAAGTGGGAATCTCAGCGCCCGTCTCGTTCTTTATCTCCTGAAAAATGTTGCGCAACGACGGCGGAAATTCCACCCCGTCGCGCACCGAAAAACAAAGTCCGTGCGCCTGCCCCGGCCCATGATACGGGTCCTGACCAAGAATGACAGCACGCACTCTTTCGAACGGCGTCTGCCAGAAAGCATTGAAGATGAGCGAGCCGGGAGGATAGCACACGCCCGCCGAATATTCCTGTCGCACAAAATTCACGAGTTCTGCAAAATATGGCTTCTCGAACTCGGCGGCCAGCAACTTTCCCCACGAAGGCTCAATCTTCACGTCCATAAGGCAAACAGACGACAGGCGCCCTTACTTGATGAGGCACTTGCCCGTCATCTCCTCGGGCTGCGGAAGTCCCATGATGCGCAAGATACTCGGTGCCACGTCGGCCAGCACACCGTCTTCCACCTTGGCGTTCTTGTTTTCCGTCACGTAGATGAACGGCACGGGATTCAACGAATGAGCCGTATTGGGTGTCCCGTCAGGATTCAGAGCGTTGTCAGCGTTGCCGTGATCTGCGATAATTATGGTTTCATAGCCCACAGCTTTGGCCGCTTCCACCACATCATGCACGCAGCAGTCCACAGCAGCCACAGCTTTCTCGATGGCAGAATAAACGCCCGTGTGACCCACCATGTCGCCGTTGGCAAAGTTCACGACAATAAAGTCATATTTATTTTCGCCTATGGCAGCCACGAGTTTATCCTTCACTTCAAAGGCGCTCATCTCTGGTTTCAAATCGTAGGTGGCCACTTTCGGGCTTGCCACGAGTATGCGCTCCTCGCCCTCGAACGGTTGCTCGCGGCCGCCGTTGAAGAAAAATGTTACGTGAGCGTATTTCTCCGTCTCGGCCGTGTGAAGCTGCTTCAGGCCCTTGCTGCTGATGTACTCGCCCAGCGTATTCATGACGTTTTCCTTCGGGAAAAGAATATGCACACCCGTGAAAGATGCGTCGTAGGGCGTCATGCAATAGTATTCCAAGGGTATCGTGTGCATTCCCTGCTCGGGCATGTCCTGCTGCGTCAGCACGATGGTGAGTTCCTTAGCGCGGTCGTTGCGGTAATTAAAGAAGATAACCACATCTCCCTCCTTGATGGTTCCGTCAATCGTGCTGTTGTTTATCGGCTTGATAAACTCGTCAGTCACGCCTTCGTCGTAACTTTCCTGAACTGCCTCGGCCATATTCGTTGCCTGCTTGCCTTCGGCAGAGACCAAAAGGTCGTATGCTATTTTCACTCGCTCCCACCGTTTGTCGCGGTCCATCGCGTAGAATCGACCGATGACACTGGCAATCGCTGCGCCCGGCACCTCGTCGCATTTCTCCTGCAACTGCTCGATGAATCCCTTACCGCTCTTCGGATCTGTGTCGCGGCCGTCCATAAAGCAGTGAACGTACGTGTGCTGGATACCATATTCGCGTGAGATATCCACCAATTTGAACAGATGATCCAGACTGCTGTGCACGCCGCCGTTGCTGGTAAGACCCATCAGATGAACACTTTTGCCGTGCACTTTTGCATATTCGTAAGCCGAAACCACCTCGGGGTTGCGCAGGATGCTTCCGTCGGCACAGGCACGATTGATTTTTACAAGGTCCTGATAAACGATTCTGCCCGCTCCGATGTTCAGGTGTCCCACCTCGGAATTTCCCATCTGACCGTCGGGAAGACCCACATTCTCGCCACTGGCCAGCAATTGTGAGTGCGGATAGTTCTTTTGCAATGCGTCAAGATACGGAGTCGGCGTGTTGAAAATCACATCGCCCTTGCCATGATTGCCGATGCCCCAGCCGTCGAGGATCATCAGCAGCGCTTTCTTTCCCATTTTCTGTATGCTTTTTAATTATTTGTCCCTTTGTTTGTGTCGTCGCGCCTCGTCCGCGCTTCGCGGCTGCAAAGGTACAACTTTTAATTCAGATATCATAATCCGTCTGCGGAATTTTGTTTCCGGCGGAAGTACGCGAGGCGCTCGTTTTCCTTTGGCCTTCACCTGTTTATCTCACCCATACTTTGCGTCCGTCCACCACGTACCATCCGCGCCGCAAGCTGCCGTCGAGTCGGGGAGCGACCCATCGTCCCTGCAAATCGTACACGCCGTAAACAGACGGCGGAACGCACTCAGCCTGCTGCAACTCGTCGGCACCACCATCGCCTGCCGTAGGAAGCGAGGTTCCCAAGTATTCCGCCTCACATGTCTCGCGGAAAATATCAACTCGCACGCGGTAGTAGCCGTCTTTCGTCACGGACCATTTGAAATCGTCGGAGCCGTTGGTGCGCAATTGCGAGGTCGTCAGAATATCTGCGTCCTGCTGAAATGGATGAAGCGACTTGGGCTCCCAAGCATTCTGACCCATGATTTTAAATCTCCGGGGCTCGCCATTCTCGGGTCTGTACTTCAGTTCGCCCGTCCACGTCCACGTGCAAATCTCATTTTCCACACGTGAGAACGGCAAAAACGTGTATGTATTCCATGCACACGACGTGGCGCCGCCCACCATGAAACACTCGTTCCACGGAGTAAACAGCTCTCCCGTGAGAATTCTTGCCTGCACGTCCACTGTAAAACGATAGCGGTCTTCACTGAATGGCACAGTCCATTCCGCAGCTAAGCTGTCGCGGGCCATGACGGAAGTGAACGGGAGACCATGGTTTACCACGTGCGAATCTTCGTATGTGGGCTTCAGATATCGCGTTCCCGTCTTGGGACTTGGCGTATTGCTGACGCGGAGTTTTCCTTCGTAGAGCGTGCCGGCATATTTATATTGGCCGTTGGGGAAGGCAACCAGCTGCTGCACGCCGTCCGGCACAGCCGAGCCGGTGATATAGTAAGCCGTCTGTGCGTCCAGCACCTGCAGGCTTAACAGCAACGAAAGGAGGAGGAATATTTTCTTCATAGCAGTATCTTTTTGGCGTCATTCAATATTTCAGGAACTTGCGCGTCACAGTCTGTCCGTCGGCGTTCACATGACAGACATACGACCCTGTGGGCAGCGACGCCACAGAGCACTCGGCCTGCGTGCGACCTCTCCAAACTGCCTCCATCACGCGTCGTCCGCTCAGGTCCGTCACCATCAACTTGATGTTGCGAGCCGTGGTTTTCGTCTTTACACAAAGCATTTGCGCATCCGGCACATATGCCAGCTGCGGCTGCAAGCTATTGTTTTCCGCAATGCTCGTCTCGCTTTCCAAGACGACGCGCGTCGGCTGGTCGCACGGCTGCCGTCCGATCGTCAGATGCAGGCGGCGTTCCACTTCGTTGTAGGCCCAGTCCGTCGTTTCCTCGCCGTTCACCGTCACACGCAACGGCCTGTCCTGTGCCACGAAATCAGCCGTCCAAACTCGTGTCTCGGGCATGCCGTCGTAGGTTCCCTGACGTGGTTGTATGATTAGCTCCACGCGGCCATTGCCACGCTGCTGCTGAAAATGAGTGAAAGTGAACTTGCCTTGCTGGTAACCCTGCGTGTCGCCCTCATCTTCGTAGAGTCGTCCTTCGCCTTCTGTGCCGGGAACAACCATCAGACAAAGCGTGTCTGTGCTCTCCTGAAGGCTCAAAACCTGCGGATTACAAGGCAAAATGCTGCCCGAACGAATGAAGTATGGAATTTCGTTGAGGGCATAAAGGTCTGTGTGGCGCGTGCCACCCTCCAACATCTGCCCGCGGCAAACATCGTACCACAGCCCGTCGGGCAGCCACGTGGTGCGCTGAGCTGTGTTGCCTGCGCAGTCCGACTCCGAGAAGACGGGTGCCACCAGAATGTCCGGGCCAAACAAATACTGGTCTTCCACCGAGTATGCCAGATTCTCCTCGGGCCATTCGTAGTACAACGGGCGGCAGATGGAGACTCCCGTGTCGTACGCTTCTCGCGCGCACGTATATATATAAGGTATAAGCTGGTAGCGAAGTTGCATGGCCTGACGTTGCAGTCCAAAGTTGCTGAAGCGCCATACGCGTCGCTCGCAGCCGCTCTGACTCGACCCGTGGGTACGGAAAATCGGGCTGAAGACACAATACTGAAGCCAGCGCAGCACCAATTCTTCGTCGGTCGGCGACTCGTTAGGTTGCAGGTAGCCGCCGCCGTCGTGACTCCAATATCCCATGCATATGTTAGCTGCCGTGGCCGTAAAGTACGCTTCGTACCTCATGGTGGCATACGTGGCAAATGTGTCTCCCGAGAATCCTATCGGATAGCGGTGGCTGCCGTTTCCGCCCCAACGATGCAAGATAATCGGGCGGCGATCAGGCCGATTCACTCGCATGTCGTTGAAGAAAACATGGTTGCACCAGAACGTATTTCCCAAACCGGGCACGAAACTGCTGGTTTTGTCCTGTTGCCAGTCTATCCACCAGAAGTCGACGCCCTGCTCTTCGCGCTTGCGAATAAGATTGCGAAACATGGTACGATAGAACGTGGAGTCCTCCAGTTGCCAAGGTACGTTCGTTGCCGTGGATGGCAGCCCCATGTCCTGGCGAATCTGCGCGAAGTTGTCGTCCTCGCTGCCGACGCCGTCGGCTGGATGCAGGTTGAGTCCCACCTTCATGCGGCGAGCATGCATCCAGTTGAGCAGTGTCGTCGGACTTGGGATGAGCGATTTGTTCCACGTCCACCCAGTCCAGCCGTACTGATGCCAGTCCACATCGAACATAATGACGTCGTGCGGCACGGCGTTGGCCTCCATATCTCGAACTATCTGCTGAAATTGGCTCGAAGTGTACGCTTGGTATTTGCTATACCAATAGCCAAACATAAAACGCGGCGGTATGGGCTGACGACCTGCGATGCGCACATAGTCCTGCAACGCCGCTTTGTATTGATGACCGTAGCCGAAGAAATACCAGTCCACGGCCTTCGCATCCACAGGTGTCGCCACCCACGGAATTCCGTCCACCGGGTGGTCGAAGGCAAAACTGCGGCTGCCGTCCTCGCGCTCTGCAGCCGGCGACTCATCGAGCACGGCCCAACCCTCGCGCGACAGAAGGCCGTAGTCCAGCATGGGACGGTGCGTATCTCCGATTGCGCCGTCCAGCGTCCGGTTTGTTCCCAGCAAGTTCAGAGCATTGTCCTTGCCGGGATACCAAAGTACGTCCTTACGTCCCATGCGGAACGTAATGCGGAGCACCGAGGAATTGACCGCGGCACGCGAAATGGTGCCGCCCACCCTATAGCGCAGCAGCAGCGAATCGGTCTCAATCGTGAGGTAACCATCCTCCTCGCTGCACGTGAAATGCGGCACTGGCAGCCGTCGGTTCACAACGGCAAACGTGGCGCGGTCTTCGAAGTCGTTGGTCGTACTGTACTGGATGCGTATCAACTGCGGCGTAAGCACCGTGAAACGCGCACGGCCGCTCGTCACCACGGCGGCGCTGTCGGCCTGCGGATTCCACGCCTCCTGTGGTTTTGCTGGTTGCGACACGCAGAAAATCAGAAACGACAGGCAGAAAAAAATTTTTCGCATGGCTGTTTTGTTAGTATCTAAAAGTCAAATTCCAGCTGCTGCGTGCCAAGCAGATTAAACGTCAGCCGGTGGTAGGGCGAAGTACCGCAGCGACGGATGGCCTCGCGGTGCGCGGGCGCGGGATAGCCTTTGTTGCTGTCCCAATGGTACTGCGGAAACTCCTCGTGCAGGCGGCGCATACAGTCGTCGCGATACGTCTTGGCCAGAATGCTGGCAGCCGCGATGCTCATATACTTGCCGTCGCCCTTCACAATCGGCGTGGCCGGAAGATTCCCATAAGGCGAGAAACGGTTGCCATCCACGATGATTTCCTGCGGTCGCACCTTCAGTCCGTCCAAAGCACGGTGCATGGCCAGAATGCTCGCCCGCAGAATGTTTATTTTGTCTATCTCGCGATTGTCCACGACACCCACGGCCCATGCCAGTGCCTCACGCTCTATCACCTCGCGCAACGCGTAGCGATTTTTTTCGCTCAGCTGCTTCGAGTCGTTGAGAAGCGCGTTTTCGAAGTCGGGCGGCAGCACCACGGCCGCCGCATACACGGGGCCGGCCAAGCAACCGCGGCCTGCCTCGTCGCAACCGGCCTCGATAACTCCCTTATGGAAGTAGGGCGCCAGCATCGGTGCGTGTCAGTTTGCAGATGCCTGACCCGAGAACGTAATGTTTATCACGTACTTGTCGCCAAAGTAGATAGACATTACGGAGATGACATAGTTCGTCTCTGTGAAAGTGCCCTCGAGATATACAGAGCTCACCCCATACGTCTGTCCGCTCACAGTCAGTGTGCCAGTTCCTGTCGTGCTGTTTCCTACGCTGAGGGCTCTCACATTTTTATTGTCGATGGTGCAATCCAAATCTGCAAAGGATACTTCGCTCATCGACACGCCGTCAACCGGAAAGGCGGGAAGCACGATATCTGCAGCGCGTGAAGATGTCGTCTTCTCGTTCTGCACGCTGCCGTCTGTCATTTTATCGCCCGTAGTCACGGTTGTCACCTTTTCCGTCACAGGAAGTTGCGTGTTGCTGAACGCCGCCCCTTCGCCGGGAGTCGTGTAACCGCCTTTGCCATCCGACACCAGCAACTGCGCATTCAGTGTTCCCACGTATGCATACTCCTTGCTCTGCACGTTGTTGTTTGTGATGATGCCCACGATTTCGTTGAGAATACTCTGCACAGTATCTCCGTCACAGCTGGTCATTCCCACTCCCGTGCCCAGCAGGCACAGCAGCACGATGGATTTCTTGAAAAACTTCTTCATAGTTTCTTTATTATTAAGGGTTAAAACATTTTTCTCACTCTCTCTATTCCCTCCACCAGCGCGTCCACTTCCTCGCGCGTATTGTAGAGAGCAAACGAAGCACGGCAGGTGCCTTCCACTCCGAGGCGTCGCATCAGTGGTTCCGCGCAGTGGTGACCGGTGCGAATGGCTATGCCAAGTCGGTCAAGCAGCGTTCCCATGTCCAGGTGGTGAATGTCGCCCACCTGGAAACTGACCACGGCATCGCGGTTGTCGGCCGGACCAAAAATTTTCATGCCCTCCACCGTCTGCAGCCGCTGCATGGCATATTGCGTCAGGTCGCGCTCGTGAGCCGCAATACGATCCATGCCAATGGCAGAAACGTAGTCCAGCGCCCGAGCCAAACCCGTGGTGGCCACATAATCCGGCGTGCCGGCCTCGAATTTATACGGCAGGTCGTTGAAGGTGGTACGCTCGAACGACACGGTTTTTATCATCTCGCCGCCACCCATGTAAGGCGGCATCTGCTCCAGCCAGCGCTCTTTTCCGTACAACACGCCGACGCCCGTGGGCCCGTACACCTTGTGCCCACTGAAAGCAAAGAAGTCGCAGTCCATCTCGCGCACGTCCACTGCAAAGTGGGGCGTGCTCTGTGCGCCGTCCACGAGCACCGGCACGTCGTGCGCATGCGAAATGCGGATTACCTCGGCCACCGGGTTCACCGTCCCCAGCACGTTGCTCACGTGGGCAACCGAGACAAGTCGCGTGCGGCCAGTAAATAATTTTTCCAGCACATCGAGGCGCAACTGGCCGTCATCCGTGATAGGAATCACGCGAAGGCTGATACCCAAGCGTGCCTGCAGCAGTTGCCATGAAACGATATTGGAGTGGTGCTCCATTTCGCTGATGATAACCTCGTCTCCCTCGCGCATAAATTTCTCGCCGAAACTTTGCGCCACCAGATTTATGCTTTCGGTGGTGCCGCGCGTAAAGATGATTTCGCTCGTGGAACCTGCATTCAGGAAGCGTCTCACCGTCTCGCGGCTCGATTCCATCAGGTCGGTAGCCTGCTGGCTAAGGAAGTGGACGCCGCGGTGCACGTTGGCATTCACATTGTAATACTCCTCCGTCATCGCTTCCACCACTTGGCGCGGTTTCTGCGTCGTGGCGGCGTTGTCGAGATACACGAGGGGATATTTTTCGTAAATCTTGCGCCCAAGAATGGGAAAGTCGTTCCGATACTCTTTCATAGGCCACAATTCTGATTTGTCCTGCAGCCCGCGCACTTTCCGAGTTCGCCACGGAAGCGTTTCTCAGTAAGGTAATGCAGACGGTCGCGCAAGGGAGCCAGACGGATGCTGTCGATAACCTCGCCTACGAAAGCAAATTTCAGCAGCAACCGCGCTTCGGATTCAGGAATCCCGCGCTGGCGCATATAGAAGAGAGCCGCGTCATTGAGTTGTCCCACCGTGCTGCCGTGGCTGCACTTCACGTCGTCGGCATAAATCTCAAGCATGGGCTGCGTAAACATACGTGCCGTTCGCGTAGCGCAGAGGTTTGCATTCGTCTCTTGCGACACGGTCTTCTGTGCGCCCTTACGCACCAGAATGCGGCCGGCAAAGGCGCCCACGGCATTTCCGTCGAGCACATATTTATAAAGTTCGTTGCTGCTGCACGCCGGCGAGCGGTGGTCTATGAGCGTATTATTGTCCACATGCTGATTTCCGTCGGCCACCACGCAGCCGTTCACGTGTACTTCTGCATTTTCGCCGTCCAGCACTATGTCTGCAAGGTTGTGCGTCAGTCCGCAGCTCAGGCTGATGTTGTCGAAAGTGCCCGTGCTGTTGGCCTCCTGACGCACAAACATGTTGCTGAAGCGGCGGCAAAGCGCGTGCGTCTCCTCGAGTTCGTAGAATTCCAAGTGAGCATTTTCGCCCACGAAAGCCTCCACCACCTGCGTCACAAGGAAAGAACGCTCGTCCATTGCGTGGTCGCACACCAACAACTGCGCACTGGCGCCCTCCTCGAGCACGACAAGCACACGGCGATTAGCCATCAAATCTACATCGGCACGCAAGACGTTCACAATCTGCAGCGGGCGTTCGAGCACGACATTCTTCGGAACGTAGACGAAGAGGCCGTCTTGCACCAACATCGAGTTCAGTGCCGTAATTGCGTCCTCGCCACTTTGCGCCTGGCGGCCGTAATATTTGCTGATAAGATCTGGACGTTCTGCAGCCGCACGTGCCAGCGAGCCCACTATCACGCCTTCGGGCAGAGATGCCTTGGGCAATTCCCGCTCATAGAACTGGTCATTCGCCACAAAATAAAGCGAGGTGCTGAGGTTGGGGACGTCGCAGCGGAAAATTTCGTAAGGGTTGAGTGGGAAGGCAACACGCTTCAGATTCACACCATAATCGGGAGAAAAAGATTCTGCCACATTGGTGTACCGATAGCGCTCGGCCTTCGTAGTGGGGAATCCCATACGGCAAAAATTTTCGTACGACGTGTCGCGCAGGCGGTCGATGA
Organism: uncultured Bacteroidales bacterium; assembly: GCA_902787575.1. Classification (GTDB taxonomy): domain Bacteria; phylum Bacteroidota; class Bacteroidia; order Bacteroidales; family Bacteroidaceae; genus Physcousia. The sequence continues at coordinate 44,707 of CADAGX010000010.1, read as the reverse complement.
CCTGCGGCGACTGTGCAAGCAAAGCGCGATTTTGCTGAAACAGCTCTATGTACTGATGCTCGCTGCCCATCATTGCTCGCTTTTTATCCAGTCAAAACCTTTTTCCTCTATCTCGTGCGCAAGTTCCGGACCGCCGGTCTTCACAATACGACCGTCTATGAGCACGTGTACCACGTCTGGTTTCAGATAGTCCAACAGGCGCTGGTAGTGCGTGATGACGATGGCGCTGGACTTTGGCGTGCGCAGTTTGTTAAATCCCTCGGCCACTATGCGCAGCGCGTCCACGTCGAGTCCGGAGTCCGTCTCGTCGAGAATGCTCAACGCGGGCTCCAGCATTGCCATTTGGAAGATTTCGTTTCTCTTCTTCTCACCGCCGCTAAATCCTTCGTTCACGCTACGATTTGCCAATTTGCTGTCCAGTTCCACGATTTTCCGCTTCTCACGCATAAGTTTCAGAAAGTCCGCAGCTGCCAATGGCTCCTGTCCGAAATATTTTCTCTTGGCGTTGAGCGCAGCGCGCATAAAGTTAATCATACTCACGCCAGGTATCTCAACCGGCTGCTGAAAGCTGAGAAAAATTCCCTCGTGGGCACGTTCTTCGGGCGACAGCGCCAACAAATCTTTTCCCTGCCAGCGGATGCTTCCCTGCGTCACCTCGTAAGCCGGGTGACCAACTATCACATTGCTCAGAGTGCTCTTGCCGGCACCGTTCTGACCCATCAGCGCATGGATTTCTCCCTCGCCGACAGTCAAGTTTACGCCTTTCAATATTTCTTTTCCACCAATGCTGGCGTGTAAATCTCGTATCTCAAGCATCGTTTCTTGTTGTGCTATATTATTTTCTACTCTCGGGAATTCCGCTCCGTCAGAGCCATCCGTTTTCTTTGTACCATTTCACGGACGCAGCCACGCCTCGTTCCAAGTCCCACTGCGGCTCGTAGCCAAAATCTCGGCGGGCAGGCTCGATGTCGCACTGCCAGTTTCGCTGCGCCAAGATGTGGTATTTGTCGTCATTAAGTGCGTTCATACGTCCGGTGAGGCGACTTATCCGACCGCTCACCCAGCAAACTGCGCGCAAGAACCATAAGGGAGCCTTGATGTGAAACACCCAAGGGTTGCCAAGCTCGCGCTGCAGGAGGTCGCTGAAACGTCGGCTATGATAAACCTGCCCGTCGGAAAGGAAGTAGGCATGCCCCACAGCAGCCGGTGCGTCGAGACATTTGTACACAGCCTGCACCACGTCGGCCATGTAGACGAACGTGATTTCCTGCGGACGGAAGCCCACAGCAAAATCTGTGTGACGCTGTATACTCTGTGCCATAAGGAAGTAATCTTTCTCGCGAGGGCCGTAAACTCCGGTGGGACGCAGGATTGTGAGTGGTACGTCCTGTTGTTCCATCAAGTACTGCTCGGCCAAAAGTTTGCTGCGTCCGTACGCCGTGTTGGGTTGCGGCTTGTCGGAGTCCAGAATTGGAGCGTAGCGCCACGGATTGTCGGCCGTCGGAGTGCGAACCGGCTCCTCGCGAATAGCTCCAAAGATGCTGAGGCTGCTAACGAAAACAAAGCGGCGCGGCATCATTTCCTCGCTTCGCAACGCCTCAACGAGGTGTCGCGTCCCATCGGTGTTGGTGCGGAAAAAATCTTCTGCCCGCAGGCATTTGGTGGCACCGGCGGCATGTACGACGTAGTCCCAGCCCCGGCCGCCCATTTCGGCCTTCAGCTCACTGAGTTGTGCACGTAATTTCTGGGGATTCCCCAGGTCGAGGTTCGCAAAGCGAATGCGATGGTCCTGCAAGTAAACCTTGCTACTGGTGCTGCGGACGCCCGCCCACACGTCGAAGCCACGTGCCAGTCCTTCTTCCACAATGAAACTCCCGATAAAGCCGCTGGCTCCCGTTATCAGGATGGACGCTGTTTTCTCCATTTCTTCCGTCATTCTGCTTGCAAAGGTAGTGCAATTGAGCGGAAAGAAAAAGAAAAAACTCTTTTTTCTGCTTTGCAGAAACCACTTCGCACGGGATGCGACTGTCCGTGCCGCCCGTGGTTGCTATCTTTCAGCCCTGTGGGGATTGTTCAGGTAATCCTCGTAAGCCAAGCGGATGCCGTCCTCCAGTTCCGTTTTGTAAGTCCACCCCAAAGCTGCGGCCTTGCTGACGTCGAGCAACTTACGCGGAGTTCCATTCGGGCGAGACGTGTCCCATTTTATTTCGCCTTCAAATCCTACCACTTTCGCCACGAGTTCTGTCAATTCCCTTATGGTGAGTTCTTGGCCGGTGCCTGCATTTACCGTTTCGTTGCCACTATAATTGTTCATAAGGAACACGCAGAGATTGGCCAAATCATCCACGTAAAGAAACTCTCTCAGCGGACTTCCGTCGCCCCAGCACGTGACGTCCCTCAGGCCGGCAACCTTGGCTTCGTGAAAACGACGTATCAGCGCAGGCAATACGTGACTATGTTCGGGATGATAGTTGTCGTTGGGGCCGTAAAGATTCGTGGGCATAACTGAAATATAATCTGTGCCGTACTGACGGTTCAAGTATTCGCAATATTTCAGCCCGCTGATCTTTGCTAAGGCGTAGGCTTCGTTTGTCTGCTCCAGAGAGCCCGTAAGCAGGCAATCCTCGCGCATCGGCTGCGGTGCCAAGCGCGGATAGATGCAACTGCTGCCCAGGAATTCCAGTTTCTTACAGCCGTTTTTCCAGGCGGCATGTATGACATTCATCTCAAGCACCATGTTGTCGTACATGAAATCGGCCAACGCACTTTGGTTGGCAACGATGCCACCCACCTTGGCGGCTGCCAGAAAGACATATTCCGGACGCTCGGCGGCAAAAAACTGCTCCACGGCATCCTGCCGCGTAAGGTCGAGTTCCTTGTGGGTGCGTGTGACAATGTTGGTGTAGCCCTGTCGCAGCAGTTCTCTCACAATGGCGCTGCCCACCATACCACGGTGTCCCGCCACAAATATCTTACTCTGTTTCTCCATCTTCTGCCTGCTGTTCTTTGAAATGTAGCTTACGCACTTTCTTCATGTCGTGACGCACCATAATTCTGACAAGTTCCTCGAACGAAGTCTTCTGCGGATTCCATCCCAACTGACGCTTGGCCTTCGTGGGATCACCAAGCAGTTGGTCCACTTCTGCCGGCCGGAAATACTTGGGATCGACCTCCACAAGCACGCGGCCAGACGCCATATCGATGCCTTTCTCGTTCACGCCCTCGCCTTCCCAGCGCAGTTGTATGCCCACCTCCTTGAAGGCCAACGTACAGAACTCGCGAACACTATGATACTGGCCCGTGGCAATAACAAAATCGTCGGGTGCCGGCTGCTGCAGTATGAGCCACATACACTCGATGTAATCCTTTGCATACCCCCAGTCGCGCAGCGAATTTAGGTTCCCAAGGTATAGTTTGTCCTGATACCCCTGCGCGATTCGGGCGGCAGCAAGCGTAATTTTGCGCGTGACGAAGGTCTCGCCGCGACGCTCGCTCTCGTGATTGAAAAGAATGCCGTTGCAGCAATACATTCCGTAGCTTTCGCGGTAATTCTTCATAATCCAGAATCCGTACATTTTAGCCACGCCGTAGGGGCTGCGTGGGTAGAACGGAGTCGTTTCCTTCTGTGGGATTTCCTGCACCATGCCATACAACTCGGATGTGGAAGCCTGATAAATGCGGCACGACTTGGCAAGCCCGACAATCCGCACGGCCTCCAGCAGCCGCAGCACGCCCATGGCGTCGGCATCGGCCGTGAATTCAGGCACATCGAAGCTCACTTTCACGTGGCTCTGCGCCGCCAGATTGTATATCTCATCGGGTTTTGTCTCCATGATGATACGGATGAGCGAACTGCTGTCCGTCATGTCGCCCCAATGCAAGTTCACCAACCGGCGTTTCTTCATGTCGCGCACCCACTCGTCTAAGTACAAATGCTCGATGCGACCCGTGTTGAAAGAACTGCTACGGCGCAGTATGCCGTGTACCTCGTATCCCTTCTCGATAAGGAACTCGGCCAGAAACGAGCCGTCCTGTCCGGTTATGCCCGTGATAAGTGCCACTTTTGCCATATCGTATTACACTTTTTGTTTCCTGTTTTCCGTCTGGCGAAACCATCTGTCGTTTTCGTCATGCAGCCCGCCTTCTCTTCCTCGACGCTGCCGCCCTCCGTCAGCCCACCTGTCGTGCCATCAAATGCCACACGTGGTTTCTCTCATTGCCACACGTCGCATTTCCGATTGCCACACGTCGCATTTCTCATTGCCACACGTCGTATTTCCGATTGCCACACGTCGTTTTAAAATTCCCACTTGCGGCAGTGGATCGGAAACGGGCGTTGTTCACTGCAAAGATACGAAAAAAGTTTTTAACTTCGGCGTTTTTCCATTTTATTACAGCCGGCGGCGCGAAATATTACCCTTTGCAACAAAAAAAGCGCTGCACCTCTACTCGGGGCACAACGCTTTTATTTTTTTCTCACAGAGACGGCCGAAATTTATTTCAGCCTCTGGATGTAGAGAGCAAGCTTCGACTTCAGATTCGACGCTTTGTTCTTGTGGATAACATTTGTCTTAGCCAATTTGTCCAGTATCTTCTGAACACTTGGGTACATTGCTTCTGCGGCTGCCTTCTCGGTGGTAGCGCGCAGCTTACGCACAGCATTACGCATTGTCTTAGCATAATATCTGTTGTGCAGCCTTCTCTTTTCCGTCTGGCGAATGCGCTTTAATGACGATTTGTGGTTTGCCATTTTATTTTTCCTTTTAATTTTTGTTTTTTGTAGTCCCTAGGAGAGTCGAACTCCTCTTTAGAGAATGAAAATCTCTCGTCCTAACCGATAGACGAAGGGACCAAACCCTTGGCTTCTGAAGCCGGTGCTTTTGAGGGCGAACTCTCAATTGCGGATGCAAAGGTAGCGGATTTCTGCTGACTGGCAAAATATTTTTGCGAAAAAATGCAGTTTTCAACGCAAAAAGCGAATTTACGTAGCGTGTAATCAGTTCTTTTTTCGTAACTTTACACGTCTTTTTGATTTTTATGTGGGAAACGACTGAAGGTATCGTGCTGCGCACTCAGAAATATGGCGACGACCGTTTGATAGCAAACATCTACACGGCCTCGCGAGGCATGGTAGGCTTTCTGCTGCGTGCCCGAAGGTCGGGAAAGTCGTCTCTCCTGCGGCCGCTGAGCCTTGTAGAAGTGAGTTTCGATTTCCGGACACGCCAAGAACTGCAGCACGTCCGCGAGATTCGCTCGGCACACGCTTATTCTTCGCTCATGTTCGACCCGATGAAAGAGATGCTGGCAATTTTTCTGGCAGAGTTTCTTTCGCACATCCTGCGCAGCGAAGGCCCAAATGCTGCACTATACACCTACCTGCGGCACAGCCTGCAGTGGCTGGACACAACGTCGCGCGGAGTTTCCAACTTCCACCTTGTGCTGCTCATTCACATGACACGACACTTGGGATTCTGGCCCGCCGTGGAAACCAGCAGAAGCGCTCGTGCCCGCAGGCGTGAGAGCCGGACTGCCGTCTTCGATATGCAAGAAGGCATGCTGACGGATTCACTGCCCCTGCACGGACAATATCTTTCAGCCGAAGAGAGCGCGCTGATGCCCACACTGCTGCGCATGGATTTCCACACGCTGCATCTCTTCCACCTCACGCGGGCGCAGCGAAACCGACTGCTCGATGTGCTGCTGCAATACTACCAACTACACATTCCCGAAGTTCCCGCCCTGAAGTCTCTGCCGATACTTCGCGAGGTTCTTAGTTAGCCAGCAGCTCTTTCACCAGCAGACTGATGGCTTTTCCGTCGGCGCGTCCGTTGAGCGCCTTCGTGGCAACTCCCATCACACGTCCCATATCCTTCTGTCCCGAAGCACCCGTCTCGGCAATTATCGCCAGAAGTTCTTTCCGCAACTCGTCGGGCGTAAGTTGCTTCGGCAGGTATTCCTCTATAACACTGGCCTGCGCCAACTCTTCGTCGGCCAGATCCTGCCGTCCCTGAGCCACATAGATGGCAGCCGTGTCGCGGCCCTGTTTGGCCAGCTTGGCCAGAATCTTCGTAGCATCTGCGTCGCTCAACTCGTCGTTCGCGCCAGGCTGTGTCTTGGCCTCGATAAAATATTTTTTGATGTTTCTCAGTGCAGAAAGCCGCACTTTGTCCTTTGCTTTCATCGCAGCGATAATGTCGCTGCTTACTTTCTCGAACAACATACCTTATTATATATATTATACGTTGAAGTTAATTCCCGATGGCACGGCCTCCGAACCTTCGACCGGCTCCTCGTTCTTTTTTCTAATCTTGTTGAGTTCTTCCTTCGTGCGGCGGTAGGTGGGCAGCGTATCAACCATGGAAATTATATCCTCGTTGTCGATATCAGACTCGCTGAAGATGAAAATACTATGGCGACGTCGGATCTGTTTCGTCTTGCCGCTTTCGCCGTAATAATGATCCTTTTGAATTTCTCTTATCAACTTCTTTTCGTCTTCATCCGGGCCTGTGGGTTCGGGAACAGCAGGCTCTACATTTTCGGGCATACCCGGAATATTCTGCAGACCGAAGCCCGTGGCAAGCAGCGTCACCTTCACTTTCGCTCCAAGCGAGCTGTCGGTAGCCAATCCCCACTTGGTCTCAACATCCTGGCGGAACTTGCCCATGAAGTCGTTCACCTCATTCATTTCTTCCATCATCAGGCTCTCCTGTTCTTTGTCGTTACAGAAATTGATGTTCAGCAGCACCTTTTTGGAATTGAAAATGTCGGTATTGTTAAGCAACGGGCTGTTTAGCGCTTCCCGAATGGCCTTTGACACACGATTCTCGCCCTCGCCATAGCCGGTACTCATCAGCGCCACGCCGCCATCCTTCAGCACTGTGGTTACGTCCTGAAAGTCGAGGTTTATGATACCATGCATGGTTATTATCTCAGCAATGCTCTTGGCTGCCACGCTCAGCGTGTCGTCTGCCTTAGCGAAGGCGTTGATAACCGTCAGTTCGGGATAAATTTCGCGCAGGCGTTCGTTGTTGATAACAAGCAGCGCGTCCACGTGCTTAGCTATCTCCTCCACGCCGTCGAGTGCCTGATTAATTTTTTTATTTCCCTCAAACTTGAAAGGAATCGTCACAATTCCCACGGTGAGAATGCCCATTTCCTTGGCACACTGCGCAATTATCGGTGCGGCACCCGTTCCCGTTCCGCCGCCCATGCCGGCCGTGATAAACACCATGCGGGTTCCGTCGTTCAGCATTTGCTTTACGTCCTCTATGCTTTCCTGCGCAGCCAGCCGCGCCTTCTCAGGTCGGTTGCCGGCGCCGAGACCATCCTTGCCGAGTTGCAGATGATTGGGGACGGGCGAGTCGCTGAGCGCCTTCTTGTCGGTATTGCACAAGACATACGTCACGTCGTGGATTCCCTCGCGATACATGTGATTTACGGCATTGCCGCCACCACCGCCTACGCCTATAACTTTTATAATGGCAGGCGCAGAGGACTTGAAGTTGAAAGATATTCCTCCAGTATTCAATGTATTATTGTCTTCCATAATGCATGTAGTTTATTTTCTAAGACAGGTGTTAATCTTCCGGCTCGGAGAACGCGTCGTTTATTTTTTCCCACCATTTCATCACTTTCTTGCCGAGACCTTCGCGCGGCTTCTTGGGAGTTTTTTCAGTCTCGGGCGTCTCAGGCGTATTTTGCTCTGCTTCGTTCTCTGTTGCGACAGGCTGCTCCGGCGTTTCGTCGCCAAAGTTTATCTCGTCCTGCACCACCTTTTCCTCGGGTTTCTCTGTCACACAACTACACTTGCCTTGCAAAAGCAGCGCCATAAGCGTGTCGAGTTGCTCTACGTCGGGACGGACGCCGGACGACAAGCTTATGCCGACAGGAAGTCCCTTTGCCACGCGCAGACTCAACGGCCCACAGTGTGTAAACTGCGTAAAGGCTTCCGTAAGATTGCGCACCCGAGCACAACCTCCCGTGAATACTACTCCCGAAAGCAACTGGCTCTTTCCGCGGATTTGTTCCCAGATATTGTCGATTATCTCCTCATAGCGCGCTTCTACGATCTCTTGCAAAACACTTTCTTTAATGCTGCGCGAATGGCTCAGCGCTATGTCTTCGTCGGACTGATCCTCTGTTTCCACACGATATGCCGTGCCATATTTCAGTTTCAACGTTTCAGCTTCTTCCTGCTCAATGCTCTTGCTCATAATGTCGGCCGTCACATTGCTACCGCCCAAGGGGATAACGATAAGATGACGCAACATACCGCCGTCATACACTGCGATACTGGTGGTGTCGGCGCCCATATCCACGAGCGCACAGCCCGAACGTTTCTCGCTGGCCGAGAGCAGTGCGTCGGACAGGCAGATGGGCGAGATAAGCAGCTCAGCCATCTCAAGCCCGGCACCTTGCACGCACTTTTCGATGTTCTCGCTCATACTTTTCCGACTGATAACGTTCAGAAAGTGCGCTTCCAACTGCTCGCTCTGCATTCCGACGGGATCCGCCACAAGGCGATTTCCAATTCGGAACTCCTGCGGGACTACGTCCAGAATTTCAGCGTCGGGATACATCACGCCCAAATTTGTATCCTTCATTTCGTCCACCATGCTGTGGGCTATCTGAATCTTCTCGCCGAACTGTCGCGACACCTTGTTTGACACAGCGTGGAGCGATTGTCCGCCGAGTCCTACGTACACGCTGTTGACAAAAACGCCAAGTTTCTCGTTGATTTGGTCCACGACGCGCCTTATAGCCTGCGTCGTGCGGTCGATATTATCCACGACGCCCTTGCGAATTGCATTGGCGCTCTCTTCCTGCGCGACGGCGAGAACCTGCATACTCCCATCGGGCTCTCTTTTTCCAGCTATGGCACGGATTGCTGTCGATCCGAGCTCCACTGCGACGATAATGTCCTTTTCTACTACCATATTCTATGTGTTTATTTGTTGTTTCTTATGCAAACTATTTGTCCGTCGAAGGCCAGATTTATGATTTTGTAACGGTTCCACCCAACGCGCGGCAGTCCGTTTTTGTAGAAGATGCGCATCTTGTGGAGTTTCTTCTCGTAGTCTTCCACGCCGCCAAGCAGTATCTTATGTTCTCCCACGCGTGGGAAAAGTTCTATCTCGCCTTTGGGCGTAACGTTTATCTGCACGATTTGCTCCTTCCAGAAGGGGTCGTCGTGAATAAACTGAGCCAGCGGCAGGAGTTTCTTGCTTGCAAAATCCTTGGAGATGCTGCCCGTGGCCACGCAAAGGTTCATGTTAATGTCGCCGGCAGGCATCGTAAGTCCCTCACGATCGAGGTAATAATTTCCGTTCTCGTGCGATATGATGCGCAGGATGGGATGCTGCGGGGAAACCTTGATGCAGAGATTTCCGTTCCCCGAGAAGTAGCATTTCGCCCGCTCGATATACGGACTTTCCTTCAGGCGCGTCTCAATAAGCCCAAGGTCGAGTTTGTCGATACTCTCTCCCTGCGCAAAGATTTTATTCTTGGCAAGAATATCCTCGACGTCGCGCTCGCAGATAAAACCTTGGCTGAGCGTGTCGCTGAGAATAATAGACACGCCGGAACACGTTACGTCCTCCGTGCGATGCGCGAATTTTACGAGGGCGAACACCAGATAAGCGCCCGCGCAGAGGAAAAGCAGAAGTTTTATGGCCGTTTTCATGTGCGGTTCTTCAGTATTTGTGTAATATCATCGGCATATTTCTCAATGTCTCCGGCTCCCAGTGTCACCAGCACGTCGAAGCCGCCGCGGCGCACAATGTCGCAGACTTCCTCCGAGCGGCAGATTTCGCGCTTTACGCCGGGTCGCAGATTGTCGTATATCAGTTCGCTGCTGACGCCCGGAATGGGTTTTTCGCGAGCAGGATATATCTCGGTCAGCGTTACGTCGTCGGCTAGCGAAAGAGCGTCGGCAAACTGGCGATAAAAGTCGCGTGTGCGAGTGTAAAGATGAGGTTGGAATATCACCTTCAGCCGTCGGCCGGCATAAAGCTGCTTCAGGCTGGCAAGGCTCTGACGTATTTCCTCGGGGTGATGAGCGTAATCGCTGACATATACCACCTCATCGGTCTTCAGATGAATGTCAAACCGTCGGTCCACACCTTTGAACGACTGCATTCCACGGCGTATTTCCTCGGCTGTGGCGCCTGCAATCTGAGCCAGCGCCATGGCGGCGATTCCGTTTTCGATGTTTACCAAAACGGGAACACCCAATGTTATATCGGTGATGTCGCCCAGCGGCGAAACAAGGTCGAAGCAGATTTCACCATTCCCGATGCGGATATTGCGGGCGTGGAAGTCGCCCGTGTCCTGACTATAGGTGAAAACCGTCACTCCCTCCTGCACATCCGGCTTCATGGCGAGGCCCGTATGCAAAATGAGGTAGCCTCCCGACTGAATCAGGCTGCTGTAGTGGCGAAAACTCTCGAGGTATGCTTCTTCTGTGCCGTAAATATCAAGATGATCTGCGTCCGTGGCGGTGATAACACTGGCAAAGGGCGTCAGCCAGTGGAACGAGCGGTCGAACTCGTCGGCCTCGATAACAACGAAGGGGCTCTGCGTACTGAAAATGTAATTCGTGCCATAGTTCTTCGTGATACCTCCCAGGAATGCGTTGCAATCGACGTGGCTCTGGTGCAACAGGTGGGCCGCCATGCTGCTGGTGGTGGTTTTGCCGTGCGTGCCCGCCACACAAAGTCCGCGCATGGATTGCGTCAGGAGTCCCAGCACTTGTGCGCGTTTCTGTATCGTGAAGCCGTGCTGCCGGAAATAGGTCAGTTCCGTGTGCTCGGCTGGAATGGCTGGCGTATAGACCACGAGACAAGTAGATGCGTCGAGGCAGGCGTCCGGAATCTGCCGCACATCGTCATCGTAATGGACTTGTGCGCCTTCAGCGGCCAGCGTCTTTGTCAGCTCGCTGGGCGTCTTGTCGTAGCCTGCCACCTGCAAGCCCGAGTGAAGAAAGTATCGTGCAATGGCGCTCATGCCAATGCCACCGATTCCCACGAAATAAACACTATGTACGTCCTTTAGATTCATTGTCGCGTCATTTTGCAAGATTCAACACTTCCTGTGCTATCACACGCGCAGAGTCCTCGAATGCCATGGCGCGAGCGTTGCGTCCGAGCGTTTCGAGGCGAGCCGCGTCGGCCACGGTCTTCACCGCCAGCGGCAAGAGCTGCTGGGGAGCATCTGTGTCGCGCACCATCAGAGCGGCATCACGCTCTACCAACGCCATGGCGTTGTGCGTCTGATGGTCTTCGGCCACATTGGGGCTGGGCACGAGGATGCTCGGTTTCCCCAGCAGGCAGAGTTCACTGATGCTGCTGGCGCCGGCTCGGCTGATAACCAAGTCGGCCAGGCAATAAGCGTAGTTCATCTTCGAGATGAAGTCCGAAACGTATAGATTAGCGGGCTTCCCCTCTGCGGCCAGCCGTGCCTCTATCTTTTTGTAGTAGTAGGCGCCCGTCTGCCAAATGAACTGTATGGGTGAACTGGCTATGAGATTCAGGTTGCGAAGTACGCTTTCGTTCAGTGTGCCGGCACCCAGACTTCCTCCCACCAGCAAGATGGTTGGTTTCTCGCACGTCATACCGAAAAAAGTGGCTGCAGTTTCGCGCGAAAGTGCAGGCAGTTTTAAGTCTTGCCGCACGGGGTTTCCGGTAAGCATCAGTTTGTCCTTCGGGAAGAAGCGTTCCATACCTTCGTACGCAACGCATATCTTGCTGGCTTTCTTGCCCAGTAACTTATTTGTCAGGCCCGCAAAACTGTTTTGCTCCTGTATGAGGCACGGAATACCAAGGTCGTACGCCGCATTCAGCGTGGCCGAACTGGCATATCCACCCACACCCACTGCCACGTCAGGCTTAAATTCGCGCAGAATCTTCTTCACACGTCGTTTGCTGCGCAGGTAATCCAGCACGACACCCACGTTGCCCGGTTTCCAAAGCGGGCGAAGCAGGCCACGTAAGGGAAGACCTACTATCTTATAGCCCGCAGCCGGAACACGTGTCATCTCCATACGGCCCTCGGCGCCGACAAACAGGATTTCGGCTTCGGGAACCAACTCCTTAATTGCATTGGCTATGCTGACGGCCGGGAAAATGTGTCCACCCGTGCCTCCGCCGCTTATAATGATTCGTTTTGCTTCCATTTCGCTATGCTGTTTTATCGTTTTCGGGCGTGGTAGGCTCGGCCTGTGCCACAACCGGCGAAGTCTGTTTCTTGTTAATCCGACGGCTGACGCTCAGAATCATGCCAATGTAGGCACAATTCACGAAAGTGCTCGTTCCGCCTTTGCTTATGAGCGGCAGCGGCTGACCTGTGACAGGGAATGCGCCCACGGCCACAGCCATGTTCACCATTGCCTGCACCACCATCATCAGCGCCAGCCCCATCACCAGATATGCCGGGAAGAGTGTCTTACATCGGCCCGCTATCTTCATGGCGCGCCACATGAGCAACAAGTAGAGGAACATCACAAAGACGCCGCTCAGGAAGCCACCTTCCTCGATGATGATGGCATAAATGAAATCGGAGAAGGCCTGCGGCAGATAATCGCGCTGGACGGAATTGCCAGGTCCGCGGCCCACAATGTTGCAAGTGGCCACGGCAATCTGCGCATGTGTGACTTGTATGTTACTTGTCAAGTCGTAATCCATCGGATCTTCGGGCAACTCGGCGTGGTCCTTGAGGCGATGTACCCACACGGGCACACGATGCAGAACTTTAGACTCACGCCATTCGTCGAGCGTGGACTCGGGGATTTTATACGCCACCATGCCCACGACGATGGCAACGACGGCCAGCAGGCCCACAACCCACGCGAGGTAGCGAGCACGCACCTTGCCATAAAAGCAGATGCAAAGCGAGACAAGGAAAATGATTCCAGCCGTGGACGCATTTTCCGTAACGATGAGCATGACGGAAAGACCCACCTCACAGGCGACTATCTTGGCCGCCGTTGCAGATGCCATCTTGCCGTCGCGCAGATGCGCCAATATGAAAGCGATGAAAACCACGAGGCTCACCTTCGTTATCTCACTCGGCTGGTAAGATATACCCATAATCTCGTCCCAGCGCGCCGCGCCGTTTATCTTCTCGCCAAAGAGCACAATAATAAGAAGTATGTATGAAATGTGCAGCAACACCGTGCTGGCCAACTTGAAAACATTGAGCGGCATACGGTGTATGAGCCATGCTATGCCGATTCCCACCAGCACGTACGAACCATGCTCCAGTATGGGACGCCAGTATTCGCCCGACTTGTAAGTCATATTACTGCTGGCACTGTAGACTTCGATGACCGAAACCATACATAGCAAGAGGAAGATCATCCAGACTACCATGTCGCCCTGCATGATTCCGTTCTCCAAAAATCCTTTTTTCAACTTCATTTTACCCTATACCTTATTATATATTTTATAGCGCACGCACGAGCGCCTTGAACTGATCTCCACGATCTTCCATATTCTTAAAGAGATCGAAGCTGGCACAGCACGGACTGAGCAGGACAGTGTAGCCAGGCTGAGCCATACGTGCACACGCTTCGACGCAATCTTTCATACTGTGCGTGTCGGCCACGGGAAGTCCCATATCGTCGAAGAAAGCATGCAGTTTTGCATTGTCGGCGCCCAGATATACAAGGCCGGCACACTTTTTCTGCACCAAGTCGCGAATAGACGAGTAGTCGTTTCCCTTGTCCTTTCCGCCCAAAATTAGGATAGTGGGCGTGGTCATACTCTCAAGCGCGTACCAGCACGCGTCCACGTTCGTTGCTTTCGAGTCGTTGATGTATTGTACGCCACCTACGCGAGCCACTTTCTCCAGCCGATGCTCAACGCCCTCGAAGTCGCTCAGGCTCTTTCGCAGGTCCTCATCCTTAATTCCGCTCAAGTGGGCTGCGATACCTGCCGCAAGGCTGTTGTACATATTGTGCTTGCCTGTCAGACTCAAAGATTCCTGCTCCATATTGAACGGTGTGGGCTGCTCTATGACATACTGTCCATCGGAGATATATCCTATCATGCCCGTTTTCTTCAGAATGCTGAATGGGCACTGCTTTGCTCTGATGCCGTACTTCGTAAGTTCGCGCTTGATAATTGGGTCGTCGGCCCAATAAACGAAGGCATCCTCCTCCGTCTGGTTTCGTATGATGCGCATTTTCGAGTCAGTATAGCTCTGCATATCGTTGTTGTAGCGGTCGAGATGGTCGGGTGTGATGTTCAGCAAGACGGCAATGTTGGCGCGGAAATCGTACATATTATCAAGCTGAAAACTGCTTAGCTCGATGATGTAGTAGTCAAACTGCCTGCCTTCTGCAATCTGCAGGGCAAGGCTGCGTCCGATATTGCCCGCCAGCCCGACGTTGTAACCTGCCTCCTTGAAAATATGGTAGATGAGACTCGTGGTGGTGGTCTTTCCGTTCGAGCCGGTGACACATATCATTTTGGCATGTGTGTATCGGCCTGCAAACTCTATCTCGCTAATTATGCCTATTCCCGCTTCGCGGATTTTCTGCGGCATCGGAGCGTCGTCGGGAATACCAGGACTTTTCACTACCTCGTCGGCCGAAAGAATCAGCGACTCGGTATGCTTCCCCTCCTCCCACGGAATCTGGTATTGCTCCAGCACCTGCTTATATTTTTCCTTAATCTGGCCCATGTCGCTGACAAACACGTCAAAACCTTTCACCTTTGCCAGCACAGCAGCTCCCACGCCACTCTCCGCAGCTCCCAACACAACGATTCTCTTCATCCTTACCTGATTTTAAGTGTGACAATAGTGAGCGCGGCAAGGATTATGGTGACAATCCAGAACCGCATAGTTATCTTTGACTCGAGCCAACAGCCGCTGGGCCAATTTATCAAGACTCGGAAATCTTTTGGCAACTGCCCAGGCTTGACACGGAACGTGTCGTGCAACGGAGCGCGCTTGAAGACGCGCCATTTCTCCCCGCGCCGGTTGCCACGCTTGGCGTAGCTTGTCTGCAACAGCACGCTGACACTCTCCATCAGAAAGACAAAACACAGCAGCGGCAGGAGCAATTCCTTGTGAATAATGATGGCGACAACTGCTATAATGCCGCCGATGGCCAAACTGCCCGTGTCTCCCATGAAAACTTGTGCCGGATATGCGTTGTACCACAGAAAACCTACCAGCGCGCCCACGAAAGCACAAAGGAATATGACCAGTTCCTCGCTGCCCGGGATAAACATAATATTTAGGTAGCTTGCCATCTCTATGTGACTGCTTACGTAAGCCAAGACGCCTAAGGCGACACACATGATGGCAGAGTTGCCGGCACACATACCATCCATCCCATCGTTGAGATTGCTGCCGTTGCTCACCGCCATCACCACAAATGTGGTGACAAGCACGAATAGTATCCAACCAGCCGCACGGCGATATTTTCCGCAGAAGCCGACGACCTCGGTATAACTGAGGTTGTTATTTT
The DNA here is from genome assembly GCA_902787575.1 of uncultured Bacteroidales bacterium. Classification (GTDB taxonomy): domain Bacteria; phylum Bacteroidota; class Bacteroidia; order Bacteroidales; family Bacteroidaceae; genus Physcousia. Next base: position 29,232 of record CADAGX010000010.1, on the reverse strand, counting down.
TAACGAAAGGTATCGTGGTGATATTACTCTTCACTGGTTCGCTCTTGTGTATAATGGTCTTATTTGCACCGTCGCGCGTCATAGTAATATTCTCGCGAATGACTGCATCGGGGCTGAGCCACAGCGTGAGTCCTATCACGAGACCCAAGATGGCCTGTCCCACCAACTTATATATAGGACGCAGGCCGTCTTTTGAGATCTTGAGTTTCGTATAGTCGTCGGCAAAACCCAGTGCACCCAACCATAAGGTGGTAAAAAGCATCATCAGCATGTAGATATTGCGCAAGCGCCCAAACAAGAGGCAGGGGATAACCGTGGCAATGATGATGATGACACCACCCATCGACGGAACGCCCTGCTTTTCCACTCCATACGGGTCGATGCTTGCATCGCGCTGCACTTCGCTTGCCTTATGACGCCTCATCCACTTGATGAAATACTGGCCGAACCACATGGAAATAAGGAGGCTCAACACCAGAGTGAGGATTGCCCGGAAAGATATATACTGCCAGAGTCCTGCACCCGAAACGCCAAAACGTTCTAAATATCTGAACAAATAATATAACATGCCCTGTACCTTTCTATTTTATGCAATGCCAAATGCCTCGCGTATCACTTCATGGTCATCGAAATGATGTTTCACACCTTTTATTATCTGGTAATCTTCGTGTCCTTTTCCAGCCACCAAGATGACATCTCCGGGCTGCGCCATCATACACGCCGTGCGGATTGCCTCGCGGCGGTCGACGATGCTAAGCACATCGCGTCGCTGTTTTTCTGTAAGTCCGTCCAGCATATCGTTTATGATGTCTTGCGGTTCCTCAAACCGAGGATTGTCGCTCGTAATGATGACGCGGTCGCTGTTCTTTACAGCCTCCTGCGCCATAAGCGGACGCTTACCCTTGTCGCGATTACCGCCTGCGCCGCATACTGTCCAGCATTGTCCCCTATGTTTTAACACCTTGTTAATGGTATCGAGCACATTGGCCAAAGCGTCGGGCGTGTGGGCATAATCCACAATTGCTGTCACACCGTTGGGCGAGCGTAACGTTTCGAAACGCCCATTCACGGGTTTCATGGCGCTCAACTGCACCAGCGCCTCTTCCTTTTCGACTCCGAGCATAACCGTAGCGGCATAGACGGCCAGAAGATTGCTCACATTGAAGCGGCCCACAAATTGTACGCTGACTTCGTGGCCGTCGAGTTCCAAATTCATGCCTTCGAAACTTTCTTCCAGCACTTGAGCCTTGAAGTCGGCGGCCGAGCGCAACGAATAAGTCCTCACCGAAGCTTTCGTGTTCTGCACCATAACCATGCCATTCTTGTCGTCGGCATTCGTCACGGCAAAAGATTTCTTGGGCAGACGGTCGAAAAACTCCTTTTTTGCATCGCGATACGCTTCGAATGTCTTGTGGTAATCAAGATGATCGCGCGTAAGATTAGTGAAAATACCGCCGGCAAAAGTCAGACCGCCTATGCGGTTCTGCACAACGCTGTGACTGCTGACTTCCATGAAAGCATATTCGCAGCCTTCTGCGGCCATCCGTCCCAGCAGGCGGTTCAGTGTAATCGGGTCGGGCGTGGTGCATTCGGTGGGAACGGCTTCGCCATTTATATAATTACATACTGTACTGCACAATCCGCACTTATGACCCAAACGACGGAATATTTGATAAAGCAACGTTGCGATGGTGGTTTTTCCATTTGTTCCTGTGACACCCACCAATTTCATCTTTGACGTTGGATCTCCATAGAAATGCGTGGCCAGCGGGCCGACAACCTGCTCGGTGCTGGCGTATTGCAGGAATGCTACGTCCTGTTTCTTGGCAAACGCCTCGGGAAGATGTTCACAAACAATGGCAGCGGCTCCGTTTTCGATGGCCTTCCCGATGAAATCGTGCCCATCGGCCTGTGTGCCACGCATGGCAACAAAAATACTGCCGGGCTTAATCTGACGGGAGTCTATCTCCATTCCTGTTATTTCCACGTCCGTTGGCCCGCAAACATACTCAGGCTTACAGAAATCTATGAGTTGTTCCAGTTTCATTTTACCTATACCTTATTATATATACGCGCGCGAAGAAAATTATTTCAGCGTCAGCGTAATGGTTTTACCTTTCGATACCTCCGAACCCGCAGTGATGTCTTGAGCCATTACGCGGCCGACACCTGTGATTCTCACCTTCAATCCCCTCTTTTGTGCCTCATAAACAGCATCGCTGGCACCCATGCCAATAAAGTTGGGAACACGACCTTTGGCAAGTGTGTCGGGGGCGTTTTCGAACTGCGCACCTCGCAGATTCATCTGTTTCAGCAGTGTTTCTGTTTTTTCGGCACTTCCTTTCAACACTTCTGGCGTGTAAACAGAATTAGAATCAGCAGCCTCTTCCGTATTTCTGTAGACGCCTTTCGACATCAAATAGAGCGAGATGTCGCGGAAGACGGGGCCCGCCTGCGAACCTCCCGAGGCAGGTGTGCCACGTTTCACAATGCAGACGATGCAACTGTATCGAGGCGCCTCCGATGGAAAGTAACCACAGAAACTTACCATGTAGCGGTGAACGCCGTTGCGGTAGCTGCCTCCCGATGCAATTTGAGCTGTGCCTGTCTTGCCACTGACCTTGAAAAGTTTGCCGCCATTGCCAGCTTTTTTTCCAAGTCCTTGGCTGACCACCTTTTCCAGAATATCCTGTATGTCGTATAGTGTGTGCTTGCTACAGATGCTTGGTTTGATTACCTCAGTCGGGAACTCACGCACGACCTGCCCGTCGCACAATTCTGCCGTAATGAAACGCGGTTTCACCATACACCCGCCGTTAGCAATGGCATTGTAGAATGTGAGCGTACTGATGGGAGGCAACATAGTTTCGTAACCAATGCTCATCCACGGCAAAGCAGTCTTGCTCCAGTTCAACCAATACTTGCCTTTTTTCTCGGGACGGCGTACTTTTGGCTCGCCAGCTCCGGCAAACGGAAGATTAAGCGGAATACCAACACCCTCGCGGTAGAGACCATCAACGTAAGCCTCAGGATGATCGTGGTAGGCGTCATCAATGAGCCGGCTCACCCCAATATTTGAACTAAACTCCAGCACCTGGCTCACCGTCAACTCGCCGTATCCGCCCTTGTTCCAGTTGTGATCTTTCATATTGCTGCCGTGCATCTTGAAGACGCCTTTACCTGTGTCCACTCTGGTGTCCTTAGTTATTTTTCCATCCTCCAAAGCTACCATGATGCTCGCAGTTTTAAACGTAGAGCCCGGCTCCATCAAATCGCTTACGGCATTATTTTTCATTTCGTAATAGTTACCGTCAGCGCCACGTGTGAGATTTACGATAGCCTTCACGTCGCCCGTCTTTACTTCCATTACGATGGCGATGCCTACCTCGCCGTTCACGCTTTCCTCCATCAGTTTATTTTTCAGCGAGCGTTCGGCTACGTCCTGCAGGTTGATATCAATGGTAGTCTTCAGGTCGTGTCCGTCCAACGGCGGGCGGTCTATAATACTCACACGCGCGTCTCTGACTTTTATGCGATGACTCGATCCGGGTGTACCGCGCAAAATGCTGTCGAAACTGAGTTCGAGTCCACACTTGGCACGCCCCGAATCGGTATAAAGTTCGCCAAGCGTGCGACTAGCTAACGAGCCGTAAGGTTTGATGCGCAGCGGAATTGGATCGCCGTGGAAGCCACCTTTCAGCACAGACTCACGCAAGACGGGTAGCTCCTGCGCTTGCTTATATTGGATGTAGCTGGCCAATTTCGGATACAGCTGAAAACCAAAACGCCGCTCGCGCAAGCCTTTTTCTATACGGTTCCTAAACCAATTGGCGCCGTACTCGGGAAAGATACGGGCCAAGCCCAGCGCGATACTATCTTTATAAAGTTTGTAAGCATCGTCTCTCCAACGCTGCATGCTGTCCACCGCCACAGAATCCCGACCACCCACGCGGAAATCTACGCACAAACGATACTTCGGCAACGTGCCAACCAGCACCTGTCCGTCGCAGCCTAACAGATTACCACGTGAAGCAGGAATGGGCACATTCTCCTTTATGAAGCGTTTATTCACACTTGCCCAGTATTCGCTCTTCGGCGGCAACATAGTACGCAACGCTGTGCCGAGCACATACACGGCAGCGAGGCACATGAAGCCGAATAAGATTCTGTATCGTCCTATGGAATTCTTTTTATCGGGATCCATTTTCTTTAGTTGCTTTTCAATATGAACGGTGGCGTTGCACTGGTCTTCAGCGTGCTGTCGCCGAGTTCCTTCAGTTTGTCTTCGAGGAAAGTCTGACGTGTGTGCAGTGTCAGTTCACTGGTGCGCGTCATGTTTCGCCACTTCCAATCGGTCAGTTCCCTACGCAGTTTCTCCTCCTCTATCATTTCCTGCTGCGCCTGATAGCGGTTGGTAATGTACCAGATGATGCCTGCCACGATGAGTAAGATGACTTTGATTTGCCGTTTGAACCATTGGCCGTCGATGCGAAGGGCGTGCAACAGATCTTTTATCTGGTGCAAGTCTGGCATTTTCTCCTCTTCGTCGCTTATCAACGAAGTGAGCAATGTCGTCGTGTTGCTCTCGGTTTCGGTCTCTTTCACCTCTGCCGGATTTCGAAGTTGGTCTGTTTGCTCTGACATGGTTCTTTCTTCTTACTCAATGTTGGTTCTTTCGGCCACCCGCAGTTTGGCGGAACGACTCCGAGGATTTGCAGTTTGTTCTTCTTCGTCGGGTGCAATGTAGTTGCGTCCCACGCTCTTTAGCGGCGACAGCGTGTGGCCATAGATATTTGTCTCGGCGTTACCTTCCACGTTACCCGCATGTATCATATTTTTCACCAGTCGATCCTCAAGCGAATGATAGGTCAGCACCACAAGCCGACCGCCGGGCCGCAATATTTCCACGGCAGCTTTGAGCATTTGCTGCAGGGCTTTCATCTCGCCGTTCACCTCAATGCGGAGCGCCTGAAACAGCTTCGCCATATCTTTCTTCTCGCGACCTCGTTGGATGTAAGGCTTCAGTGTCTCCACCAGCTCGCCTGTTGTCTGCAGGGGCTGCGTGTCGCGTCGCTTCACAATGGCCGCAGCAATGCGTCGGCTGTTCTTCATTTCTCCGTAAAGGTAGAAGATGTTTGCCAATTGCTCCTCTGTGTAATCTTGCAATACCTTCTGCGCCGTCAGACTTGCGCGCTGATTCATTCGCATATCCAATGGGGCATCGAAACGGAAACTGAAGCCGCGACTCTCCGTGTCGAAGTGATGGCTGCTCACGCCCAAGTCGGCCAGTATGCCGTCTACCTGTTCCACTCCGTAATACTGCATCCAGTTTTTCAGGAAGCGGAAGTTGCTTCTGACGAAAGTGAAGCGTGCATCCTCCACTGCACCCTGCATGGCATCCTCGTCCTGGTCAAATCCGTAGAGATGTCCGCTGTCGCTCAACCGTTCCAGAATGGCTTTGCTGTGTCCGCCGCCGCCGTAAGTAAGGTCGACATACGTGCCGTCGGGCCTGATGTTCAGGCCTTCCATGCTGGCTTGCAGCAAGACGGGTATGTGATAACCTTCGGCGTTCATCGTAGCTGCTACAGATTGTTGGGTTGCTGCGGGTCTCTCATCATATTCTCCAGGTTGTCGGCCAGATTCTCGGGGTTAGCCGAGAGATTTTCGGCAGCCTGTTTCTGCCAAATCTCAATGGTGTTATCCACGCCGATGAAGCGTACATCCGACTTTATGTCGGCCTCTTCCAGATAACGACGCGGAATGAGAATACGTCCGCCACTGTCCATTGCTACGTTTTCCGCACCTGCCACGAATCGACGCAAAGCGTCGCGTCCCTGACGGTCGAACATGCTTGTGCGTGCCGTTATGGCATCTACCTGCTCGTCCCACACTTCTTTTGGAAAAAGGACCAAGCACTTCTGGAAGACATCGCGACGCAGAATCAGCCCTTGCGACTCTTCGCGCTGAAGAATCTTACGGAAGCTGCTGGGGACGAAAACGCGTCCTTTATCGTCCAACTTGGCGTCTATGTTTCCGGTGAACCTCATCATATTTTTCCTTCTACGTGATAATTTGCGCTCAAAGGTACAAAATTCCCCACAATTCCCCACAACTTTTCGAAACTTTTTTTTCAATAAAATTGTTGATAACTTTCTTAGTTTCTTATCCGAGGGTCTGAAAAGATGAAGCAAAACACCGCTAAATACGCATTAAACTTTGATTTCCAAGAATCTTAATGGGGCTGTTGAAAACTTTCTTGGCGAGATATTTCCGATGGTGGGGAATTTTTCCGTAACTTTGCTGTCGAAAACAAAATTTCGACATGAGAAAGCATACTTATTTCCTGTTCGCCTGCATTTTTCTGCTGTCCATTTCTACGGCAGCCAAGAAGGAGCGTCGCTCCATCGTAAGGATTGAAACTTCCGAGGGCAACATACGCGTGGCACTCTGGGACTTTACTCCGCAGCATCGCGACAATTTCCTACGGCTCGCGACAGAAGGATTCTACGACGGCACGTTGTTCCACCGCTGCATTCGCGACTTTATGATTCAGGGCGGCGACCCGAAGTCTAAGGACGCAGCACCCGGCGCACTATTGGGAGAAGGAGAGATAGGATACACACTACCGGCCGAAATAGAGGTCCCCTACCTTTTCCATACACGTGGGGCACTGGCGGCTGCACGTGAGCCAGACGAAGTGAACCCAGAACGCAGGAGTAGCGGCTGTCAATTCTACATTGTCTGGGGCAAGATGTTCAACTCTGCCGACCTAAAAAAGGCCCGCGCCTCGATGGCCGAGAGAGGCATCGAGATGACGGCCGACATGTACGAAAGCTACCGACAGCGCGGCGGGACGCCACATCTTGATGGCGCGTACACCGTTTTTGGCGAAGTGATAGAGGGCCTCGACGTGGTGGAAAAAATACAAGCCGTAGAGACTGACCTCAACGACCGCCCGTTGCAGGACATCCGAGTGCTGCGCACAGTGGTTGAGCAGCGCAGCAAAAAGGCCAAGTAAGCAGTCGCGTCGCATAGCCCAAAACGCGTTTTCGAAATATCTGTATGTAGCAACGTCTGATGCTACGTGCAGCAAATCCAAAAACTACACGTGGCGTGAACGAAAACCACGTGTAGTTTTTTGTGTTGCCACGTGTAGATTTTTCGCTGCGACGCGCCGTAGGCGACGCAGGGGTGTATCACACAAAAGAAAACATCCCACCCTTTCACCATTTCTCTCCTCCAACCGATGAAATGGCGCCTCTTAGTCTGAAAATTATGGTATGCAGAAAGAAGAAATCTCGTGTGCCAATCATTCAAAAATCGCCATTTCATCGGAATATTTCTGCCCGCCGTAATTTCCAATTTGTCACGACAAAGAAAAATTGGTAAGACGAATATTCTACCGGAACGATGGGAACTTTCGTCCGTATCTCCCCGCGCGTACCTTTATTTCGCAATAGTTTTGCATCGATTTTTGTGCAGACACAGAAAAAGACAAAAGAGAAAATAAGAAATTATAAACTTTAAAAAATTGAGAACAAACATGAAAACAAAAGCAATGATGCTAAGCGCATCTCTTTTGCTCGGTGCGTTTGCTGCTTCCTGCTCGCTGGAGCAAGACAGTCCACTGGGAACAGACGGCCCGCTGAACGCCGAGGGAAAAGGAAAGATGACGTTGAATCTGTCGTCTGACGTGAGTTTCCAGGCCGCGACACGTGCTGTAAACGAAGCCTCGTATCAGGTTTTCGACAACTACAACGTCCAGATTTTGGATCAGAAAGGAAACAAGAAGTTCGAAGGCACGTATGAAACGTTGCTGGGACGCCTTCCGCTTGAGCTCGACCTGGGCTCTTACACCATTCTGGCCTCTTTTGGCGAAGAACGTCCCGCATCGCGCGACGATTTCCACGTGAGCGGAGAAAACACTTTCTCCATCGAAGCTGGTAAAACCATCTCTACGAGTGTGAATTGCACACCGACGTGCGGAAAGATTTCTGCTGAGTTCGACGCAGAGATGAGCACTTACTACGACGAATACTACCTGCGCTTTACCGGCACCACAGCGTTGACAGGAACCAACGTGACGTGGGGCAAGGAAGATACCGCACCCTATTATGTGGCACTCGACGCTGCAGGCGAAACGGTAACATATACCATTCACCTCAATGCCAAAGAGGACTATGCTACAAAACTGGCCGACGGAACCAAGAGTACCGAGGCCGAAGTGACGGGTTCCTTCCAGTTGCAACGCAACAAAGCATACAAGCTGAGAGTGAAACCTAACTACACTCCGTCTACGGAGGGCGGTCTGAGCATCATCATCGTCATTGACGAAAGTACGAACGACAAGCCCATAAATATCGAAGTACCCGTAACGTGGATCTAAAAGAGAAGTAAGAAATAAATAACAATTCATAAACGAGACAAGTATGAAACTACATAAATTAATTCTTGGGAGTGCGGCTGCCTTTTTGATGGCGGGTTGCGTGAGCGAGGACATCACGGGCTCGGCAGAAAAAGGGGTACTTTCAGTCGGAGTCACCACTCAGAAACCCTACGAGACACGTGCCGATCAGTACGAAGTGACGAACTTTCCTGTGACAATATACAAGGAAGACGGTACGACAAAGGTTGAATCATACGAAAGCGTGGCCGACATGCCCGCACAGATAAGGTTGGACGTTGGTACTTACGTGCTGGAGGCTCACACGCCAGGTACGATGCAGCGCCAAATGACAGAGCCATATTACATGGGCACCGCCACGTCTGAAATCATCAAGAACGTGACAACCCAGACAACCATCGTCTGCAAGCAAATGAACGGCAGCATCAAGGTGAACTATGACGCAGAGTACCTCGCTTTGTTCACGGCGTGGACCATCACATTCGACGACGGAAACGGACAGGCACTGGCATTTACCAACGCCAACGGCACTGCCCCAAGCGAAGTCTACTGGGCATTTGGCGACAACGTGAGCAAACTGACGGTAAACTTCCGCGGAACAACAACGGACGGAAACACCGTAACCGCATCCAAGATACTTACCAAATCGCAGGCCACGACTACTTACGACGGCGACACCGAGAACTTTGGCGGCGGCGACGCTGTGGTGGTGAACTTCACACCGGTTGAAGCCACATCTGGCAAGGTTACCATCGGCATTACTGCGACCATCACATTCGACGAAACGGTCGAAGATGTGCTCATCAACGTGGTGGACAACGGCAACTTCAAGCCCGACACGCCCGACGACCCGACACCTGGCGACGATCCCGTGGACAACGGCATCACTCTCAACCTGCCGAACAACATGACAGTAAGCGCCGCAACCGACAAGAGTCTGGGCGACACCTACATCAAGTGCGAGAATGGCATCAAGAGCATACGCGTGGCAATCGTTTCCACGAGCAGCGAAATGATAGAATCCTTGGGCGACCTGAACACAAACTACGGCGTAGACTTCATCGGCGGCGCTGAAATTGTGGGCAATCAGGACGTGGTACAGCTGTTCCAAGACTTGAACCAGCCGCTCTCTGTGCCCGCACAGGGAGATATCGACTACACTTTCCCCATCGGAAACTTCTTCGGTCTGCTCGGTTTCCTCTCCGGTCAGCACACATTCAACATGGTAGTTGAAGACATGGAAGGCAACAAGAAAAATGGCACACTTACTTTGACAGTAGAATAATATAATAAGGAATAAAGCTATGAAAAAAATATATTATATCCTTTCCGTTCTCTTCGTTGCCGCACTTGCTTCTGCTTGCTCCAACGAGTTGGAAGGTGTGGAGAACGACCAGGTTGGTTACTTGCGACTTGGCGTGGAGACGAATACGGTGGCCAAAACCCGTGTCACCAACGTTCCAAACAATTACGTTCCCAAGCAACTTTACGTAGAGGTAACTGACGCACAGGGAAATATTGTGGCCAGCACCACAGACTTCGACAATGACACATCGCTCAAGGGCGCTACGCTGAAACTCAACCCCGGCACGTACACCGTGACGGCGCACTCCAACAACTGGGACGGCAGCGGCTCTGGCGTGGATGCACCCTTCTATTACGGAACAACCACCGTACAGGTTCAGACAAAGGTGCTTACCACTGCAAATGTCATCTGCACGTTGGCGAACGTTAAAGTGACGGTAAACTTTTCCGACGACTTCGTTTCAAGTTTCCAAAGTGCAACTTCCACCATTGAGTCCGTACTGGACGGAGTTGGCTCCATCACGTACACAATGGGACAGAACAAGGGACCTGCATATTTCCCCGTAGGAAACTTACGCGCGATACTTTCCGTATTCAACAAGTCAGGCGAAGGCCACAGTATGTTGAATAACATCACAGATGTGAAAGCCCGCGACCATTATATCCTGAATTACACGGTGGCTGCCAGCGGCAATCAGGGCGACGTGACGGTCAAGGTGGATCCCACGACGAATACTTATACGTACACCTTCGAGGTTCCGCGCAAGAGCGGCACGGCATTGGCTGCATATTCCGCGAATGCCTGGAGTACCTTCGCGTACATTTCAGGCGCTGTAACGTCGAAGAAGTCTGATTTCGACCAGACAAAGGTGACGTTGCAGTACAAAGTAACGGGCGCCACAGATTGGACAACGGTTGACAACTCTGCCCTTGCAATAAGCGGCGACGATATTACCTACACGCTGAAGGGAATTCTCCCCTCGACAGACTACACATATCGCTTCGCATACACGACAGCCGACGATGAGGTGTATAGTAACGAGGCTACGTTTACCACTGAAGGACAGCCCGCACTCTACAATGGAGGCTTCGAAGAATGGCATCAGGACGGAAGCGTGTGGTACCCCACAGCTGCAGGCACGACGTATTGGGATTCTTCGAACCCCGGTTCGGCCAGCATGGGCGACAGCTACAATGTGACGACCGGCACAACGGAAACGGTGCATAGCGGCTCGAAAGCTGCCAAGTTGCAATCTATGTACGTCATCATAAAATTTGCCGCCGCAAGTATCTACACCGGTTCCTTCGACCATCTAGTCGGCACAAAGGGCGCCGTACTTAATTGGGGCGTCCCATTTACCGGCCGTCCCACCAGCCTACACGGATTTATGCAATACGCGCCAGGAAATATCAATCGTGGAACAGCACCTGCCGGCGCACCTGCGAAGGGACAGCCCGACCAGTGCCAGATTTATTGCGTGCTGACAAATTCTGCAATCCAGATTGACAATACCGACATGGATAACTTCCCCAACTGGCAAACTGACTCTCGCGTCGTTGCATACGGCACATTACCAGCCAGCCAGTGCGTGGACTCCAACGGTTCGTGGAAGGAGTTTGACATTCCTCTGGAGTACAACAACCTCACAAAGAAGCCGACGCATCTGATAATCGTATGCTCGTCGAGCCGATATGGCGACTATTTCTACGGAAGCGACACGTCGTGTCTCTATCTTGACGACTTCGAGTTGCTGTACACCGATACGCCGACAGTGAAAAACTAAGAGTTGTATTATCTCAGACACAGTTTGTCATCCCGTGTATGGCGGCAAGAATGCTTCCATACACGGGTGACAGATGTGTTTACGAACCACAGAAATGTTGATTTCCTTTCGGATGAAAATTGATTTCAGAGCCATTGCCATCGTATGCTGCCTGTTGTTTTCTGTTTCCGCCGTGCAGGCGCAGCAAAAACAGAAGCAAGATTCCACATACGTTCCCGTGCTTCAGATGGATATGAAGATAGAAGTGAAGGTGGACAGCGCCCAGAAAGGCAAACTTACCGACACAGATATCTCGCGAGCTGTGGAGGAAGGTGTACGTAACGCCTTCGGAAAGAAGAAAGAACTCGTGTTGGACTCACAGAAAGGTAGTGCGTCGAAAATCGGTTCCATCTACGACAGGTATCTTCAGAAGCAGGAGAAAAAAGGGCGCCATCTGCAGCGCGTTGACCGCGAAGAGCTGACAGCACTTTTTGTGCCCAAAGGCCAGTGGATGCTGGGCGGCAGCATTTCGTACAACGAATGGGACGGCGACAACCTGAACTACTTGGTTCTGAAAAACATCGACTTGGAAGGTCACACTTTCTCAGCCAGTCCGTATTTTGCGTACTTCATCCGCAACAATCTGGCAGTTGGCGGACGCTTCAACTACAGCCGGTATTTCTTCAACCTCGGGAAGTTCGACCTGAATCTGGGCGAGGATTTCAACATTAGCCTCTCTGATTTGTATCTTCTCGAGCACCACTACGAGTCGAGCGCATTCCTGAGAAATTACATGCCGATAGGTCGCAGCAAAGTTTTCGGCTTCTTTGCCGAGGCACGCCTCACCTACGGATATTCGAAAGGAAAGAACACAACCGGAAAAGGTGTGGAATACGAAGGGACTATGGAGCGCGTAAACTCCATACAGCTCGGCTTGTGTCCGGGCATGACGGCCTTCGCCACCGATTTTATGGCTGTGGAATGCTCCATCGGCGTGATGGGTTTGAAGTACAAGTGGGTGAATCAAGAAACAAACCGCGTGGAAAAAGGGAAAAACCGACTGGGCGGCGCTAACTTTAAGATTAATCTGCTGAGTGTAAACATCGGCATGACTTTCTACTTATGATGCGAGTTAGGTGGACATATTGGCTGTTGATTGCAAGCGCGCTTGTGCTGGCGGAAGGTTGTGCCATTCGCGATGACATTCCCTACCCGACGGTTGAGTCGGACATCACTGCGTTTGAAGTGGAAGGACAATGTGATGCAGACGGCACGGGCGAAGGTTCCGCAGTTATTGACAAGTCAAACCGCAGCATCTCGCTTTACGTAAATGACATGGTGCAGCTTAGTCAGCTGAAAATTACACGTCTCGAGGCCACAAACGACCCGACGGTGTTTGTTAAGCCTGACCTTTGCGTCACACCTGCCAAGTTCCCCAACAAGACATTCTCCGCTCCCGAACGGGACGCTGACACACGAATGGATTTCTCAGACGAGGTGACATTTACGCTCCACACGTACCAAGATTACAAATGGACGGTACGCGTGGAACAAATCATCAAACGCGAGGTGGAACTCGAAGGTCAGGTTGGAAATGCGATAGTCGATGCCACCAGCCACATAGTAGTCGTCTACGTTCGCGAGTCTCAGAGCCTCAATGCCATTCCCGTTAGGAAGTTTTCTTTAGGCGGTCAGCACGGACGTGTCATGCCGGACCCGACATCGCAAACGAAGTACGACTTTTCTCAAGCAACGAAGTTCTACGTATCATACGCATGGACGCAGCAGACTGAGGAATGGACGATGTTTGTATACCATACAGCTGAGGACGTACAGCCCACGGCCGACGCCACAACGAATGAAAAAGGCGCTACCGTGATTTCCGGCACACGTCCCAACGGCGTCACGCCCGTTGTGGAGTATAAGGAAGAAGGCGGCAGCTGGAACACCGTGCCTGCCTCAGCCCTGAAGTTGCCAACTTCCACGTCATACGAAGTGGTTCTCTCGACGCTGAAGAGCGACGTCAAATATATATATAAGGTGTCATTCGGCGGAATCGTAACGCAGGAGAAAGAATTCTACTTCGTGGGCGAGCAACTCGAGAATGCAAGCCTCGATAATTGGCATTTCGACCCTGTCGGTTCCGACGGCAAGTTTAAACTCTACAAACCGTGGAGTGAAGGCGGAAATTCCTACTGGGATACCGGAAATCGCGGCGCTACAACCGTAGGCGACAGCAACTCCACGCCGACCGACGACACGCCGACTGGGAAAGGCAAGGCCGCAAACCTGCAGTCCAAGTACATCGTAATAAAGTTTGCGGCCGGCAACATTTTTACCGGTACGTACATCGAGACGGATGGCACGAATGGCGTGCTCGGTTTTGGCCGTCCCTTCTCGTCAAAACCAGCCAAGCTGGAATTCGACTACAAGTACAAGACCAGCACCATCACACGTTGCGGCGACTCTTCCTACGAGTACCTTAAGGGGAAACCAGACTCATGCCAAGTCTATATCCTTCTTGCAGACTGGGACGGCGAGGTTTACAACGGCAAGAACAACGAGTACAAGGGGCAGAAGTTCCCCTTCATAATTCGCACGCGGCCCTCCGAACGCCACTTGATTGACCTTCACGACCCCAACATCATAGCCTACGCCCAAATGACCAAAGGCGAGGACGTGACCGATTGGACGCACGAAACACTGACACTGAACTACAGATACACAGACCGACAGCCCAAATGGGTAGTTGTGGTGGCTTCGGCCAGCAAATTCGGCGACTTCTTTACGGGCGGAGAGACCTCACTCCTGAACGTAGATAACTTCCGCCTAATCTACGAATAGGGCGGCAAAGCCGAAACAACAGTAAGAAAAAATTTTGAAGCAGACAATTCTACATACGACCCACGCACTTTTTAGGAGAGCGAAAGCCCTCAGCCATAGCTGGCTGCTGTGTCTGACGGCCTGCGTCACGCTCCTTTCGTGCTCGACCGACGTACTCGAGAGCGAGACACCGTGCGGTAGCCTGCTTCTCACCATTCCAGGCGTTTCGGCCGAAGTGTCGGAAACGCGTTCCGCACCTGCCGAACTTGGTGCTCCCACGGCACAGGACTTCCACGTGAAAGTACAACGCGAGGGCGGCGGCGTCATCTACGACGGCCCCTACACGTCCGAAAAGATAAATGCGGCAGCCGGCACGTATTCTGTCTCAGTATCCTGCGGAGAAAATGCGGTCATCGGCCGCGATGCGCCCTATTACGCCGGAACTGCGCAAGCCACCGTCCTGCCTGGCAGCAAGGAGCCAACTCCGGTAAGTGTGGCCGCCAAGGTAGCCAACGCACTTGTTTCCGCCATTTTCGGCGCCGACGAGGAGGAGAAAGCACGCTTCGAAAAGTTCTATTCCGACTATGCGCTCTACGTTTACAACGGCGACTTCGGAATGCCCATCCTCAAGGAAGAACCGTTGTCGAGCATCTATTTCCCCGCCGGCTCGCACATCAGACTCCGTTTCTGCGGCACCTTGCGCACCGACGGCCGCGAAGTCTCTTGCTACCTGACGAGCCCCGACTTCCCCGACACGTTCTCTGCTGCCGACCACGCCATCGTTACACTGACGCTGCCCAACCCCGAAAGCGTACTTACCGTGGGCATAAGCAAAGTGGAGGTGGAACAGGTGACGCTCGACGAGACAATTCCACTTTCGTGGTTGCCCGTGCCGACAGCCACGTTCGCACATCAATATACTGCAGCCGGCGATTTGATTGGCACAGACCTCACTTTCTCCGACACCTATCCCGGCATGACGTGGCGCGCTGTTGTAACCAACGCCTCCGGTGCAGAAGTACGCACTGTTGAAGGCAGCGGCACGCTTTCTTCGGCCTACAGCAGTTCCGCCGCGTGGCCTTTCCTGCCTGCCGGCCTTTATAAAGCCACATACTACCTTCTCGCCGACAATAAAGCGAGCAAAGTCAGCAGCCGCGAGTTCCGCATCAACGAACCCAACCTTTCGCTTTCCGTGGGCGGCTACACGTCTTATACGAAATATCAAGCCGGCGAAATCAATGCCGCCAATGCCTGCGACCGTCTGACAGTCTACGCGCCGTCTGCCTCGGTAAACATCGACGAAAGCCTGCTGTCGAACGCCAACTACTCGTACTCCATGACTTGCCGCTACAAGGGAGCAGCCGTCTCAGTGCCCGCCGGAAAGAAAAGTTTCGCAATGAGCAATCAGACGGAGGCTGTCAGCGCCAACACTTACACGTTCAGCGCCTCGGTTTCCTTCTGCAGCCAGTCGCTCAGCAATCAGCGCGAATTCCGCATTACGGGCCTTCCCGTCTCGTTTGCGCCGCCTGTTTCCTCCAACTGGAGCACGAGCGGCACTGTCTCGTGGGACCAGGGATACGTGCAGTTGGGCCATCGCGGCGGACTTCTCACCGAGAACGACGAGTACATACGCAACACCACATCCGTCAGCATCCCCTCCGGCACGACAATTACGATGGATTATAACATCATGATTCACCCTGCAACCATGGGCACGACATTCTCTGTTGTCGTGGGGACGCAGACCATTTACTCACAAAATCAAGGCGGCGGATTAGGAGACACCTCGGAGCATCCGTTCAGCGGCAGCACGGGAGCGCTGACAGCATCTTCCGCAATCTCGCAGATACAGTGCAACAATACGTATGGCGGCGGTCAGACCTACACAAACGTCTATTCACTAACTTTCAATTACGGCACCAAATGAAGCATACCTTATATATATATATAGTTTGTCTGCTCACGTTTGCCTCGTGCCAGCACGATGAAATGGCCGTTTTCGAAGGTCGTGGACAGCTTTGCCTCGAGTTGTATCGAGCCGGACTGCCCAAGATGGCCACGCGCTCGGCCGACAGCGATTTGGCTGTGACCATATTGGATTCGCACGGCAACGTGTTGGAACAGTATGCAGCAGGCGAGGTGCCGGCCAAAATAGTGCTCGAAGTGGGCCAATTCACCGTGCGAGCCTACACCGACAACCAGTCGTCGTGGAAGACGCAGAACGGCGGAAAGGGAGCTGGCTGCTATTACGCCGACACACTCATCACCATGCAGCCCGACGCGCAGCTGAATCTGGTCATGGAAGTGCCCATGACAAATTATGCTGCCACACTTCGTCTGCCCGAAACCTTCGGCACGCTTTTCAGCAGCTACACGTTCACACTTGCCAGCGGCGGCCGTCAGATCACGGTTACAGAAGGCGAAAAAGCATATTTCGACGTGGCAGACGGTGGATTCACATACTCGCTACGTGCCACAAACACCGATGGAAATACACATTCGCACTCTGCCATCCTGTTCCCCGAGGTGGAGCGCGGAAAATTATTCACGGTGCATTATGACTATGCCTCAGCTGCCACCACGGGAGGCGTGGACATAGAAATTACAGACAACATGGAGACGGACGACAACGACATCAAGATATAACAATTCCCACACGCAGAAATGATGCAAACCACACGTCATAATTTCAAAACCACACGTCGCAACGGCACGCGCCTCGTGCAGTGGATCAGTTGGCTCCTGCTGCTGCCGCTGTTTGCCGCGTGCTCGCTGAGCGAGGATGTTGAGATCGCTCCGACGCCAGACGACGAAGCAATGGGTACACTCGAGATAGCGCTGACGCGAGCCGCCACACGTGCCACCACAACCGTCATCACGAAGGAAGAGGCCGACAACTTCCTCGTTACGATATTCAAGGGCAGCGATGTGGTGCGCGAAACGGTGAGGCTGAAAGATCTTAACTCCAGTCTCTCGGCCGGCTACGGATATACGGTGAAGGCCGAGAATTGTTCCGACGCGGAAGCCGAGACGGCCAACGAAGGCTGGGGACAGCGCCACTTTGCCGGAACGTCCGCCTCATTCGCCATAAAAGCGGGACAAACCACCAAAGTGGACGTGGGATGCTCGGTAGTGAACGCCGGCATGGAAGTGGTTTTCTACGAGGCGTTCATCAGCAACTATACAACGTATAGTTTGACGATTGTCGACGGCGACAGAACGATTGTCTTCGACAGCGAAACTGGCGGCTACAGCGACGGAAATAACATTCGCGAGGGAAGAACGGCTTATTTCAACGTCGGAGCCGACGAAACACGAACCGTAACATACCATATTGAGGCCACAGGGACTACTAACGTGTCTCAGAGCGGCACGATGACACTTACGAAAGCAAAAAAGAGCCGCATCAACATGAAACCTGCCGATGAAATCGGGCATTTGGGCGTTGAAGTGACGATAGACGACACGTTCAGCCTCGACACCGAAGACGTGATAGTGGACCTCGACTGAGCAAGAACCGAAAAATGACCTTTTAAAGGATACGATATGAAGCACCGAATTCTTTCTTTCTGCACCTTGGGAGCGACGATTTGTCTGGCCGCATGCACCGCCGGCGAAGCCATTTCGCCCGAGGAAGGCGTGGGATACATAGCACTCGAAGGCGTGACAACCGAGGTGGTGACGCGTGCCGAGCGGTCTGTCACAGATGTGGACGCCTGGAACGTCACGGTGAAGGATGCCGATCAGGCCGAGAAATTCAGCGGCACGGCTGCCGAACTGGCCAATCAGGCCTTCCTCGCCAATACAACCTACACGGTGGAAGTCTCCAACTTTGCCTCACTTTCCGATGCGCTGACAGCCAACAGCGGATGGGGCGAAGCGTGGTACAACGGCAGCAACACGGTGGCTGTGGAGAAAGGACGCACAGCCACGGTGGCTGTGGCGTGCGGCACAGCCGACAATGCACGTCTGGGTGTTGTCTTCGACGCCTCGTTTGCCTCCACGGCAGAGGGCTACACGCTCACTGTCAGCAAGGGCGGTGTGGACGGCGGCCTTGTCTTTAACGCTGCCACGGCCGACAAGTATGCATACTACGAGGCGGGAGCCAGCGTGGCATACGTCCTCACTTATAGTTTCAACGGTCTGGCGAAACGTTACGAAGGCACCGTCACACTTGGCACAGACGGCACGCAAAAAACTCTTCATGTCATGCTCAACAGCAACGGCAAGGTGAATCTTTCCATTAGTTACGACGATACTTTCGAGAATGATATCGTAGATATCACAGTCGACGGCGGGTCGGGCGAAGTAATCAACGGATAAAGAAGATGAAGCGCGCGTTAAAACTTCTCGTTAGAAAACTGGCAACATTGATGCTGGCCGTAGGCCTCTTCGTCGTAGCTGGCTGCCGGCAGGACGAAGCGCCCGCCGAATCCGTCGGAATGGGTGGCATACGCCTCGCACTGACGGCCGAACCCGATGTTTACGTAGCCACGCGTGCCGAAAAGCCGCTGACGGACATCGGCGATCTGGAATTTCTGCTCTCGGGCACCAGCGCCGAGAGTGGCGACATCAGCCTCCACCCTATCCAATTCATCGCGCAGGGCGACGGAAATTGCACGGCTGTCTTCGAAGTGGGAACTTACACGCTTACCGTCCGCACCAAGAAAGCCGTTTCCGAAGGTGCGCAAGGCAACAGTTTCGGTGCGCCATTCTACAGCGGCACTACGACCCAGTTCCAGATTTCCAAAGGCGCGGACACATCCGTAAGCCTCGCGTTGGGCGCGCCGCAGAACACCAAGATTTCCACCCAGACGGACGCATCATTCGCAGCACTATACGACTTGGCCGACGTGACACTCGAGGCTGACGGACGCACGGCCGTGCTTTCTGACCCCGCACACGAAGCTTACTTCGCAGTGCCCGCGGACGGCAAGATTTCATACACGATACACGCAGCGGCAAAGGCCGGCTCCCACGCACAAGAGATAGCCGAGAGTGGTATCACGGGCAGTCTGACGGTGGAGGCGGGCCACGCTTACACGCTCACACTGAAGGCAAATCCCGTCACGGGCATTTTGCTGCCGGTGGTGGGTGGCGAACATAATGGTACGTTTGACGTGAAGCGTCATTTCAAATAAAAGCAAAAATGCAAAGAACGAAATACAGCTTTCTCATCCTACTCATCCTGGCTTGCCTGCCGAGCCACACGCTATGGGCCGCCACGACATCCTACGTACTGAATGTCGCAACGGAATATTCGCTCTCCACAATCGAGGACGGACAGCCGTTTGCTCTCTCCGGCCCGGGTGCCACGCTCACTTTCCAAGCCAAGAAAAGCAGCAGACTTGCAGTCAGCAATTTCTACGCACAGGCGTCGACCGACGGAACCAACTGGACCGATCTTGATAGCCCGTCTCTCAGCACCAGTTTCCAGTCATTCAGCTACAATATTGCAGCCAACGTCACGCATATTCGCTTTGTTACGAAATTTGGCGCCACGCTTAAAAAATCCTACAAAGACATAAAAGTTACGCGCGCCACTACGCTTTCGCTGGCCGACGGCGTGTCCCCGACGCTCGATGTGGGCGAAGTGAAGGTGGGAAAGACAATTTCCGCCACGATACGCGTCGCGTACAACAATACCACATACGACCAGACATTAACTGGCTCCTGCACCAACAATGCCTTCTCCGTCACCAGCCGTAGCATGGGCGAGACCGGAGAGGCCGACGTGACGATTAATTTCTCGCCCACTCAGCCCGGCACACAATCAGGCACAGTAACACTCAGCATGGCAGGCGCCACCACAGAATTCACGGTTTCCGGCACGGCGGCCGACAAAGGAACACCAACTTTCACGTGGAATGTGAGAAACGCCTACACGAATCATTCGTATTCCGACTTCTTCTCTACCACAAACAACGAATGCCCCTACACAATCACCAGCAGCGACGAGACAATCGGTAAGGTCGAAGACGGGAAACTCGCTTTCTTCGACAAGGAAGGAACTGTGGTATTTTCCGTCCAGCAAGAGGGGAACGAGGATTGGAATGCCAAATCCGAAACTTTCACCGTCAATGTCACGACGGCGCAGAATCATTTGCCGCTGGCGATTGTAGAATCCAACCAAGCCACGTTAGTGCGCAGCATTTCGGGCTCTTACGCCTGGGATGACGGCGGCATCCGCTTGGGCGATGGCGGCGGCGGCTTTAATTGGGACGACAAAACGGCCGAAATTGTCTTTGAGGGAATTCCAGACCGCCTGAAGTTTGACTTCGAGCGCACGTCAGGGGCTGCAACCGGCGTTGGCTGGAATGCGAAAGTAAGTGCCGACGGAAGCAATTGGACTGAAATATGGTCGTCGACGAGCGGCAGCGGCTCGGCGGATGTGGAGATAACGGATGTTGCGGTGCGATATGTGCGCCTTACGTACAGCGGAAATTTCGGTGGCTACTTCAAAAATATCAATATCACAGAGCGCAGATATCTTAGGATAAGCAAAAATTCGCTTGCCTTTGGCAGAAATACAAAAGGTGAGAGTGTGGCCACGCAAACGTTTGTTGTCTCGCACTGTAACGCAGGCTTCGGCGTAACGCTCACGTCTTCGAGCGAAATTTTCGCAGTTGCGCCGCAAACACTCACCTCCACCGGAGGAGACCGCATGGGCGAGGAAACCATTACCGTGACTTATCTCAACAATCTCGCGGGCGAGCATACAGCTACGCTGACCGTCAGCGACCCGAACGGCTCGCACGACGACCTCTCCCTCGCGCTGTCCGGCACAACGCAAACGACGTATTACACGCGGGCTGAGGCGCTACACAGCAGTGGCGGCCAAGCTTTTGCATCTTTCACCTCTTACGACGCAGCCACACAAAGCAGCGACGCCACGAACAGCGGGCTCACAACTGCGCTGTCGGCCACTGCGACGGCGTTCTTCAAGGCCGAAGCTGAGCCGGGATACGTATTCTTGGAATGGCGGCGCACGGATACCGACGAATTCGTGTCGGCCAACACCACCGAGAAGTGGGAGAACTACAGCTACGACACAGAGGATGCAGCCCATCCCTTCACGGCAAGTCTGAAAGCATACTTCGCGCCGATGTTCTATTTCGAAGCACAGGTACATTCGTCCGACGCAGCGATGGGCTCGGCCACGGTAAATCTGTCCGAATCCGTCGTACAAGGAAAACCAGATGCCGCAACGGGACAATCTAAGGCCGTATTTACCGCCACGGCCGAGGAAGGCTACGAATTTCTGGGCTGGGGCACGACAGCCGAGGCCACCGAATACGAATCTACGGCCAATCCGCACGTAGTCACACTCACCAACGGCACGCCCGGCTCCACCACGCAGAAAGTGTTGTACGCCATCTTTGCGCAGAAAGGTCTCACACTCAGCGCCACAAGCACCACAGAATACGTAGCACGCTCCTACCCGTCGGTTACCGTGTTGCGCACCTTCAAACAAGGTTTCAGCACCCTCTCGCTGCCGTTCAGCACCACCGTGGCCGAACTCACCGGACGGACGGACGCAGGCGACTGGGTTGCCACTCTGCGTCAGACGACGTGGAACCAGCGCGACGGCTACACGCTCTTCTTCCAGAAAGTAGAGGACGGACGCATCGAACCCAACACGCCATACGTGTTACATTTGTCAGCACCGCTGGCAGATCCGATTTTTGCAGCCAAGGACGTAGCTGCCGAAGCCGAAACCACCGTCAGCCAAGGCGACTGGTCAATGACGTGTAACTACACACCGGCCAAAACGATGGGCGGTCTCTATGGCGTTGTCAATGCAAATTCCAACATACAGCGCGGCGGAACTTCGAGTACCCTAGATGGTTTGACGGCCTACTTCACTTACACTGGTACAAAGAGCCTCGTCAAAGCCGTCGTCTCGTACCTCGATGCCGACGGCAAGCCGCTTGGCATCACCTCTGCGACGCTCCACGACGAAGCTTGCGAGAGCTACTTTTCGCCCACCGGACAGCAGCTTTCTGCGCCGCAACACGGCATAACGATTGTCCGCAAGGCAGACGGCTCGGTGCGCAAAGTGCTGTGCCGATAAAAGCCACACGTGGAAAAAAATTTTTCACGCGTCGCATCACTCGATACCACGCGTCGCATCACGCAATGCGACACGTGGCAATTTTTGTGCCATTTCTTTTTTAAAAGAAAAGATAGCCGAAGATGATGCTTGTTTGAAGATGTTTTTGTATATTTGCGGACAGAAACGCTAAACATGCAAGCCAATATCGCCCAAATCATACTTTGTTGCTGCGCCACAGCCGAGTTGCTGGCGGCCTGCGTTATGGCAGTTTACGCGCGCCACAGGGTGCAATACCTGTCGCTGGCTTGGGTAAACGGCATTCTGGGCTTCATCCTGCTTGGCGAGACGTTCATTGCCGACATCATCGTCACGTTCCCCTCAGGAATCCTCAACCCCATAATTCTCTTGGCATTCTTGGCCGGCGTCTTCCTGCAGAGCATTTATCCGCTTAGCATCCCCATGCCCGGATTTCTGCAGTGGCGGCGCATGTGGAACTACGCGCTGCCCATCATCGTTCTCTTTGCCGTTTATGCGCTGACGCTGCCCTTTACCGGTGGAATTGTGCTATTCGAGTCGTGGAAGGAAGTGTCGGAAAATATTTTCACCGTGGACGTACTCTGCCGTCTGGCAGCCGTCGGACTGAGTTTCTACTACATCACCAATATTTTCCGCCTGCCAAAACAGATGGTACGTCACGCCAACGTGCCGCGCTATCTGCTGGGATATTGCACGGCACTCGGCATGTCGGTGCTTTTCTACCTCTACGTCATCCTTTTCTACGATGTCAAGCTGCTTATCATCTATCATCTCATATTTACGATACTTAATCTCTATCTTGTCTTTCGCACCCTCGAGACCATCGCGCTCGAACTGCCACTTCCCGCCTTAGAGACCGTGGAAACGGCGCCCGACGAGGCGGAAGTCGAAAAGGCAGAACGCGAAGACTTCAACGAGGCGAACCTCCAACGCTTTCACCGCGTAGAATACTGGATGCAGAATCACCGCGACGCTTGGACGGACAGCAGTTTCGGCCGCGACCGTCTCTGCCTCGAAGTGGGATACAACCGCCACCTCCTGTTGCAGTGTCTCCGCAGCCAAGGATATAACAATATTCACGACTACATTAGCCGCTACCGCGTGGAGGAACTCAAACGCCTCATCCAGCGCGGGCAAGTACAATCGGCCAACGAAGCAGCCGACGCAGGCTTCGGCACCAGCAAGACAGCACGCAGCTGTTTCCAACGCATGGAAGGCACCAGCCTCGATGATTACATAGAACAGTTCACAAAAAGAAAAATTCAAAACCAATAATTAAATAAACAAAACGTATTATGGGAAAAATTAACTTTCAGAAACTGAAGCACGCACTCCTCATGTTGCTGCTTCCGCTCTTTGCAATCAGCGCGCAGGGCGCAGATGTGATTAACAATGCCGCCACATCAGAGTATTTGAGCGGCACAGCCACCACCTCATGGGCCGACGATTTCACCCTTACGGGCGCGTCTGGCGCAGAATTTCGGGTTCACAGCATGGGAACCAAAGGCGGAGAGCACGCCTTGCAGTGGAACAAAAACGGATACCTCTACATGAAAGTATCCGGCGGCACGCTTGAAAGCGTCAGCATCACGGGCACCTCAGGCAAAAGAATCAGTCTCTTTGCCAGCAACGAAGCCTACACAGGTATTCCCGCAAGCGGACAAATTTCTACCATCACGCTCACTGGCGAGGCCGACAAGTACACTTTCAAGGAAACCTACACTTACCTGGCGCTAAAGGGCATGGACTCTTCTACTCAGATAAGCGAGATTTCCATCACATACAAGAGCGGCGATGTGGTAACCGTGGATGCTCCTACATTTTCTCCGGCTGCCGGCGAGGTGGAAGCAGGCACGAAAGTGACGCTGACACAGGCCAACGCCGCACTTATCATGTACACTATGGACGGCACGACACCCAGCTACGAAAATACCGTGGGCGAACTCTACAGCGATCCCATTGAGATTACAAAAGACGTAACCATCAAAGCCATTGCAGTGGATGACAAAGACAACGAAAGCGCAGTGGCTACTGCCACATACACCCTGAAACAGGCCGGAATCTCAGGTCTTTCCATCGATTTTGAAAGCAGCCCTGAAAATTACAGCGATTGGACTTTCGCAAACATCACGCAGGCAAATAAATTAACACCTAAAGCTGGCTCATATTACGGCAATACGAGTGGAAAAACCACAGCGTCAATTCAAACAAAGAACAAGGTGGCAACTCCGGGGACATTCACGTGTTTCCTCAGCAAAGAGTCCACAAATACAAAAGCTAACGTGTGGACAGTCTCTGTCTCGGCTGACGGAGAAAATTGGACGGAGGTTGGAAAGAATGACGGCTCAGGCATTACGAATACTACGTGGACTGAGTTTTCTGTAGACCTTAGCGCGTATTCTGACGTATATGTCAAGTTGAGTTACGAAGGTACCACAGCCGTTCGTGCCGTAGACGAAATTTCAATTTCTGTTTCGGGAGCAGCACCCGCTGTGGCAGCGCCGACATTCTCGCTGGCCGCTGGCTTATATACGGAAGTACAAAACGTAACTATCACAGCCGAGGATGGCGCTGTGATACATTACACACTGGACGGCACGAATCCCACCGAGGAAAGCGCTGTTTATTCTGCCGCCATTGCCATCGAAAAAACGACTACGCTGAAAGCCATCGCAGTTAAGGGCGGCGAGAGCAGCAAAGTGACGTCTGCTACGTACACCATCGAACTTCCGACTCCTGCCATCGCCTCGATGGCCGAACTGCAGGCAGCAATGACAGCTACGAAGACTCCTGCTACAGTAAATATCCAGAACTGGATAGTGACAGGTGTGGCAGGCAACCAGTTCTATATGACCGACGGCAATGGATACGGCTTGCTTGGCTACCAGAGCGGCCACGGCTTCGCAGTCGGCGACAAGCTGAACGGAACTGTGGAAGTGAACATACAACTCTACAACTCTCAGCCCGAAGTGATGAATCTCACGGCCACCACCACCGGCCTCACCGTGACGCAGGGTCAGACAGCTACTGCCGTAGCTACAGCTATTGCTGATATAACTGTGGCAAAGCAGGGCGTGCCCGTGATTCTGAAGAATGTCGTTTACAACGAGACAGCCGGCACCTTCACAGACGCAAGCAGCAACTCGATTATCCTCTACGACAAATTCAATGTGGGCTATGCCGCTCCGACCGACGGCTGGACGTACGATGTGACGGGTGTCGTGGTTTACAACAAAGCTGTAGCACAGATTTCTCCTGTGGCAGCCGACGGCATCGTCTTCGTCAGCAAGCCTACGAACTACGTAAACGCACCGACAGCATCAGTGGCCGAGGGAGCCTACGAAATGGCTATCACAGTTGAGTTGGAGAGCGCCGATGGCTACGATATCTTCTATACGCTCGACGGAACTGAACCCAACGACGCCGACGGCACACTCTACGAAGGCCCAATTGCAATCAGCAAGACTACTACGTTGAAAGCTATCGCCGTAGATGACGACGGAAACGCCAGCCCCGTAGCGACGTTTGTTTACTCCATATCTACACCTTACACATCTATCGCAGCCCTCAACGCAGACGCCGTGGAAGGCAACACGCCTGTGAAGGTTAATATGAACGGTTGGAAGGTGGTAGGCGTGAACGGCAACCAGTTCTATCTGACAGACGGCACGGACAAAGGTATCGTTTGCTACCAGAAGAGTCATGGTTTCAAACTTCACGACGAACTGAACGGCACGGTGGAATGCAACCTTACGCTGTTCAACGGCCTGCCCGAGATTACGCAACTGACGACTTCGACCGAGGGACTGAACGTGACGGCCGACGCACCGGCTACGCCATACGAGGTGGCCAGCATCGCAAGCCTGAGCACAGCCAATCAGGGCGCACTTGTTTCGCTGAAGGGCCTCAAATTCGACGGTACGAACTTTGTGGACGCCACCGGCCAAATCCAGCCCTACAATTCCTTCAAGGTGACAGGTTACCAAACTCCGAAAGAAAACTACTACTACGACGTGACGGGAGTGGTGATAGTATACAACAGCGCACTGGAAATTGCACCTCAGGAAGCTTCTCAGTACGCTCCGGAAAAGAAGGATGTGAACGTGAAAGTCTCTGCTGCCGGCTGGGCTACGTTCGTAGCTGACGCCGACGTGACACTGCCCGACGGTGTGACAGCTTACACTGTGACGGGTGCCGACACGGAGGGCGTGCTGCAGATGGACGAGGTGACAGACGTGGTTACGGCCAATACGCCTGTCGTTCTGAAAGCTGACGCAGCCGTGAACACCACCGTACAGGGCCACAAGGCAGAAAAAGCCGAGAGGCCTACCAGCGGAATGCTCGTGGGAACTTACACCGATACCGACGCACCAATCCCCTCATACGTGCTGCAGAAATTAGGCGGCGTCGTAGCCTTCTATATCGTGGAACAGACGATGACTGTGACGGCTGGCCACGCTTTCCTCATTACCGACGAACCCACTATGGGCGGTGTGAAAGCATTTACGTTCGACCGTGCCACTGGAATTATGATGAATGAACAGACTCCGTCGCAAGCCGAGAATGTTATCTACGACATGAGCGGACGACGCATAGAGAAGATGACAAAGGGTCTGTATATCGTAAACGGAAAGAAAGTACTGAAATAAAAAAATCGCCTTACGCTCCGGCTTCGGCCGGAGTTGCGGACGAAAATAATTTATTCACTCTAAAAAATATTGCAGTATATGAAAAAGATATATATGACTCCCGCCGTGGAGATAACAGAAGTGGTGGTAGAACAAATGTTGGCGCTGTCGCTGAACAATAAGCCAGCCGACCCGAACGAAGATGTCCTGACGAAGGAAAACAACGACTGGGACATTTGGGGCGAATAAAGGTCGCGCAGCAAGATGCTGCTGCACCGACTTACAGAAAGCACGCTTCGCAATTTTGTTGCGAAGCGTGCTTCTTTTTTCTCTCACACGTTGTTTCGTCCGATACTGGCTGTCGCAAAAATATTTCGACGCGTAGTTTTCGCACCCAGCGGCCGTCGGGAGTACATTTCTCCACTTTTCGCCCCGAATGCTTGCCTGTATTATGCTTTTTTCGTACATTTGCACAGATTAAATTGGGATAGTATATGTTCTTCGAACGCAGGGTCATAAAGCGGATACTACTCATGGCGCTAGTGCTGTGTCTCTCAGCAGCTGCAGGCGCATGGCCCGTAAAGCGTTCGCGCAAAGTCAATCAGATTCCGGACACCATGTCGCTGCGCGCTCCTCGCATGGAGATGTCGGGCGGCCGGCGCATGAGCCTTTCGGCCTACCCCGTGCAAATGTTCATTACGGGGCGCGCCATCCGAATTCAAAGCGACCACAACCAGATTCTCCCCATCTATACGGGAAGCGGCGCACTCTATATGGCGATGCGCCTAAGCAAGGGAACCAACTGGCTCAGCGGCCTGCCTCGAGGACGATACTTCATAAACAACAGGCCCATCGTCATTAACTAACGCTCTCGCAAAAGAAAAAAATGGAAGAAACTAAGGATTCGGCTCTGACCGAGATAGATCTTGACTCCATCGTGCGCAAGCGTGCCGGCAAGTGGGGCAAATACGTGCCGCAGTGGCTCATAAACTGGCTGAAGCGGCTGATACATCAGGATTACATCAACGGATACCTGCGGCAAGGGCTCGAGGGAGTACCATTCTGCAAGGGAGTCTTGGACTATCTGGGCGTAGAAGTTGAGGTGGAGGGCCGCGAGAACCTGCCCACCGAAGGTTGGCACACCTTTGTGAGCAATCATCCGTTGGGTGCCATAGACGGCGTGACACTGGGCTGGGTGCTGGGCGAGAATTACGACGGGCACATCCGCTATCTGGTGAACGACTTGCTGATGAACCTGCGCGGTCTGGCTCCGCTGTGCGTGCCGATAAACAAGTTGGGGCGGCAGGCGCGAAACCTGCCACAGATGGTAGAGACCGCTTTCTCCGGCCAAAACCATGTAATCATGTTTCCCGCCGGACTCTGCAGCCGCCGCCAGGCTGACGGAAGCATTCGCGACTTGCCGTGGAACAAGACGTTTGTGACCAAAAGCATACAGCATGGCCGCGACATTGTGCCCGTCCATTTCGTCGGGACAAACAGCAACCGCTTCTACAACGTGGCGCAGTGGTGCAAACGGCTTCATCTGCCCAACTTTGCCATGCTGTTGCTGCCAGACGAAATGTACCGCAGTCGCGGAAAACGCTACATAGTGAAAATAGGAAAGCCCATCCCCTGCGCGCAGTTCGACGAAAGTCGCACTCCCTCAGAGTGGGGCCGATGGGTACAAAACAAAGTGTACGAATTATAAAGAATGGAAGCAATTATTTCTCCTATCCCACGCGAGGTCCTGAAGGCCGAGCTGACGCCCGACAAGAAACTGCGGCGCACAAACAAAAGCGGAAACGAGATATACATCGTTACGTGGCAAGACTCCCCGAACGTGGTACGCGAGATAGGACGACTACGCGAGATAGCATTCCGCGACGCAGGAGGCGGCACGGGCAAGAGTTTAGATCTTGACGAGTTCGACACCATGGAGCACCCGTATAAGCAGCTCCTTGTGTGGGACCCCGAGGCCGAAGAGATACTGGGCGGCTATCGCTACCTGCTGGGAAGCGAAGTGCAACTGCAGCCAGACGGACAGCCGCTACTGGCCACAAGTCACATGTTCCGCTTCTCGGAACGGTTTATGACAGATTACATGCCGCAAACCATAGAGTTGGGGCGTAGTTTCGTAACGCTGGAATACCAAAGCAGCCGCATGGGAGCGAAAGGACTCTTTGCGCTGGACAATTTGTGGGACGGGCTGGGAGCGCT
>CADAGX010000009.1 GCA_902787575.1 uncultured Bacteroidales bacterium | reverse complement strand
GGGTGCGGGAGGAACCTCCGTTCCTCGTTTGCGGGTGCAAAGGTACGCCAACTTTTCCATCTGGCCAAATCTTTCTGCAACTTTTTTCAAACTTTTTTTCACGGGGCGGAATGGCATACCTTATATATTATGTGCGCGCGTAAGGGAAGGCCGTGAATAGGGAGCGCCGCTCCCCTGCCCTAACGGGCTTGGAGGGCGGCGAGGAAGAGTTGGAAGCCGGCTTGTATCTGCTGCATGTTGGGCGGGAGGCCGTTTTCCTGTCGGTGCATGGCGGCGACGAGCATGGGCATGTCGCGCATCTGGAGTACGTGGTCGGGGTTGCGCATGCCGCTCCACTGGCAGACGTGGAGGAGGTAGATGCCGGTGTTGTTCTCGGTGCTGGGCGCCCAGCGCTCGATGATCTGGCGGATGGTGCGGCGGCGGTAGCGTATGCGGTAGGTGTGGAGGGTGAGGAAGGCTGCTCGGTAGCCCATCTCGATGCTCTCGAACTGGACGAAGTCGGGGTCTGTCTGTACGAGGCGTCGTCCGCGCCAGAGGCTACGTCCGTGGCGTATATTGAGCGGGTTGTTGTTGCGGAGTCCGCGGGGCTGGGGTGTCATTAAGAGGTTAGAGGTTAGAGGTTAGAGGTTAGAGGTTAGAGGTTAGAGGCAGCTGGCCACGGTGAGGCTGCTGATGATGGTGCTGATGGCGGTGAGTATGGCGTTGATGATGACGGTCCACTTGTTTGTATTGTTCATGTCTGTAGGTTTTGTTTTTAGGGGTTAAGTGTGTGTGGTTTGTAGAGGCGGAAGCCCCGGCCCTGTGTGCTGGGGCTTCCTGAGCGTGTGGTTGCGGGGTCAGTCGCCGAGGTGCTGTCCGTCCTCGTCGTCCTGCAGGGTCTCCTGGCTCTTGGCCGCGGTCTTGGCGTCGTCCTGAGCGGCGATGGTGGGCACGTGCTCGAACTCGGCCTCCTCGAGGAGGTTGCGGAAGCGTCGTCCGGGGCGGAAGCCTACGGAGAGGTCGCGGATGCAGTTGGCATTGCAGTCGGCAGCGGTGTCGGCGCCTACCACTTTGGCCACGGGACGCAGGGTGCCGAGGTCGCCCAGCTGTACGTGTTTGCCGTCGAGCAGGTGCTCGCGGGCGCAGTCGGTGACGGCGCTCAGTACGGCGCAGATGTCGCCTCGATTGTACTTAGAGCCGTGCTCTGCGATGTGCTACGCCAGGTCCTCGATGGTGAGGGTGCCCTTGGACTGGAGGTTGGGATAGGCCTTGGTGGACTTGACGTTGACTTTCTTCACTCCGGGCTTGGCGCTGCGGATGGTGATGCTGTAGTTGATGGTTGGCATGTTTTGTTAATGGTTAGTGGTTAGTGGTTTGAGGTTTCATCTCTCTCTGGTGTGTTTCGCGAATCACAGTGCAAAGATACGACGGCGGCGAGCCTGCGGAATGAGAATAGAGAGAAATGGGTGCAAAGGGATGAGAATTTGTGTGAATTTCGTTTGCATTATCGTTTCTTTTTTCGTATCTTTGCAAAGAAAAAGAGAAGAAAAAGATATGGAATACAAAAGCATGACGAAGAAGGAGCTGGCCGTGGCTTACTCGCCCGGCCTCTCGGTGGGCGGAGCCACAAACCGCCTGCGCGACTGGATGACGTACAACAAGCGGCTGATGCGCGAACTGGCGGCCACGGACTACCGCAAGACGCAGCACATACTGACGGCGCGGCAGGTGGAGATTATCATCAAGTATCTGGGAGAACCCTGAGAAAAACATCGTGCCAACGGAATTTGACAAGCAAATTCCCTACGGCGAGCCGAAACACAACGCGCTAGCCCTCGCCACCCGTAGGGTCTTTGCTTGTCAAAGACCGAAGAAATGCACAAAAAAGTTTCTCCCCTGCCCCACGACGGAGACAAGGGAGAAACTATGAACTGTGGACTATGCACTATGGACTATGCACTGCTCACTGCTTGACGTACTGATCGCCATCGAGCACGAACGACTTGCCGTCGAAGTCCTCAAGACGCCACAGAGCCTTTGTGTTGGCATCGATGAAAGTCTGCACTACGTGCGCCGATGCGTCGTAGATGTAGTTAAAGGAAACTGTGACAGGCTGACCTGCAACCATCACGCTCCGGTAGCCAGTACCATCGGCGCGGAACACAATAACGCCCACCTCGCCGTTATGCTCGTACCGCCACGTTCCCACAAGTTCGTCGAAGGTACATTTGACGAACGTTGCACGGGCAAATTCATTGAACACGAAGACGAGCTTCTGGTCGTCGAAATCAAAGATTTCCCACTCGTCCGTCTTCAAGTCTGCATAGGTCATGACAACCACCCGTTGCTCGATGAGCTCATACGTGAAGCGCGACAACTTGCCCGCATTGGCCGACTCGTACAAGTAGCCATCTCCGTCCGCCTCAAACCAAATCACCATGCCTTCCTCCTTGTACTCCCAGACGCCCACAAGGGACGGTACGCTGTCGCTGCCTTTAGGTTTATTATCTTCAACATCGTCGTTGCCACAGGACACAAAGCCTACGCTTACAATGGCAGCCACGAGCAGGGCCGTCCACTTCCAAATGTTCTTTCTCATCGTCGATTTTTGTTTTGTTAGAGGTTTGTTTTGTCTGTTGCCGAGCTTGCTCCAGGCCACGCGCCGGCGGCGTTCGGCGGTGCAAAATTATCAAATTCTGCGGAAAGCGCCAAAGTCCTCCGACTAAAAAACACATCGGGCCACCCACTGCGGGCGGCCCGATGCTGTGTTTTGGCTGTCGATGTGGCGAGGATGTTACTGCTTGACGTACTGATTGCCATCGAGCACGAACGACTTGCCGTCGAAGTCCTTCAGAAACCAGAACTCCTTCTCGCCGGCGTTGTCGTAGGAGATTACTGCCACGTGGAACTTGGCGTCGTAGACGAACTTGTAGGTGGCCGACTCGGTGGCACCGCCAGAGTTTTCGCTCCAGTAGCCCGAGCCGTCGGCGCGGAATACGATGACGTCCGTGGCGTCGCTGTCCTTATTCTTCCAAGTACCCACAATTTCGGCTGAAACTGCCGGATCCGTGCGGCGCACGAACTTAACGTCGTGATTTCGGGCATACAGCTCGAACACAGCGTACAAGTTCTTGTCGTCGAGTACACTAACTGTCCACGTGTCGGAGGCTTCTGCTGAATTATTAAAGACTATCGTCTGTTGCTTAGCGTCGTACTTGTACGTGAAGAAACTGCCATATATGACGCCTTCGGTACTGTAGGTGTAGCCCATACCGTCGGCATTGAACGCCATCACCTGGCCGCCCTCCAAGCTCTCCCATACACCCACGAGGGCCGCCGTCGGCGTGCTGCCGCCGCCGTTGTTGGCAGGCTTGTTGTCTTCGTCATCATCGTCGCCACAGGAGGCGAAACCCACGCACACGATGGCAGCCACGAGCAGGGCCGTCCACTTCCAAATGTTCTTTCTCATCGTCGATTTTTGTTTTGTTAGAGGTTTGTTTTGTCTGTTGCCGAACCTTGGGCCAGACTACAAGCCTGCGGCGTTCGGCGGTGCAAAATTAGCAAATTCTGCGGAAAGCGCCAAAGTCCTCCGACTAAAAAACACATCGGGCCACCCACTGCTGGCGGCCCGATGCGTTGCATTACTTATAAATAATGAACAGATGGACATACTTATCCCCGTCGAGCACAAGCTCCGTAGCGGTGAGTTTATCCACCCTACACACTTTGGTTTCGGTACTGCCACCTTCTTCGGGGAAAATAAACTTCAGTTCCATCTTGTTCGAATCGAAGAAATATGTGAATTCAGAATACTTGTCAAGCACCCAATGGTCAACCTTTTTTTGATGATACTCATAGAAGCCCCTGCCATTGGAATTAAACGTAAGAATTTCGTAACTTTCATCATCGTACACACGCTTCCACTCGCCCTGCAGAGGCGAGCTCAAAGTCGGGTCCGAATTCGGACCCTGCACAGTAACATTGTCGTCATCGTCGCCGCACGACACAAAACCTACACTCACCAGCGCCAGCATCAGGACTGCCAGCAGACCAAAGAAACGTTTCCGCTTGTTCATAATGTTTGACTTTTAAATTGTGTTATCATTTAAAGACTCCACAAAGTTACAGAGGTTTCTCCTTTCATGCAAATAATTAGACAATATTTTAACCAATCGCGCCATCCCAGCCTCTCAGACCCACATCCCTCGGTGCGACGAACTCATCGTGTCCACCTCCGGCGGTGTGTGCATCACCACCACGCGCACCGTGCTGCGCAAGCGGTCCACCGTGCGGACGCCGTAGCGGTCGAGCAACTCGCGCGTAGTCAGATTCGTAGTAGCCAGCAGCAAGCGACCCTCGCGCTCCACCGTGTCCACCAGCTCCGAGAACGGGTACTGCGTCGTGCCGTAGCGCTGCACCTCGGCCGGCTCCACGCCCACGTCGTCGATGCACAGCCGATGCATGCGCGACACGTCGTCCCAGCGGCGGCACAGGTCGGAGGCCGAAAACGACGAGATGCAAATGCCCGTGTGTGCGTACACCAGCGCCGGAATCACACGCTCGCAGAGCAGCGACTTGCCCAGCCCCGGGCGCCCCATCAGCAACAGGCCGCGGCCGCGGTTGAAGGACAGCCAGTCGGCCACCTCGTCGTACTCCTCGTGCCACACCGTGCGGCCACCCGTCAGCCGGTCCAGCATGCCGCGCAACAGTTGCAGCGCACCCGGAATGCGAAAACAGAAACGCTCAGTCTCCATGCGG
This sequence comes from uncultured Bacteroidales bacterium, assembly GCA_902787575.1. Classification (GTDB taxonomy): domain Bacteria; phylum Bacteroidota; class Bacteroidia; order Bacteroidales; family Bacteroidaceae; genus Physcousia. Next base: position 85,502 of record CADAGX010000009.1, on the reverse strand, counting down.
ATACCCACCTCGCGGGCCCGCGAGTTGTTAAACTTATCCTCCAAATCCAGTTCTTTTTCTCTTATATATAAATTCTCTTTTTTCTTATAATTGCGTATATTAGTATTTCTTGTATATGTGGCCGCATTAATGGCTCCGTCAGTGGCACTGCCAGTGGCTCTGCCAGTGGCGCCGACCAAACGATTAAGTTTTTGTCTTTCAGCCCGAGAGGTGGCACTCTTAGTGGCACCAACAGTGGCACCTTCAATGGCACCCTTAGTGGCGCCCGACGCCATATTACTCACATTTATGCGAGTATAATTGCCAACCGTAGCCTCAGAGCCACAAAGCCCCTCGGCAGTCAGCATTCGCAAAAAGGCATCCACCCTCTTACGTGTCATATTCCAGCGCAAAGCCAACTCGCGTTTCGAGACAATACATTCTCCTCTCTTTACTTCCACCTCCTTCCCTCCGAAAAACACCTTTCCGTCCGAGAACGAACACATAAACAATAGATCCATGAAGCGCCACAGCGCATCCCTGTCTTTCCATACCGCCGTGTGCGGCAGTCGCAGCGTAACGGGCAAGAAGCCCTCAGTAGTTTTAGTCATAATCGTTAAAAATATTTAATTAGTTTAGTTTTTCGTGGCTCAAGGGCAACAGAATAGAAACATTATTCCTATCTTTGCCAAAGAAATCCGGCTGCAAAGATACAGCGAACGAAAACGAAATGCAAATTTTAGAAACAAAATTTTTAGAAAATAATTTCACCGACTGACGCAACACACTATGAACGACATATTTATCATCAGCGACGACGGCAAGACGCTCGTGGGCGTAAAGGGCCGACTGGGATTAGAGATTAGAGATTAGAAAGAAACCACATACAAACACACAAGACTATGGAAGCAAGAGAAAGAATGCAGCAGGCTGTGAAGTGGCTCATCTACAACGGTGTGGCCCAGACACAGCGAGAGCTGGCGGAGAAGGCCGGCTACAACCCCACGTCGTTCTGCGCCGTGCTGGGAGGACTCAACCCCCTGAGCACCAAGTTCGTAAACCGCGTCTGTGCGCTCGACCGCCATCTGCGCCCCATCTGGGTGCTGACGGGCGAAGGCGAGATGACCACCACGGCGCAGACCAGCGTTCGCAAGGGTGAGCAGCGACCCTTGGCGCCGAAGACGTTCAGCACACGGAAAGACGATAGGCCAATGGTGCCCTACTACCCCGAACTGCCCGTCAGCGCCGGCGACGTGGACGCTCCGCCATACAACGACCTGACGGACGGCGTCTACATCCCGGGCGTGAAGGCCGAGGCTTACTTCCCCATCAGCGGATGCAGCATGATGCCGACGGTGAACCCGGGCGACCTGATTGGCGTGGTGAGCGTGGACCGCTACGACCGCATCGACCCGGATGCCATCTACATGGTCATCACACGCGAGGGCGAGCGCATGATAAAGCACATCCAGCCCACGCCCGACGACGACCCGGAAATCATCCTCTTCTCCGACAACCCGCAGTACGCACCCTTCCGCCGCATGAAGGAGGACATCATTCGCGTGCTCCGCGTCGTATACGTGGGCAAGAAACTTTGACGAGGGGGGGAAGAAACGCACACAAAAGGATTATCAAATCAGAGAAACACAATTAGGAAATGCTGAAATTGGGCGGTTGAAAGTTGAAAAAGACTTTTTAAACTTTTAGCACAATGAAAAGACTCAACAGACTGGCGTTGCTCGCAGCCCTGACGACCGTGGGCATCGGCCTTGTTTCGTGCGGAGACGACGAGAAAGTGGCACCCTCACCCATCGAGACACCCGACAACCCCAGCAACCCCGACAACCCCGACACGCCAAGCAACGGCAAGGTGAAGGTACGCTGCGCAGATTGCAGCGGACGAGGCACGTGCCCCACCTGCCAAGGCACGGGGCAGGACTGCCAGCAGTGCAACGGCACAGGGCAGTGGTGCGGAGCCTGCAAGGGCAACGGACGGTGCGACCTCTGCCGCGGCTCCGGCCAGTGCTTCATCTGCAACGGCTCAGGCACCGGCAACTGCTACTCGTGCAGCGGCGGCGGACGGTGCGGCGTATGCCACGGCGTGGGGAAAATCTACTACGGCACCACATCCGTCACCTGCACCACATGCGGCGGCACGGGCACGTGCTCCACCTGCTACGGCACGGGCAAGCGCAAGTGCGCCACATGCTACGGCACAGGGCGCTGCGAGGTCTGCAACGGCAAGGGCATCTGCACCGTCTGCCACGGCAACCCCGTATGTTCCAAATGCGGAGGCGACGGACACTGCGCCGACTGCAACCGCAGCGGCAAGTGCGCAACCTGCCAGGGAGCCGGATACACATGGGAAGACCCCACCGACGAATCCGACGCCTTCTGCCCCGACAGCCGGCACCCACACATGATAGACATGGGCGGCAGCATCAAATGGGCCTGCTGCAACGTGGGCGCAAAGAAACCCGTCGAATACGGCAACTACTACGCCTGGGGCGAGACGCAGACCAAGCAGTCCTACACATGGGACACCTACAAATGGAATGCCCCCGACGACATGACAAAATACAACAAACAAGACCTCCTCACCAAGCTCGAGCCGACCGACGATGCCGCCACAGCCCTCTGGGGCTCGCAGTGGCGGATGCCCAAAGACGACGAATACAGCGCCCTGATAGGAAACTGCACGTGGGAGCACCTCTATCTGGCAGGCACCGAGGGCTGCAAGGTGACGGCACCGAACGGCAACCGCATCTACCTGCCCTGCACCGGATGGGCTGCCGACGACAACGACCCGTACAACACAGTATATGCCTTCGGCGTATACTGGGCTTCCGAACGCCTCAGCGACCAATTCTACGGCTACGCCTGCTTCTTCCAATGCGACTTCACAGACCACACCGTGGAAAAGAATACACAGGGCCGCATACGCTCGCTCGGACTCGCCATCCGCGCCGTGAGCGACAAATGGTGACGACGCCCTCGGGGCCGTCACATCTCTCCGAAAACACGCAGGCGCAGCGAGCCATGAATCGTGCGCGTGCTCCGCGTGGTGTACGTGGGCAAGAAGCTGTGAGTTTCTAAGGAACCGCGTGAATAGAGAAGCATCGGGGCCTGCCTTCGATGCTTCTTTTTTATTCTCTGAGGAACGGAATATGACAAGCAAATTCCCTACCCGTGGCGTGAATACGACATATACCTAATGGCTCGCCGTAGGGAATTTGCTTGTCAAATTCCGTCTGTCAGCCCTCGCGGAGGGCTTTCGTCGTGGCTTTTACGAGCCGCAGGCTGGTGGTGTCTGAGAGGCGGAGCGAGCCGTGTATCTCGGTGGCGCCAGTCTCGCGCAGGATGCGGGCCACGTTCTGGGGCGACACGCCGGCTCCGGGCATGACGATGATGCGGCCGTCGGCCTGCTCCACGAGTTCTCGCAGCAGGGGTATGCCGGCTTCGGCGGTGGGTGCCTGGCCGCTGGTGAGCAGGCGGTCGAAACCGAGCTGGATGATGACCTCGAGTGCCTCCTTCGGACTGCGGCAGACGTCGAAAGCACGGTGGAAGGTGGTGGAGAGGCCGTAGCGCTGTGCGGTCTGCATCAGGCGCGAGCAGGTCTTGACGTCCACGTCGCCGGCCTCGGTGAGGGCTCCGAAGACTACGCCGTGCACGCCGGCAGCTGCCACACGACGTATGCTCTGGTCCATGCGTTGCACCTCGTCGGCCGAATAGACGAAGTTGCCTTCGCGCGGCCGGATGAGGATGTTCACGTCTATCTTCTCGCGCATGGTGGCGTGTATGGACTGCAGGGCGGGTGTGAGGCCGTCGCGGTCGAGCGCGCTGCACAGTTCCACGCGTACTGCCCCACCCTGTCTGGCGGCGCGGACGCTGCGCAGGTTGGCGGCGCAGACTTCGAGTTTCGGGTGTTGGTTCATAGTAGTTCGGTGTCTTCGGTTCTTTACTTACTCAGGTCGGCAATCTGTTGTTTGAGGAAGGCGATGCGCTTCTCGTACGACTCCTTGAGCGAGTATTCGGTGGCCCATCCGCCGGTCTCGTGGTCGGCTTTTTTCTTGGCCATGTGCGCCAGATGATTTCGAAGTATAACATTATATCTTTCACAGTTTGGCTGCCACGGCGGCCAGCTTCTGTCCGAGGCCTATCGTGTAGCCCTCGGAGCGGAAGACCACGCGGTTGAAGGTGTCGGCAATCATGATGCGCGGCAGCGTCTGCGAGCCGGCGAAGAGTTGCTCCGTCTCGTCGGTGCCGAAACGCACGGTGGACGGCAGGCGGCCCTTACACTCGAGGCCGCTCAGCATGGCGTCGATGTCTGTGCCGCGCGGTGCTATGAGCACGATGGGACGTCCCCACTCTTCCAGCTCGGCGCTGGCGGCTGCGAGGTCGCACAGCGCGTGGTTCGAAGGCTCGTGGCCCGGCCGCAGGAGGCCCACCACAAAGTAGCCGCGTCCCGTCTCGCTCAGCAGTGAGCGCACCGACTGCTCGCCCCAAGGCAGATAGCGGCTCTCGCTGTCGAACGAGCCGATTACCTGCACGCGCTCCTCGTCCTGACGCACGATGAGCGGCACCACGGTGGTCTCTCCCTCAGCCACGCTGAAGAAGCGCATCCGCGAGAGTACGCCGCCCGAGGCCAGACGCTGACCGCTGACCAGCAGGTAGCGGCCCGCAGGCACGGCGACTCCCTTAGTGAAGGGCTCGAAGGAGCCGTAGTTGAGCAGTTGCAGGCTGCCCTCGTCGGTCAGCCGCGAGAGGGTGAAATTGGTGTAGTATGCCGGCCGCACAGCGCTCTCGGAGGCGTCGAGCACCAGGGTGCCTGTCTGCGGCGCAGCGGCAGCCGTGTCGGTCTCGGCAGCATATTCAGCCACGCTGCGGCCCTCGGCCATCACACCGCCTGCCACGCGGTCTATCCATGCCCTGTGACCGGCTGCGCGCAGGGCGCAGACCAGGAAGATGTCGCGGCTGTGCGCGTCGGTGATGCGGTGGCGCAGTACGCCCTCGGGCGACATGCAGAGGCTCTGCGGATTGCGGCTGTCGTCCACACGGATGCTGTCGGCCACCCAACGCAGAACGTCGTCCACATCCATGCCCGAGAACTGCGCGTTGAGCGGTGTGAACCACGGCGTCAGCAACTCGTTGGCCACACGCACGGGCGCTCCGCTGGCGGCAAAGTCGGCCAGCACGTCGTAGCGCACGTCGCGCAGGTCCTTCTGGCTGAGCGAGGCGAGCACCTGTTCGGCGTCGGGATAAACGGTGAGGAAGCGCTCTATCGTGCGCCAGTTGGCACGTGCGCCCACCAGGCGCGCATCGTCGTCGCCCTGATAGAAGGCCGTGTCGGCGTAAGCCTGTCGAAGGCTGTCCTCGTAGGCCAGGCGCTGGCGGTTGAGCGCCTCCTCGGCGTCGGTGACGGGCGGCAGGTTGTCGTGCCCGTCGGGCGGCACAAGGTCGAAGTCAAAGAGCGTGTCCGAGTACTCTGAGAACTCCGAGCGCTCAGCGAGCCTGACAGTCACCTCCTCGTCCTTCCCCACGCTGGCGTGGCAGAAGCCGAAGCGGCCGTCACGGTGCGCCCAGACGAGCAGGCTGCCCAGTCCGAACGACATGGAGGCGCGGCCCTGCGCATCGGTCTGCTGCGAGGCCAGCGCATAGAACTCGCCCTCGTTGTAGAGGCGGAACTGCACGGTGGCATCCTCCACGGGCTGTCCCTCACGGTCCGTCACACGGACGGCGAGGCGTGCCACGGGCGCATAGTTGTGCGTGACGTTGATTTCGGTGTAGCACGCGTTGCGGCTCACCACCTCCTCGGGCCCGTCGTAGCGGCCGAAGACCTTGGTGTGCATCATCATGCCGCGACTGGCGGGCTGATTGAACCAACCCTTGTCGAGCACGGCTTCAGGCTCGCAGGCGCCGAGGAAATGCCACTGCCCATCGACCCATGCCTCCACCCACGCGTGGTTGTCGTCGGTGTGCGCCCAGCGCGGCGTATAGACCTGACGTGCCGGAATGCCCACCGCCCGCAGGGCAGCCACGCAGAAGGTGCTCTCCTCACCACAGCGCCCGATGGTGGAACGCATGGTGGCAAGCGGCGACGAGGTGCGCGAGTCGGCCGGCTGATAGGTAACGTGCTCGTGGCACCAGTGGTTCACCTCCAGCACCGCATCGTGCATCGATAGGCCGCTCACGCGCTCGCGCAGCAAATGATAGAAGGCCACGCGTGCCGTGTCGAGGTCCTCGTTGTTGACGCGTGCCGGCAGCACAAAGTGTCGCCACTCGCGTTCGGGCACCCGCTTGCCCCACGGCATCGTGCGTCGTGCCTCGAGCGAGACGCGCACGTGCTCCGCCCAGTACTCGCGCGGATGGTCCACGCTGTCCGGCAGCGGCATGTAGGAATACAGGAAAGACAGATACTTGTCTTCCTGCCGCGTGCCGCACGCCACCAGCGCGGCCACAAGGATGAGGAGAAATGGTCTTTTCATTTTGGGAAGTTGCTTTTCGGAGTATTCGGAGTATTCCGAGCACTCAGATTCTTATTATTTGTTTTTACTCCGCATACATGTCCACGATGAGTTCGCCGAAGAGGGTGTTGGCCCAGGCAAACCACGAGCGGGTGAAGTCGGCAGCGTCGTCCTTGTTGAACGACTCGTGCATGAAGCCGGTGCCGCCGTCGGTATTCAGAATCTGCTTGACGCACCATTCCTTCTCGGCGCGGTCGTTGGTGGTGAAGGCTTTCATGACGAGGCTCATGGGCCAGGGCTTGTTGAGTCCGCAGTGCGGGCCGCCGATGCCCTCGCCTGCCTTGCCGCGGAAGAAGTAGGGATTATCCTCGCTCCAAACGAAGCGGCGCGTGTTCTGATAGATGGGGTCGTCGATGCTGACGTCGGTCAGGTACGGCAGGCAGAGCAGGCTGGGCGCGTTGCTGTCGTCCATGAGCAGTGCGGAGCCGTAGGCGTCCACCTCGAAGGCGTAGATTTTGCCGTACTTGGGGTGCTCCACCACGGCGTACTTCTCCAGTGCTTCCTCCACCTGCGTGGCCATGCGGCGGCAGTCGCTGGCCAGACCGTATTCCTTGTTCACGTCGTTCAGTATCTCAGCAGCCTTGCGCAGCACGCTCACGGCAAAGAAGTTGCTGGGCACGAGGTACGGGAAGATGGTGCTGTCGTCCGACGGGCGGAAGGCCGAAGCGATGAGTCCGCAGGGCCGTCCGGGATGTCCGTAGCCGCTGTTGGAGCGCGTGTCGTGCAGCGCTTCGGTGCGGCGTGTAAAGCGGTAGTTGGTGATGGGGCCGTTCCAGTTCTGCTGGTCCTGGAAGACGTCGAGAATCAGGCGTACAGCCTCGAGCCACTTCGCGTCGAAGATGCTGGCGTCGCCCGTCAGCTGCCAGTAGGCGTAGGCCAGGCGCAGCGGATAGCACAGCGAGTCGATTTCGTACTTGCGCTCGTGGAGCTCCAACTTCATCTTGGTGTTGTCTTTCTGCCACTCGCCGCCCGTGGGGCCCATGTTGAAGGCGTTGGCATACGGGTCGATGAGGATGCAGGCCAACTGGCGGCGAATGACGCCGCGAATGAGATGGCGCAGCGGCTCGTCCTCCTTGACGTAGCGCAGGTAGGGCCACACCTGAGCGGCGCTGTCGCGCAGCCACATGGCGTGTATGTCGCCCGTATAGACGAAGGTGTCGTCGTCGCCGTCGGCCGTCTTCTGGTAGTGAACGGTGGTGTCGAGCGTATTGGGGAAGCAGTTCTGGAACATCCAGAATAGCTTCGGGTCGATGGCCGTCAGCTTAGCCTTCAGCTTGGCTATCTGACGTTCCACGGCATCGCTGCGGAAGAGGCGGTCTTTCTCGGCAGGGCGCAGGTCCTTGATGGTGCTCTGCACGGCCACGTCGGCAGTTTTCTTCTTCGGCATCTCGGGGGCTGCGATGGCGGCAACTGGAGCGGCCAGCAGCAGGGTAAGGATAATCTTTTTCATACGTCTGGGAATGTGCTTGTTTTATTTCTCTGTCATATACACGTCGAGGCGTCCGCCGGCCATGATTTGCTGGTGCGTGATGTAGGGCACCTTCAGCTGGCGTCCGTTCAGCACGTACTTCTTCACGTAGATGGCCTTGTCCGAACCGCCGTGCGTGCGAATCTCGAACTGTTTGCCGCCGGGCAGCGGTATGCTGGCCGTCTCCACGATGGGCGAACCCAACTGATAGATGCCGCCGCAGGGCTCCACCTGATAGAGACCGATGGCCGACATGATGTACCACGCCGACATCTGGCCCACATCCTCGTTGCCGCAGAGGCCTGCGGGCTGGTCGGTGTAGAGCTCGTCCATCACCTGACGTACGAGGCGCTGCGTCTTGCGCGGCTCGCCCACATAGTTATACATGTAGAGCACGTGGTGGCTGGGCTCGTTGCCGTGGGCGTACTGTCCGATGAGTCCGGTGATGTCGGGGTTGGCGTGCTCACCCAGGTCGCTGTCGGCAGTGAAGAGGCTGTCCAGTCGCAGCGAGAAAGCCTTCGGGCCGCCCATCAGCTCGGCCAGCCCCTTCACGTCGTGGGGCACGAGGAAGCTGTACTGCCACGGGTTGCCCTCGGTGTAGTCGCCCGTCTGGTGGCCCGGCTTGAAGTCGGCAGGCAGCGGGCGGAACTGGCCCTTCTTGTCCAGCGCACGCATCACCTTCACGCGCGGGTCGTAGAGTTTCTTGTAGTTCATGCTCAGGTTGTAGAATCGGATGCTGTCCTCCTCGTGTCCGAGGCGTCCGGCCAGCTGTGCAGCAGCCCAGCAAGCCAGATAGTACTCCAGGCTCTTGGCCACCACCTGACCCTCGCCGCCGTCGTAGGCCAGATAACCCAGTTCGGCCAGCTCATCCTTGCCACGCAGCGGCAGGCGGCGCGTCTTGCGGTCGCCGTATTCGGTGGGCAGCAGGCTGGCCTTGATGGCCGCCAGTGCCTCCTCGGGGTCGACACCCGTCTCCATATCCTTCAGAAGCATGTCGGCCAGCACCTGCACGGCCGGTTCGCCCACCATGCAGTACGTGTCGTTGCTCACCAGGTGCCACACCGGCAGTTCGCCCCACTCGCGATAGATGGCCATCATCGTCTTGGCGTAGTCACGCATGCGGTCCGGCAGAATCAGCGTAGCCAGCGGATGAGCGGCGCGGTACGTATCCCAGAGGCTCCACGTGGTGAGCGTCGTATAGTCGGCGCCCTGATGCACGCGCATGTCGGCACCCATGTAGTCGCCCGTGCAGTCGTTCCAGACCTGTGGCGCCACCATGTAGTGATACATGGCCGTGTAGAAAATCTTGCGCTCACGCTCGGTGCGGAACGTGGCCTTGATGCGGCCCAGCTGCTCGCTCCATGCTGCCACGGCCTCGTCGGCAATTGTGTTGAACTCCCACGAGCGGCCCAGCTCCATGTTCATGTTCAGCAGCGCGTTGGCCTCGCTCGTCGGCGAGAGCGCCACCTTCACCATCACCTTGTCGCCGGGACTCACCTCGAAGGTGGCCACGCCGTACTTGGCGTTGGCGCCCTCCGACAACCAGTTGTGTATCGGGCGCGAGAAGCGCATGCAGAAGTACAGCCGCTGGTCGCTGGCCCAGCCGTGGCTCATGCGGTAGCCCACCAGGGTGAATTCGTCGATGGGCACAACGCGTGCAGCCCGCGTGTCGTCGCCGATGGTATTCTCCAGGTCGATGATGATGCGCGCATTGTTGCTGCCCCTCGGGAACGTAAACCGATAGAGCGCGCAACGCGTAGTGGCCGTCATCTCGCACATGATGGCACCGCGGTCGAGCGTCACGCGGTAGTAGCCCGGCGTGGCATACTCCGTGCGGCGGTCGAACGTCGACACCATGCCCTCGCGCGTCAGCTCCACGTCGTTATAGGCCGGCATCAGCCCGATGTCGCCCAGGTCGCCGCAACCGGTGCCGCTCAGGTGCATCTGCCCGAAACCGATAATCTTGTTGCTACTGTAGTGGTAGCCCGAGCACCAGTCCCAGCCGCGCTCGTACTGCGTCGGGCCGGCATTCACCATACCGAAGGGCACATTCGCGCCCACGAACACGTGACCGTGGTCGCCCGTGCCTATCATCGGATCTACATACTTGGCCAGCAGCTCGGGCTTCTCTTCGCCCTGTGTGGCCTTCTCACTCTCTGTCTGCGCCATTGCCTGCACACCGGCCAGCAGCAGCGCCATCAGAAATACTTTCTTCATATCGCGTCTTTTAATTTGTGTTTATAAGCATGTTATTATTTATCTTCGTAGTGTCCTTTTGCTTCACTTGTTGTCATACACTTTTCTCCATTTTCGCCACAAATTTATACATTCTCGGCGAAATGACAAAAAATATATAGCGTTCCGTAAAAAAATTACCTCCGCGCCGGCGAATTCGCTTCTCAAATTCCGAAAGACGCACAAGACTTTAATTATTGTCATGCTGACGAAGGAAGCATCTCACACCATCTGTGTGCCGTGGGATTCCTCCTATCGTCGGAATGACACGTGGCGGAAACGCGGCGTGCGGCTGGCAAAGCCGCCACCCATGCCGGGATTTCTGCCCCTGTTCATTGCCGGCCTCGCAAAAAACGGCGCTGAACGAAAAAAACATTTGCGAAATGCTCGATTTGGCAAAGAAATGTGTACCTTTGCCATCACATTAATGACATTTTAGCAGCACTAAGATAAGTAAACGAAGTCACAGAGTGGACATCAATTTACAATTATATAAAACAAGAAGTATGACTAAGCAAAAGTTATTTCTTTACCTGCTCTTCCTTGTAGGAATGGCGCAGAGTGCGATGGCGCAGGAGCCATACGCCGTGTTGAGCCACGACAACACCGTGCTCACCTTCTACTACGACGCGCAGAAAGCCGCACGAGGCGGCATGAGCGTCGGGCCGTTTGAGTCTACCACGAGTTGGTATCCACAACGCGAAACCATCGCCACCGTGGTGTTCGATGCCTCGTTTGCCGACTGCACGTCGCTCACCAGCACCGCCTATTGGTTCCTTGGGTGCACCAATCTCACTACCATTTCAGGCATTGAGAACCTCAAGACCGACAACGTGACGGACATGAGCGGCATGTTCTTTGGCTGCTCCAGCCTGACGAGCCTCGACGTGAGCGGCTTCAAGACCGACAATGTGACGGACATGCGCAGCATGTTCAGTGGCTGCAAGAGCCTGACGAGCATCGACGTGAGCGGCTTCAAGACCGACAATGTGACGGACATGCGCAGCATGTTCAGTGGCTGCAAGAGCCTGACGAGCATCGACCTGAGCGGATTCAAAACAGAAAACGTGACGTCCATGTCCTACATGTTCTATGGCTGCGAGAGCCTGACGAGCCTCGACCTGAGCGGCTTCAAGACAGACAACGTGACGGACATGAGCTACATGTTCTCTTACTGCTCCAACCTGACGTACCTCAACCTGAGCGGCTTCAAAACCGACAACGTGACGAACATGGGCGACATGTTCTCTTACTGCTCCAGCCTGAGGAGTCTCGACCTGAGCGGCTTCAAGACCGACAAAGTGATGGACATGAGCGCCATGTTCTATTGGTGCTCCAGCCTGACAACCATCTATGCCAGCAATAACTGGAGCACGGAAAAGGTGACAAAAGGAAGTTCTATGTTCAACTACTGCACGAAACTCGTCGGTGGACAGGGCACGGCATACAAGAGCGCAAATACAAACCATAAGTACGCCCGCATCGACGGCGGAACGGCGGCTCCAGGCTTCTTCACGGATAAAAACATGCCAAAACCAATGATGCCTTACGCCGTGCTGAGCAACGATGGCACCGTGCTCACCTTCTACTACGACACGCAGTGGGCCGAACGCGGCGGCAAAAGCGTCGGGCCGTTTGAGAATCAATCTACCAGGAGTTGGCATCCACAACGCGAAACCATCGCCACCGTGGTGTTCGATGCCTCGTTTGCCGACTGCACGTCGCTCACCAGCACCGCCTATTGGTTCTACGAATGCACCAAACTCAATACCATTTCAGGCATTGAGAACCTCAAGACCGAAAACGTGACGAACATGCGCGCAATGTTCCATAACTGCTCCAGCCTGACGAGCCTCGACCTGAGCAACTTCAAGACCGACAAAGTGACGGACATGAGCAACATGTTCTATAACTGTTCCAGCCTGACGAGCCTCGACCTAAGCAGTTTCAAGACAAACAACGTGACGAACATGAGATACATGTTCTATCGCTGCAAGAGCCTGACGAGCCTCGACGTGAGCGGATTCAAGACCGACAACGTGATGGACATGACATGGATGTTCGGTAACTGCTCCAGCCTGACAACCATCTATGCCAGCAATAACTGGAGTACGGGAAAGGTGACAGATGGAAGTTATATGTTCTACTCCAGCACGAAACTCGTCGGCGGACAGGGCACGGCATACGACGCGAGTCACACCGACTACACCTACGCCCGCATCGACGGAGGAACGGCGGCTCCAGGCTACTTCACGGAAAAGTCAGGCACCGGCACACGTGGACTTAACGCCGACTCCAATGCCGACAATGCCCCTGTTTACGACCTAAGCGGCCGCCGCGTGCAAGTTCCCGCCAAAGGAATCTACGTAAAGAACGGCAAGAAGTTCGTGAACAAGTAGGAAAGAAAACGCAATGGCTGGCTTCCGGCCAGCAAAACGAAGAATCCCCCGAAGGCGTTTGCCCTTGGGGGATTTCTTTATCGTGTTTGATACCGGCGTGGTGCGAGGTGCGCAAACAAACGGCATCACGGGTAGGGCAAAAAACATGCACCGGATAGCGTGATGGCGGAATTTGACAAGCAAATTCCCTACCCGAGACGCGAAAAGACATGCGCCGGATGGCGTGATGGTGGAATTTGACAAGCAAATTCCCTACACGTAACGCGAAAAGACATGCACCGGATAGCGTGATGGCGGAATTTGACAAGCAAATTCCCTACACGTGACGCGAAAGAAACATGCACCGGATGGCGTGATGGGAAAATCGTACACGACAAAAAAAGAGCGGAGAACGCCTCGCACGTTCTCCGCCCCACATCGCGGAATCCTGACAGTGTCAGCGTATGAATAGCAATTCGCGATATTTTGGCAGCGGCCAGCTGGCATCGTCCACGATAAGCTCCAGCTTGTCTATCTGATAGCGAATCTTGTCGAACATCGGAGCGATGGTGTCGTGGTAGGCAATTGCCTTCTGATGCTCGTCGGCAATCTTGTTGGCCACCTTGCGCGCAGCCACCAGTTCCTCCACCTGCGATTCGATGCTGGCCGTGCGTTGTCCGATTTCTTCGATGAGTTTAAGATTGAGGCGGCACAATGTCTCGGCCTTCTCTGCCGGGAAGACGGCGTGAGTGCGCTCCACGTTGGCCAGCAGACGGCTCTGATAGGCTGTGGCCACGGGGATGATGTGGTTCATCGAGAGGTCGCCCAGCACGCGCGCCTCTATCTGTATCTTCTTGGTGTACGTCTCCCACTTCACTTCGTTGCGTGCCTCCAACTCCTTGCGGCTCATCACGCCCTGGCTCTCGAACATACGGATGCTGGACTCGTCGAGATAGCGCTCGAAGATGACGGGGCACGAAGTCTCCACGTCCAGACCGCGGCGTGCTGCCTCTGCCTTCCACTCGTCGCTGTATCCGTTGCCGTCGAAGCGGATGGGTTTGCAGGCGCGGATATCCTCGCGCAGGATGTCGATGATGGCGTGGAACGTGGCGTTGTGCTCGGAGTGCTCAAAGTCGCGCGAAATCTGCGCCACACGCTCATCCACGCGCCGCTTGAAGTCGGTGAGTGCCTCGGCTACGGCGCTGTTGAGCGCTATCATGGCACTGGCGCAGTTGGCCTCGCTGCCCACGGCGCGGAACTCGAAGCGGTTGCCGGTGAAGGCGAAGGGCGACGTGCGGTTGCGGTCGGTGTTGTCGATGAGCAGTTCGGGAATCTGCGGGATGTCGAGTTTCAGGCCGTGCTTGCCGTCGAGGCGGAAGAGGTCGTCGCGGTCGGCCTTCTCGATGTGGTCGAGCAAGCTGCTGAGTTGCTTGCCGAGGAAGCTGCTGATGATGGCTGGCGGCGCCTCGTTGGCACCCAGTCGGTGAGCGTTGGTGGCCGACATGATGCTGGCCTTCAGCAGTCCGTTGTGACGCCAGACGCCCATCAGCGTCTCCACGATGAAGACGGCGAAGCGCAGGTTCTCGGTCGGCGTGCGACCCGGTGCGTGGAGCAGGATGCCCGTGTCGGTGGAGAGGCTCCAGTTGTTGTGCTTGCCCGAGCCGTTGATGCCGGCGAAGGGCTTCTCGTGGAGCAGGCAGCGGAAGCCATGCTTGCGTGCCACGCGCTTCATGAGCGACATGAGCAGCATGTTGTGGTCCACAGCCAAGTTGGTGTCCTCGAAGATGGGCGCCACCTCGAACTGGTTGGGCGCCACCTCGTTGTGTCGCGTCTTGCAGGGGATGCCAAGTTCAAGCGCCTGAATCTCCAAATCACGCATGAAGGCCGCCACGCGCTCGGGGATGGAGCCGAAGTAGTGGTCGTCCATCTGTTGGTTCTTGGCCGAGTCGTGGCCCATCAGCGTGCGGCCCGTCAGCACCAGGTCGGGGCGTGCGGCGTAAAGCCCTTCGTCCACCAGGAAATACTCCTGCTCCCAGCCCAGATTGCTCGTCACCTTCTTGACGTCCGTATTAAAATAGTGGCAAACCTCCGTGGCGGCCGTGCTGACAGCCTTCAGCGCGCGCAGGAGCGGTGCTTTGTAGTCGAGCGCCTCGCCGCTGTAGGAGATAAACACCGTGGGGATGACCAGCGTATCGTCGATGATGAAGACCGGACTCGTGGGGTCCCACGCCGAATAGCCGCGTGCCTCGAACGTGGAGCGTATGCCGCCGCTGGGGAAACTCGATGCGTCGGGCTCCTGCTGCACCAGCAGTTTGCCGCTGAACTCCTCTATCATGCCGCCCTTGCCGTCGTGTTCGATGAACGAGTCGTGCTTCTCGGCCGTGCCCTCGGTGAGCGGCTGAAACCAGTGGGTATAGTGCGTGGCACCGTTCTCCTTGGCCCATTGCATCATGCCGGCAGCCACGGCGTCGGCCACCGAGCGGTCGAGCTGCGCGCCGCCGTACATCACGTCCATCATCTTGTCATAGACCGACTTGCTCAGATACTTGTACATCTTCGCGCGGTTGAACACTTTCTTGCCGAAATAATCACACGGGCGCTCCGACGGAGCCACCACGTCGAGCGGCTTCCGTGCGAAAGCCTCGCCCACCATCTGAAATCTCAATGCTTCCATCATGTTTTCTTTGTTTGTTAGGTGTGTATTCTCTCTCATTGCTCTCTTTATTTACTCAGGTATTTCGCCACGCGACGCGCTGCGTCGAGGCCCGAGGCCATGGCGCGTACCACCAATGTAGCTCCATTCTGCGCGTCGCCGCAGACGAAGACGTTCTCGGGGTACGTGGGATGCTCGGGCTTGAGGAATCCCATGGCCAGCAGGCAGAGTTCGGCCTTTATTACCTCGGGCTGCCCTTTCTCAACCATGAGAGGGCGGCCGCCAGCGGGGTTCGGCAGCCAGTCTATCTCCTGCACGCGCACGCCAGTGAGCCGTCCGTTCTCGCCCAGAAACTCCAGCGTATTCACATTCCAACGCCGTGTGCAACCTTCTTCGTGCGACGACGTCGTCTTGAACGTGCGCGGGAAGTTGGGCCACGGGTTCTTCGGGTCGTCTAGCCCGTCGGCCGGCCGCGGCATAATCTCTATCTGTGTCACGCTCCTGCAGCCCTGCCGATGCGCCGTGCCGATGCAGTCGCTGCCCGTGTCGCCGCCACCAATCACCAGCACGTCCTTGCCCCTGGCCGTAATGCGCTCTTCGGGCCCGAACTCCATGCCGGCCAGCACGCGGTTCTGCTGAGAGAGCAGTTCGAGTGCGAAGTGCACGCCCCGCAGTTCGCGGCCGGGTATTCGGAGGTCTCGGGCTGTGGGGGTGCCGGTGGAGATTACGACAGCGGCGAAGGCCCCCTTTCCAGCCTCCCCCGAGGGGGAGGGGTATTGTTCATTAAGAGCTTTCAATAGAGCATCAACGCCCTCCCCTCGGGGAGGGATGGGGAGGGGGCTATTATACTTAAACTCGATGCCTTCCTGTTCGAGGATGGCGATACGGCGGTCGATGAGCGTCTTGTTGAGCTTGAAGTTGGGGATACCATAGCGCAGCAGTCCGCCTGCAGCCTCGTTCTTCTCGAAAACCGTCACACGGAAACCCATCCGATTCAGCGCACCCGCAGCAGCCAGTCCCGCAGGACCGGCGCCCACCACGGCCACACGGTCGATGCGGCGCACAATGTCTGTGCGCGGCACGGCAAAACCCTCGCGGAAGGCCATCTCCGTGATGGCTGCCTCGTTTTCGCGGTTGGTAGTCGGCTCGTGATTGAAGCGATTGAGCACGCACGCCTTCTCGCACAGGGCGGGGCATACGCGGCCCGTAAACTCAGGAAACGGATTTGTGCTGTTGAGCAGCCGGTATGCCAGTTCCCAGTCGCCACGCGAGAGGGCAGCGTTCCACTCGGGCGCCTTGTTGCCCAGCGGGCACGCCCAGTGGCAGAAGGGCACCCCGCAGTCCATGCAGCGCGATGCCTGCAACTTGCGTTCGCGCGTGTTGAGCGTCTGTTCCACCTCGCCGAAATCGTGGATGCGGTCGTGTATCGGACGATAGCCCGCCTCCTGGCGATGTATTTCTAGAAATGCTTTCGTGTTTCCCATCTAAGTTATTCACTCTTTACGGTTTACGAATTACGGATTTTCTCAGTAGTCGCGCTGTATGTCGGCTATCTTTTCGTGCAGGCGGGCCATCTTCTCCTCCTCGAGCACGCGCTTGTATTCGATAGGCACCACCTGGATGAAATCTTCCACGTGGCGGCGCCAGTCGTCGAGCATGCGGCCGGCCAGCGCCGAACCCGTGTGGAGATAATGCTGGCGTATGAGTTCGAGCAACTCCTTGTGCGAAACGCTGTCCTCCACGAGCGAGAGTTCCACCATGTCCATGTTGCAGAAGTAGTCGAACGTGTGGTCGGGGTCGTAAACGTACGCCACACCGCCCGACATGCCCGCGGCAAAGTTGCGCCCCGTCTTGCCAAGCACCACCACACGGCCGCCCGTCATATATTCGCAGCAGTGGTCGCCGGCGCCCTCTATCACAGCCGTTGCGCCAGAGTTGCGAACGCCGAATCGCTCGCCCACCCGACCGTTGACATACAGCTCGCCCGACGTGGCACCGTACAGACCCGTATTGCCGGCTATGATATTGTCTTCGGCGCGGAAGTCGTCGCTTCTGCGCGCTGGCGGCAGGATGCTGATGCGCCCGCCGGAGAGCCCTTTGCCAAAGTAGTCGTTGCACTCGCCCTCGAGCCTAATGTTCAGACCGCACACGGCAAAGGCGCCGAACGACTGGCCGGCAGAGCCCTTGAACTTGATATTTATCGTGCCGTCTGGCAGACCAGCCTCTCCATACTTTGCAGCAATGACACCGCTGAGCATCGTCGTGGTGGCACGGTCGGTATTCTTGATGGTATAGTCGAGCGTCACCTCCTCACAGCCGTCTATGGCCTTCCGGGCCGCACGGATAATTTCCTCGTCCTTCACACCTTCCACACGAGAGTAGGCACCGCGGTTCCAATAGAGCGCACGGTCCGTCTCGGGCTTAAATAGCAGGCGGCCGAAGTCGATGGTCCTCTGCTTGTCCGTCATGCCGGCGGTGTCGGTCTCTATAAACTCCGTGTGGCCAATGATTTCCTTCAGACTGCGCACGCCGATTTCGCTCAGATACTCGCGCACCTGACGTGCCAGGAAGGTGAAATAGTTTACCACGTATTCGGCCCGTCCCTCGAAGTGCTTTCGCAACGCTGCGTCCTGCGTAGCCACGCCCATCGGGCACGTGTTGGTGTTGCACTTGCGCATCATCACGCAGCCCAAGACTATCAGCGGCAGCGTGCCGAACGAGAACTCGTCGGCACCAAGCATGGCCATGACGATGACGTCCTTGGCCGTCTTCAGCTGTCCGTCGGTCTGCAGGCGCACTTGATTACGCAGTCCGTTGGCCACGAGCGTCTGCTGCGTTTCAGCCAGACCTATCTCGGGCGAGATACCCGCAAAGCGCATTGAGCTGGCCGGCGAGGCACCTGTGCCACCCTCTGCGCCGCTTATCACGATAAGGTCTGCCTTTGCCTTGGCCACGCCGGCCGCTATGGTGCCCACGCCGCTCTCGGCCACAAGCTTCACGCTGACAGCCGCAGCAGGATTGACGTTTTTCAGGTCGAAGATGAGCTGTGCCAAGTCCTCGATGGAGTATATGTCGTGATGCGGAGGCGGCGAGATGAGCGAGATACCTGGTATGGCATTGCGCGTCTTGGCTATGATTTCGTTCACCTTGAATCCGGGCAGTTGCCCGCCCTCGCCGGGCTTTGCGCCCTGCGCCACCTTGATTTGAATCTCCTCAGCGTTCACTAGATATTCGGCCGTCACGCCAAAGCGCCCGCTGGCTATCTGCTTGGTTTTGCTCGACAGCGAGACGCCGTCCACCTGTGTACGGTAGCGGGCATTATCTTCGCCGCCTTCGCCCGTGTTGGAGCGCGTGCCAAGCCGGTTCATGGCCAGGGCGAGCGCCTCGTGGGCTTCGATGCTCAGCGCACCGAACGACATGGCACCAGTGACGAAGTGACGGACGATGCTTTCCACGGGCTCCACCTCGTCGATTGGCGTAGGCGTGGCAGCCTTCTTCCACCGGAAAAAGTCGCGTATGAAGATGGGCGTCTCCTTCGCGTCCACCAGCGCCGACCACTCCTTAAACTTCTCGTAGTCTCCCGTTCGGGTGGCTATCTGTAGGCGGTAGATGGTATCCGGATTCCATGCGTGCGGGATGCCGTCCTTGCGCCACGAGAATTGTCCGAGGTTGGGCAGCTGCACATCAGAGGGAGAGCAGTTCGCCGCATCGTGCAGGCGTATGGCATCGCGCGCAATCTCCTTCAGCCCGATGCCTCCGATGGTGCTCACCTCCGTGCCGAAATAGCGGCGCAGCAGGTCCTCGCCGAGTCCGATGCTCTCGAAAATCTTGGCGCCGCGGTAGGAACGAATCGTAGAGATGCCCATTTTGGACATAATCTTCTTCAGCCCCTTGTCCACGGCCATGATATA
Source organism: uncultured Bacteroidales bacterium (assembly GCA_902787575.1). Lineage (GTDB taxonomy): Bacteria > Bacteroidota > Bacteroidia > Bacteroidales > Bacteroidaceae > Physcousia. Next base: position 66,354 of record CADAGX010000009.1, on the reverse strand, counting down.
GTGGGCCTCGGCTGTAGCATAGTCTTCCTGTATCTGTCCGCGCCGTACCAGGTCGTCCAGAATGGCAAATGTCATGTACGGGCATATAGCGCTGGCACCATAGCCCAGCAGCAACGCCGCATGCATCGTCTCGCGTATCTCGCCGCTTTCCACGATGAGCGCGGTCTGCACGCGCTTACCCACGTTAATCAGATAGTGATGCACGGCACTCACGGCCAGCAGCGAGGGGATGGCCACGTGCTCGCGGTCTGTATCGCGGTCGCTGAGGATGATGTAGTTCACTCCCTCGTCTACGCTGCGCTCTGCCTCGCGACAGAGAGCGTCGAGAGCCTGACGTAGCCCGGATTCGGCCTTCGATTTCTCAAATACGATGGGCAGTTTCTGCGTCTTGAAGCCTTTGTAGCGGATGTTGCAGAGTATGTCCAGATGTGTATTGGTCAGCACCGGCTGCGGCAGGCGCACCATCTTGCAGTTCGAGGCATCGGGCGTCAGTATGTTGGTGCCCACGGCGCCGATGTATTCTGTCAGCGACATCACCAATTCTTCGCGAATGGGATCGATGGCCGGGTTGGTAACCTGAGCAAACTGCTGACGAAAATAGTTGAACAACACTTGCGGACGATCGCTCACGACGGCCAGCGGTGTGTCGTTGCCCATTGCAGCCACAGGCTCCTGCCCTGTCGTTGCCATGGGTATGATGGTCTTTTCGATGTCCTCGCGGCCGTAACCGAACTGCAGCAGCCGCCATCCGAAGTCGGACACCGAGTTATCTACGTGTCGCCCGCTCTTCAGTTTCTCCAGCTGCACGCGGTTTTCGCTGAGCCATTCGCGATAGGGATGCGCCGCGGCCAGTTGCTCCTTTATCTCGCCGTCGTAATACACTTTGCCTTCCTGCGTGTCGATGAGCAGAATCTTGCCGGGCTGCAGACGGCCCTTCGACACCACGTCGCCGGGCTCGAAATCCATCACGCCCACCTCCGAGGCTACCACCATAACGCCCTGACGCGTAATGGTATAACGCGAGGGACGAAGGCCGTTGCGGTCGAGCAAGCCGCCGGCATAGCGCCCGTCGGAGAAGAGCAGCGCAGCCGGACCGTCCCACGGCTCCATCAGGATGGAATGGTACTCGTAGAAAGCTTTCAGGTCTTCCGTGATGGGGTTTTTGTCGTTGAACGATTCCGGCACCAGGATGGCCATTGCCTGAGGCAGAGACAGGCCGCTCATGGTCAGGAACTCGAAGACGTTGTCGAGGCTGGCCGAGTCGCTCATGCCATCCTGCACGATGGGCGAGATTTCGCGTATGTCGCCCAATGCTTCGCTGCTGAGTACGCTCTCGCGCGCCTTCATCCAGCCGCGATTGCCGCGTATGGTGTTAATTTCGCCGTTGTGCGCCAACAGACGGAAAGGCTGGGCCAGCGACCACGTAGGAAACGTGTTCGTGCTGAAACGTGAGTGCACCAGAGCCAGTCCGCTTGTCAGGTATGGGCTCGAAAGGTCGGGAAAATAGCGGCGCAGCTGTCCGCTGGAGAGCATGCCCTTGTAGATGATATTCGTGGTGCTGAGCGAGCAGATATAGAAGTCGGGGTGCGTAATGCGACGCTCTATCTTCTTTCTTATGACATATAATGTGCGAGGCAGGGCGTCGGCCTTTTTGTCCGACACGCCTGTGACGAAAATCTGCTTGATGGCCGGTTCCACACGGCGTGCGCCGTCGCCCAGCACCTCGGGGCAGGTGGGCACCGTGCGCAGGTGCATCAGCTGCAGGCCCTCGCGCTCTATCTCGTCGATCATCACGCTCAGTATCTCCTGCTGCGACGCCTCGTCTTTGGGCAGGAACACGAGGCCGGTGCCGTAGCGCCCCTTCTCGGGAACGGGAATGCCTTGCAGAAGGATAAACTCGTGGGGAATCTGCAGCATGATGCCTGCGCCGTCGCCCGTCTTGTCGCGCGTCTCGGCTCCGCGATGCTCCATATTCTCCAGCACACGTAGCGCCTGGTCCACCAATTCGTGACTCTTGACGCCGTGTATGTTCACCACCATGCCTACGCCGCACGCATCGTGCTCGTACTCTGGCTGATAAAGGCCATTCCGGGTTGCCGTTTTCATCTTTTTACCTTATGTTTTTGTTATCCCATCCATTTCTCCAGTCTCTGCAGCGCCTCGGCCGTCTCGTCGTGCCGTCCGAAAGCCGTAAGCCGCACGTAGCCCTCGCCGGCCGGCCCGAATCCCACGCCTGGCGTGCAGACGACGTGGGCGCCGTAGAGCATCTCTTCGAAAAATTGCCACGAGCCGGTGCCGCCTGGCGTCTTGAGCCACAGGTACGGAGCATGCTCGCCGCCGTAGACCTCGCAGCCGAGAGCACGCAGTGCGGAGAGCATCTTGTGCGCGTTCTGCATGTAGTAGTCGATGGTCTGACGCACCTGACGCTTCCCCTCGGGCGTATAGACAGCCTCGGCAGCGCGCTGCGAGATGTAACTCGTGCCGTTGAACTTAGTACTCTGCCTGCGCAGCCACAAATGGTTGAGCGAGATGCGCTCGCCGCCAAGCGTGGCAGCCGTCACCTCCTTGGGCACTACGGTGTAACCGCAACGCACGCCCGTGAAGCCCGCCGTCTTCGAATAGGAGTGAAACTCGATGGCGCACTTGCGCGCACCGCGAATCTCGTAGATGCTGTGCGGGATACGATCGTCCTGGATGTATGCTTCGTAGGCTGCGTCGAAGAAGATGAGCGCATCGTTGTGTAGGGCATAGTTCACCCAGTGGCGAAGTTCGTCCTTCGTGAGCGTCATACCCGTCGGATTGTTGGGATAGCACAGATAGATGACGTCTACGCGCCGCTCGGGAATCTGGGGCACAAATCCGTTCTCGGCCGTACATGGCATGTAGATGACGTTCGACCATCGGCCTTCCTCCATCACACCGGCACGGCCTATCATCACGTTCGAGTCGATGTAAACGGGATAGATGGGGTCGGTGACGCCAATGGAATTGTCCCAGCGTATGAGTTCCTGTATGTTGCCTGTGTCGCTCTTGGAACCGTCGTTGACGAAAATCTCGCTCATGTCGAGGTGGATGCCGCGCGGCAGGAAATCGTTCTTGAGGATGGCCTCGCGAAGGAAATCGTAGCCCTGCTCGGGGCCGTATCCGCGGAATGTGGACTGCTGCGCCAACTCGTCGGCGGCACGGTGGATGGCCTCGACAACGGCCGGACAGAGCGGCTGGGTGACGTCGCCGATGCCCAGCGTGATGACGCGCGCCTTGGGATGCGTCGCCTTGAAGGCGTTCACCTTCTTTGCCACGTCGGAGAACAGATAGTTGTTGGGCAATTTCAGGAAATGGTCGTTAACTAAAGCCATATTTCTCGTTTTGGAATAAAAATCTTACACACTGTTTTCTCGGATGTCACACGTCGTCTATCTCGCCGTCGAAGACGAATTCGGCCGGCCCGGTCTGCCAGACGTGGTTGTCGGCCTCGTGCCAGTCTATGCTAAGCGTTCCGCCGTCCATCACCACCTCCGTCTGCCGGCCCACAAGGCCCTTCAGCACTGCTGCCACAGCCGTGGCACAGGCTCCCGTGCCACAGGCTCGCGTCACTCCGCTGCCGCGCTCCCACACCCTCATGCGGATGCGACCGTCGGGCAGCACGTACGCAAACTCTATGTTCGAGCGCTGCGGAAACGATGGATGGCACTCCAGCAGCGGCCCGTCGTCCTCCACCCCGTCCACGTCGTCGGTAAATATTACGTAGTGGGGATTGCCCACCCACACGAAGGTTCCATCGGGCAGCCCGGGCGCAGGGCAGAACAACTTGTCGTCGGCCAGACGTGGCACGAGCATATCCACGCTGACAGACTCTACCGTTCCGTTCTCCACCTGTAGCCTGAGCTTTTTCACGTCCGAGAGTGTCTGCAACCCTATCTCCGTGCGGTCCGTCAGGCCGCGCTCGTAGAGATACTTACCTACGCAGCGCGAGGCGTTGCCGCACATCGTGGCCTCCGAGCCGTCGGCGTTGAAGATACGCATCGAGAAATCTGCTCCGCTCTCGGTGGCAGCGCCAATGAGCACCAGCCCGTCGCTGCCAATGCCCGTGTGAGGCGAACTCCACAGGCGTGCGGCCTCAGACGGGTCGCTTACTTTATTTAATAATGTATTGACGTAGATGTAGTCGTTGCCTACGCCTTGCATTTTGGTAAAACGTACTTTTCGTGTCATTTTCGTTTGTTTTTCAGTCGACGACTGACTAAATGCAATTTTTCGACGCAAAGGTACGACGTTTTGACACATGTCGCAATATGCAGCGCCAAATAAATCTAAAAATACATCAAATGTTACAGATTGCAAGGCGATGCGAGAAAATTATTTCAATATGAAAGCGAATTCACATTTGAGCTTTCAGATTAAAATTTTGCACGCAAAATAAGAATTAAAATGCGCCTCATCGCCTGCTCCAAATATCAGAATGCACTACTTTTGCCCTCGGAAACAAACTTTTTGTTATTCATTTTAATTTTTTACCCTACAGAATGAAAAGAATTGAGGCGATAATTCGCAAAACCAAGTTCGAGGACGTCAAAGAAGCGCTCCTCAGGTCGGATATTGACTGGTTCGAATATCACGACGTGCATGGCATTGGCCAGAGCCGACAGGAACGCATCTACCGCGGCGTGCAGTATTCTACGGATGTCATAGAGCGCGTGGCACTCGCCATCGTCTGCCGCGACCATTTCGTGGAGCCAACGGTCAGGGTGATAGCCGAAACGGCCCACACCGGAGAGGTGGGCGACGGACGCATCTTCGTCAGCGACATCATCGACACGTGGAGCATCCGCACGGGCGAACACGGCGACACCGTGCTCAGAGATAAGAAATAAGATTGCAAAACGACAAACCACAAATTACACCCTATGCATATGAATGACATCGCTCTCTCACTCGACACCGTATGGATGCTACTGGCAGCCATGCTTGTATTTTGGATGCAACCGGGCTTCGCGCTGTGCGAGGCCGGCTTCACGCGCGGCAAGAACACGGCCAACATTCTGTTTAAGAACTTCGTAGACTTCATGTTCGGCTCGCTGCTTTTCTGGTTCGTAGGCTTCGGCTTTATGTTTGGCTCGGAGGGTGCAGGCTTCATCGGCGCGCCCAACTGGGGCGACCTCTCGTTCTACAGCGGCGACCTTCCGGTGGAGGGTTTCCTCATGTTCGAGACAGTATTCTGCGCCACGAGTGCCACCATCGTAAGCGGAGCAATGGCCGAGCGCACGAAGTTTTCGATGTACGTCATCTACAGCGCCGTCATCACGCTGCTCATCTATCCGGTAGAAGGCCACTGGACGTGGGGCGGCGGCTGGCTCTGCAACGATGCGAGCGGCAGTTTCATGACCACCACCTTCGGCACCGTCTTTCACGACTTTGCCGGTTCGGCCATCGTGCATAGCGTGGGCGGTGTGCTGGCCCTCATAGGCGCCATGGCGCTTGGCGCCCGACGCGGCAAGTACACCAGCGAGGGCGTTAGCCGTGCCATTCCGGGCCACTCACTCACGCTGGCCGCTCTGGGCGTTTTCATCCTCTGGCTCGGCTGGTTCGGTTTCAACCCCGGCTCGCAGTTGGCAGCGTCGGGCGAGGTAAACCGCACGGCCATCAGCCACGTGCTGCTGACCACCAACCTGGCAGCCGCATCCGGAGGCGTAGGCACGATGTTTCTGACGTGGCGCAAATACGGAAAGCCCTCGTTCTCTCTGATGCTCAACGGCGTGCTGGCCGGACTAGTGGGCATCACAGCGGGCTGCGACCTCGTCTCGCCCGCGGGCGCTGCAGCCATCGGCCTCGTGTGTGGCATTGTGCTGGTGTATTCCATCGAGTTCATAGACCACCGTCTGCACATCGACGACCCGGTTGGTGCATCGAGCGTACACGGTGTCTGCGGCATCCTTGGCACGCTGCTCACCGGCCTGCTCTCCACCTCCAGCGGAGCTTTCTACGGCCACGGCTGGGGATTCTTCGGAGCGCAGTGCTTTGGCATCCTCGTCATCGACCTTTGGGCAGCCGCCTGCGGACTGGTATTATTCTATGGTATCAAACACATGCACGGCTTGCGTGTGGACGCGCGCATCGAGGATGAGGGACTGGATGTGTACGAACACGGAGAAACCTGCTACAACTGACAATGCTTATGAGACGTACGATAATGACATTGCTGTGCGTGGCCTTTATGGCCACGGCAGCAGCGAGCGAAAAAGTGGAGGCTACGCTTGGAGCCGACCTGGTGAGCCAATACATCTGGCGCGGTATGGCACTTGGCAACGTCAGCCTGCAACCCACACTCGGCGCCAGCTACAAAGAGTTCAGCCTGAGCGCCTGGGGAAACGTAGGGATAGAAGCGGCGGACACCAAGGAACTGGACCTGACGCTCACCTACGCCCACAAAGGCTTTCACGCCGCAGTGACAGACTACTGGTTCTCCGAGGACAGTTATTTCCGCTACAGAAACAACGCGACGAGCCACATCTGGGAGGCCAACGTAGGCTACGACTTCGGGGTCCTCGCAGTGCAGTGGTTTACCAACTTTGCCGGCAACGACGGTACGCACAATGGCAAACGTGCCTACAGCAGCTACTGTGAGCTGTCAGCGCCCTTCCGGCTCGCCGACCTCGACTGGACGGCCGCCCTCGGTGCGGTGCCATATGCCACGACGCTGTACGGCGCCAACGGCTTCTGCGTCACCAACGTTGCACTGCGTGCCACCAAGAACTTCGTCATCAAGCAGAAATACCGCATGCCCGTCTTTGTGGGGCTGACGTGCAACCCACGCTTGGAGCGACTCTACCTCGTCTTCGGTACGTCGTTTGCCATCTGAGCACGCCACACGTCGCAACCGCAAAACGACACGTCGCAACCAGACAGACACACGCCACCACAACAAGAACAAGACCAACACACTCTTCTCACATGGACACGAAATACATATTCATCACCGGAGGCGTGGCCTCTTCGCTCGGCAAAGGCATCATCTCGGCTTCGCTAGGCAAACTGCTGCTGGCTCGCGGCTACAAAGTAACGATTCAGAAGTTCGACCCCTACATCAACATCGACCCGGGCACGCTCAACCCCTACGAGCACGGTGAGTGCTACGTCACGGCCGACGGCATGGAGACCGACCTCGACCTCGGGCACTACGAACGCTTCACGGGCATACGCACCACACGCGACAACAGCGTCACCACGGGGAGAATCTATCTGAGCGTTATCGAGCGCGAACGCCGCGGCGACTACCTGGGAAAGACCATTCAGGTGGTGCCGCACATCACTGACGAGATAAAGCGACGCATCCTGCTCTGTGCCACAAAGCAGAAGCTCGACTTTGTCATCACCGAGATAGGCGGCACCATCGGCGACATCGAGGGACAGCCTTTCCTCGAGGCCATACGTCAGCTGCGCTGGGAACTGGGACCGCAGGGCGCCCTCAACATACATCTCACCTACGTGCCGTATCTGGCGGCCGCCGGCGAGCTGAAGACGAAGCCCACACAGACCAGCGTGAAACAGTTGCAAGGGCTGGGCATACAGCCCGAGGTGCTGGTGCTGCGCACGGAGCACGAACTCTCGGACGAGTTGCGCGGCAAGGTGGCTCACTTCTGCAACGTGGCCATCGACGCAGTCATCCAGAGCCAAGACATGCCCAGCATCTACGAGGTGCCGCTGGCCATGCAGCGACAGGGACTCGACGCCATCTGCCTGAAGCGCTTGGGACTCGACGCCGAGGCCACGCAACGCCGACAGCAAGAGGCCATGGTGCCTTGGCAGACGTTCATAGAGCGACGGAAGAACGCCACGCGCGAGGTCCGCATCGCACTGGTGGGAAAATACGACCTGCAGGACGCCTACAAGAGCATACGCGAGAGTCTGGCCCACGCCGGCACATATCACGACCGCTGCGTGCGTCCTGTCTTCATCAACAGCGAACACCTGACGCCCCAGAACGTGGCCGACCAGTTGGCAGGCATGGCCGGTGTGGTGATATGTCCGGGCTTCGGACAACGAGGCGTGGAAGGCAAGATAGCGGCCATCGAATACACGCGGCAGCACGACGTACCAACCCTGGGCATCTGTCTGGGCATGCAGATGATGGTAATCGAGTTTGCACGCCACGTGCTCGGCCTCGACGCCGACAGTGCCGAAATGAACCCTGCCACGCCCCACCCCGTCATCGACCTCATGGAGGAGCAGAAAAACGTCACGCAGAAGGGCGGCACCATGCGCCTCGGAGCCTACGACTGCACGCTCTCCAACGGCAGCCGCGCACAGCAGGCCTATGGCGGAGCCCGGAACATCAGCGAGCGCCACCGCCACCGCTACGAGTTCAACAACCGCTATCGCGCCGACTTCGAGCGCCACGGCATGGTTTGCTCGGGTGTGAATCCCGAGATGCAGTTGGTGGAAATCGTCGAACTGCCTACACTGCGCTGGTTTGTGGGCACGCAGTTCCATCCCGAGTACAGTTCCAGCGTTCTCAGCCCTCACCCTCTGTTTATGAACTTCGTAAAACACTGCATCGATGGAAGTACTGAAGCATGAATGCGGCGTGGCGCTCATACGACTGCTTAAACCACTCGACCACTACCGCCGCAAGTACGGTTCCCGAGCCTACGGCCTCGAACGCCTCTACCTGATGATGGAGAAACAGCACAACCGCGGACAGGAAGGTGCAGGCATCGCCTGCGTGGACACATCCGCCCCGGTCGGCACCGAGTATATGTTCCGTGAGCGCGCCGAGGGGAAAGACGCCATCTCGCAGGTCTTCGCACAGACTGCCCAATGGCCCGCAGCCGCACTCTACATGGGACACCTGAGATACTCCACCACAGGGCGCAGCGGACTCACCTTCGTACACCCGTTCCTGCGGCGCAACAACTGGCGCGCACGCAATCTCTGTCTGTGCGGCAACTTCAACATGACTAATATCGATGCCATCCTGGCCGAAATGACGCGTCAGGGACAGTCGCCACGCACGACAGCCGACACGCTCGTCACGCTCGAGCGGATGGGGCACCGCCTCGACCGCGAGGTGGAGCGCCTCTACACCGAAGCACGACAGCAGGGGCTCGGCGGACTGGACGTGACTCGCCACATCGAAGGCCACATAGACATGGCTCGCGTGCTGCGCACCACGATGGAGGCGTACGACGGCGGATACGTCATGTGCGGCATGACGGGCAGCGGCGAGATGTTTGCCATGCGCGACCCGTGGAACATCCGGCCGGCCTTCTACTTGCGCACCGACGAGCTGGTGGCGGTGGCCAGCGAGCGGCCCGCACTGCAGGCGGCCTTCGGCGCCGAATGCGACGACATACGCGAACTGGCAGCCGGCGAGGCCATCATCGTCACTGCAGGCGGCGACATACGGCTGCAGCGCATCCTGCCGCAGCAGGCCGACGCAGCGTGCTCCTTCGAGCGCATCTACTTCAGCCGAAGTTCCGACCGCGATATCTACTGCGAGCGCAAGCAACTGGGACAGCAACTCGCCACACCCATACTGCAGACCATCGGCGGCACTACGGCCGACACCGTTTTCTCCTTCATACCCAACACAGCCGAGGTGGCTTTCTACGGCATGGTGGAAGGTCTGCGCCAAATGGGCCACGACGTGCACACCGAGAAAGTTGCGTGGAAAGACATCAAACTGCGCACCTTCATCACCGACGCCGGCAAGCGCAACGACCTGGCCTCCCACGTCTACGACGTCACATACGGCAGCGTGCGGCCAGGGCGCGACCAGCTCGTAGTCATCGACGACAGCATAGTGCGCGGCACAACGTTGCACGAGAGCATTCTGAAGATGCTCGCCAGACTGCAGCCGCGAAAGATCGTAATGGTGAGCAGCGCGCCTCAGATTCGCTATCCCGACTTCTACGGCATCGACATGGCACGCCTCGAGGAACTCTGCGCCTTCCGCGCCGCCATACGGCTCATAGAGGAACGCGGCATGCAGCAACTCATCGACCAGACGTACACAGCCTGCAAGACCCATCCCACGGCCGAAAACCACGTGCGCCACATCTACGAGCCGTTCAGCGCCGACGACATAAGTCGAAAGATAGCCCAAATGCTGCGGCCAGTCGACCTACAGACGCCCGTAGAACTCGTGTTCCAAAGCATAGACGGCCTACACGCAGCCATTCCCCGACACCACGGCGACTGGTACTTCACAGGCCACTACCCCACGCCCGGCGGAACACGCATGGCCAATCAGGCATTCGTCCAATACTACGAAGAGTCGTATCAGAGATCCAAATCGGCAAATCATAAATAATTAAATCAGTAAAATCAACATTATGTGTGGAATAGTAGCCATCCTCAACGTCAGGAAACAGACGCCCGCTCTGCGGCAGAAAGCCCTGCGCATGAGTCAGAAACTTCGCCACCGCGGCCCCGACTGGAGTGGCATCTACTGCGGAGGCTCCGCCATCCTCGCACACGAGCGGCTGAGCATCGTAGACCCCGAATCGGGCGGACAACCGCTCTTCTCGCCCGACAAGCGCCAGGTGCTGGCCGTCAACGGCGAGATATACAACCATCAGCAGATTCGTCGCCGCTTTGCCGGCCAGTACGCCTTCCAGACGGGTAGCGACTGCGAGGCCATACTGGCGCTCTACCGACACGAGGGAATCAACTTCCTCGAGCAACTGAGCGGGATCTTCGCTTTTGTGCTCTACGACGAGGAGCGCGACGAATATCTTATCGCCCGCGACCCCATCGGTGTCATTCCTCTCTATATCGGTTACGACGCCGACGGCACGACCTACGTGGCCTCGGAACTGAAAGCCCTCGAGGGACAATGCGAGCGCTACGAGCCCTTCCTCCCCGGCCATTACTATTGGAGCCGCGAGCCAGGCCTACGGCGCTACTACCAGCGCGACTGGTTCTCCTACGACGCCGTGCGAGAGAACGACGCCAGCGTCGAGGCCATACGCGAGTCGCTCACCGCAGCCGTACGCCGACAGCTGATGAGCGACGTGCCGTACGGCGTACTCCTCTCGGGCGGACTCGACAGCAGCGTCGTCTCGGCCATCGCACAGCAATTCAGCGAGCATCGCATCGAGGACGATAGTCAGACGCGGGCCTACTGGCCGCGCCTCCACTCGTTTGCAGTGGGACTGAAGGACGCGCCCGACCTGCAGAAAGCTCGCCTCGTGGCACAGCACATCGGCACCGTCCACCACGAGATAAACTACACCATACAGGAAGGACTCGACGCACTGCGCGACGTCATCTACTACATCGAAACCTACGACGTAACCACCGTACGCGCCTCCACACCCATGTATCTCCTGGCACGCGTCATCAAATCGATGGGCATAAAGATGGTACTCTCGGGCGAGGGCGCCGACGAGATTTTTGGCGGCTATCTCTATTTCCACAAGGCACCCACGGCGCGCGACTTCCACGAGGAAACCGTCAGAAAGCTATCGAAGCTGCATCTCTACGACTGTCTGCGCGCCAACAAGAGTCTCGCGGCATGGGGTGTGGAAGGTCGCGTACCGTTTCTCGACCGTGAGTTTCTCGACGTGGCCATGCGCACCAATCCAGAAGCTAAGATGTGCCCCGGACATAACATCGAGAAGCGAATCGTGCGCGAAGCCTTCGCCGACATGCTGCCCGAGGCCGTGGCCTGGCGGCAGAAGGAGCAGTTCAGTGATGGCGTGGGCTACTCGTGGATAGACACACTCAAGGCCGTCACTGCCGCAGCCGTCACCGACGAGCAGATGGCACACGCCGCCGAGCGCTTCCCCATCAATCCGCCAAAGAACAAGGAGGAATACTATTATCGCAGCATCTTCTCCGAGCATTTCCCCAGCGAATCCGCAGCCCGCAGCGTGCCGAGCGAGGCCAGCGTAGCCTGCAGCACATCCGTCGCACTGCAGTGGGACGCCGCCTTCCGAGGAATGAACGAGCCCAGCGGTCGCGCCGTCAAGGGCATACACGAGCAGGCTTACTAAACACACGACAAAAAAAGAGCGGAGAACGCCTCGCGCGTCCTCCGCCCCACTTTGTGTGTATGTATCTTGGGCCGAATTACATCATGCCGCCCATGCCGCCCATGCCGGGAGCTCCGCCCATCGGCATCTCGGGTTTCTCTTCCTTAGCCTCGCAGATGACGCACTCGGTGGTGAGGAACATACCGGCGATGCTGGCTGCGTTCTCCAGAGCCACACGTGTTACCTTGGCCGGATCGATGATGCCGCTGGCCTTCATGTTCTCGTAGCGGTCCTCGCGAGCGTTGTAGCCGTAGTCGCCCTTGCCTTGGCGCACGTTGTTGATGACCACGCTGCCTTCCAGTCCGGCGTTCTCCACGATCTGGCGCAGAGGCTCCTCGATGGCACGGCGCACAATCTGTATACCGGTGGTCTCGTCGGCGTTATAGCCCGTCAGGCCCTCCAACGCCTGCTGAGCGCGGATGTATGCAACGCCACCGCCGGGGATGATGCCCTCTTCGATGGCTGCACGAGTGGCGCACAGGGCGTCGTCCACGCGGTCCTTCTTCTCCTTCATTTCCACCTCGCTGGGTGCGCCCACGTAGAGCACTGCCACGCCGCCCGACAGCTTGGCCAGACGCTCCTGCAGCTTCTCCTTGTCGTAGTCGCTGGTGGTGTTGGCCAGTTCGTTCTTAATCTGTGCGATGCGGTCCTTGATAAGCTCGCTCTGGCCGTGACCGTTGACGATGGTGGTGTTATCCTTGGTAATGGTCACCTTGTCGCACGAACCCAACATCTCGAGCGTTGCCTGCTCCAGCTTGAGGCCGGTGTCCTCGCTGATGACGATGGCGCCAGTCAGCGTGGCGATATCCTGCAGCATAGCTTTGCGGCGATCGCCGAAGCCCGGGGCCTTGACGGCGCAAATCTTCAGCTGTCCGCGCAGGCGGTTCACAACCAGCGTTGTCAGCGCCTCGCTGTCCACATCCTCAGCTATTACCAGCAACGGGCGACCCGTCTGTACGGCCGGCTCCAGGATGGGCAGGAAATCCTTCAGGTTACTGATCTTCTTGTCGTAGATGAGAATGTAAGGATTCTCCATCTCGCATTCCATCTTCTCTGCGTTCGTCACAAAGTAGGCCGACAGATAGCCACGGTCGAACTGCATACCCTCGACAACGCCGATGGTAGTGTCGCGGCCCTTAGCCTCCTCGATGGTGATGACGCCGTCTTTCGACACCTTCTGCATGGCGTCGGCCAGCAGCTTACCAATCTCGGGATCGTTGTTGGCGCTGACGGTGGCCACTTGTTCGATTTTCTGATAGTCGCTGCCCACCTGCTCGGCCTGGCTCTTGATGTTTTCCACCACGGCAGCCACGGCCTTGTCGATACCACGCTTCAGGTCCATGGGATTGGCGCCTGCAGCCACGTTCTTCAAGCCCTCACGCACGATGGCCTGTGCCAGCACGGTGGCAGTGGTAGTGCCGTCGCCGGCATCGTCGCCCGTCTTGCTGGCTACGTTCTTTACCAGCTGAGCACCAGCGTTCTGGAACGGGTCGGCCAGTTCCACTTCCTTGGCCACTGTGACGCCGTCCTTCGTAATCTGCGGTGCACCGAACTTCTTCTCGAGGATGACATTACGACCCTTCGGGCCAAGCGTCACCTTTACTGCGTTAGCCAGCTGGTCCACGCCCTTCTTCATCTGCTCGCGGGCCTCTATGTTGAATTTAATATCCTTTGCCATGATTGTTCTGATTTTTCGTTGTTACGTTATGTCGTTAATCCGTTATTATCTCTCTCGCAGCGGTGCCTTATGCCAGCACTGCCACCACGTCGCTCTGACGCATGATCAGATACTTCTGGCCGTCGAACTCCAGCTCCGTGCCGGCATACTTGCCATAGAGCACCTCGTCGCCAGCCTTCAGCACCATCTCTTCGTCCTTCGTGCCGTGACCTACGGCCACCACCTTGCCGCGAAGCGGTTTCTCCTTTGCTGTGTCGGGAATGATGATACCACCCACTGTCTTTGTCTCTGCCGGTGCCGGTTCTATCAGCACGCGGTCTGCTAAAGGTTTAATGTTCATAATACTTTATTTTTAAAAAGTTGTTTAACCTATTATTTCTGCCTTGAGAGAAACGAACTGCGTGCCAAAACGTCAGACACGACAAAATGTCAGTCCACCGCCTGACAGATGTTACTCTCGTTCGGAAAAGCCAAAAATAATTTTGCTTTCATTCGTAACTTTGACCTGCGGTCGAAGTTACTCTCGTTCGGAAAAGCTCAAATATTATTTGGCTTTTCTCTCACTTATTCGTAACTTTGCAGGCGATGAGGTGGAAAATGGTTGTTACGTACCTGTGCATTTTCGCGCTTGCGGCGCTGATGATGGCACTGCTGCCCACACACGAATGGATGATGTGGGAGCCCGCAGTGGTAATTCCCATCTGCGCACTGCTCATCACGCTGCTGGTCTATCTGTCGGCACAGCTGGCGGGCACAGGAGGCAGCGTGGCGGAGGTGGCTTGCACGTCGCTCTTCGTGCTGTTCTTCCTGCCGGGCGCGGACAACTTCTTCGAGCGCGACGAAGAGGCCATGCTCGAACTTTCGTCGCAATGCATCGTGCCGTTCTTCATCGGCCAATACGAACGCATCCACACGCGCGACTTTCGTTGGGGTTACCTGCTGATGTTGCTCATGGGCATCTTCTGTTCGTACACGCACAACGGCATTACGCTGCCGCTCTGCGCCGGTTTCCTGTGGCTCTCGTATCTGGCGCGCGACCGCTTCTGGCGCACGGCCTGCTGGCCCATGGTGGTGGGTTTCGTACTGGGCACGGCGCTGAGCGTATGGCAGCACCTGCGCAGCGGACAGGCCGACGTGCCAGCCTCGCTGAGCGACGGACTGTCGCAGACAATGCGCGCACTGCAGTTGCTATGGGAGACAAAGATTTTCCTGCTCTCGGTGGTCCTGACAACGTGGCTCAGCCTCAGCCATAAGGGACGCCGCCGCATTCTGCACACCTTCCGCAGCCACACGCTGCTCTGCGCCTGCGCCATGTTCGCCATCGTATTTCTGCCCTTCGCACCGCTGGGACTGGACAACGCCGTGACGGGCGTCTGCTTCTTCTGCATGTACTGGACGCTCTGCCTGCTGAAGAGTCTCTACGAAGAATACCAAACGAATAAATCCTTACGAAAAGCTAACGTCGTATGAAAGAATATCTCGTCATCGGCCGCACCAACGGCACCACACGCAACGGCTCATCCTATGCTCAACTGAAGGTGGCCGACACAGAAGGTTCCATGACCGTCTCCGTCTGGGACTTGCAACCCATACAGCCGCCCGTGGTGGGACAGATTGTGGCCTTCCGCAACATCACGGATAACGCCGGAAAGAAATCCTGTCAGCCTACAGACCTGGCCGTGGGCAAGGTGGCCGAAGCCGACCACCCGCTCTACAACCTGCTGCCCCGCCCCATCCGGCGCGGAGACTGGAACACGTGCATCGAGCAGCTCATATCCTACTGCCACGACACGCAGCTGGTGCCCATCATACGCGACTTTGCCGACAAGCTCTTCCGCCCCTACAGCGAATATCCGGCTGCCACCACCGTGCACCACGCTTACGCCGGCGGACTGCTCAACCACACTTATCAGATGCTGCACATGTTTGAGGGCCTCTATCCCTGCCTGCCCTACACCATCAAGCCCGAGCGCGTCATCCTGGCCATTCTCTTTCACGACTACGGCAAGGTGTACGAATACACGCGGCAAGGCGACCCGCAGCCAGACATGTACCTGATGGGACACATCTACCTGTCGGCCCACAAACTGCACAACGTGCTCGACGAGAAAGGCGTGCCGGCCGAGGAGGTGAAGCGCATCGTACACTGCGTGCTGGCCCACCACGGCGAGCGTGAGTACGGCAGTCCCGTCGTGCCCTGCACGCAGGAAGCCGCCATCGTAACGTATCTCGACAACATCAGCGCCAAGACCGACACCATGGAAGGCACCGGCGAGATGGAACACAACTATGCCCTCGGCACTCACGTGGTGAAGGGGTGAGCATGGTGCGTGAGGTTTTCGGAATTTAACAAGTAAGTATCGATTTTTCGGCCAAAGCAGTGGCCTCATCAGGCCGTCAGGCACGGAAAGTGGCAAGAAATCAAAAACGATTGCCGCCGCCACCGCCGCCACGGTTACCGCCACCGCCATTGTTGCGACCGGCGCCGCTATTGTTGCGACTGCCACCACTGCCATTATTGCGACTGCCACCGCCGCCACCCTGTCCCATACGGTTGCCGCCACGGCCCATTTGTCGGCCGCCAAAGGTGCGGAAGTTGTAGGTGAGGGTGAGAAGATAATAAGAACGTATGTTGCGCGTGCGCGTATCTGAGCGGCCGGTGCTGGTGACGCGCCGGTTGACGTCCTCGCGCTCGTTCAGCACGTCCACGGCACGCAGGCTGATGAGCAGGTTGCGTCTGGGCAGCAGGCGCTGCGTGAGCTGGAAGTTCCAGAACAGCTCGTTGGTGTTCATCGCCGGGTTGGAATATCCGCGGCGGCTCTGCTGCGTGATGTCTGTGGAGAGTGTCATGTACCACGGCATCTGCACTTGTGTGCGTCCGCCGTACGTGAAGCGGTAGGTGTCCAGCTTGCCGGCGCTGGTCTGCGTGGTGCTGCTGTGGTGATAGGCGAAGGAGCCGTGCGCCGTCACCTCGAGCCAGTCGTTGCGATACGTCAGACGGAGATTCTGATTCACGTTGAGTCCGCGCGTGCGGTTCTTCTTGGTGGCTTTCTCCTTGTTGATATAGACGTAGCTGACGGCGTTGGTGAGGTTGGTGGACGTGTTGGTGTTGATGCGGAACTGCTTATTGCGCGGCAGTGCGGTGTTGAAGTTCACGTTTGTGTGGCCGTTCCAGTTGCCGTTGATGTTCTCAGGTCGGGTCACACGGCCGCCGGTCTCGTCGTCGTACTGCGTCATGTTGCTTACGCTGTTCTGCGTGGTCTGGAACGCAGCGCTGGCGGTGAACGACCGCTGCAGCGACGGGAAGCTCTTGCGGTAGTTGGCATCGAACTTCTGCGTAAACGAGGGTTTCAGACCTGGGTTACCGAGTCGTATGTTGAGCGGGCTGGCGTTGTTCAGCGTGTCGGGGATGAGGTCTGTGATGTTGGGCTGACCGGTCTCGCCGTCGTATTTCACTTCCAGCTCTTCCTGCCGCGAGAAACGATAGCGGAAGTTGATGGTCGGCGCGGCATTCACCACCGAGCGGCGCACGTCGTGGTGCTTGAATCCCTTGTTGTAGTCCACCTCGTTGACCTGTGGTGCCACTCGCACACCGGCCGTCAGGCGATATTGTGTGCGCATGAGCCGGAGTTGCAGGTTGGCGCGATGCACCTGGTAGTGGTTCTTGGTGTAGTTGCACTGTGCGGTGTCGGCCGGTGCCATGCTTCGGAAAGAGCGGTACGTGTCGATGTCCACGCCCCACAGCGTGTTGTACGGGTCGAAGATGGTGCTGACGGAGCGGTTGTTGTCTGTGAAGTTGTAGGAATACTGGTAGGTGGCCTGCAGGTAGAGGCGGTCGGCCAGCGGTTCGTTCCACGAGATTTGCGCCGAGGCGTTGCGCCGTTTGTTGTCCG
The DNA here is from genome assembly GCA_902787575.1 of uncultured Bacteroidales bacterium. Classification (GTDB taxonomy): domain Bacteria; phylum Bacteroidota; class Bacteroidia; order Bacteroidales; family Bacteroidaceae; genus Physcousia. The sequence goes on along the minus strand of CADAGX010000009.1, from coordinate 48,748 downwards.
TGTCGCCATACTGTGCCTTGTGATAGATGGAGTCTCCGCCTCCGGCCGCCTTCAGGCGGTAGTAGTCCACGTGGGCGAAGTTGCCGCTCTCGGAGTCTGAAGCCCCGAAGCCGCCGTTCATCTGCAGCGTCACGTTGCGGCCACGTTTCCGCAGGCGGCGGTTCACCTGCACCATGAGGCTGCCGTTGTGGCTGTCCGAGCTGTTGTAGTTGGTGTTCGAGCGGTGGTTCACGCGTTGTGCCTTCGGAATGCTGAGTATCTGCGCCAGCGGGTCTGTGATGCCCTCCACTGCGTAGGGGTCCTTGCGGAAGGTGGCGTTCTCGCTGCGACCGGTGTTGCCGCTGCCTGAAAACGAGAAGTTGGGACGCACCAGGATGTTCGTCATCGTGTCTGGTTTCCACTCCACCTTATAGTTGAGGTTGATGTTCTGCGAGTGTCCGTGGCTGGCGTTGGCGCTGTTGGAGAAAGCCGAATTGGCGTTGACGAACGATTCGTTGGCCGACGACGACTCGTTCTTGTTCTGATTGAAGTTGGCATTCACGGTGCCGTCCACCTCCAGCTTTTTCTTTTTCTCGTAGTTCATGGTGAAGCCGAGGCTCTGATGGTCGGCCATTCCGTTGCCCTGCGTGTTGTTGGCGTTGCTTACCACCGAATATTTCTTCTCGCCCACGAAGCGACGCATGTTCAGGTCGCCCTGATAGCGGTCTGCCGAGCCGAATCCACCTGTGGCGTCGAGCATCCATCCGCGCTTGCGGTCTTTCTTTATTTGCAGGTCCAGCACGGTGCGTTCCTGCCCGTCGTCGATGCCGGTGATGCGTGCGTGGTCGCTCTTTCGCTCGTAGGCTTTTATCTTATCCACGATGTCGGCCGGCAGCGTCTGTAGCGTCATCTGCCGGTTGTTGCCGAAGAACTCCTTGCCGTCCACCAGGATTTGCGAAATCTCCTTGCCGTTCCACGTATAGTTGCCGTTCTCGTCGGTGTCCACGCCGGGCAGTTTCTTTATCACCTCCTCTATCATCGAGCCCTCTGGCACCTTGAAGGCGTCGGCGTTATACATCACCGTGTCGTCCACCACCGTCATCTCGGGCATTTGCCCCTCCACCACGGCCTCCTGCATCATGGTGGCTTCCTCGCGCATCAGCACGTCGGTGACCTTGTAATTGCCGTTTTTCTCGGGCAGCGTGAGTGCGAACGTCTGTTCCTTGAATCCCATGAACGTTACTCGCAGCGTGTAGCTGCCCGACGGCACGTTCTGCAGCACGTACTGGCCGTTCTCCTTCGTCATGGCACCTGCCACCAGCTGTCCGCCCTTGGTGGTAAGCTTCACTGTGGCGTCGGCCAACGGCTTCAGGCTCTGGTTCTCGAAGACGGTGCCGCGCACGTTGAGTTTATAACGACTCTGAGGCAGCTCTTCCTCCTGGTCGAGACCCAGCGTAGACGAGAGCGCCGAGTCGGGAACGACGGGCTCCTGCGCCCATGCCACACGTGGCAGGCACAGCAACAAAACGTAGAAAAACAGAAAGTGCAGCAGCTTCGTCATACGATGATATGACAAAGCGGTGCGCGTAAAGTTTAATCGGTGCACTTCCGTGCCTCCCTTCTCTCGCGCAACGAAAGCATCAGATTGCGTACGTATGCGACGTATCCGAAGCTCTGACTCATGATAAGCACAGGGTCGAGGCGTATGAGCGCATAAACCACAATGAGCGACGAACCCAGCAGGCTGATGACCCAGAAACCCAGCGGCAGGCTCGACACGCCGTGGCGGTACGACCATATCCACTGATACACGAAACGCAGCGAGAAGACCGTCTGCCCCAGACTGCCCACGAGCAGCAGCCAGAGCGGGATGTCCTCGTTGCGGAAAAGTCCGTCCAGGAAGCTACGTGCGTCGCCCGCCAGCAGCACTCCCACTATCAGCGGCATCAGCATCAGCAGCCAGCGCAACAGCAGGTGAAGGCGCTGCCAGTGGCCCTTCAGGTGGATGTTCCAGATGTAGATGTAGTACGTCAGCGTCTGACCCAGCAGGATGGAAAAATCGTGGCGGAAAAGTCCGTACATCAGCATCAGCAGCGAACCCACGAGGCTCATCACCCAGTACGACGTGGGCGTCACCACACGTTTCTGCTTCTCGCTGAGCACCCACTGCGCCAGCATTCGCGCACCGAAGATGAGCTGCGAGATAAAGCCAAGCAGGAAAATGGCCCACAGCGGGTCGCGGTCGGATGCCGGCGGCACAACGGCAGCACGCGGCAGGTGGACGGCCACGGCACGATTGATGAGCCCACGATTGTAATGCTTGTTGGAACGGGCATAAGGGTTGTCGTCATAGACGCCCATATCGCGGCGGCAACACGGCTGCAGCCGCTGCAGCGCCTCCGGCAGGCTGTCGGCAGAGACGAGCAGTATCTTCCGACCGCGCAACGCGAGCACCGAATCCAACTCCGCCTCGGAGACAGCTTCTATGCGGTGGCGAAGGAAATAGACCATGTCGATGCGGAAGTCGCGGCCCGGGGCCTCCACGTAATAGACGTTCACATCGGGCACGCTGGCCGCCGGACGCAGCTCGGTAAGGCTGTGGCGCGCCTCGTAGCCAAAGATATTGCGCAGGAATGGCAGTGCTGCCACCTCCAGCACGCAGAACAGGCCGCAGACGACGGCCATCAGGCGCGTCACCGTGCGGCGCGACCAGTGGCGGCACACCCAATCGGCTATCATCAGCGAGATGGGCACCATGAGCGGCATCAGATAGCGCATTTTCTTCTCGGGGAAAAGCGACAGCAGCACCACGCCGGCCAAGGTCCACACCACGGCAATGCGCGTGGTGGCCGACTCCTGACGCCAGTGACGCAGCGACTTATACAGCACGAAGAGCACCATTGGCGCCCAGATGCCTGCCTCGAGGAAGAAACGCCAGTAGTACCACCACGGGCGCACGTTGTGGTTCACCCACGAGGCGCTCTCCTTGTGCACCACAAAGCGCGTAGCCTCGGGCACGGCTGCATAAATATACACGTACCACCATGCACTCAGCACCAGCACGCTCAGCACCATCAGCGCCACGCCTGCCCAGCGGCCTCGCATCTGCGGCCGCTGCCATGCCAGCAATGCTATGGCGGCCGGCAGCAGCATGGCAAAGAATGCCACAGGCCCCTTGGACATAAACGAGAGTCCCATCAGCAGTGTGGCAGCCCACGGAGCGGCTTGCTCGAGCAGGCTGGCCGGCCTGTCAGGCTGCCGTTTCCATAGCACGGCCAGAAAATAGACGGCTCCAAGCATGAAGGCGTGGCAATAGATGTCCCACGTGGCAGTGCGGCCCTGCAGGACAATGGTGTAGCACGTCATCAGCACCAGCGTGGACGTGATGGCCGTGTCGGTCCGCCCACTCAGGAATTTTGCCAAGAGGAAAAGGAAATAAGCCAGCAGCAGAGCCATCACTCCGGCAGCGCAACGCTGCGCACTGAGACTGTCGCCACAGACCATTTCCACGCCTGCCGCCACCCATGTGGGCAGAGGCGGCTTCTCGAGCCGCCAGTCGCCGTTCATCGTCGGCACGAGCCAATGGCCGTCCGTCACCATCTCGTGCGCAGCCACGAGGTTGCGCACTTCCATGATGTCGGGCCGCAGCACGCCGTTGTTCACGAAGAACGTGGCCAGACAGAAGATGAGAAACAAAATGCGTTTCATATCAGCAAATTCCGTGCAAATGTAATCAAATAATCCGAGACGGCAAAGTTTTGCCCCGTTTCTCTGCAAAAAACACATTTCCTCGACACGTTTGGCACGCCTTTCGGAATTATTTTCTATTTTTGCAGAGGAAACGGCCACAGCGAGGGCCAAATTCCGACGGACACCTAAGAACAAAAAGGAAACAACACAACGAAAGAAGATGAACAGACGAGAATTCCTCACCCTATCGGCAGCCGGCGTGGCCAACATGGCACTGGTGAGCCGTCTGGCAGCCAAGACGCCGACTCCCAACAGCCTGGCCGAATACAACATCGTGGCACTGGGCGACACGCATTTCGACACAGAACCGGCCGACGTGTATCACAGCAAATATATCGACCTCAATGAGTCGTCCAACCTGCGCCACCGCGCCGAATTTGTGCGCAACGGAGAGATGTGGCGCCGCCGCTGCCCGGCCCTGCTAAAGCGAGCCGGAAAGTTGACGGACGAGAAAACGCGCTTCGTGCTGCAGATGGGCGACCTCGTGCAGGGCGACTGCGGCGACCCCGCAGTGCACGAACGGATGCTCACAGACGCCGTCAGTCTGATGAAGAAGCGCGTATGCGGCCGCCTGCCCTTCGTCAGCGTGGTGGGCAACCACGATATTCGCGGCACGGAGGCCAAGGAATGCTACCACCGCCTGATGCCGCCCATCATGTCGCGTGAGCTGGGCACGCAGGTGACCGACACCTCGTTCAGTTTCAGCGTTGGCGACGACGTGTTCATCGTCATAGACTTCAACGACCCGGACGCCGCATTGTTCGACCGTATGCTCGACGAGTCGGAGGGCGCGCGCCATACGTTCATTGTCTCGCACGGCACGCTCTTCCCCGCCGTGAACAATTATCCGCGCTGGTATCTCTACGGCGGACAGAAGAAGGCCGCCGAGCCGCTGCTGCACGAGCATTTCGTAGAACGGTTTGCTCGGCGCAACGCCATCTTCCTGTGCGGCCACACCCACCTGACGGAGTTTCTCGACTGGCGCGGCCACGGAGGACGCATCACGCAGTTTACGATGAACAGTGTCTGGGCAAAGGAGGAATTTGGCACGTACACCGCGCTGCGTGAAGGCGCCGACAAGTACGGCCTGCTGTCCACCAGCGAGAAAGCCATCAAGGCCGGCACTCCCGAACTCTACGCTCCGTTCCAGCCCGGCGTGCGTCAGTATTCCGTGTCGCAGGCCGCCGGTTCGTACAAACTGAGCGTCTCGTCCACGGGCGTCACCGCAGACCTACATGCCGGCTGCTCGAAACATACCAGCCAGCGCTTTGTGATAAGATAGAATTATTGTGCCGACAGCAGGGACGACGCACGTCATTCGCTGTCTGGCTCGCAGAGGTTGTTCTCCCCTACCGTGTAATTGAGGAAACGGCTGCGCATCCAACGGAAAACGAAGCAGTCCACAAACGGACCTATCAGCCGATTGGAGAGGTGAAACTTGCTGACGCCGGCCACGCGCGGAAAGTGCTGCACCGGAACCTGCATGAAGCGACCGCCCAGAAGTCCGAACAACGCCGGCAGGAAGCGGTGCATCCCATTAAAGAACGGCACGCGCTGGGCATAGTCGGTATGCATCACCTTGAGCGGACAACCTGTGTCCTGAGCCGTGTCGCCTGTCATCCAGCGGCGAAACGAATTGGCAATTTTAGATTGCAGGCGCTTGCCAAAGGAATCCTTACGGCCTGTACGTATGCCCGACACCAGCTCGTGGTTCGAGATGTAGGCCAACAACTGGTTGAAATCGCGCGGCGAAGTCTGCAAGTCGGCATCTATGTATCCCACATACGGGCTTTGGCACCAGTCGATGCCGGCCTTCAGGGCTGCGCTCAGACCTGCGTTGTGCTCGAAGCTGATGTAATAGTAATCCGGTTTCGAGGCGCAAATGTTGCGGATGAGACTCAAACTTTCATCCACGGAACCGTCGTTGACGAAAAGTACACACGTGTGGCGCACCGATATGGGCAGGAAATCGTCGAAAGCCTGCTCGATGCGAGCAATATTGGGAGCCTCGTTATAGACAGGTACGACGACCGTAAACTCGTAATCCGAAGTCTTGTTTTTCATATTTCCAAGCTTAAACCGGCGCAAAGATAAGGCATTTTTTTCAATTTCGGCACGTTGCACCAGATTTTTGTAGTGTCGCACGGCACAAAACGAACCGTCGCAGAAACCACACTTAGCAGGTGCATACTATTATAATAAGGTAAAAAAGAGAAAAGACGGGCCAAGAATTTGGATATGACTAGAAAAATGTGTAATTTCGCAGGGAAAAATACACAAAACATATCTACCGGAAATGCGCACACATGCCAAACGCCTCTTATCTTGCCTGCTGGTAGCCTTCTGTCTGCTGATGCCAGCAATGGCTCAGAGCGACAACGAACTGCAGAAGCTATACGACGAAGCTATAGCCTATTATCAAGGCACCAACGGCAAGCAGAAAGACCACGCCAAGGCCGCAGAACTTTTACTGCAACTGGCCGAAAAGGGCGTTGCTGTGGCTCAGTCGTGGATGGGCTATTTGTACGAATACGGCGACGGTGTGCAGCAGAATGCAGCCGAGGCTGTGAAATGGTATCGCAAGGCTGCCGAACAGGATTTGCCCGACGCACAATGCAGCCTTGGCATATGCTACTACAACGGCTTCGGCGTGAAAAAAGACTACCGACAAGCCGCAATGTGGTTCTCGCGTGCCGCCCAAAAGGGCCACGCACGCGGTCTGAACAATCTGGGTGCGTGCTACGAGGAGGGAATCGGCGTAGAAAAAGACAAGAACAAAGCCTACGAAATCTACGTAATGGCCATCCAAAACGGCAGCAAGACGGCACTGGAGGCGCTCAGCAAAGCCGCTAATGAAGACACCGAAGCCAAGTGGAGTTTGGCTTTGTGCTACCACAAAGGATACGGCGTGCAGCAGAATGCCGCTGAAGCGCTACGACTCTACCGCGAGGCAGCCGAGGCCGGCAACGCTAGGGCCATGCTCTCGCTGGCCGCATGCTACGAGTCGGGCGACTTGGTGGAGCAAAACGACTCCCTGGCCGTCGCATGGCTGCAGAAGTCTGCCGAGAAAGGCAATGCCAACGCCTTATATATTCTGGGCGCATGGTATCTGTACGGACAACATATGGAGAAGGACGTTGCAAAGGGTGTGGAACTGCTCATGCGGGCAGCCCAAAAGAATGACGGCAACGCACTATACCTCATGTCTGAGCTGTACAAAAACGGAACTGGCGTGGAGAAAGATCCGGCAAAGGAATTCAGAATGCTCGCCGATGCGGCACGGCAGAATCACGAGCAGGCCATGCAACAACTCACTCACATGGCCGAGAACGGAAACGTGCAGGCACAACGTGAAATGGCCATATGCTACGAGTCGGGAAAAGGTGTAGAAAAGGACATGGTAAAGGCCCTGCAATGGTACACCAAGGCTGCCGATCAGGGCGACGCAGAGTCGCAGTTCGATGCTGCCGAGTTCCACGCACACGGATACGGCAATGTGAAAATCAATCATGCTGAAGCCTTACGATATTATAAGGCCGCAGCCAGACAAGGACACAAGTTTGCCCGGTACGAGGCGGGCTCAAGATGCCTTTTGAAGACCGACGACAAGGAAGCAGAAGCAGAAGGCATAAAATGGCTCACGCTGGCCGCCCAGCAGGGCTGCCACGACGCCATGTCCAAACTGGGCGACCACTACTCCAAACACTTAGGAGCGCCAGGCAACGCAGCCGAGGCTGCAAAATGGTACAAGATGGCTTATGAGCAACCAAATGACAACCAGCCGCTCATCGACATCAGAATGAAACGTGAGGGATGGTAGGAATATTTAAACAGCATAAGAACTTGAAAACGATGAACGAGACACCGAATTTCTTTGCCGTAGACCTGGGCGCCACCAGCGGACGCACCATACTGGGCACCATCGAGGACGGCAAACTGCAACAGCGCGAACTGACGCGCTTCCCAAATCATATCATACAGACGGGAGGTCATTTCTACTGGGACATCTTTGCGCTCTACCACGAAGTGCTGCGCGGACTCCGGGCGGTGGCCGACGAAGGCATCCGCCTGACGAGCATCGGCATCGACACGTGGGGCGTGGACTTCGTCTGCGTAGGCGCCGACGGAGCCATCCTGCGCAACCCGCTCTGCTATCGCGACCCGCACACCGAAGGTGCCATGGAGGAATTCTTCCGCCTCGTGCCGAAGGAGCGCGTCTACGAGAAGACGGGCATCCAGTTCATGAACTTCAACTCGCTCTTCCAGCTCGCAGCCATGCGCCGTCACGGCGACTCGGCACTGGCGGCAGCCGACAAGATACTTTTCGTGCCCGACGCACTCACCTACATGCTCACGGGCCGCGCCGTCTGCGAGTACACAATTCTGAGCACCAGCCAACTGCTCGACCCGCGCACGAAGCGCATCGACCCCGAACTGCTGCAGGCGCTGAATCTGCGCGAGGAACAGTTCGGCACATACGTGAATCCGTCGGACGTGGTGGGCACCATCACACCCGAGGTGCAGCGACAGGCGGGACTCGGACCTGTGCCAGTGGTGGCAGTGGCCGGACACGACACGGGTGCCGCCGTTGCCGCCGTGCCTGCCTCGGATGAACGCTACGCCTACCTGAGTTGCGGCACGTGGAGCCTGCTGGGCATCGAGACGCGCCAGGCCATCATCAACTCTCAGAGCTACGCCTACAACTTTACCAACGAGGGCGGCATCGAGGGCACCACACGCTTCCTGAAGAACATCTGCGGCATGTGGCTGCTGGAGCGCTGCCGACAGGAGTGGACCGACGCGCCGGCCGACGTAAACCAGATTAACCGCGAGGCCATGGAGGCCGCACCTTTCCGCTCGCTCATCAACCCCGACGACCCACGCTTCGCCAACCCCGAGAGCATGGTGCAGGCCATCGCCTCGTTCTGTCAGGAGACAGGACAGCCGGTGCCCGAGGGATACAAGCAGACGGCACGCTGCATCTTCGAAAGCCTCGCGTTGCGCTATCGCCAGGTGCTGGGCTATCTGAAGGAACTGGCACCCTTCCCCATCGAGAAACTGCACGTCATCGGCGGCGGCACGTACAATCGCAACCTCATGCAGATGGCAGCCGACAGCATCGACATGCCGGTGCTCACCGGCCCCGTGGAGGGAACAGCCATCGGCAACATCATGCTGCAGGCCAAGGCAGCAGGCGTGGTGAACGACATCTTCGACATGCGGCGTATCATAGCTCAGAGCATAGAAATGAAGCGCTACGAGCCTCATCACACCGCAGAGTGGGACGAGGCCTACGCACGATTCCAGAAATTCAGCAAATAACAAACTGATTGAATAACTAATAAACTCAAGGAAATGAAAAGCGAACAAATTCAGAAGGCCTACGAAGTGGCCAAAGAGCGCTATGCCGAGTTTGGCATCGACACAGAGAAAGTTATCTCCCAACTGCAGGACTTCCACCTCTCCATGCACTGCTGGCAGGCCGACGACGTGGCCGGCTTCGAAGTGCAGGCCGGAGCTCTCTCGGGAGGCATACAAAGCACGGGCAACTACCCCGGTAAGGCTCGTAACATAGACGAACTGCGCGCCGACATACTCAAGGCCAAAAGTCTGATACCCGGCACGCACCGACTCAACCTGCACGAAATCTACGGCGACTTCAAGGGAAAAGTGGTGGACCGCGACGAAGTGACGGTCGAGTACTTCCAGAGCTGGATTGACTGGGGCAAGGAGAACAATACGAAGCTCGACTTCAACAGCACGTCCTTCTCGCACCCGAAGAGCGGCAACCTCTCGCTCTCGAATCCCGACAAGGGAATCCGCGATTTCTGGATCGAACATACAAAGCGCTGCCGCGACATCGCCAACGCCATGGGCGAGGCTCAGAACGACGCCTGCATCATGAACCTTTGGGTGCACGACGGCTGCAAAGACCAGAGCGTGAACCACTATCTCTACCGCCAGTTGCTGAAGGAGTCGCTCGACGAAATCTTCGCCAAGCCGCAGCCGATGATGAAAGACTGCATCGAAGGCAAGGTGTTCGGCATCGGACTGGAGAGCTTCACCGTGGGCAGCCACGACTTCTACACGGCATACGCCTCGAAGAACAACAAGATTCTGACCATCGACACGGGGCACTATCATCCCACCGAGAGCCCGGCCGACAAGGTAAGCGCCGTGCTGCAGTTCGTGCCCGAACTGATGCTCCATGTGAGCCGTCCCGTCCGTTGGGACTCAGACCACGTGACGCTGATGGACGACCCCACGCTCGAACTCTTCCAGGAGATTGTGCGCGCCAAAGCGATGGACCGCGTACACTACGGCCTCGACTACTTCGACGGAAGCATCAACCGTGTGGGCGCATACGTCACCGGTTCGCGCGCCGCACAGAAGTGCATGACTCGCGCACTGCTCGAGCCTACGGCCCAAATCGGCAAATATGAACTCGAAGGCAAGGGATTCCAGAGCCTCGCGCTGCTGGAGGAAGCCAAAGCGCTGCCCTGGAACGCAGTGTACGACGAATTCTGCCTGCGCAACGACGTGCCCGTGGGTGCCGACTTCATTGCCGAGATTGAGAGCTACGAGAAAAACGTACAGAGCAAGCGATAAACGAACAAATAAAAGTCCACAACTATGAATATCATCATCGGACTACTGATAATTGCAGTGGGCGCGTTCTGCCAGTCGAGCAGCTACGTTCCCATCAACCGCGTGCGGCAGTGGAGCTGGGAGAGCTACTGGATAGTGCAAGGCGTGTTTGCCTGGCTGCTGTTCCCGCTGCTGGGCGCACTGCTGGCCGTTCCGGCAGGAGAGAGCCTGTTGGGCCTGTTTGCTGCCGCACCGTCGTTCAACTTCTGGATGACAATTTTCTTCGGCGTGCTGTGGGGCGTGGGCGGACTCACGTTCGGACTCTCGATGCGCTACCTCGGCGTGGCGCTCGGACAGTCCATTGCACTGGGCACCTGCGCCGCTCTGGGTACCATCATGGGCCCCGTGCTGCTTAACATGTTCTTCCCCGAACTTGGCGCCCTCGAGTCGCTCACCTTCGCCGTCATCATGGGCGTCGTTGTGACACTCGTCGGCATCGCCGTCATAGGCGTAGCCGGCAGCATGAAGTCGGCTTCCCTCTCCGACGAAGAGAAGAAAGCAGCGGTGAAGGACTTCAACTTCCCGAAAGGACTGGCCATCGCACTGCTGGCCGGCTTTATGAGCGGTTGCTTCAACGTGGGTCTGGAGTTCGGCAAAGGCATACACTTCGACGCCACACCCGACATGTATCGCACGCTGCCTGCCACATTGCTCGTTACGCTGGGCGGTTTCCTCACCAACGCCTGCTATTGCTTCTATCAGAACCAGAAGAATCACACATGGGCAGACTACGGAAAGACCAGCGTCTGGGCCAACAACCTGCTTTTCTGCTGCCTGGCCGGTGCACTTTGGTACAGCCAATTCTTCGGTCTCTCGCTCGGGCGCTCGTTTTTCGAGGCCGGCGGCACCATGGACACCCTGTCGTTCTGCATCCTCATGGCGCTCAACGTCACGTTCTCCAACGTGTGGGGCATCATTCTGAAGGAGTGGAAAGGCTGCTCGCCTAAGACCATCGCAGTGCTCGTGTGTGGAATCATCATTCTCATCTTCAGCACCTTCGTGCCTCAACTTCTGTAAGCGTATGAGCAGCATTCTGGATTCACGCCCCGCCCTGCGCGAGGTGATAGAACAAGTGGCCGAAGTGACCGGCTATCTGTGGCAAAAAGGATGGGCCGAGCGCAACGGCGGCAACATCACCGTCAACATTACCGAGTTCGCAGACACCGAAATGGCCGCCCTGCCCGCACTGGCTCCGGCACAGCCCATCGGCAAGACACTGCCCAACCTGCGCGGCAAGTTTTTCTACGTCAAAGGCACCGGCAAGCGCATGCGTGACCTCGCACGCCAACCCATGCAGAACGGCTCCGTCATACGCATCTGCCCCGACTGCGCCTCGTACGAAATCATCGCCGACCTGCCGGTGATGCCCACCAGCGAGCTGCCGTCGCACTTGGCACTGCAAGACTACCTGCTTGGCACGGGCAGCACCTACAAGGCCACGCTCCACACCCATCCCATCGAGCTCGTAGCCATGAGCCACATACAGCGTTTTCTGCGCCCCGGCGAGATGACGCGCGTGCTCTGGAGCATGATACCCGAGACGCTGGCCTTCGCACCGCTGGGCATCGGCATCGTGCCGTACAAACTGCCCGGCAGCGTAGAGCTGGCCGACGCCACACTGGAACAGATAAAGGAGCACGACGTGGTGCTGTGGGAGAAACACGGCACCGTGGCCGTCGGCACCGACATCATGGACGCCTTCGACCAGACCGACGTGCTTTGCAAAGCCGCCAACATCTATATGTGCGCCCGTTCCATGGGTTCCGAGCCCGACGGCATGACGCCCGAGGCCATGCGCGAGGTGCAGCAGGTCTTCCACCTGCCCACCAAACGCCCCTGCTGACGAGCGGAAGCACGATGCACTACGCCACAAACGGAATTTGACAAGCAAATTCCCTACTGCAAAATCGCGAAGATCTAAACGCGAACACTGCAATGTAGGGAATTTGCTTGTCAAATTCCGTCTTTTCGTTCTTCGCGTTCACGCTTGTCGAGTAAAAAAAGATGCCACGAATGTATTATTTTTATGAAAGATACTTGGACAATAAAATTTACTTCAGTATTTTTGCAGAGATTTACACCCAAATTTCTAAAAGCATGAAAAAGAACCTATTTTTTGCAATCATGGCAGTTGCCATCGTGGCAATCCCATTCCTAAGTTCGTGCAGCGACGATGAAGGAGATCCGTCGGCAAAGGCAGCGGCGTTGCAGAAGAACAAGTGGTATCTGGCGGGATACGCCGAAGATGGGAAATATACGGAGGTGGGAAATGGCGTGGGCAACCCGCGATACACTGTTTCGTTCAAAGAACAAATAGGGAGAGCAGAAGGGAGATTCGGAGCAAATTCTTTCTCTGTGAGTTTTAGAATCATAGGAAACAGTCTCATTTGGGGCAATGATTTTATCGCAACAAAGGTGGGCGACTCCGATCCTTTTAGCAGGACATATGCGAACAAACTGGGCAAGTCGAAGACGTTCGACTTTCGCGACGGACAACTTCAACTTTCGGAAACAGCAAACACCTACCTTCTTTTCTCCGACACGTACGACCCGTCACTTGAATTGCTGACGCCGCCTTTTGTTCCCACGACAGACTGATTGTTGCAGCCATCGCAGGGCAAATTCCACAAACATGAACGCGCCTGCCAGAGGAAGAAGGCTCATTTTTCTCTGAAAACATCTTGCGGATTCAAAAAATCTTCGTATCTTTGCACCCGCATTTGCGAGGCAGTCCCAAAAGAGAGGCGGCTGCACGACAAACAAGTTACACTTCAATACACAAAAAATTATGTATTTGGATTCAGCCAAGAAAGTAGAGATTTTCACTCAGTACGGCCAGAGTGCCACAGACACGGGCAGCGCCGAGAGCCAGATTGCGCTCTTTACGCACCGCATCAAGCACCTGACCGAGCACATGAAGCAGAACCGCAAGGACCACAGCACGGAGCGTGCACTGACGGGCCTCGTAGGTAAGCGTCGTAGCCTTCTGAAGTATCTGAAGACGCGCGACATCGAACGCTATCGTGCCATCGTGAAAGCTCTGGGTCTGCGCAAGTAAAAACGCGGCAGTCCCTTGCTGATAAGAAAGAAGCCGCAGCCCGTCTGCGGCTTCTTTGTTTGCAGACAGCAGGCTCCGAAACGAGATTTCTATCACACACCACTCCGAAACTATGAACTACAAACGTCTTATTCCCGACCTGGCGGCCATCGTTTTCTTTGTTGCCGTCAGCATTGCCTACTTCTTCCAGCCCATCCGCGACGGGCTGGTGCTCACGGGGCACGACCACACGGCAGCAATCGGCAGCAGCATAGAGATGGAACAGTACCGCGCAGCCCACAACGGCGAGCGCACGCGCTGGACGAACACGCTCTTCGGCGGTATGCCGACCTACCAGATGAGTCCCTCCTACCCGAGCACGGACACGCTGAGCCGCATCGAGAAGTGCTACCAGCTGGGCCTGCCGCAGGTGGCATCCTACGTTTTCATGATGCTGCTGGGATTCTACATTCTGCTGCGCGCCTTCGACTTCCGCGCATGGATGGCCGCCTTGGGTGCGGTGCTTTGGGCTTTCTCGAGCTACTATTTCATCATCATTGCAGCGGGTCACATCTGGAAATTGTTGACGCTCTGCTTCATCCCGCCCACAATAGCGGGTCTGGTGCTGTGCTACCGAGGCAAATATCTGCCAGGCATCGTATGCACGGGACTCTTCACGGCGCTACAAGTGCTCTCGAACCACGTGCAGATGTCGTACTACTTCCTCTTTGTCATAGGTCTGATGTGCCTTGCGTGGCTCATCGACGCCATTCGCACGCGCCAACTGCGTCGTTGGATGGCCGGCACGGCAGCTTTCGCAGTTGGCGGAATGCTGGGCGTGTGCATCAATCTGAGTAACCTCTATCATACGTGGGAATACTCGAAAGAGAGCATGCGTGGCAAGAGTGAGCTGACGCAAAAGACGAAAGACCCGGCCGACCAGACAAGCAGCGGGCTGGAGCGCTCGTATATCACCCACTGGAGCTACGGCATCGGCGAGACATGGACGTTGCTCGTGCCAAATACCAAGGGCGGCGCCAGTGTTCCGCTGGCCAGCAACAAGACAGCCATGGAGAAGGCCAATCCGTCGTACACGCCGGTCTATCGCGCCTTCACACAGTATTTCGGCGAGCAGCCGGGCACCAGCGGCCCCGTGTATGTGGGCGCCTTCGTGATGCTGCTCTTTGTGCTGGGACTATGCATCGTGCGCGGACCTATGAAGTGGTGCCTGCTGGCTGCCACGGTGCTGAGCGTGCTGCTCTCGTGGGGCAAAAACTTTATGCCCTTCACCGATTTCTTTCTCGACTATGTGCCGATGTACGACAAGTTCCGCACCGTCTCCAGCATCCTCGTCATTGCCGAATTCACCATTCCGCTGCTGGCCATGCTGGCGCTGAAACAATGGTTCGACGCGCCCGAGAAATCGCCAGTCAAGGCACTCTGGGTCAGCCTCGGGCTGACGGGCGGCGCGGCACTGCTCTTCTGGCTGATGCCCGACGTGTTCTTCGGCAATTATGTCAGCTCGTCGGACCGTCTCTACATGGCGCAGTACGTGCAGGCCGGCTACATCCCACAGGATATGGCAAGCGGCATTCTCGCCAACATGGCCGAGATGCGTCGCGCCATGTTCACGTCGGACGCACTGCGCAGCGTTGTCATCATCGCACTGGGAACGCTCGTTTTGCTGCTGGCACGCTTCGCCAAACTGAAACAACTGCCCGCAGTGCTGCTTATCACAGCCCTCTGCCTCATTGACATGTGGGGCGTGAACAAGCGCTACCTCAACGATGCCATGTTCTCGCAGCCGCAAACCAACGCGCAGAGCTTCCCCAAGACGACCACCGACGAGGTAATTCTCTCCGACACCGCGCGCTACTACCGCGTACTGAACCTCAGCGTGAGCACTTTCAACGATAATACCACCTCTTACTACCACAAGAGCGTAGGCGGCTATCACGCCGCAAAGCTCCGCCGATACCAGGAACTCATCGACGAGCACATTATTTCTGAAATGTCGCGCGTGCGCAATGCCATTGTCGAAACCAAGGGCGACCTCTCAACGGTCCGCGGCGACAGCCTCTTCCCCGTGCTGAATATGCTCAACACCAAGTACATCATACTCCCTGTGGCCGAAGACCGCACCGCACCCGTGCCTAACCCGCACGCCTACGGCAACGGCTGGTTTGTAGACCGCATCCAGTATGTGGGCGACGCCGACACCGAAATCGCCTCGCTGCACCTCATCGACCCGCGTCACACCGCAGTGGCCGACAAGCGCTTCGAATCCGTGCTCGGACAGGTGGAAACCGCACCCGACAGCGCAGCCAGCGTGGTGCTCACAGGTTACGAGGCCAACCGCCTCACGTACCAAGTGACGTCGCAGACGGGCGGCATCGTGGTGCTGAGCGAGATATACTATCCCAGCTGGACAGCCACGCTCGACGGCCAGCCGACAGAAATCGGCCGCACAGACTACGTGCTGCGCGCCGTGCGCGTGCCGGCTGGCACACATCAGCTGGTACTTACATTCGACCCGCAGACCGTCCATACCACCGAGGCCATCGCCTACGTGGCCCTCTGCGTGCTGGCCGTGCTCACCCTCGCCGCCATAGCCGTAGCGCTGTGGCGCAGGAAGAAACAACGCACAGACGCTGCATAACGCACGTCGGAAATCAGATACCACGCGCCTCCACAACCGTAGGAGGCGCGTTTTTTTGTACAGATGAAGTGCGAAAGCAAAAAAAATGCGCAAGAAACTTCACGTATTTGCGAACTATTTCGTACTTTTGCAACGAGAAAGACGCAGATGAGACTCTTCAAATATAAAATGCTGGTGGCGTTCTGGAAAAAACATCCCGAAGCAAAGGAAGCGCTGACAAGATGGGCCGAACTGGTGGAGACGAGCGACTGGACTTCGCACGCCGACCTGAAAAAGACTTTCCCAGCTGCAGATTATGTAGGAAACGACCGCTACGTCTTCAACATCGGCGGCAATAAATTTCGCACCGTTGCCGTAGTCGTTTTCTTCGCCGGCGACATGCACCTACGATTCGTCGGGACACACGCAGAATACGACAGAATAAAAGATATCAAAAGCATTTAACATGAAAATAAGAGGCGAAAAACAATACGAGATGTGCGACGCGCGGCTGGAAGCGTTGATTCAGAAAGGAACGGCCTTAGGCGGCATGGACAACCTGTGCGCCGAAGACATGGCCGAATATAAGACCTTGAGCAACGCCGTTTACGAATGGGAATGCCGCGAGGAACCGCGAGCATGGCGCGTAAGTCCGACGCTGGTGGCTGAGATTAAAAGCGCACTACGACGCAAAGGATACAAGCAGAAGGACGCCGCACCGCTGATTGGCCTCTCTCCCACTATGTTTAGCGACCTGCTGCATGGTCGCCGACCGCTGAGCTTTGACGTGGCCCGCAGCATTCACCACATGCTGGGCGTCCCATCCGACCTGATTCTTGCTTAGCAATTTTATTTCCCACCTGCGGCATTTAGGGCGCGGCGGCCCGCATCCGTCATCAGTCCGCGCGCTTCCAGTTGTCGGCAGCGCTCGCGGTTGAGTTCCGTCCAGTGGCTGCCCTTCCGCCTGGGCGAGAGGCGTTGTGCCAGACGGCCGTCGGGCAGTTTCTTCAGCGTAGAATCTATCCATCCGAAGCACAGGGCTTCCTCCACGATGTCGAGATACGGCAGTGTGTTCGGCACAGGCTGTTTAGAACGACTGCAGGCCACCCAGCAACTGCGCTCCGAAGCATGATTTGCCTCGAGCCACTGCCTCAGTTGCTGCCGGTCGCAACATGTCAGAAGATTGGTCACCTCCATAGCCAGACGCTTTCAACGTTTTTTCCGCAGCGTGCCAATCAGCCACGCGAAGCCTCGCGCCATACGTTTCTCGGCATCGACAAAGTGGTTGCCGGCGTTCCACTCGAGCGTGGTGCTCCTCGTCTGCTGTTCCATCAGCTGGTGTTGCCACCGTATGGCGTCGCCCACCTGTCGCATCAGCGGGTTGCGCGTGTGTTCCTCGCGGTCGCCGAGACTCAAATAGACGGCCTCGGCCTGCGAGCAACGCGTAGCAGCATAGTCCGTCCAGCCCGGAAACCACACCGATGGCGAGGCGGCTGCGATGCCGCAGAATAGGTCAGTCTGATACGCAGCCCACAGGGCAAAAAGCCCGGCCAGCGAGTATCCGCCCAGCAGCAACGACATCCGCTCTGCGCTGTAGAAACCTGCGTCCGAGAGGTGCGGCAGCAGTTGCTCGACGACGAAAGCCAGCGTCTGCTCCGCTCCGTCGCCGAAAGGCACCTTACCGAAGACCGGCGGTGCTGCCCACGGCGAGAGTTCGTGCTGCCAGTCGGCAATTTCGAAAGCCGCCAGACCGAAAGGCGCCACGCGAAATGCACGGATGGCTGCCACCTCGTCGTCCAGCGTGGCGAGCTCCTGCCTGTCAACGGGCTGAACGAGCAGGAATTCTGCTGCGTCGGTGGCATACAGACGGCAGCGGCGGCCGGAAATCAGGAGTTCGCGTGCGTTCATTCTACGGGTGTCGTTTCGGCCAGCATACGCTCGGCCAGCGGTACGTACCATGCGCGCACCTCCTCCGCCGTGGGCGTATGATTTCCGGGGAAGTGGAACGAGCGCGTGTAATGCTCCAAAAACAGGGGTTCGAAGTGTGCCAGCGTGTCCTGCTCGCCGAAGAGTCCCCACACACGGTCGCGGAAATCAGCCCTGCAACGGCTGAATTGCGTGGCTTCCAGCTCCGAGAACTCAGTTATCAGCGCCTCGTCGATAAAAAACTGCTGGCGGCCGTCGGCGCGCGGCGACTTGTATTGCTGTTCGCCCACGCGCGGCCGCAGAAACTCCGTCATCCGGAAGTGCGGATTGCCCAGCAGAGCCGGGATGCCAAGTTCGGGCGCCAGCATCTGGGCGTAGAACGCTCCGCAGCTGTTGCCCAGCAAGAGTGTCGGCTGCACGTCGTCGGCTAGCCGGCGGATGAGGGCGAGCGCCTCACGCGGGTGCAAAGGCAGGTCGGGCGAGAGCACCGCTGCCCTGCCCTCGAATGCCTCTCGCAGTGCCACGGCTGGCACACACTGTCCGCTGGCGTAGAAGCCGTGGAGGAAGAGGATGGTGGGACGCTTCCGGGCCGTCATATCACACACGCTGCCCCATGGCATAAGCCTCGTCGAGCTTGGGATTTCCCTCAATCTCGCGCGCATCGTTCACGCCGCCGCAAAAGAGCGTACCTGCGAGCCGACATTTCGGATAGCAGTCCGTCCAGCCCGTCAGTCCCGCCTCTGCGCGTTTGGGAGTCTCGGTTTCGTCCTCGGCCGCCGTCGTGAGCAAATAGACGTCGCGGAAGCGGTAGTCCTGCTCGTACATGGCATTCATGCGGTCGATGAGCGTCTTCATCTGTCCGCTCATCTCGTAATAATAAATTGGCGTGGCCCACACCACCACGTCCGACTCGAGTACGCGCGCCATGATGGCGTTCACGTCGTCCTGGATGACGCAGCGGCCCAGTTTCTGACAGGCCATACAGCCGCGGCAGAACTGGATATCCTTGCCGACAAGCGTCAGTTTCTCCACCTCGTGGCCGGCATCCTTGGCTCCGGCGGCAAAGCGCTCGGCCAGCATATCGCTGTTGGAGCCACGTCGCAGGCTGGTGGAAATGACAATTACACGTTTCATTTTTCCTACTCTTTATTACATCTCATTCATTGCCTGTTGCAACTTCTCCAGAAACAGCGCAGCCTGTTTGCCATCCAGCTGAGCGTGATGAAACTGAAGGGAGAGCCTCAGTTTCGTCCTGAACCAGCTGCGGCGATAACGGCCCCACGCGAAAAACGGATTGTTGAAAATCCCCGAGTACTGGTTGACGATGCAGTCCAGCTCGGTGGCCACCACGGCCGACGTGCCGAAAACCATGGCTTCCGCGTCGGTGATGTCGCGGCACTCGCGGGCGGCCTGCTGCGTCAGCAAGTCGTAGTCGCGGCCGAACTGCTCCAGATTGTTGCTGAAGGGGATATCGCAACTGCTGATGCCTCCCGCTGCATTTTCCACGATGACGTTGATGCCAAGGCGGTCGAACTTGTACAACTTGTCACCGATGGGAAGCAAGTAGAATTCGTCCATCTGACTGGCCGCTCGCCCTATGCACCAGCACAAGAGCATGTTAAACTTCAGCCTGCGGCGCTTGCAGACACGGCGGAGATGCGTCACGTCGAACGTCTTGACCACCGTCACCATCGGCATCGGCGATTTCATCCACAATGCGAAGGCTTGCGCCCGAGAAGTCTCCTTGGGGTCTATTTCCTGTCTCATATCTTCTGCCGACCGCTACACGAGGATTTACAGTTTCTCCACGAGGGCCACGATCTTCTGCTTCGTCTCGTCGGTCTTCTGCTCGTCGAATTTGGCAGTTACCATGCCCATGTTCTCTGCTTTCCAGTAGTTGCAAATATCGCGGAACTCGGCGGTGGCTCCGTCGTAAACGCCAGGAGAGTAAGACGACACGAGCAGCGCCATTTTTTTCACCTTGGCGGGACTGTTGACGCAGTACATGCGCTGTATGGGCGCCTGCAGTTGCGCGCAGAGTGTGAAGTAATAAATGGGACCGGCCAGCACCAGCGCCTCGGCTTCGGCCATCAGCGGATAGAGTTCCTGCATGTCGTCTTTCTGGATGCAAGCGCCGTTGCCCTTGTTGTGACAGTACTCACAGGCCAGACAGCCTGCAATCTTCTTGCGTGCGACGTTCACCAGCGTCACTTCGTGGCCTGCAGCCTCGGCTGCCTTCTTGTACTCGTCCGCCATCCAAGCGGTGTTGCCATTGGCTCGCGGAGAGGCCTGTAAAATCATGACTTTCATAAACTTACGTATTATATGTTAAACAATTCGTTTTACTCCTTCTTTTTCCGCATCAGCAGCACGAGTCCCACGGCGGCCAAGGCCATACTGCCGACGATGAACTTCGCATCGGGCAGGAAGATGACCGGCAAACGGGTCGTCTGCACGTCGCCCAACTGCAGCCAGCTGTAAACGGCCAAGAGCGTGGCCGAGAGGTTGCTACCGGCATGGAGTACCACACTGCACCAGATGCTTCGCGACCAGACAAACACCAGCCCGTAGAACAAGCCGCTGATGAAGGCGCCGGGAAAGTTGCGCACGTGGAGGATGCCGAACAGGATGGCCATCAGCACACAGACGGCCACCTGTGCGCCACGTCGGCGGAAAGGCGAGATGGCCAGCTGTCGGAAACACAGTTCCTCGAGCACGGGCGCAAGCAGCACAGCATGTACGCCCGACAGCAGGTCTTCGCGCAGTTCGGCTGCCGTGCACGACATCGGCTCCAACGCCACGGGATGCATCTGCGACGTGATGCCCAAAACGATATACTCCTTCACAACCATCAGCAGAGGCGCCAGCAGCAAAAGGCCTACGATGGAAACCTTGGGCCACCGGAGCGAAAACTGCCGGGCCGCAGGAAACAACTCCGGTTCCACACGATGCACGAGCAGCAGCGTCAGCCCGATAGCCGCCAACGAGAGCAGCCACGTCAGCATCTCGCCCACGATGCCTAGATTTTCGCCGTCGAGCGGCAGCGCTGTCACGTAGATAACCGCCAGGCCGTAGGCCGTCGCCAGCAGCGGCATCAGCGGTTTCAGCAGGCCGGCGGCCTTATCCTTGTCGTTATAAAACTCCGCGTCTTGCATTGTCACACATCACATTCAAATTATCACACCCAGTCGAAATTGTTGCCACCCGCCGCAATTTCGAAATGACACTTCGCAATTCCCAAATCCAACTGCGAGAATCCCACCAGCGAACGTCCTCTGCGTGCCCGCACGCAGTGCCGCCCGTTCTGCTGGCCGAGGTAATCGAAGTGGAAACGCTGCTGATTGAGCGCTGTGGGAGCCAGCAGTGCAGCCTCCACGCCGCGGCGGAACCACTGCGGCGTCCGGTCGTCAGCATTGCTTACCTGCGCCACGCTCTTTATGCGGTGCGTCACTCCCTGCGTCTGGCCGTAGCCGATGGCAATGTAGGCGCCGATGGCCTCGTCGTCGGCCAAGGCATACGTGCCTGGCACCTTCGAGTAGCTGATTCCCACCCAGCAGGTGTTCAGTCCCAAGGTTTGCGCCAGCAGCACCAACAGCTCGCCGCGGTAGCCGATGCGCTCGTCGAGGCCGTCGCCGCGGCGGCCAGCCATGACGATGTAGTTCCGCACGTTACGGAATCGGCCGTACCGCGCCAGCCGGCCGCTGAAAGCCTTCGGTTCGCCGCACACCAACTGCGCATGCAGCAGCCCGTCGGAGTTCAGTTCCTCTATGCGCTGCTGCAACTGCCACACGGCGTCAGCCTCCAGCGGACGCTCGGTGTACGCCCGTACGCTGTGCCGCACGGCAATGGCCTCCTGTAGTGTCATACGCTGATTTTTGCGGTAAAGATAAAACTTTATTTCCACACTGCAAACGCTTCGGGCGGAAAACGGGCGGCAATGGCAGACAATTCTGCTTTTCGACGCAGAAAGTACGCCGGATGCAGAATATTTCGTAACTTTGTAGCAAAACAATAAAAAAACGACTATGAAGAGACTGTTTTTTGCCTCGCTGGCCCTCGGCTTCGCGCTGGCTGCATGTGAGAATCAGGCACCGAAATCGACAGACACAGACGCGCCGGACGCCGTGGTAACCGCAATTGCCGGAGACGGGCGCATGGACCTCACCCAGTTGCAGTGGACACGCCAGCCTGCCGCCTATGAGACGAAGGGCGACACACTGCTCATCACCACTGCGCCGCACACCGACCTGTGGCAACGCACATACTACCACTTCCGCAACGACAACGCGCCCGTGCTGCAACTCGCCACACGGCAGAAATTCTTCTCCTTCGTGGTGAAAACCGACTTCACGCAGAGCCACCAGCGCTTCGACCAGTGCGGCATCGTCATGTATCTGGACAGCGACAACTGGCTGAAAGCGTCGGTCGAATACGAGAACGAAGAGTTTCAGCACCTCGGCAGCGTAGCCACCAACAATGGTTACTCCGACTGGGCCACGACGGCCATTGCCGCCGACGTGAAGACCATGTGGTACCGCCTGTCGCGCCGCGAAGACGACTTCTGCATCGAGTGCTCGGCCGACGGCATTTCATTCTCCCAAATGCGCGTTTGCCACATGTTTGCTGCCGCAGACGAAATCAGATTTGGCATCTACGCCTGCTCGCCCGAGGAATCGTCCTTCACAGCCGCGTTCACCGACATGCGGCTTACCGAATGTATGTGGAAGGCGCACGACGGTCAGCAACCCGACGCAGAATAAAAAATCGCCGGCCACGTCACCTTCTGTCCCTCCTGCCTGTTATTTGTATGTAACCGGTTCGAAAAAACAAAATGTTTAACCATACAAATAACAAGAAGGACTATGGAACATGTAATTAAATACCTTTTTCCTATTTTCGTGTGCGGCGTACTCCCCATCGCGCTTGTCTGGCTCATTGTCCGCATGAAGATGAATGAAACCAACAGGCGCACACAAATCATTCTGGCCGCTATCGAGAAAAACGCCGAGACGGACATCGAGGACCTGCTGAAGAAATTCTCGCCCAAAAGGAGACTGCTGAAGGAAAGACTGCTGACAAAACTGCTGTGGGGCACACTCGCCACAATTACTGGCCTCGGAGCTATAGCCTTTGCGGTCTATCTCCGCGCAAACAACATTGGAGGCGCAGCTGACGCACCGGGGTTCATCGTCATCGGCCTGATGCTGCTGGCCATTGGCATATCCTTTCTCATCAACTTCGCGATAGGAAAGAAAATGCTGGCCAAGGAACTGGACGCAGAAGAGAAGGTACTGACACAACAACCCGAGAGCTAAGTGACGCGCGAGGCATTCATCACCCATGTGGAACGCGAGCAGGAAGCCCTGAGAGGTTTCTTGCTCGCCCTCTGCTGCGGCAACAAAAATGACGCCGACGACCTGGCACAGGATGCACTGGTGAAAGCCTACCTTTCATCGGCCGGATACCAAGAAACCGGGCGCTTCCGCTCGTGGCTCTTCAGGATAGCCTACAACAACTTCCTGAACCACAAAGCCAGCCAACGCGTCACGGAGAGCATCGACGAGGCACGCATACTCGCCGCCGACGCGTCGGCCGACAGTAGCTTCGAGCACCAGACGCTCTACCTTGCCCTGCGAACCCTGCCGCCAAAGGAGCGCTCGGCCATTACGCTGTACTATCTCAACGGCTACAGCATCCGCGAAATTGCCGCCATCACGGAGAATTCGGAGGATGCCGTCAAGAAACAACTCTCGCGAGGGCGCGACAAACTAAAAGAACGGTTAAATGACAAAAGATAAAGAACTCGAGGAACTTTTCCTCGCCCAGAAACCACATTTCGACGATGCGCCGGAATTCATGGCACGCCTCAATCAGCGACTGGATGCCGTGGAATACGTCAAACAGCAGCAGGAAGCCACCATCCGACGCTACCGGATGGCCGTGGCCACAGCCTTCGTGGTGGGTATCATCAGCGGCGCTGCCGCCCTCGCGTTTCTGCTCTCCACGCCCGCCAGCGTGCCGCTCTTCTCATTCAGCCCGCAGCATACCTGGCTGCTCTGGCTGGCCGACAATTCGCGCCTCATTACCGCCGCGGCACTCGCCCTCCTGACAACGATCGGCGTCATCAGCCTCATCAACAACGTGCAGGAAATCGTCGGCATGCGCTCCCGGCTAAGCATACTAAAGGAGTAAGCCTACATCTCGAAGTGTTGGAGCAGCGGCGGCGTAGGTCGGAGGTCGTAATAGTCCAGTTGCCGGATGGGCAGGCGGAAGTAAGCCATCTGGTCGTAAGCGGGATAGAGACGCGGCAACACGTCGTTGTGTTCGTATATCCAGCGCTGGGTGGCGTCGTCGACGTCGAAAACGGCACGGCCAACGCAGCGAACAGAAATCGGGCCGTCGCTGGCCAGAATCTCCACGTTGGGATTCGCTTGCAACTGGCGATAGACTTCCTTGCGGGGCGAGGTGGCGAAAAAGAGGTCTGTGCCGTCTATCTTCATTATCTGAAAGACGCGAATCTTTGGGCGGTCGGCCTCGCAGGTGGCGAAGGCAACTTCTACGTGCTGACGTAGGAAATCCAATGCTTTCTTCATAGCTTTCTCTTTTTTCAGCGCGGTCCGACAATTTCGTGCGGCCGATAGGGCGACTCGAGGAAGGCAGCTTCGTCGTCGGTGAGTGTGAGATCGACGGAGGCAACGGCGTCGTCGAAATGTTTCGGGTTGGTGGCGCCGACAATGGGCGCTGCCACGCCGCGTTTGAACTGCCACGCCAGTGCCACCTGCGACATGGAGACGCCCAACTGCTCCGAGATTTGAGCCACGCGCTCTATGATTTCGAGGTCGTTCTCCTTGGCGCGGTCGTATTTGTTGCGGATATTAGTGTCTGTGTCGCTACGTTTCGTACCGCTCTCCCAACCGCGGTGCGAAAGATGGCCGCCAGCCAGCGGCGAATACGGGATGCGCGAGACGCCGTACTGCTCGGCCACGGGAATCAGCTCGCGCTCGTCCTCGCGGTACAGCAGGTTGTAGTGATTCTGCAGGGTGGAGAACATCGTCCAGCCGTTGCGTTCGGCACAAACCTGCATGTTGTGGAACTGGTAGCCGTACATGGCCGAGGCTCCGATGGCCCGCACCTTGCCCTGCCGCACAAGGGAATCAAGCGTCTGCATGGTATCCTCGATGGGCGTCGTGTAGTCGAAGCGATGTATCTGGTAGAGATCGAGGTAATCGGACTGCAGGCGGCGCAGCGTGCCGTCTATCTCGCGCAGAATGGCCTGCGGCGAAAGCATTCCGTCGTTGAAGTAAACCTTCGAGGCAAGCACCACATCTTCGCGTCTGACGCCCAGCCGCCGCAGTGCCGAGCCCAGGAACTCCTCGCTCGTGCCGTGGGAATAGCTGTTGGCCGTGTCGAAGAAATTCACGCCCAAGTCGAGCGCGTGCTTTACCATCTGTCGCGTCTCATCTTCGCCGAGTGTCCACAGATGGAAGTCGGCCGATGGCCGTCCGTACGACATGCAGCCCACGCAGATACGCGAGACGCGGATGTCGGTGTGTCCAAGAGTTGTGTATTTCATACAGCGTGTTTTTTTGAATTTCCCTGCAAATATACGTTTTTTAAATCAAACATCCCAATTTCCCCCGTATGTTTCTAGCGGTCTGTGCCGACATACACCTTATATAATATTACGCGTGCGCAAAACAGATAGGAGCGGAGTCATTTGCAAGGCGCGAAAAACAGAAAAGAAAACGGGAAAAAACTTTTTTTCGAAAAAAAACGAGAAATGTTTTGCAGGAATAAAAAATTGCCGTACCTTTGCAGTCGCAAAACGAAAGCGAAGACCTGGAGAGGTCGGCAATGTCGCTGAAGTTTTGGGCGCTTAGCTCAGCTGGTTCAGAGCGTCTGCCTTACAAGCAGAGGGTCGGCGGTTCGAATCCGTCAGCGCCCACGGACATGATGGGACGGCTCCTTAGCTCAACTGAATAGAGCATTTGACTACGGATCAAAAGGTTGTGGGTTTGAATCCCGCAGGAGTCACTTCCGATGCGGCGCCAGCAAGACTGGGTAGATACCAGAGTGGCCAAATGGGGCAGACTGTAAATCTGCTGGCTTACGCCTTCGGTGGTTCGAATCCATCTCTACCCACAGAGCCGCAACGCGGCAATAGCTCAGTTGGTAGAGCACGACCTTGCCAAGGTCGGGGTCGCGAGTTCGAGTCTCGTTTGCCGCTCTTTG
This sequence comes from uncultured Bacteroidales bacterium, assembly GCA_902787575.1. Taxonomy (GTDB): domain Bacteria; phylum Bacteroidota; class Bacteroidia; order Bacteroidales; family Bacteroidaceae; genus Physcousia. The sequence goes on along the minus strand of CADAGX010000009.1, from coordinate 22,538 downwards.
ATTTTATGGTGCGTTAGTTCAGCTTGGTTAGAATACATGCCTGTCACGCATGGGGTCACGGGTTCGAGTCCCGTACGCACCGCGAAAGTGTTTTTCATGGTATTAGATTTTTAAGGTGAGCATCAGCTTCTGTGAAGAAGTTGATGTTTTTTTTGTTACCTGCAGTTTTGCGTCCGGCAGCTGCAGAAAGTCAGAAACTACTTGTCGAAAAGCGAGCGCGGAAGGCGGGCCAGATAGATGGCGGCTTTGCCTTTCTGATTTGTCGAGGCGTAATAACTCACCCAGACTTCGTCGCCCTCGATGAGAAGGCCGGGATAGCTGGTGTCGCCGTCGGAAGGCAGAACGTAGACTTCCTCCCAGTCGCCGGTGCGCGTGCCACGGAAAAGGGCGGTCTTGCAATGGCGGGTGAAATACGTACGAGTGGCCAAGATGACCGTGCCGTCGGAGGTTACGAAGTCCTGTCCTCCCACCTGGAAGCCCATGGGCTGCCACTGCCACTCGTCGTAGGGCGGCCGGCTCGCGGCCCAGTAGCCTTGGCGGTCTGCGCCGTCGCGACGCACCATGGCCAGCATTGTGCCGTCGGGCTCAAAGCGCAGCGTAGTCTCGTTTGGAAAACCGCTGATGCCCATGTCGCAAACCAAATCGTAGCGGATGCCATCGGTGGTGCGCAGCAGGGAGAGCGTGTCGCGACGCGCACTGGAGTAGCTGACGCCGTACCCCACCCCGTCGTGCCACGTCACACGCCAGACCCAATCCTTCGGAGTTCGCGCCTTCGGGTCGATTTCTATGGGTTGCAAGGGCGAGAAATGTGTGCCGTCGGCAGTGAAGCAGACCATCGGAATGGACTTTACGTGACGCCGAGCCCGATAGACCGAGCCGCCGATGGTCACCATCATGCGTCCGTCGGGAGCAATGGAGAGTTTGGGGTCGCGCAGATCCACGCTGTCGCATCCGAAGTAGGCCACGGTGTGCCATTTCCGACCGTTGCGCGAGCGGAGAATGCGAATCTTGCCGTCGGCCTCGCCCTCTGCGTTGAAGATGTGGCTGTAGCCCTCGCGGAAGGAGCAATAGTATTGGCCGCGGTACTTGATGAGCGAGGTGAAGGCGGCGTGCGTGCCGTTGTCCCAGATTTTCTCTACGCTGACAGTTCCTTTGCGTGCCGAGGCGGCAAAAACGCAAAGGCAGGCAAGGAGGAAAAGTACGTGTCGTTTCGTTTTCATTTGGCTGTAGTTTTTAGATTTTCGCGCGTCGTACCGCAGCCGGCACGGCGCATGTCATGTGCAAAGATAGGCATTTTTCTTGTACCATTGCCAGAAAAAACGTATTTTTGTGAGCGAAAACAACACCAAATACCTTTTACGATGAAACGATTCCACTCTATCCTACTGGCGGCACTGCTCGCACTGCCGGCCATGGCCGAGGCGCCGCACGTGCGTGTACTCAGTATCGGCAATTCGTTTGCCCGCGACGCGTTCGCCTACGTTCCGTTCCTAACCGAAGAACTGGCGCCGGGTGCGCAGGTGGACTTCGGTATTCTCTACATCGGCGGCTGCAGCCTCGAGCGCCACTGGAGCAACGTGCAGTCTGGCGAGCCGGCCTACGTGTACGACTACTATGCGACGGCAGACGGCGTGTGGAAACAGGAAAAGGACGTGTCGCTGCGCGAGGGTCTGGCGCGCCAGCCGTGGGACATCGTTGTGCTGCAGCAGGAAAGTTCACGTTCGCGCTACTATGACACCTATCAGCCCTTCCTCGACGACATGCTGAAATACCTCAAAGAGACCGTGCCGAACGCCACAACGGCGTGGCTGATGACACCGGCCTACGGCGAGGGATTCAAGCGACTGAGCGGCATGTCGAGCGACGAGATGTGGGCCCGCCTCAATGCGGCCAGTCAGCGTGCCGTGGAGGAAACGTCGATCAGCCTGCTCATACCCGCCGGAACGGGCATACAGAACGCGCGCTACACGCAGCTCGACCGCTTCGGCAAGTTCGGCCACCTGGTGCACGACGGATTCCACCTGCACGAGGGCATCGCACCACTGGTGGAAGGTCTGATTACGACGCAGACGCTGCTCAGACACTACGGCGTTGAAGTGGACGTCGAGGCCAGCCGGCTGAAGATTACACAGCAGTGGATCGAGGAACGACACACGCCACAGCCGCACGGAGAGCCCGAGGAGGCAAGCGACGAGGACTACCGGCTGGCACGCCGCAGCGCGCGCTGGGCCCTCGAAGCGCCGTGGCAGATAACAGCAGAGGAACGCTAACGAACAGACACACCCGAAAATGGACAGACGACACTTCATCGGCTCGGTGGCCGCACTGGGCGTGCAGGGAGCCATGCTGCAGTTGGACACACAGGCCGGCACGCCAACACCAAGCCCAAGGGTGAAACGGAGAAGGCCGAGCTTCGACGGGTTCGACGACACCCTCGTGGCCTTCATCTCCGACATGCACATCAGTCCGGACGAATACGAGCCCGAGCGGCTGCAACGCGTGGTGGACGACATCCTCAGGCAGCGTCCCCTGCCTCGCCACGTGCTGGGACTGGGCGACGTGGCCAACCTGTACGGCGAACGGCGCGACTATGAATGCGCGCGACGCATACTGCAGCCGCTCTGGGAGGCAGGAATCGACGTTACGTTGGGACTGGGCAACCACGACCGCCGCGAGAACTTTGCCAGCGTCTTCCCCGAACAGATGGCACGAAGCGCCGTAGAGGGACGTATGGCCTGCGTGGTAGAGACACCGAAGGCCAACTTCGTACTGCTCGACAGCCTGCAGCAGGGCGACGACCCGAAGGACAACAACTACCCGGGCTTGGTGGACGATGCACAGCGCGAGTGGCTGCGCCAGACGCTGCAGAAAGCCACGAAGCCCACCTTCGTCTGTGCCCACCACAGCGTACAGGAACTGCAACTCAAGCCCTTGCTACACAAGGCAACGGCGTGCTGCGGATACATTCACGGACACGACCACCGCTGGCGGCCCAGCTGGGCCAACTTCGACTGGCGGTCGCACGACGTGCTGCGAACGCTCTGCCTACCCTCTACGGGCTTCTGGGGCGACATCGGCTACGCGCTGTTCCATCTCTACGAGACGCGAGCCGACATGGAACTGCGGCTGTTCGACTATTTCTTCCGCTTCCCGCTCGCAGACGGCGAGCCAAAACCCGAGCAATGGCAGCAGATAGAGGACGACCTGCGCGGCCAGCACTGCTCGTTTGCCTACAGCCGGCTGTAACCCGACGGCCTGCAACTTAGCCACTGCACAAAAGAAAAAAAGGATGTGCCTCAGCTGAGACACATCCTCGAGCAACGGATTGTTTCGTCATTTGTCTGCGCCGTCCGTGAAGCGGTTGCCGTGGCGAACAATGCTCCCCTGCACGGGTATTGCTGCGTCGGGCACGCTGTCTGCGGCAGCACGAGACTTGGCGTAATATACGCGATCCCAATTGGGCCGGTCGTAGTAATAGTAGTCGCCAGAGTACTCATCCCAGTCGTAGAAACTCGACAATTTGTAAAGAACGAATCGACTGCTGGCATTCGTGAAGTAGCCGGTGAAGGTGTTACTCGAGAGACGATAGTCGGCAATGCTCGTATCCAACTCCGGCTCGTGTGGATAGCGCAGGTACACCACGCCGCCCTCCACGGTCCACAGGAAACGATGATATTGGTACTCGTAGGGTCCGTAGTCGTAATAGTCCACTTGCTTTCCCCACCCGTGTGACGCGTAGTTATAGTCGGGGTAGAAAACGATATACGTATCGTAGGAATCGAAGGTAACAACCGTGCCACGATAACTGTAATCGTAATACATTCCGAAATTACCACGCCATTCACCCGAAAGTATCACTGCGCGATGCGTATCGCTATCGCACGAAGCGAAGATGCCTGCAGCCAAGAGCAGGAGCATCGATGTGTATTTGTATAGACGTTTCATAGCTTTTTTTAATTTGTTCACCGCAAAGTTACGCATTTCTGCCGACACGGAACAGGGAAAACACATAAAACTTTGTAGGATTATCCCTACTCGGTGGGGAAAATCCCGCGATTTCTTGCAAATGTGGGGCGATAAGCGTAAATTTGCCTGTACTTTTCGTAGAGACACATGGCAAAAGACAAAACGATGTACGTCTGCGATTACTGCGGACAGGAGAGCGTGAAGTGGGTCGGCAAGTGCCCGGCGTGCGGACGCTGGAACACAATGAAGGAAATACAGGTGAAAGCCGAGAAGCCCACCAGTGCCATCACGCGTGCGGCACTCAAAGCCGCCGGCCAGTCCACCCATCAGGCACGGCCGCTACCCGTGCGCGAGATAGAAGCGGCCTCCGAACCGCGCATGGACATGCACGACGCCGAGCTGAACCGCGTGTTGGGCGGCGGACTGGTGCACGGCAGCCTGGTGCTGCTGGGCGGCGAACCCGGAATCGGCAAGAGCACGCTCGTGCTGCAGACCATGCTACACCTGCCCGAAAGACGCGTGCTTTATGTCAGCGGCGAGGAGAGCGCCCGACAGATAAAGCTGCGCGCCGAGCGTCTGGCCAAGGCCGCGGGCACAACGGCAGGCGAGAATCTGTTTATCCTGTGCGAAACCTCGCTCGAGGGCATCTACGAGCAGATAGAGGAAGTGCAGCCCGAGCTGGTTGTCATCGACTCCATTCAGACCATAGAGACGGAAACCGTGGAGTCGGCGCCCGGCAGCCTGTCGCAGATACGCGAATGTGCAGCCAGCCTGCTGCGCTACGCCAAGGGCGGCGGTGTGTCGATTCTGCTCATTGGGCACATCAACAAGGAAGGCTCGCTTGCCGGCCCGAAAGTATTGGAACACATTGTGGACACCGTGCTGCAGTTTGAGGGCGACCAGCACTACATGTATCGCATCCTGCGCAGTCAGAAAAACCGTTTCGGCAGCACCAGCGAACTGGGCATCTATGAAATGCGGCAGGAAGGCCTGCGGCAAGTGTCGAATCCAAGCGAGCTTCTGCTCACCGACAACCGCGACGGCCTCTCGGGCGTGTCCATCGCCTGTGCCATCGAAGGCGCGCGCCCGTTCCTCATCGAGACGCAAGCACTCGTCAGCACTGCCGCATACGGCACTGCGCAACGCAGCACCACGGGGTTCGACGGCCGGCGACTGAACATGCTGCTGGCCGTACTGGAGAAACGTGTAGGATTCAAGTTGGCGCAGAAGGACGTTTTCCTGAACATTGCAGGCGGCCTGCGCGTTACCGACCCTGCCATCGACCTGAGCGTGCTGGCCGCAGTGCTTTCGAGCAACGGCGATATGCCCATCGACACGGATGTCTGCATGGCCGGCGAAGTGGGACTGAGCGGCGAGATACGGCCGGTAAGTCGCATAGAACAGCGCATTGCCGAAGCGCAGAAGCTGGGATTCCGGCGGATGGTGCTTCCGGCGCATAATATGAAAGGCATCGATGCCGCCAGCTACTCGATACAACTGGTGCCCGTGCGCCGCGTAGTGGAGGCGGTGCGCGAGCTTTTTGGCTGACGAGCCGTGGGACAGAGACAGGGGAAGCGACGCCGTTGGCGCCGCTTCCTGCGTTATTTGATGCCCCGCTCGTTCAAGGCTCGCGCATAACGTCGCGCATTGCGCATATGTTCCGAGAGCGTGACGGCGAAATTGTGCGTCCCCGAGAAATCCTCCTTCGCGCACATATATATATAAGGATGGGAGACGGCGTTCAGCACGGCGTCGAGTCCGGCCACGCTGGGGATGCGAATGGGCCCGGGCGGCAGACCGGCGTAGCGATACGTGTTGTAGGGATTATCCACGTCGAGATGCGAATACAGGATGCGCCGCAGCGCAAAATCGCCCTGCGCAAACTTCACTGTCGGGTCGGCCTGCAGAAGCATTCCGCGCCGCAGGCGGTTCAGGTAGAGGCCGGCTATCATGGGCTTCTCGCCGTCGTTGGCCGTTTCCTCGTCGACGATGCTGGCCAGCGTGGAAACCTCCACGGGCGACAGGCCAATGGCCTCAGCCTTGGCGCGGCGTCCGCCGTCCCAGAAGCGGGCGTTCTCCTGCACCATGCGGCGCATCAGCGCCGAAAGGCCAATATTCCAATATACCTCGTACGTATTGGGGACGAAAAGCGCCGGAAGCGTGGCAACGGAGTAGCCATACTCGGCCGTGAACGTCGTGTCGCAGAAAGCCGACGCCAGCTGCGCCGAATCGAGCATCAACTGAGCCGAGAGACGCGAGGCAAGTCGGTCCAGTGTGCGTACCGACGGCACTACGAGCTGCACCGGCGACTGCTGTCCGTTGCGCAAGCGGCGATACAAATCGAGGCTTCGCATGCCGTCATCCACGACATATCGGCCCGTACGCGGACGAAAATCCATCAGACGTGCATACCAGTCGAAACGCCAGCCCAGAGCCGACTTGGCACGAACGGAATCGACATCATCGTCCGCATCGATGTAGATGCAGGCGCCCTCCTCCGTAGCCGCCGAGGGCAGCACGACGCGGTGCTGCAGCAGCATTGCAGAGAGCACACCCACGCCCACCAGCGCTACGGCCGCCACCGAAAAAAGCACGAGTAGAATTTTTTTTTTCATACGCAGTTTCTGTTCTAACGACGCGCAAAAATAGAAAAAAGTGCGCTTCGATGCAAAAAAAGCGCCCAATAATTTCGCAGTTTCCAAATTTTGCCATACCTTTGCGCTCGGTTTGCCGAATTGGCTCAGTTGGTAGAGCAACGCATTCGTAATGCGTGGGTCGGCGGTTCGAGTCCGCCATTCGGCTCTTCGGCCAAGGAAGGGGTTGCAATTGCAGCCCCTTTTTTCGTGCCCGCCACACGTCGCAGCAAAAGAATCACGTGCCGCACGAAAGTTCCGAAGCGCCAGAAATAACCATTCTGCCGCCATCCGGACAGATTTGCTTTGACATCCGAATTATTTTGCCTAAAAAAGTTTCAATTTTTTCTTTGCCGATTTATTGCTCACAAGGAATAAATGTCGTATCTTTGTCGCCAGAAAATAAAAACTCGATGGAAAAGCTGTCGAACGAGACTTCCGCAGGCGAGATACAGAAGGCCACCTCCGGTATTACATTACCGGCAAAGGTGGCCTTTTCTTTTGTCCGCAAAGCATCTGACAGGCAATATTTTTAGTACGAAATTAAAGCAACAATAGAATAATGAGCAGAAAAGTTACATTGAGACTGGAGGACGGAACTGAGTTCCACGGAACCTCCTTCGGATACGAGAAGCCTGCGGCTGGCGAAGTGGTGTTCAATACCGCCATGATGGGCTACCCAGAGAGTTTGACAGACCCCAGCTACGCCGGCCAGCTGTTGGCGCTCACCTTCCCACTCGTGGGAAATTACGGCGTGCCGCCATTTACTTTCGAAGAGAACGGCCTGCCCACCTATATGGAAGGCGAACGCATCTACGCCAACGCGCTAATCGTCAGCGACTACAGCGAGGAGTTCAGCCACTGGAACGGCGTGGAGACACTGGCCGACTGGCTCAAGCGCGAGCAGGTGCCCGGCATCACAGGCATTGACACGCGCGAACTGACAAAGGTGCTGCGCGAGCACGGCGTGATGATGGGAAAAATTCTTTTCGACGACGAGCCCGACAACATCCCTGAGGCCAAATACGAGGGCGTAAACTTCGTGGAGCAAGTGAGCTGCAAGGAAGTGATACGCTACAAGGCAGAGAATGCCACAAAGAAAGTGGTGCTGGTGGACTGCGGCGTGAAGGCCAACATCATCCGGTGCCTGCTGCGCCGTGGCGTGGAAGTAATACGCGTGCCGTGGGACTACGATTTCAACGATATGGAGTTCGACGGCCTCTTCCTGGCCAATGGCCCCGGCGATCCCGAGACCTGCGTGGCCACTGTCGAGAATATCCGCAAATTTCTGGCCTCTCCCAACGTGCGTCCCTGCATGGGAATCTGCATGGGCAACCAGTTGCTTGGAAAAGCTGCCGGCGCGCGCATATATAAGTTGAAGTACGGCCACCGCTCGCACAACCAGCCCGTGCGCCAGGTCGGCACAAATCACTGCTTCATCACGACGCAGAATCACGGCTACGCTGTAGACGACACAACGCTGCCCGAGGGATGGGAAACCTCGTTCGTGAATATGAACGACGGCTCGAATGAGGGCCTGCGCCACAAGACCAATCCCTGGTTTTCGGCACAATTCCACCCCGAGGCCTGCTCGGGCCCGCTGGATATGGACCTGCTGTTTGACAATTTCGTGGCGCTGCTCCACGATCCTAAAACCGAAACGACGAAAAACGTACCGACAAAATCGAGCGACAAGCCGAAAATGCTGAAAAAGGTGCTACTGCTCGGTTCGGGCGCGCTGAAGATTGGCGAAGCCGGCGAGTTCGACTACAGCGGTTCGCAGGCACTAAAGGCACTGCGCGAGGAGGGAATCAAGACGGTGCTCATCAATCCCAACATTGCCACGGTGCAGACTTCCGAAGGAGTGGCCGACCAAATCTACTTCCTGCCCGTGACACCCTTCTTTGTGGAGCGTGTCATCGAGAAGGAGCGCCCCGAGGGAATTCTGCTGGCATTCGGCGGACAGACGGCACTGAACTGCGGCGTGCAACTTTTCAAGAGCGGCGTACTGGAGAAGTACGGCGTACAAGTGCTGGGCACACCGGTGCAAGCCATCATCGACACGGAGGACCGCGAACTCTTCGTGGAGCGACTCGACGAGATAAACGTGAAAACCATCAAGAGCCAGGCGTGCGAAGACATTGAGTCGGCCCGCAAGGCTGCCCGCGAACTTGGCTACCCGATTATCATACGTGCCGCCTACGCGCTGGGCGGTCTTGGCTCGGGATTCTGCGACAACGAGGAAGAATTAAACAAGATAGCGGAGAAAGCCTTCGCCTTCTCGCCGCAGGTACTGGTGGAGAAAAGTCTGAAAGGATGGAAGGAAATTGAGTACGAGGTAGTCCGCGACCGCTACGACAACTGCATCACCGTTTGTAGCATGGAGAATTTCGACCCGCTCGGCATTCACACGGGCGAATCCATCGTGGTGGCGCCGTCGCAGACGCTGAACAATTCGGAATACCAAAAGCTGCGCGCACTGAGCATAGAGATCATACGCCACATAGGAATCGTGGGAGAATGTAATATTCAGTTCGCATTCGACCCAGAGAGCGAGGATTACCGCGTCATTGAGGTGAACGCTCGCCTCTCGCGCTCGTCGGCGCTGGCCAGCAAGGCCACAGGTTATCCGCTGGCTTTCGTAGCCGCAAAACTGGGACTCGGATACGGACTCTTTGAGCTGAAAAACTCCGTAACGAAGACCACGACGGCATTCTTCGAGCCCGCCATCGACTATGTGGTGTGCAAAATCCCGCGTTGGGACCTCGGCAAATTCCGTGGCGTGGACCGCGAATTGGGCAGTAGCATGAAGTCCGTGGGCGAAGTGATGGCCATCGGCCGCACTTTCGAAGAGTCGTTGCAAAAGGGACTGCGCATGATAGGTCAGGGAATGCACGGCTTTGTGGAGAACAAGGAGCTTGTCATCGACGATATCGACCGTGCCCTGCGCGAGCCGACGGATAAGCGCGTCTTCATCATCGCCAAGGCGCTTCGTCAGGGATACTCCGTAGAACATATTTATCAGCTGACAAAGATAGACCGCTGGTTCCTGCAGAAATTGCAGCACATTCGGCAAATCGACAACCAGCTGCACGAGTGCGACGGCTTCAGCGGCCTGACGCACGACCTCCTGCAGACGGCCAAGGTCTATGGCTTCACAGACTTCCAAGTGGCACGTGCCATTGGCCTCGAGGCAAAGATGGACATCGAAGAAGGCGTGATGCAAGTACGCCGCAAACGCAAGGAAATGGGCATCATGCCTTACGTCAAGCAGATAGACACGCTGGCCGCCGAATATCCGGCCCAGACAAACTACCTCTATCTGACGTACGCAGGCGTGGCGCACGACATCGAATTCCAGAAAGACGGGCGCAGCATCGTGGTGCTCGGCTCCGGCGCCTACAGAATTGGCTCTTCGGTGGAATTTGACTGGTGCGGCGTGCAGGCACTTCACACGATACGTAAGGAGGGTTACCGCTCCATAATGATAAATTATAACCCGGAAACCGTGTCTACCGACTATGACATGTGCGACCGCCTCTACTTCGACGAACTTACTTTCGAGCGTGTCATGGACGTGCTCGACCTGGAGGAACCGCGCGGCGTCGTGGTAAGCACCGGCGGACAGATTCCGAACAACCTGGCGCTGAAGCTCGATGCTCAGAAAGTACCCATACTGGGAACACAGGCACGCTACATTGACAACGCCGAGGACCGCGACAAATTCAGCGCCATGCTCGACCGCATCGGCGTCGACCAGCCGGAATGGAGTGCGCTGACCTCGATGGAGGACGTAAACGCCTTCATCCAGCGCGTCGGTTACCCGGTGTTGGTTCGCCCGTCATACGTGCTTTCCGGAGCTGCCATGAATGTTTGCTCCAACCAGGACGAGTTGGAACGCTTCCTGCAAGTGGCCGCAAACGTGAGCAAGAAGCATCCCGTCGTAATTTCCAAGTTCATGCAGAACACCAAGGAGGTGGAGATGGATGCCGTGGCACGCGACGGAGAAATCATCGCATACGCCATTTCCGAGCATATCGAGTTTGCCGGTGTGCACTCGGGCGACGCCACAATTCAGTTCCCGGCTCAGAAACTCTACGTCGAGACGGTTCGCCGAATCAAAAAGATAAGCGCGCAGATTGCTCGCGAACTTCACATCAGCGGCCCCTTCAACATACAATATCTGGCCAAGGACAACGAAATAAAAGTCATCGAGTGCAACCTGCGCGCCTCGCGTTCGTTCCCGTTCGTCAGCAAGGTGCTGAAGATAAATCTCATCGAGCTGGCCACACGTATCATGCTCGGTCTGCCCGTTGAGAAGCCTCACAAGAGTTTCTTCGACTTCGACTACGTGGGCATCAAGGCCAGCCAGTTCTCCTTCAACCGCCTGCAGAAAGCCGACCCCGTGCTGGGAGTGGACATGTCATCCACCGGCGAAGTAGGCTGTCTTGGCGAAGACGCCAATGCGGCCTTGCTGAAAGCCATGCTGGCCGTCGGCCACCGCATTCCCAAGCAGAACATTCTTCTTTCCACGGGTCCGGCCAAAGACAAGGCAGCCATGCTCGACGCCGCCAGAATGCTGGTGGAGCACGGATACAGCCTCTACGCCACAGGCGGCACGAGCCACTATCTGACCGACAACGGCATCCCCAACACGCTCGTGCACTGGCCCAGCGATGCCGACTGTCAGCCGCAGGCACTCGACCTGCTGCACCAGCACAAGATAGACATGGTGGTGAACATTCCGAAGGACCTTTCTGCCGGCGAACTCACGAACGGCTACAAGATTCGCCGCGCAGCTGTGGACCTGAACGTGCCGCTCATCACCAACACACGTCTGGCCGCAGCATTCATCCAAGCTTTCTGCACCATGCGTCCCGAAGACCTGGCCATCAGAAGCTGGAGCGAGTATAAGTAAGACTCCAGAGAAAATCTTCCTACGCAAGAGGGTATGCTTCCCACAGGGCATACCCTCTTCTTTTTGCTGCTGCGCTGCAATTCCGACGCAGAGAGTCGCGCCGTGCGACCCGTCGGAGCGTGGCGGGCGGCGAAAAGTCTTTCGTTTTCTTGCGCAATCCACTCGTTTGCACTATCTTTGCACCGTGAAACTGATTATCGACATCGGAAATACGGTAGCCAAGTTGGTGGCGTTCGACGGGAACGAGCCCGTAGAGGAAGTGAAAACGTCGGGAGATACGCTGGAAGGATTGGCGCCGTTTGCCGACAAATATATCTTCGAGCGAGGCATCGTCTGCACTGTCCGCGGCATCACGCCAGCGGCTCAAAGGCAGTTGGACGCGTTGTCATTCCCCGTACTGCGATTTACCTCGGCCACGCCCGTGCCTATCACCAACCGATACCGCACGCCGCAGACGCTGGGAGCAGACCGACTGGCCGCAGTGGTGGGAGCCAGCACGCTTGAACCCAACAAAGACCTGCTTATCATCGACGCGGGGACATGCATCACATACGAAGTTATAGACGCCCAAGGCAACTACTGGGGCGGCAACATTGCACCGGGGATGCACATGCGGCTGCGGGCGCTGCACGAATATACGGCCAAGCTGCCGTGCGTTGATGCCGAAGGCCCGGTGCCGGGAATGGGCTACGACACGGAGACGGCCATACGCTCGGGCGTGCTGCGCGGCATGAAGTACGAGATAGAAGGCTACATACGTTCAATGCGCCGGAAGTATCCCGACCTGGTAATCTTCCTCACAGGCGGCGACAAGATTAACTTCGATGTGCGAATCAAGAACATCATTCTGGACGACAAGTACATCGTGCCGCGCGGACTGAACAGGATATTAGACTACAACATGGAATTGGAAGTCGAAAAGCTGGAACCTGCGGTTTCCACTTTCTGACGTGTAATAATTAAAAGAACTGAAGGTGAAAAAAATATTTCTGGCTGTCGCATTTACTTTGCTGGCCTCGGGCATTCAGGCGCAGACGAACGGAAGCAGTTCGTCGTACTCGCGTTTCGGGCTTGGCACGCTCAACGACCAGTCGCAGGGCTTCAACCGCGGCATGGCCGGCGTGGGCATTGGCATCCAGCTGGGCAACCGCGTGAACATGGCCAACCCCGCTTCGTACGCCGTTATCGACTCGCTGTCGTTTCTCTTCGACGTGGGTATGAATGTGTCGCTTGGCCGTCTGTCGATGACAGGCACCAGCAAGAATGTGCAGAACTGCAGCCTCGACTATGTGAACGCCGGACTGCAGTTGCGTCGTGGCCTGGGCCTCTCGTTCGGCTTTGTGCCGTTCAGTACCATAGGCTACAACTTCTATAACCAGCGCAAGGTGGGCACCGACCCCTCGACGTTGCAGACCATCACCAGCACGAGCACCTACAAGGGCGAAGGCGGACTGCACCAGGCATACGTCGGAATGGGCTGGCAGCCCTTCAAACCGTTCTCGGTGGGCGCCAACATCGCTTTCCTGTGGGGCGAATACAGCCACAGCCTCAAGCAGACAAGCTCGGCCTCGGGCACCAGCGACCAGAATCTGACGCACAGCGCCAACCTGCGCACATATAAGATAGACCTCGGCGCGCAGTACGTACTCCCGCTCGCAAAGGGCGACCGACTGACGCTGGGCGCCACAGCAGGCATAGGACACCGCATCGGCAGCGATGTGACACTGACCCACTACTCCAGCGCAGGCGACAGCACCGTCAGCGTGGCCAAACACCCGTTCGACCTGCCCTACTCCTTCGGCATCGGAGCCTCGTGGACGCACAAGGGACTGCTGGTGGCAGCCGACGTAAGGCAAGAGCAATGGGCCAACTGCCATGCGCCCGAAGAAGTGAAGAGTGGCACTACCATAATCTACCGCGCGCACAAGAACGCCTATCTCAATCGCACGAAGATTTCTGCAGGTGCACAGTATCTGCCCGACGCATTCGACAACCACTACATCAAGCGGATGCAATACCGCGCAGGCCTGAGCTACTCCACGCCATACCTGAAAGTGAACGGACAGAACGGCCCGTCCGAGCTGAGCCTCACGGCAGGCGTGGGTCTGCCCATCGCCAACCGATACAACAACCGCTCGATGGTGAACGTCAACGTGCAGTGGTTCCGCCGCGCAGCCAGCCAGGCCGGCATGATAAAGGAGAACTACTTTATGCTGAACGTAGGCATGACGTTCAACGAACGGTGGTTCATGAAATCGCGCATCCAATAAATGAAAAACAAAGAGCACAGGACCAAGGGCCGGCCGTCTGACGACTATCATAGTTGGGCGCGGCACGCATCGAGGGGCATCGCATCGGCGTTCCTCCTCTCAGTCCTCATGCTTTTCTCGTGCCACGGCGAAGTAGAGCACACGGCCGAAGCCATCCGCGAGGCGGACTCCCTGCCCCTGATGCACGCTTGCGGCATCAATACGCTCATCTCCGACTCAGGTGTGATGCGTTACAGGCTGGTGGCCGAGGAGTGGGACATCTACTCCGAACCCAACGTGCCGGCCACGTGGAAGTTTCTGAAAGGACTTCTGATGGAGCGTTTCGACGAAAACTTCCACGTCGACCTCTTCGTGCAGGCCGACACAGCCTACCTCTATAAGCAAAATCTCTGGGAACTGCGCGGCCGCGTCCGCATCCGCAACGTCAAGAACGACCGCTTTCTCACCGAGGAACTCTTCTGGGACATGGAGACACACGAAATGTGGAACCACCAGTACATGCATATCATTACGCCCGAGCGCGAACTCGAAGGCACAGAATTCCGCAGCAACGAACAGATGACAAAATACTCGGTTTCGAACTCGGCGGGCGCATTCCCCGTTTCGGACACCGAGAACACGGCCGACGAAGCGGCTGCCGACTCCACACAGGCTGGCACACTGCCCGAGGCACCAAAGACGCCAAAGACGGCTGCACCTAAGACGCCGCCGCTGAAATTCGACCCGCACAAAACATATTAACGACAAGACATCACAGATGGAAGACCCTTCACTGGCCATATTCGCCCTCATCATCCTGCTTGTCTCGGCCTTCTTTTCGGGCATGGAGATAGCCTTCGTCTCGAGCAGCAAGTTCCGTTTCGAGATGGACCGCGAGGAACAGGGATTCACGGCACACCTCATAGACACATTCTATCGCCATCCCAACAATTTCATCTCCACCCTGCTGGTGGGAAACAACATTGCGTTGGTCATCTACGGCATTCTGATGGCCAAGCTCATAAACACGCTAATCCTCGTGCCGCTGGGCGTCCACACCGAACCCGACTGCCCGCACGAATGGATTTGCCTGCTCACGCAGACACTGCTCGGCACGCTGCTGGTGCTGGTGGCTGGCGAGTTCCTGCCCAAGACGCTCTTCCGCCTCAATCCCAACCGCATGATGCGCATCTTCGCCCTGCCCGCCTACTTCTTTTATATCGTGCTATGGCCCATTAGCAAGTTCACCAGCTCGCTCAGCAAGTGGGTGCTGCGCACGCTGGGCATGCGAGTGGAACACGGCAAGCAGGAGAAATCTTTCAGCAAAGTGGACCTCGACTATCTGATACAGAGCAATATCGAAAATATCGAGAATGACGAGGAGATAGAAGACGAGGTGAAAATCTTCCAGAACGCGCTCGACTTCAGCAACGTGAAGGTGCGCGACTGCATTGTTCCGCGCACCGAGATAGATGCCGTGGACGAAAAGACCGAGCTCCAAGTGCTGAAAAATCATTTCGTCGAAAGCGGACATAGCAAAATCGTGGTCTATCGCGAGGATATCGACAATATCGTGGGCTACATCCACTCGTCGGAAATGTTCCGCCTCGGCGAGAAAGACGACTGGACGAAGTGCATCCGCGAGGCTTCCATCGTGCCGGAAACCATGAACGCGCAGAAGTTGCTGGGCATCTTCATCTCGCAGAAACGTTCGCTGGCCGTCGTAGTGGATGAATTCGGAGGCACCAGCGGCATTGTCACACTCGAAGACCTCGTGGAGGAAATCTTCGGAGACATCGAAGACGAGCACGACAAGGACAACTACACGGCAAAAAACATCGGCCCCGGCGAGTACATCCTCTCGGCACGCCTCGAAATCGAGAAAGTGAACGAACTCTTCGACCTCGACTTGCCCGAGAGCGACGAATACCTCACCGTGGGCGGACTCATTCTGCACCAATTCCAGAATTTCCCGAAGCTGAACGAAATCGTGAAATTCGGCCGCTGGGAATTCAAGATATTACAGAATACAACCACCAAGATAGAACTCGTGAAACTCAAAGTCACCGAATAAATTACTTTTTCGCGACAATTTAGTTGCGAATCGCGAAATTTTTCGTACCTTTGTGGGCTAATTGCGAAAATACAATAAAAAAACATAAAAAGAAATGGCAACATTACAAAAAATCCGTAACAGAGGTAAGATTCTCATTGCAGTGGTGGGACTGGCCCTCTTTGCATTCATTGCAGAAGAATTTGTGCGTTCGCTTTCCTACACTCGCAGCGAGACGCGCCAACGTATTGGCAAAGTTTATGACGAGAACGTAAGTGTTCAGGAATTCAACGCGCTGGTGGAAGAATACACCGACGTGGTGAAGTTCTCGAATGGCATCAACACCCTCAGCGATGACCAGATGTCTATGATTCGCGACCAGGTGTGGCAGACGCTGGTGAACCAGAAGCTCATCGAGCACGAATGCAACAAACTGGGCATCACCGTATCGGATGCCGAACTTCAGGACATCATCAACAACGGACGCAGCCCCATGCTGGCACAGACCCCGTTCCGTACGCAGCAAGGCACGTTCGACATCAACGCACTGAAGCAGTTCCTCTCGCAGCACGACGAGATTATGAACTCGACCGATTTGGGTAACGACGTGAAAGACCAGTACCAGCAGATGCTGAACTACTGGAACTTCGTCGAGAAGACCATCCGCCAGCAGACGTTGGTACAGAAGTACCAGACGCTGCTCAACGCCACGTTCCTTGGCAACCCCGTTGCTGCTAAGATGAACTTCGACGGCCGCACGCAGGAAAGCGACATCCTCATGGCAGTGCTTCCCTACAACACGGTGAAGGAAGAGGATGTGAAGGTCGAAGACAGCGAGCTGAAGGCCAAGTACGAAGAAGTGAAGGAAATCTTCTTCACGATGGAGGAGACACGCGACATCAAGTACATCGATGTAAACGTGACGGCAAGCGAGGAAGACAAGCAGGCACTCATGGAAGAGATGAAAGGCTACGCTCAGCAGCTGGCCGAGGGCGCCGAACCTGCCAAGGTGGTACGTGAGGCTGCCAGCCAGGTGTCCTACAGCACACTTCCCATCCGTTGCAGCGCTCTGCCCCGCGACATTGATGCAGCCGTAGATTCCATGGCCGTTGGCACGCAGAAGGGCCCGTACCTCAATGCCAGCGACAATACGCTCAACATCATTCGCGTCATCTCCAAGACCACACTGCCCGACTCCGTTCTGGTGCGTCAGCTTGGCGTTTCCGGCGCAGACATGGCAGCTGCCGAGAAGACCGCCGACAGCATCATGACGGCACTCAGCGCAGGCGCAGTGCTCGACTCCATTGCCAAGAAGTACAACCAGACGGCCGAGCCCTCATGGGTTACCAGTTCGCAGTACGAAGGCAACGTTATCGACGACAACAACCGCAAATTCATCCAGACCATCTCCAATGCCGCAGTTGGCACGTACAATAAGATAGTTCTCGACGGACAGGGCGTGATTATTGCTCAGGTTGTCGCAAAGCACAACATGGTAGACAAGTATGACGTCGCTGTTATCAAGCGCGCTCAGGACTTCAGCAAGGATACTTACGGACAGGCTTACAACAAGTTCAGCAGCTTCCTGGCCGGCAACAACAATGCCGACAGCATCGAGGCCAACGCCTCGAAGGAGGGATATGCCGTACAGAGCCGCCCGAACATGAGCAACACAGACCACAACGTGGCTGGCGTGCGTAGCACCCGCGATGCTCTGCGTTGGATCTTCAACAAGGACACCAAAGTGGGCGACGTTTCTCCGCTCTACGAATGTGGCGACAACAACCACATGCTCGTTGTCATCCTCACCGGCATTCACAAGAAAGGCTATCTGCCTTGGGACGACGAGCAGGTGAAGTCCTTCCTCACCTCCGAGGTGATGAAAGACAAGCAGGCAGCCATCCTGCAGGAGAAGATGAAGGACGCCAAGAGCTTTGCCGACGTGGCTAAGATGGAAGGCGTGCAGACCGACACGATTTCTCACATTACGTTCGCAAGCAACGCCTTCGTATCGAAGGTTGGCAGCAGCGAGCCCGCACTGAGCGGAGCTGTCAGCACAGCCAAGAAGGGCGACTTCCGCTCCGGTGTGAAGGGCAATGCTGGTGTATATGCTTTCGAGGTGCTCGACCAGAAGACGCTCGAGGGCACGTTCGACGCCAAGCAGGAGGCAGCACAGGCCACTCAGGCCGCACGCCGCAGCGCCAATACCTTCGTAGCAGAGCTTTACAAGAAAGCCAAGGTGACGGACAACCGCTACATCTTCTATTGATTTCCCCTCTTTCAGGAAATACAAACGCAAGGGCTCAGCCACATGGCTGAGCCCTTCTTTATGCTGCCTCGCAAAACGCACATGTCATCTGCGAGGCCAAACAATCCCGCCTTATAGTTTCCGTCTGCTCAACAGCACAGACACCACACTGCGGGCCGGCACCACCACAGGAGCCGACACACGCGGCTTCTTAACCTTGAGCGTCACCTTGCGGTCCTCCGTTCCCAGGTTGGCAGCCACCACAGCCACCGTGCCGTCCGGATTGCGGAAGAAAGCCATGTTCACGCCCTCGGCTCTCCCCTCGCCGCCTATGCGTACGGCGCCCGGTTGCACCACCGCCGCAATGTGGTTAATCATGTAGTACTGGCGGTTAGGCGTAATCGTGCGGTAGTCCTTCTCGTCTATGTCCACGGCGCCGAAGCACGTGGTGCAGCCACCGGCCAGATTGGGGCCACGCTGCAGGTCGAGCATCAGGTTCCACACCACCACCGCGCTGCAGTAGCGATTCACAGTGCCGAGCACCAGAAAGTCGAAGTCGTCGGGCAGCGACGAGAGGTTGCGACCGTCGTTCCACGTGCCGATGCTCGCCTCCGTGAAGATGATGCCCTTCTCCGGCGCGCCACGTCGTATCTTCTCCAGCTCGCTCGGATGGCCGCCATAGCTGTGCCATGCCGAGCCGGCCACCAGTTCCTTGCCTTCCACATCGCCCAGCGCAGCAAACACCTTCAGCGGGTACTGCTCCTGCCCGCTCATCCGGTCGTAGTTGAAGTTGTGGTCGAAGGCATAAATCTTCGTCTTCAGCCCTGCACGCTTGAAGACCGGCGCCAGATGCTTCAGAAACTCCGCCTGCTCCTCCCAGAGCATGAACAACGATGCACAGTTGCCGCCCGTCAGCGGCTCGTTCTGCGGCGAGACGGCATAGATGGGAATGCCCTGTTCGCCCATTGCCTGCACAAACTTCACGAAGTACTGCGCGTAGTCAGCGTAGTATTTAGGATTCAGATGACCGGCTGTCCACTCGTAGTGCGGCTTCAGGCTCTGCTGATTCTCCACTTTCATCCATCGCGGGCACGTCCACGGCGCTGCGATAATCTTCAGCTCCGGATTTATCTGCAGGATTTCGTGCAGCACAGGAATCACGTAGTCCGTCTCGTCGCGCTGCAAGCCAAAGTGCTCCAGCCCCTCCGTGTCGCACAGCGTGTACTCCGTACTGCTGAAGTCGCTGCACCCGATGCTAACCCTCACGTAGCTGCATCCGTAGCCCGCCTTGGGGCTGAACGTGCGTACCAGAAACGCATGCCGCTCGCTCGGCTGCATACGGAGCAAGTTGTATGCCGCGCTGTACGTCACCGCATACCCGAAGCCCTCCATCGTCTGATACTTCCTGCCCGCATCCACAGACACCACACTCCCCTCGCCCTCAGCCGAGCGTCCCGTCTCCACAGCCATCAGCCGTCGTCCGTCAGCCGTGGTGGTGTACGTCTTGTAATACTGCGCCCACAGCGGAGCCACTGCGAGCCACAAGCCCGCCGCAAAGAAACAAACTCTTCTCATCATACCTACCTTATTATTTATTACGCGCACGCGCGTAAGCATTCGTCCGCAAACATTTGTTTTTGCAAAGATACGATTAAAAGTATAAAAGTTCGATTATCTATCTTGATAATTTATTACCAAGGAACATCGTACGCATTGTTTGATTCATCAGCCACAAAGAATTCTTCGTAAGGCAAAATGATTTTTGCTTTTGCCAATCTTTCAAGATAATCATTCCGAACAGCAACGTTTTCAATCTCTTCTCTTCTTGCCCTACTCATTGACAGGAGATCATTTCAGCGAATCTTACAGTATTTGCCTGGGGATATGAACTGAACAAATCCCTTGTCGCGAAGAAACTGAAGCTGCTGACGAATTTTGTCATGTATGTGGTTATTATCGGGATGCTTCAGTTGCAGTTCATCAGCAAATGCATAAACCTCATCAAGTCGGAAGTTGTCGTCTGGTATCCTTTCCAGACATTTCAAAACGTCCATCAGCCAACCACGACTCCCTATCTCTGCCTTTCTTAATGATAATGAACGCTGATATTGGTCTACAACACGAGATTTGTCCTCTTGCCGACTATTTCTTATAATAAATATCTTACCGCTTTCAGGAATATCTCCAATCTCGATATAACAGCCTACCCAACCTGCTCGACGATTAGTTTCAGCAAGCGGCTTGCGCTTCTCGATGATATCTGGAACAAAAAAATAATTGGGTATCATCAGTAGATTATTTACCTTCCAATCGGCATATGTCATCACAAACAAGTGAGGGTTGCGCAATGATGTAATACGTTCAATCATCGTTGCGTATGCACCATCGGCAATCTTGTGCTCGATTGTAGCATTCTTACTCTTTCTACTCTTCAGTTCAAAGTCTGACTGGCAATCATCGCAAAAAAAGTCTGCCACAGGTTTATTGGCCTCATAATGCCCCAGAACAGGAGCACCGCAAACTGGGCAAAACATATTACGTGCAACCCAGTCTTCTGTTATCACGCGCGATATCTGCGAACCACTATGATAACCAATTGCCAAGTTTTGATTGAAGTGCAAGTCCATCATTTTCTCCCATTATTCCCATTGTTCCCATTCAAATTTAATGCGAAGATATGTAATTTCTTTGGGAGAAACAAATATTTCGGAGGCATAATGTTGGAGAAGCGAGGGGAGCAGGAGGACGAGATGTGTGAAATGGCCAGTACAACACTACCCAACAAAATTTTTCTGCGAAAAAACCTACATCCTACACTTTTTGTGGTTTAGTTCACTGGTAAGCAGTGCGTTAAGGGTGTGTAGGTTCGGGTGTAGGTAAGGCAAAATGGTGTAGGTTTTGCCCCAAATTGGAGGTTTTTTAAGAATTTTATAACAAAAAAGGCGGCTTTTCGTTTTGTACTTCGCTCGTTAATTCGTAACTGTGACTGTCATCGAAGTTACTGACACTCGGAAATAAAAACGAAAAGAGTCTTTTCGTTTTGTACTTCGCTCGTTAATTCGTAACTGTGATTGCCATCGAAGTTACTGGCACTCGGAAATAAAAACGAAAAGGCGACTTTTCGTTTTGTATTTCGCTCGTTAATTCGTAACTTTGGCGCGTGAAACTAACAAGAATACACGCAGAAATGGGACATTTACGGCTAATAAAGTGGATGGCGGCTGGTGCGGTGGCAGTGGTGACCTGCACGCAAATGCAAGCACAGTTGCGGGTTGGTGCGCTCACGGTGGAGCACATGCAAAACCCGAGTACGGTGGACGAGGTGCACCCTCGCCTTTCGTGGATTAACGAGGCAGACGAGGCTGCGCGCGGCCAGCGACAGACGGCTTACCGCGTGGTGGTGGCATCGTCGGAGGAGCGACTGGCAGCGGGCGACTACGACCTGTGGGACACGGGCCGCGTGCCGTCGGAGGTGTCCACGCTGATTCCGTACGCTGGCAGGCCGCTCCGCTCGGGGCAGGACTGCTACTGGAAGGTGCAGACGTGGGACGCCAAGAAGAAGGTGTCGCAGTGGAGCGAGGTAGCGCACTGGGGCATGGGCTTGCTGTCGCCCGCCGACTGGAAGGCGAAGTGGATAAGTGCCGGACAGGAGAAGGGTGCACCGCTGCTGCGCAAGAAATTCGACCTGAAAGGCAGCATCCGGCAGGCGAAGGCTTACGTGACGGCCGGTGGCTACTTTGAGCTGTATGTGAACGGACGGCGTGTGGGCGACGACTGCCTGGTGCCGAATTTCACGAACTACACCACACGTCCCGACCTCGACAAGGGCGGTCTGGCACTCGACGCCAAGTTTACGGCCTACAGGGTGCTCTATCTCTCGTATGATATCACGTCGCTCCTGCGCAGCGGACAGAATGCGGCGGGCGCCATCGTGGGCGACGGCTTCTACCGCAGCACTACGCACTGGGTGCGCTCGTTCGGCGAGCCGTGTTTTCTGTGCCAGATAGAGGTGACGTACGAGGATGGCAGCCGGCAGACGATAGCGACGGACGACACATGGCTGACGAAGCCTTCGGCAATCACCATGACGGGCGTGTACGACGGCGAGGACTACGACGCACGGCTGGAGACGCCGCAGTGGGCCGAGGCGGCATGCGACGAGGCGGACTGGAAGCCCGTCAGACTGGCCGTGGCGCCTGTGGGAAGGCTAACGGCACACACCTCGCCCACGGATAAGATATGCGAAGTGCTGCAGCCCATCAGCGTGAAACAGAAGGAGAACGGCGCGTGGGAAGTGGAATTCGAGAAGGAAGTGTCGGGCTGGGTGCGGCTGAAGAACATCTCGGGCGCAGCAGGCCAGAAAGTGAGCGTGAAATATGTGTGCGAGTCGCCGCTGGGCCGCGAAACGTACCTGATGAAAGGCGAAGGGCGGGAGTCGTATGCGCCACGCTTCACGTGGTATGTGTTCTCG
>CADAGX010000008.1 GCA_902787575.1 uncultured Bacteroidales bacterium | reverse complement strand
ATAAAGATACGCTAAAATTCGAAAACCGCATACTCAATGTCGTAACTTTGCCACGTGTCGCAGAGATGAATGCGACGCGTCGCGTGGGCGCCTGCGACGCTTGGCATTTTGGCCTCTCAGACACGAGTGTGAAAACAGAGTACTAACCAACTAAAAAACAACTGATTATGGGACAGATTCCTTACAGCATTGCCATTCGTTCCGACAAGCCCGGCACGAAGAAAATTAACGTCAAGAGCACGAAGGCTTACCCTGTGCTGCAGCGCACAGAAACTTTGACAGAATCTGAACTGGCCGCTCACATCGCAGCCCACGGCTCTAAGTTCACGCGCGGAGACATCACCGCAGTCATCGTCTCGCTCGTAGACTGCGCACGCGAGATGCTGCTCGAGGGCAAGGTGGTGAAGCTCGGCGAGCTGGGCACACTGCGCCTCTCGGCCAAGACCACGGGCTCGGACACCGCTGCCGAATGCACGGCCGACAACATCAAGGAGCTGAACGTGAAGTTCAACCCGGGCAAGGTGTTGATGAACCTGCGCGCCCTGCGCGCAGACGCAGAGTTCGAGTGCGTACCCAGCCGTGCCGCTCAGGCAGACGCCGTGACCGCTGCACGCTCGCAGGAGACGCTCTCGGACGACGGAGACGACGACGGCCAGCATCTGGGAGACTGATGAGAGTGCATAGTGCATAGTTCATAGTGCATAGTTCATAGTCCATAGTCCATAGTGCATAGTTCATAGTTGAAGCAGGCCTATTCCTTAATCCAAAAGCCCCTTCAGGGGTAGGGGACTGTCCTTACTCTTTCCGGTCGCTGCGGAAGTGCATGACGCTGCGCACGGTCATGCTCTCGTCGGCTGCGGTGAGGTAGCTGACGGAGTAGCGCTTGCCGCCGCGCTCTACGCAGAGCACTACGTGGCCGCCCTCGAAGGAGGCTCGTTCTACATCATTGAGCCACGGCTGGCCGGCATCCTCGGCACGACGCTCGGCGGGCATGATGCCGGGGCAGAGGATGCGAGGACCGGGATAGAGACTGCGGTCGGAGAGACGCTCCATGACGGGTGAGACGTTGTGGAGCTGGTCCCACACACACGAGACATAGACCTGCGCCTGAAGGGCACTGACCAGACGCGCTGGCATGGAGTAGTGGCCGTGGTGGTTGACCTTGGCGACATTGACGGGACCAAGGACGTCGGCCAAGCGGTCTTCGATGGCGGTCTTGGTGCCGTCGGAGAGCCGGATGGTGTCGGAGAAGTCGCCGGCCGTGTAGAAACGGAAGGGACCGTAGGAGATGAGCATGCCGAGGCTCATGCCGTTCTCGTTGAGGACCTCGGGGTTCTCGCGCTTGCGCTGCTCGTAGAGGTCGATGATGCGGCCGTCGGGCGTGGCGATGCGTCCGTTGCCGCAGATGTTGCGGATGGAGAACTGGGGATAGCGCTCGGGGGTGTGGAGGAGGGCTACCTGATTGGTGGCGCCGACACGGAACTTCTGAATCTGGAGGCCGCGGTGCTCGTGCATGTAGGCGTAGAAACGGCGCATGTGGTCTACGTTGTCGGCGCTCTTGTGGTCGAGCAGGGGTATGGGGTCGGTGTAATAGGGCCAGCAGCGGTCGAAGGCGGTGTGGAAATTGAGGGTCTGGGCTGCCTGTGCGAAGCCGCTGAGGGCGAGCTGCTGGCCGTCGCAGTCCATGAGGCCGGCATGGAAGGTGGCGCTGCCGCCGTGGTCGTTGTGGTAGTGGGAGAGCATCATGTAGTCGACATCGCTGCCATGGGGATTGACGCGCTGGACGTAGCGGGCTATCCACTCGCCGGAATGGCGCTCGGGCGAGGGCAGGACGGGTACGGCCAGACGACCGCGTCCGATGGCGTTGTGGTCGCCGCAGTCGAGCAGCAGGGTGGTGCCGTCGGGCAGGATGTAGAAGGCGGACTCGGCTACGCCTGTATAGATGAAATGTATCTGCATCTGGCCGGGTTTCCATCCGGGCCAAGGAAGGCCCACGAGTGGGTCTTTGGTGCCTCGTGCATAGGCTGTCTGCCAGTCGGCCAGGCAGGCCGCGCCTGCAAGGGCGGATGTGCGAAGAAATAGTCTGCGGTTCATTTTATTAGTTCATAGTGCATAGTTCAAGCCCCCACCTGACCTCCCCGAGGGGAGGGAGCTGTTCATAGTTCATAGTGCATAGTTCATAGTTCATAGTTTACTTTGGCTTTTGGCCTTTGGCTTTTGGCCTTTGGCTTTTGGCAAATAGCAAATAGCTAATAGCTAATAGCTAAAGTTCTCTAACCGGGGTGAGGCTACGCCCCTCTCCTCGGAGAGGGGTTGGGGGTGAGGCTTACTTCTTTAGTTCTTTCCTTGCGGCTTCGATGAGGGTGTCGTGGCCGTGGGCTACGTCGGCTGAGTCGAGGGCGACGGGGATGTCGGGCGCGATGCCGAACTCTATCTGGCGCATCTGGGCGTCGAACATGGGGCAGGCGCTGAAGCGGACGCCCCAGCCGTTGGGCAGCTCGCTGTTGAAGGGGAGGCCGGAGCCGCCGCCTGTCTGGTCGCCAAGGGTGGTGACGAGTGGCATGACCTGCATGTCGCGCACAAAGGTGTTGGTGGCGCTGTAGCACTGGCGGTTGGTGAGGACGACTACGGGCTTCTGCCAGCGGACGCCGTGGCTGGGCTCTATGTACTGGGCTTCGGGGCGGCTGAAGTCGGAGTGGCCGGGGCCGGTCTTGTGGCTGATGTAGCCGACGAGGCGCTTCTGGTTGGTGAAGCGCTGGGCGAGCCGCTGGGCGTAGGTGAGGGTGCCGCCTCCGTTGCCTCGGAGGTCGAGTATGAGGCCGTCGCAGAGGCGGAGGTAGAAGAGCATGTCGTCGAGATTGCCTTCGCCAATGCCGTCTGTGAAGCTCTCGTAGACGGCATAGGCTATGTTGTCGGGCAGGATGCGGTATTTGATGCCACCGGCTATGCGATAGGCGGTGCCGAGGTAGCGGTCGCGCAGCTCGCGGTCGAGTTGGGCGGGATGGTCATCTTTCCACGACCAGTTGCGGCCCATGTCGATGCTGCTGAAGAGGTTGACGTGTCCGTCCTGCAGGTGCGAGAGCATCTCGGTGAGGACTTCGAAGAGCTGCGGGCTGCTCATCTGGGGATTGAGGCGGCTGCGGTACTGGGCTCCCACGCGGCTCCAGTCGAGTCCGATGGACTGTGACTTGTAGTCGAGGAAGCAGTAGTGCTGATCGATGATTTCCCAGAGTGCCTGCAGGTTGCCCTCGGGTGTGTCGGGGTGCTCGTCTTCTTGGACGCACGAGACGCTGGCCATGCAGAGGGCGAAGAGGAGGGGTATGAGGCGTGGCTTCATGTGGTTTCGGTGGTTTCTGTGGTGGCAAAGTTACGTATTTTTTCGTTTTCTTCTTTCATTTCAGTTTCTTTTTTGTATTTTTGCGGCAACAACAGCTCGTGACGCTTCGCGCTGTAGGGTCTTTGCTTGTCAAAGACCGATAATGACAAGCGTGGCAGCGGAATTTGACAAGCAAATTCCCTACCCGTGGTGGAGGGGGTTATTATATGAAAACTATGAAACTACACGAAGAAGCTATGCGCTGCCTCTTGTGCGCTGACGCGCCATGCAGCAAGGTGTGTAAGAATGGCGATCCGGCACGTGCCATACGTGCCATACGGTTTGACAACGAGAAGTTGGCCGGACAGTGGCTGGCCTCGTGTACGGACGAAGAACTGGAGGCGGCCGAACGGGCTTGCATCCACTACGACCGACCCATCCGCATCCGCGAACTGCGTCGCTGCCTGTCGGTCGAATGCGGCGAGGGGGCGACTGCGGAGCCTGTGTCGCTGGCCATCGACTTCTGCGGCATCCGCTGCGAGAATCCTTTCTTCCTGGCTTCGTCGGCCATCTGCACGAACTACGAGATGGTGGCGCGCGCCTTTGAGGCGGGCTGGGCAGGCGTCTTCTACAAGACCATCTGCCTGCAGGACATCCGCGAGGTGTCGCCACGCTTTGATGCGGTGCAGGACGGAGGGAAGAGCGACTTCTTTGCGTTCCGCAACATGGAGCAGCTGAGCGAGAATCCGGTGGAGATGGACTTCGACATCCTGCACCGACTGAAGAGGGACTATCCCTCGAAGGTGGTGGTGGCCAGCATCATGGGGCAGACCGAGGAGCAGTGGATAGACTTGGCCAAGATGGCCGAAGAGGCCCGGGTGGACGCAGTGGAACTGAACTTCTCGTGCCCGCAGATGCGACTGGCCGGAATGGGCAGTGACGTGGGACAGAATGCGGAGCAGGTGCTCTTCCTGACGGCTTACGTGAAGCGGAGCGTGAGCATCCCGGTCATCCCAAAGATGACTCCCAACATCACGCACATCAGTCAGCCGGCCATTGCGGCCTACTTTGCTGATGCGGATGCCATCTCGGCCATCAATACGATAAAGAGCGTGACAATGGGCGACCGGGCCGCAGTGTCGGGACGGAAGGCGGTGTCGGGACTGTCGGGCCGAGCCGTGAAACCCATCGCTCTGCGCTACATACTGGAGATGGCTCAGGTGCCGATGATGAACGGTGCGCACGGCAAACCCATAGAACTGAGCGGCATAGGCGGCATAGAGACGTGGCGCGATGCACTGGAGTTCATACAGCTGGGCTGCCGCAGCGTGCAGGTGTGCACCGCTGTGATGCAGTATGGCTATCGAATCATAGACGATCTGGTGCTGGGACTACGGAACTATCTGGCGGAGCGCGGCTTGACGAAGCTCGATGCGCTGGTGGGCGAGGAGGTACCCAACTTTGTGACTCCCACCGACTTGGACCGCGATACGATTGTCTATCCGAAGATTGACCGCGAGCGCTGCATAGGCTGCGGACGCTGCTACACCTCGTGTATGGATGGCGGACATCAGGCCATCGCCTTCGACACCGAGAAGCGCCAACCGCGCATCGTAGGCACGAAGTGTGTGGGCTGCCACCTCTGCCGCCTCGTCTGCCCGACCGGTGCCATAGGTACCACAAAACGAATAGGGAAGAAATAGCAGCCTCACCCCCAACCCCTCTCCGAGGAGAGGGGCGTAAATAGTAGTCTCACCCCCAACCCGGAACATCTTCGGGCTATGCCCTCACCAATCGCTTGAACACATAGCGCACGATTGACCGAGGGAGGGGAGACTCTAATCTCTAATCCAATTTTGGTGAAACGATGCTGAAACGCTTGACGAAGCCGAGCATGAAGGAGCGGCTGATGTCGTGCGACTTGATGCCATTGACATGGCTCTGGCGAATGTCGCTCAGGTAGCCTGTGCGCAGGGTGTAGCGGCGGAACGGAATGTCAATGCTGAGCAGTTGCCACAGGCTAGGCGCGTTGAAGGGCTGCGTGAAGACGATGTTGTGGTCGCGGTTGCCCTCCGAGAGTTCGTAGTAGCTCTGCCCGTACTGGGGCGAGAACATGCAGCCGGCCAGCGGCAGGAGGGCCTGATAGCGCACACCGAGCGTCTTGCGGCCGAGGCGGAAGTGGTAAGACGCCAAGACGGAGGCCGAGACATCTATGGCGGCGCGCCCCTGTGCAGGGTTGTTGCCGCCTTGGTCGTTATAGACAATGCCGAGGCGGGTGCCCACCAGTGCGCCAGCCATCAGACGGAGACCGGAGAGCGGTGTCCACTGGTAGTGCCATCCGGCATTGTAGCCCAGTCGGCCGCCCCACTCGTTGGCCGTGCCCGGCTTGTTTTCGGTGTAGGAGAAGGCGCCCTGCAGATAGCTCTGGAAGACGATGCGCTGCTGGCAGCGGCGAGTGGGATGGAACGTCTCGCGAACGAAGGTGAGCTGCGGACCGCGGTAGTGGAGCGGAGAGAGGTAGGTGTCCTGCTGGCGCAGGCGGCCGATGCCCACCAGCCACGTCTCGTCCGTCGGACCGCCTTGGGCGCAGACGGACAGGGCGCACCACAGACCGCAAAGGACGGCCCAGAGGCGGCTTGGAAACTTTATGAGACTCAGCGCTTTCACCCTTGCCATTGGTTTAATCAAACAGATGGAGCTGGCCGTTCAGCTCGTCGGCTACGTCCTGCTGGCTCTTCTCGTCTTCGGTCTCGGGCTCGTCTTCGGTGTCGTCGCTTTCGGTGTCGGGCAGCGACTGCGGCAGCTCTTCGTCTGCATCGGGCTGGTCGGGCTCCTCGGCAGTTTCCTCCTCTTCGGCCGCCGGTTCGGGCCAGCGCAGAGGCTCCAGTTCTTCCACACTGGCCACGGTGAGCGTGGTGACGCGCTTGCCGCGTGCCTTGAAGCTCTTGACTCCGATAAACGATTCGGCATCCACCTCTATGGGCTCGCGGAAGTCGTCGGTGCCGCCCATCGTCACGAGGATGCGCGGATAGGCTACATCGGTCAGCACTGCCAGCCGGTTGTCGGGATTCTCGCCCAGGAAGTTCTGGTGGCGTGTGGTGGCCTCGAGCGGGAAGCGCTTCAAGTAGAGATACCCGCTCTGCTCGGCATCGAAGAGTGCTGCCGTCCAAATCTTGTTGGCATCGTACTTCTCGATGCGCAGCATGTTGTCTTCGAAGTGGTTGTTGGTGTCGAAGTTGGTGACGTAGAACTCGCCGCCCGAGAGGATGACCAGAATCTGGTCGCCATTGTTGAACTCGCCCAAATAGGTGCCCTGTGCGTCGTAGTTGAGGCGCTTGACGTCGCTGTCGAACCACACTTTGCGACCGCCCAGCGTGCTGCCGCCATGCGACTTCAGGGCGATGCGTGCCACGTCGAGCTTGGTGAGCACGTTGCCCATGCTCTGGCGGCCCTTGATGGCCAGTTCGCTGAAGTCGCGGTCGAAGAAGACCTTCTTCAGCTTGGGGTTGGGCTTGAGCGTGACCTTTATCACCTCGGCCTCGCCATTCGGGTTGGCTGTGAAGTAGAGCACTCGGCTGCCGGGCTTGCCTTGTGTGACATCGTACTCGCGGTCGCGCGTGATGCTCGTCACGTTGAAGCGCTTGTAGTACGTGGTGCCAGTGCGGCCGTCGCGATAGGCTACGTTGTAGATGGTGCGCGAATCGTTCTTCTTGAAGACTGCGATGTGTATCACTTCGGCTTTCTTCTTCTCCTCCTTAGAGCGCGCCGTCTCGCCAATGAACAGCTTGTCTGCGATGCGCACCACCTTGTAGGTGCCGTCCTTGTAGAAGAGAATCACATCGTCTATGTCTGAACAGTTGCAGACGTACTCGTCCTTCTTCAGGCTGGTGCCGATGAATCCCTCCTCGCGGTTGATGTACAGCTTCTCGTTGGCTTCCACCACCTTGGCTGCGGTGATGGTGTCGAAACTCTTTATCTCCGTCAGGCGCGGGTGATCCTTGCCGTATTTCTCCTTGATGAAGCGGAACCAGTCGGCCGTCACCTCCACCATGTTGTTCAGTTCGCGGTCTATCTGTGCCAGTTCCTCCTTGATGCGTGCAATCAGTTCGTCGGCTTTGTCCTTGTTGAACTTCAGGATGCGCGCCATCTTAATCTCCATCAGTCGCAGGATGTCGTCTTTCGTCACTTCGCGCACCATCTTCGGGTACCACGGAGTCAGTCGTTCGTCGATCCATTCGCAGGCAGCGTCCATCGACTTGGCGTTCTCGAACTGGCGGTCCTTGTAGATGCGTTCCTCGATGAAAATACGCTCCAGTGAGGCGAAATGCAGGCTCTCCAACAGCTCGCCCTTGCGGATGAGACGCTCCTTGCGCAGCAGCTCGAGCGTGGTGTCCGTGTTGCGTTTCAGAACCTCGCTCACAGTGAGGAAGCACGGTTTGCGCTCGTCTATGACGCAGCAGTTGGGCGAGATGGAAACTTCGCAGTCGGTGCAGGCATAGAGCGCGTCGATGGTCTTGTCGCTCGAGGCACCCGGCATCAGGTGAATCAGTATCTCCACGTTGGCAGCCGTCATGTCTTCCACCTTGCGCACCTTTATCTTTCCCTTCTCGGCCGCTTTCAGTATGCTGTCTATGAAGGTGCTGGGCTTGCTGGCCGTGCCCGTGGTCTTGCCGTACGGAATCTCGGTGATGGCCAACGTCTTGTTGTCGCGCTTCTCTATTTTAGCACGCACGCGCACGACACCGCCACGCTGCCCGTCATTGTACTTCGAGACGTCGATGCTGCCGCCCGTGGGGAAGTCGGGGTAGAGGTGGAACTCCTCGCCATGCAGATAGCTGATGGCTGCGTCGCAAATCTCGTTCAGGTTGTGTGGCAGAATCTTACAGCTGAGTCCCACGGCAATGCCTTCGGCACCCTGTGCCAGCAGCAGCGGGAACTTCACAGGCAGCGCGATGGGCTCCTTGTTGCGTCCGTCGTATGAGAGCTTCCATTCCGTCGTCTTCGGGTTGAAGACCACGTCGAGTGCGAACTTCGAGAGGCGTGCCTCTATGTATCGGCCGGCTGCAGCGTCATCACCCGTAAGTATGTTGCCCCAGTTGCCCTGGCAGTCCACCAGCAGGTCCTTCTGTCCCAGTTGCACGAGTGCGTCCTTGATGGAAGCATCGCCATGCGGATGGAACTGCATGGTGTGGCCTACGATGTTGGCCACCTTGTTGTATCGTCCGTCGTCCATGCGCTTCATCGAGTGCATGATGCGGCGCTGCACGGGCTTAAAGCCGTCGCCAATGTGCGGCACGGCACGTTCGAGTATTACGTACGAGGCATAGTCGAGAAACCAGTTCTGATACATCTGGTTCAGATGGTGCGTGATGCCTTCTATCTGCGTTACGTTGTCAGTCATCTTTGTTTACTTTTCGCCCCCAAAGGTAGCAAAAAAAAACGAGAAAAGCATCACGTATCCGAAGAAATTCGCTATATTTGCCCCGTGAAACGTGAGTAAAAAGAATTATGAGAACCGCAGCAACGCTAAATCCCACTCAAGCACATCTGCTGAAGATATTCTCGTTCAACAGCAGCGAGGCATATGCACGTGAGGTTCAGGAGGTGCTGACCGAGCATTTCCAGAAGCGATTAGACGCCGAGGCCGACCGCCTTTGGGAAGAAGGCGTACTCAATCAGGAACGATTGGACGAGATTCGTCATACCGACCTTCACGCACAGAAATAATAGTATGTCACGGCTTGTTCTTGACACAAACAGCCTCATTCAGTGCATCTCGCGTAGAAGCAGATACCATAAATTGTGGCTGTCGTTTCTCGACGGCAGAAATATGTTGTGTGTAACAACGGAGATATTGGACGAGTATGTGGAAATATTGGAACGCAATACATCTCCGCTTTTCGCCTCTTTGGCGATTGATGTGATAACAAATAATCCGCATACTTTGTTCGTTACGCCGTATTATAAGTTCAACCTGATAACGGTTGACCCAGAAGATAATAAATTTGTGGATTGCGCCGTTGCATCCAATGCCAAATACATTGTAACCGAGGACCGTCACTATGATGTGCTGCGTACAATCAGTTTCCCACAGATAGAAGTTGTGGGGCTAGATGACATCATGGATGAATTGTCATAGTATTTTCGCTGTGGCTGAAATATAAAGATTAGGAAGCGGAATGATGATTCACGCTCCCTAATATCTAATTCCTTCTTCGGCCAGGGTACTGGCCTCACCAAGCCTTCAGACACGAAGCGACATCGAGTCGTTTCTCAGAGGTCTGGGCTTGCCCTAATCTCTAATCCTTAATCTTTCAGTACACCCAACTCGCGGCCCACCTTGATGAAGGCCTCGATGCAGCGGTCGAGTTGCTGGCGGTTGTGGCCGGCCGAGATTTGCACGCGGATGCGGGCCTGTCCTTTCGGTACTACGGGGTAGTAGAAGCCGGTGACGTAGATGCCTTCCTCCTGCAACTTGGCGGCATAGACCTGCGAGAGCTTGGCGTCGTAGAGCATCACGGCGCAGATGGCGCTCTGCGTGGGCTTGATGTCGAAGCCTGCGGCCATCATTTTGGCGCGGAAGTATTCTACGTTTTCCACCAGGCGGTCGTGTATCTCATCGCTCTCCTTCAGCATGCGGAAGACCTCGAGCGAGGCGCCGATGATGGCCGGAGCCAGTGAGTTGGAGAACAGATAGGGGCGCGAACGCTGGCGCAGAAGGTCGATGATTTCCTTACGTCCGGTGGTGAAGCCGCCCAGTGCGCCGCCGAAGCTCTTGCCCAGCGTGCCGGTGTAGATGTCTACGCGGCCGTAAGTCTGGAAAAACTCGCTTACGCCGTGGCCCGTCTTGCCCACCACGCCGGCCGAGTGGCTCTCGTCCACCATTACCAGCGCGTCGTACTTCTCGGCCAGGTCGCAGATCTTGTCCACGGGCGCTACGTTGCCGTCCATCGAGAAAACTCCGTCCGTCACGATGATGCGGAAACGCTGCTCCTGTGCTTCCTGCAGACACTTCTCCAGTTCCTGCATGTCGGCATTGGCGTAGCGATAGCGTTTGGCCTTGCAGAGGCGCACACCATCAATGATGGAGGCGTGGTTCAGCGCGTCGCTGATGATGGCATCCTCCTCGGTGAAAAGCGGTTCGAATACGCCGCCGTTTGCATCGAAGCATGCTGCGTAGAGTATCGTGTCCTCGGTCTTGAAGTAGTCTGAGATGGCGGCCTCCAGTTCCTTGTGGATGTCCTGCGTGCCGCAGATGAAACGCACACTCGACATGCCGAAGCCGCGGCGGTCCATCATTCGCTTGGAGGCCTCGATGAGCCGCGGATGGTCCGAGAGGCCCAGATAGTTGTTGGCGCAGAAGTTCAGCACTTCCTTTCCTGCCACCTGAATAGCTGCCCGCTGCGGGCTCTCGATGAGGCGCTCTTCTTTGTAAAGCCCGGCCTCGTGAATCTCAGCCAACGTCTGGCTGAGGTGCTCTTTCATTTTCCCGTACATGATGTTTGTTGTGTTAGTTCGTATTTGTTTGGGCAAAGTTACGAAAAGTCGAGTGCAGAACAAAGAAAAAAGCAATTTTTCTTTTTATGCCGAGACGCAGTAATTTCGGCTCATCATGCCAAAGTTACGAAAAGTCGAGTGCAGAACAAAGAAAAAAGCAATTTTTCTTTTTACGCCGAGACGCAGTAATTTCGGCTCATCATGCCAAAGTTACGAAAAAAACGAATGCGCTGCACGATTTATCAAAAATAATTCTGTAATTTTGCCAACTAGAAAACTTAAAAACTGTATCAAACGATGAAAAATGTGTTGGTTGTCGGCTCCACGGGACAAATTGGTTCCGAGCTGACAATGGCATTGCGCCAGCGCCTTGGCGGCAGTCATGTGGTGGCAGGCTACATTGTGGGCTGCGAGCCGCAGGGAGAACTGGCCGAGAGCGGTCCTTCGGCCGTGGCCGACGTGACAGACGGTCGGATGATAGACGCGGTGGTGGAAAAGTATCACATCGACACCATCTACAACTTGGCGGCCCTGCTCTCGGTGGTGGCTGAGTCCAAGCCGCGGCTGGCATGGCGCGTAGGAATCGATGGGTTGTGGAACATCCTGGAGGTGGCCCACGAGCGAGGCTGTGCCGTCTTCACGCCAAGCTCCATTGGCTCGTTTGGCCTCGAGACGCCGCACGACCACACTCCGCAGGACACCATACAGCGACCGCGCACCATCTACGGTGTCTCGAAGGTGACCACCGAGCTGCTTTCCGACTGGTTTCATCATAAGTACGGTGTCGATACGCGTTCGGTGCGCTTCCCTGGCATCATTTCCTACGTCACACCTCCGGGCGGCGGCACCACAGACTATGCAGTGGATATTTTCTATTCGGCCGTTCGTGGCGAGAAATTCATCTGCCCCATAAAGGAAGGTACCCGCATGGACATGATGTACATGCCCGATGCCTTGCGCGCAGCCATCGAACTGATGGAAGCTCCGTCCGACCGCCTCGTTCATCACAACGGTTTCAACGTGGCAGCCATGAGCTTCAGCCCCGAGATGATTTGTGCTGAGATACAGAAACTCCTGCCGCAGTTCCAGATGGAATACCGCGTAGACCCGCTCAAGCAGGCCATTGCTGAATCGTGGCCCGACATCATGGACGACTCCTGTGCCCGCACCGAGTGGGGCTGGCAGCACGAGTACGACCTGCCGCGTATGACGGCCGACATGATTGAGAAACTGCATCCCCGCCTCTGCCCGTAGCATCGATCCCCCAAGCTGGCATGTGGTTGTAGCCGGTTTTGCTGCCGGTTTCGCTGCCGGCTTACGTCGCGTAAATCAATTGTTTACGTTCCTGCGATGAGCCGGCTTTACTGCCGGCTTTGCTGCCGGAAAAGCTGCCACATATACAATATATACAATAATACAATTATAAGAAAAAGAAAATATAATATAAAAGAAAAAGAGGAAAGGACGGCCTGCTTTTTCGACACGACTTCTTCGCCGCCGCTCTCCCATGCAAAAGAAACAAGAGGCCGTGCCCCAAATGCGGAGCACGGCCTCTCGGTTGTCTGAAAGTCGTAGACTTACTTCACGCGGCCGAGGTAAGAACCGTCGCGGGTGTCCACTTCCACGATTTCGCCTTCTTCGATGAAGAGGGGCACGCGAATCTCGGCACCGGTCTCCACCTTGGCAGGCTTCAGCGTGTTGGTGGCGGTGTCGCCCTTCAGTCCAGGCTCGGTCCACACCACCTGCAGATGTACCTTGGCGGGCACGTCTACGTAGAGCACAGTCTCGGTGCTGGCGTCTACCACCACTTCCACGTTCTGGCTCTCCTTCATAAACTTAACTCCGTTCACCTGATCAGGAGCGATGGTCACTTGCTCGAACGTCTCGTTGTTCATAAACACAAGGTCCTCGCCATCCTTGTAGAGATACTGGTACGAGCGACGCTCCACGCGTACGTCCTCCAGCTTCTCGCCGATGTTGAAGCGGCGCTCGAGCACGCCTCCGTTCACTACGTCCTTCAGGGTGACGTTCATAATGGTGTTACCCTTACCCGGTTTGCGGTGAAGGAAGTCGATGCAAAAGTAGAGCTTGCCGTCCATGCGGATGCAGGTGCCCTTCTTGATGTCTTGCGAATTAATCATAAAAATACGTAATGTTAAAAGTAAATATTGCGTTTCTTCGTGCAAAGGTAAGCAAAATCCCTAACAATACGACGCTTTAGGCTAAGAAATTTCACGCAAAGTTTGTTTATTTCGAAAAAAGTGCCTATTTTTGCACCCCGAATCAGTGGAATCAACACATAAAAAGCAGAATAAGATATGAAAAGAACATTCCAACCCCACAACCGTCGCCGTAAGAACAAGCACGGTTTCCGCGAGAGAATGGCCACCAAGAATGGCCGCCGCGTTTTGGCTTCGCGCCGCGCTAAAGGACGTAAGAAACTGACCGTCTCTGACGAGAATCACGGCAAATAAGCAGACGATTTAAGCGAAAATAGGAAAGAAGTAGAGGAAACTTTACTTCTTTTCTATTTTTTATTGTACCTTTGTCGGCAGAAGCCTCACCCCGTCCCTCTCCGTGGAGAGGGAGAGCAGAGGATTAGAGATTAGGACTCGGGGAAGAAGGGTTCTCTAACCTCTAAGCATTAACCTCTAACCAAAGAAACATTATGAGTCTAAGAAAGCGTTTGTTCCACTCCGTCATCTTCTGGAATTTGGTGGCCATGCTGGTGCTGGTGCTGGCGGCGGCTATCGGTGCATGGTATTGGATGGACCGTTTTACGCATCACGGCGAACGGCTCGAGGTGCCCAACGTGAAGGGCATGATGCTGAGCGATGCCGAATATGCACTGGCACACGCCAGCCTTACTGCGGTGGTGGCCGACAGTGGCTACAATCGCCGACTGCCTGCCGGCACCGTGCTTGAGCAGATTCCTGCCAGCGGCCGCTTCGTGAAGGCCGGCCGCGAGATTTACCTCACGGTGAACTCGGGCCAGACGCCCACCATAGCGCTGCCCGACATTGCCGACAACAGTTCGCAGCAAGAGGCCGAGGAACGTCTGCGTTCGATGGGCTTCAAACTCGGTCCCATTGAATACGCGCCCGGCGAGAAAGGCTGGGTGATGGCCGTCAAGAGCCGCGGGCGAACGTTGCGCGCAGGCGACCGCGTGCCCATCGATGACCCTGTGGTGCTGGTGGTGGGCAACAACAGCAGCGAGGACGAGGACGAGATGCCGAACGAAACGGAACTGGCCACGGATGAATAGCCTGCCTGAGGACATAGACTTGCTGGACGAACTGCCGGAGGACGACATCGAGTTAGCGTCCGAGTTGTCCGAGGAACACGAGCACTGGCGCATCGTGGCCGACAAGGGCCAGAGCCCCATGCGCATCGACAAGTTCCTCATGGACCACATGGGCGACACCAGCCGCAACCGCATACAGAAGGCGGCCGAAGCAGGCTGCATCCGCGTGGACGGCCGGCCG
Organism: uncultured Bacteroidales bacterium; assembly: GCA_902787575.1. Taxonomy (GTDB): domain Bacteria; phylum Bacteroidota; class Bacteroidia; order Bacteroidales; family Bacteroidaceae; genus Physcousia. The sequence continues at coordinate 74,890 of CADAGX010000008.1, read as the reverse complement.
GTGAAGAGCAACTATAAGGTGAAGCCGCTGGAGGTGGTGACGCTGGTGCTCGACCATCCGAAGCGCGACTGGGAGATTGTGCCCGAGGAGATTCCGCTCGATGTGGTGTACGAAGACGATGCGCTGCTCGTCATCAACAAGCCGGCGGGCTTGGTGGTGCATCCGGGATGCGGCAACTACAGCGGCACGCTGGTGAACGCACTGGCGTGGCATCTGCGCGGCAACCCCGACTTCGACCCCAACGACCCCACCGTGGGCCTCGTGCATCGCATCGACAAGGACACCAGCGGACTGCTGGTGGTGGCCAAGACACCCGAAGCCAAGACACACCTCTGCCACCAGTTCTTTGTGAAAAGTACGCGGCGGCAGTACGATGCGCTTGTATGGGGAAACTTTGCCGAAGACGAAGGACGCATCGAAGGCAACATCGGCCGCAACCCCAAGGACCGCCTGCAGATGGCCGTTTTTTCGCCCGACAGCGAAGTGGGCAAGCCCGCCGTCACACACTACCGCGTGGTGGAGCGCTTCGGACACGTCACACACGTGGAATGTCAACTCGAAACCGGCCGCACGCACCAGATACGCGTGCACATGAAGCATATCGGGCATACGCTCTTCAACGATGAGCGCTACGGCGGCGACCAGATACTCCGCGGCGACACGACAGCCTCGTACCGCGCTTTCATACACAACTGCTTCGCCCTCTGTCCGCGGCAGGCGTTGCATGCGCGCACGCTCGGCTTCGTGCATCCCCAGACGGGCGAGGAACTCTTCTTCAACAGCCCTCTGCCCGACGACATGAGCGCCCTGCTTGAGAAGTGGAGACGCAGATTTGTCACTACGCATGAATAAACAGTTAAAAAGCAATTTGATAGTAACACCAAGAACCTCTTAATGAATACGATAATGAAAATCCGGTATTTCCTATTGTGCCTCTGCTGTCTTGCGAACATGGGTGCCACTGCCGCCGTCCTAATTGACGGCATCTACTACGACTTCTCGGGAGACAAAGCAACTGTGACCCACAACAACAAAGCCAACAGCTACTCAGGCGAGGTAAACATCCCCAGTACGGTAACCTATAATGGAAAAACTTACAGCGTAACGAGCATCGGCTACGCCGCCTTCTATCAGTGCCGCGGCCTCACTGCCGTCACCATCCCCGAAAGTGTGACAGCAATCTACAATGAGGCCTTCCGTGAGAGCGGTATAACCTCCATTATGCTCCCCGAGGGCGTGACGTACATCGGCTTCGCGGCCTTCTATGAGTGCTATAGCCTAGCCTCCGTCAATATTCCCGATGGCGTGACGAGCATCAGCGACTACACCTTTTTTGCCTGCACAAGTTTAAGTGGCTCCATCCATCTGCCCAAAGGCGTGACGTACATCGGCAAGTATGCTTTCGTAGGTTGTAAAATAACGTCGATAAACATACCCGATGGCGTGACATCTATCGAAGAACATGCTTTTGCTGACTGCCGTGAATTAAGTTGCGCCATCAATATGCCCAACAGCGTAACCTCCATCGGGCGCAATGTATTCCAATCATGCTATGAAATCCCTTCCGTTACATTGAGCGAGAACATTAATTCCATACCCGCTATGGCCTTTTGGTGTTGCGACAGGCTGACATCCATCACCATTCCCGAGGGCGTGACGAGCATTGGCGAAAAAGCTTTTGAAGAGTGCACTGGATTAACAAAAGCAGAATTTGCCAGCGTGGAACACTACCTCACTATAAAATTTGCGGATACTGACGCAAATCCATTATCCTATGCGCACCATCTTTTTGTTGATGGGAAGGAAATGACCGATTTGGTCATTCCCGATGGTGTGACGAACATTCCTAACTATGCCTTCTTAAATTGCAGTGGTCTCACCTCTGTCACCATCCCCGCGAGTGTGAAGAGCATTGGCGAAGAAGCTTTCGCTGGCTGCAGTGGCCTCACCTCTGTCACAATCGCCGAGGGCGTGACGAGCATTGGCAAAAATGCTTTTGATGCCTGCAGTAGCCTCACCTCTCTCTATATTCCCAACAGTGTGACGAGTATTGGCTTGCATTATTTAATGAATTGCAGTTCTCTGACTTCTGTCGTTATAGGCGACGGGCTGAAGAGTCTTGATAATTTAAGATTAAATAACTTAGAGAATCTGACTTCTCTCGTAATTGGCAACGGTGTGACGAGCATTGCAGATGAAGAATTCACACATTGCAGTAAACTGACCTCTGTCACTATAGGGAACGGCGTGAAGAGTATCGGCGATTATGCCTTCGAGGATTGTACAGGCTTGACTTCCATTAGCATCCCAGACGGCGTGACGAGTATCGGTGTGAGTGCTTTCCATGGTTGTACCAGCCTGACCTCAGTCAGCATTGGCAAGAATGTGAAGAGTATCGGCGAGTTCGCTTTTGCAGGTTGCAATAGCCTGACTTCCATTAACATCCCAGACGGCGTGACGAGCATCGAAGAAGAAACCTTCGGAGGTTGCAGTGCCCTGACCTCCGTCTCTATTCCTGCGAGCGTGACAAGCATCGCCGGTGGAACTTTTTGGGCCTGCAGAGGGTTGGAGAAAGTAGATTTTGCCAGCGTTGAGCACTATTTTGGAATACAGTTCGGAAATTGGGACGCAGATCCCTTAGAATTAACCCACCGTCTTTATGCCGGTGGAAAGGAAGTGACGGACCTTGTCATCCCCGACGGCGTGACGAGCATCGCGAATCGTAAATTTTATGAGTGCCCTGGCCTAACCTCTGTCACCATTCCTTCCAGTGTGACGAGTATCGGTGAACTCGCTTTTTCTTACTGCAGTGGCCTGACCTCCATCACCATTATTGGTGGTGGCCCGACGAACATCGGTAATTATGCCTTCTCGTCTTGCAAGAAACTGAGCACCATTACCCTAGGCGACGGTGTGACGAGCATTGGCAACGGGGTCTTCTCTAGCTGCAGTGCTTTGACCTCTATTGTAATTCCCGATGGCGTAACGAGCATTGGCAACGATGCCTTCTCCGGCTGCAGTGCTTTGACTTCCATCGTTTTTCCCAACAGCGTGACAAGCATCGGCAGCGATGTCTTCTTTGATTGTAGAAATCTGACCTCCGTCGTCATCGGAAGCGGCGTAAAGAGCATCGGAACGCAAGTCATCTACCAGTGTTATGCCCTGAAGAATGTGTATTGCCTGGCGGAAGAGGTGCCCAGTACGGACGAACGTACATTTTTGGATTGGGAAGTCGGAAATGATACACTGCATGTGCCGGCTGGCTCTGTAGAGGCATACAAGGCTGCTTCGCCATGGAACTACTTCAGAACAATCGTGGCGATTAAGCCGGGCGAGATAGACGGCGTGGAGGAAGTGCAGGCGGCAGGGGATAAGGCAGAAACTACCTTCTACGACTTGCAAGGGCGTAAGACTGCCGAGTCGAAGCGTGGCATACACATCCTGCGCACGAAGGACGGCGTCACGCGCAAGGTCTTGGTGAGATGAAAAAAGGCTCTGTGCTGCAGGAGTATATTTGTGAAACTTAACTGAATTGATATTTTTTGTGAGATGAAGAAAACAGTAGCCATCGTATGTGGCGGAGACAGCTCCGAGCACGATGTCAGTATGCGCAGCGCAGAAGGCATAGCGTCCTTCCTCGACCCCGCGCGCTATAATATATATAAGGTGGAGATTCATGCCCGCCATTGGGAGGCCATCCTTGCAGACGGCAGCCGTAGTTTGGTGGACCGCAACGATTTTAGTTTCTCGGACGGCGCAAAGCGCGTGAAGCCCGACTTCTGCTACATCACCATTCACGGCGCACCGGGCGAGAACGGTATCCTGCAGGGTTATCTCGACCTCATCGGGATGCCTTACAGCACGTGCAACCTGCTCGTCGAGGCCATGACGTACGACAAGTTTGTGCTCAACAACTACGTGCGGGCACTTGGCGTCTCGGTGGCCGACAGCCTGCTCATCAAGCAGAAGCACAGCCAGGAGGTGAGCGACGAGGACATCATCTCGCGCATCGGCCTGCCTTGCTTCGTGAAGCCTGCCAGCGGCGGCAGCAGCTTTGGCACCACCAAGGTGAAGACGTCCGAGGCTCTGCGTCCCGCCATTAATGTGGCACTGGCCGAGGGCGAGGACGTGATGGTGGAGGCCTTCATGCAGGGCACCGAGGTGACGTGCGGCTGCTACAAGACGCGGCAGAACAGCGTGGTGTTCCCCGTTACGGAGGTGGTGACGGCCAACGAGTTCTTCGACTACGATGCCAAGTACAATGGTCAGGTGCAGGAAATCACGCCGGCCCGCATCAGCGACAAGCTGACGCAGCGTATTCAGACGCTCACGTCCACGCTCTACGATATTCTGGGCTGCCACGGCATTATCCGCATCGACTACATCATAACCGAAGGCGACAAGATAAACATGCTGGAGATAAACACCACGCCGGGCATGACGGCCACCAGTTTCATCCCGCAGCAGGTAAGGGCCGCCGGGCTGGACATCCGCGAGGTGCTGACCGAGATTATAGAGGACACGCTGGCCGACAGCTAAGCGACCTTACGCACACATGCATTGTAACTCCACAAATACACAATGATTATGGAGAACGAAATGATTCCTAAAACAGAATTGGAAGAGCTGGAGCACGAGTTCGACGCCATCCGCCCGTACAACGACAGCGAGGTGAAGCCCGTCACTAAGCGCCTGCTCGCCGACAAGCAGTTCAACAAGTTGATGAACCGCATGATACCCTGGCTGCCACGGCGTGTCAGGAACTGGATTTTCCGCATGGCGCTGGTACGCGTGGACACGACGCTGAAGTTCCAGAAGCGTTTCATGAAGCCTGCGGTGAACTACGTCATCAGCAAATACACCCGCGGCGTCACCTTCGACCACGACTGCATTCAGGCCGGCGAAGAGCGCTACACCTTTATGAGCAACCACCGCGACATTGTTCTCGACAGCGCCATCCTGTCCAAGAAACTGCTCGAGGCCAAGTTCCCCACCACGTGCGAGATTGCCATCGGCGACAACCTGCTCATTTATCCGTGGATTAAACGACTGGTGCGGCTCAACAAAGCCTTCACCGTGAAACGTGGTCTCAGCCCGCGCGAGCTGTTGCAGAGTAGCCAGCTGGTGAGCCGCTACATGCATTTCGCCATCAACCAGAAGAAAGAGAACATCTGGATAGCACAGCGCGAGGGACGCGCCAAGGACAGCGACGACCGCACACAGGAGAGCGTGCTGAAGATGCTGGCCATGGGCGGCGAGGGCGATGTCATCGAGAGCCTGCGGCAATTGCACATCGTGCCGCTTACCATCAGCTACGAGTACGACCCGTGCGACTACCTGAAGGCGCAGGAGTTTCAGCAGAAGCGCGACAATCCCAGCTTCAAGAAGAGTCAGCACGACGACCTCGACAACATGAAAACGGGCATCCTGGGCTTCAAGGGGCGTGTGCACTATCATGCTGCGGCTTGCATAAATGAGTGGCTCGACGAGCTGAAAGACCTGCCAAAGACAGAGATTTTCTCTGCCATTGCACACCGCATCGATATGGAGATTCACGCCGGCTACCGCCTCTATCCTGGCAACTATATTGCACTCGACGAACTGAACGGCACACAGCAGTGGCGCGCCTTCTACTCGAAGCGCGAGAAACGCATCTTCGACACCTACGTTCGCCGTCAGCTGAAGAAAGTGCGGATGGCCGACCCGGACAAGGCATTCCTGCGCGAGCGCATCCTTACGATGTACGCTAATCCAGTCATCAACAAAATGAAAACCGGCGCCAAAGTGTGACTGCTCACGCCGCTCGGCTACGGCAGGAAATGCGGCATGCAAAAAGTAAAAAAGAGCCATGATGAAAAGAATAATCCCAAGTGCAGCAATGCGGAGAAGCGGCCGTGTCGTTTTCCTTTTCGCCTTCTCCCTCCTCGTCCTGACGTTGCACTCGTGCAGCGACGACGACATCAAGGAAACCTATCCCAGCATCGTCAGCGAGTTCTCCGACATATACTCGAACGACAAGGGCACGCTTTATCAGTTTGTGACCGACAGCCAGAAGAAGTTCCTCATCAGCAACACGCTGACGGGCTACGCTGCCAGTCGTATCTACCGCGGCGTGTGCGGTTATGTGGCCAATGGCGAACGTGCCACGCTCTATCAGCTGCAGGCAGCCTATGTGCTGCGCGACTCCACAGCTACACCGCGCCGCGACCCGACTGCAGTGCTCAGCGTATGGAGCACAGACCGATACATTAACATGCAGCTGCAGCCGCGTACACAAGGCGGCCGCCAGTATTGGGGCTATTGCACCGACAGTGTTCGCACGAAGCACATCTTCCTAAGCCTCTATCACAACCAGAATGCCGACCCAACGTCGTACAGCGAGACGGCCTACGCCAGCATCCTGCTCGACAGCATACCCAATCGGCAGCCCGAAGACACCATAACCCTGAGCATTCGTACTTTTGGTGGCACCGAAACGTGGCACTTCCCGCCCAGCAACTAAGATGAACATAGCCGTTTTGATTTCCGGCGGTGTCGACAGCGCCGTGGTGACACACCTCCTGTGCGAGCAAGGCTACAAGCCCGACCTCCACTACATTCGCATTGGCATGGACGGCGAGGACTCGTCGTGCTCGGCTGAGGAGGACATCGAGCTGTCACAGGCCACTGCGCGGAAATACGGGCTTCGCCTCGAAGTCACAGACCTGCAAAAGGAATACTGGGAGCAGGTGGTGGGCTATGCCATCGAGCGCATCGAGCGCGGCCTGACGCCCAATCCCGACGTCATGTGCAACCGGCTCATCAAGTTCGGTGCCTTCGAAGAACGCATAGGACACTCGTACGACTATGTGGCCACGGGCCACTATGCTACCAACGTGGAGCAGAACGGCCTGATGTGGCTCGGCACTGCACGCGACCCACTGAAGGACCAGACCGACTTCCTTGCGCAACTCAGCTACGAGCAGTTGCGGCATACACTCTTCCCGCTCGGCGGACTGATGAAGGCCGAGGTGCGACAGATAGCACTCGACGCCTCGCTGCCCAGCGCACGCCGCAAGGACAGCCAGGGCATCTGTTTCTTGGGAAAGATAAACTACAACGACTTCGTGCGACGCTTCATGGGCGAACGCGAGGGCAAGGTTATCGACATCGAGACGGGCCGGGTCATCGGCTCTCACCGCGGTTACTGGTTCCACACCATCGGGCAGCGCAAAGGCCTCGGCTTGGGCGGCGGACCGTGGTTCGTGGTTAAGAAGAATGTCAAGAAGAACATCATCTTCGTGGCCCGCGGCTGGGACACTCAGTTGCAGTACGGCCACGATTTCCGGCTGGCCGACATGCATTTCATCACTGCCAACCCATGGCAACAACCCGTGGCGGAGCCCATTCAGTTCAAGGTGCGCCACGTGGACCACTTCATGTCAGGCACGCTGACGCTCGACGAAGAGGGATATCACATCCACAGCGAGCAACCTATACAGGGCATCGCACCCGGCCAGTTCGGTTGCATCTACGATGCCGACGCCCGCATCTGCTACGGCAGCGGTGAAATCAGTATTTATAAAGAAAGGTAACGCAAAACACTGCGTTACCTTTCTTGTTTTCTATGCCGACGCGTTTCGCATCTCGCGCAGCCAGCGGAGGTAGCCGAACCAGGCGATGACGGTGTAGAGGGCGTATAGCACAGCGTAGAAGGGGATGCCTTTATATATGTAGAGCGCCGTGCTGACAGCATCGACCACCAGCCACACCAGCCACTGCTCCACCCATTTTCTGGCCAGCATCCACATGGCCACGATGCTGAGCGAGGTGTTCAGCGCGTCCCACCAGGGCACGGTGCTGTCTGTGAAATGCAGCAGCACGTAGGCTATGCCCAGATAGATGACGCCGAAGCAGACAGCCAGCACGGGCCACAGCCGCAGAGGTGTGCGTGAGATGGGCAAATGCGACGCGTCGCTGTCGTCATTGCGACGTGTCGCGTGAAGCGTTGCGACGCGTCGCGTTTTACGCCGCCACGTGTAGTATCCGTAAACGGCAATGAGGAGGTAGTAGATGTCGATGCCGAAGTCGGCGTAGAGGCCGGCACGCCAATAGACGAAGAGCGAGATGACGGGCATCACCACGCTGGCAATCCACATGCGCCAGTCGGCGTGGTATTCCCAGTAGAGGTAGAGCAGCCCGACGAGCAGGCCCGCAATCTCGATGAGGCGGTCGGCGGTCATCGGTCAGAACTTGAGCGTTATGTTGCCCATTGCTGTGAATCCGGCCATCGGGATGTAGCCTATCTGGTAGTAGCGGGCAGACTCGGGATAGGTGGGGCCGACGATGCTGCTGTAGACCCAGCCGCCCGAGGCGTAGTGGCGATTGAAGATATTGCCGAGCTGAAGGCCGAAGATGGCGTGCTTCAGTCCGCGTGCGCCCACGTTCCAGTCGTAGCTCAGTTGCACGTCGGTGCGCGTGTAGGCGGGCAGCGAGCGGTCGCGGTTCTCGGTGTTGTCGAGGTACTGGCGGCTCACGTGGCCCGTGTGCCACGTGGCTTCGAATCCCTTGAAGTGGAAATCGGCGAAGCCGTTCAGCAGCATGGTAGGCGAGAAGGCCAGCGTGGACTTCGAGTAGTGTACGGTGGTGGGTGCCAACTCGTTCCACGAAGCGTCGTACGTCTCCACGATTTCGTCGAAGTCTGTGATACCGTTGCGGCTCAATGTAGCGTTGGCCTCCAGCGAGAGCCATTTCGTGAGGCTGACGCCTGCCGTCAGTTCGCCTCCCATGCGGTAGCTCTTCTTCACGTTCGTGGTAAGGTTCTCGCCGATGTCGCTTTTCAGTCCCGTCTGCACGAACTGGTTTTGATAGAGCATGGAGAAGAGGTTCAGCCCTACGTGCCAGATGCGTCCCGCGAACTCGTATCCCATCTCCACATCGTGCAGTTCCTCGGCTCGCGGGGCGGGGTAGGACCCGTTGTCTGTGAAGTTGTTACGTTCCGGCTCGCGGTGGCTCATAGCGTACGAGGCGTAGGCTCGGTGATTGCCGCAGTGGTAGTTGAGTCCCACCTTCGGATTCAGGAAGTCGTAGCGCTTGAAGATGTCGAGCGGCTGGTTGTAATATGTGCTTCCGCTCTCGTAGAACTTGTCGTTTATGCCGCCCGTCTGGAAGCTGACGTGGCGATACTGCAGGTCGGCGAAGGCGTCCCAGTGCGACGTCATGTGCAGCAGCGCCTTGGCGAAGACATTCTGGTCGCACTTGTCGGCGCCCGAGTCGTAGTACTGATAGCGGCCGTTAGCCAGCAGTTGCGCTGCCAGTTCGGCGTTGGCCGCATACGTCAGATAGCCCCAGTGGTCGGCTTCGAAGTTCTGGAACGAGGCACCTCCCACGATGTCCCAACGCCGGCTCGTGTAGTTGGCATGCCACATCATGCCGTATGTGTTCTGTGTCAGTCCCTTGCGGCGGACGAAGTCGTCCTTCTTCAGCGTCGAGCCGTCGGTGAGCGTCAGGTTCGAGAGGCCGAACTTCTTCAGCTTGTTCTGCGGGCGGAACTCCTCGTAGTATCCGTAGCCGTGTGTGTAGTGTAGCGTCCCCGACATGCTCCAGTGCGGGCTTATGCGGTAGGCCATACTCAGCAGCGTGCGGTTTTGCCAGAAGTTGTCTGTAGTCCGTCGCCAGAGCGAGCCGTCGGCCATCTGATAGCGTCCGATGGTCCAACTGCCGGCCCAGTCGGGCTCGAACGACTCGTAGAGGTTGTTGAAGCGTCCCAGCCCGACGCGATACATGTCGGCGTACGTGCGTATGCCGTCGTAGGCGTTCATGCTGTAGTCATTGTTGCCGGCCACGACGCCGTTCCACGCTTGGCCCGTTTTCTCGTAGTTGCCGATGTTCTTCAGGTTTATGCGCAGCGTTCCGTCGCCACGTTGGTAAGCCAAGTTGGCAAAGTAGCTGCCCGAGTTGCCCGCCGTGCCGTGTACGTAGCCGTCGGTGCCTGTGTGGTGGAAGGCGCCGTCCAGCGTCCAGTGCTCGGCCAGCAGACCCGTGCCGAAGTTGCCGCCGGCGTGGTACGTGTTGTACGAGCCGTAGCTGCTCGTCAGTTCCAGCATCGGCACCAGCGACGAGGCGCGCATCTTCATGGCCACCGTTCCGCCGAACGCGCCGTCGCCGTTAGTCGATGTGCCCACTCCGCGTTGTATCTGTATGCCGCCCAGCATGCTCGCGTACGAATTCATGTTGGCCCAGAAGACACACTGGTCCTCGGGCGAGTTCAGCGCCACGCCGTCCAGCGTAATGTTGATGCGACTGTCGCCGGCTCCACGGATACGCATGTAAGTGGTTCCCGTGCCGATGCCGTTGTCGCTCCAGGCCATCACACCCGGGGTGCGGGCCAGCAGAAATGGCAACTCCTGCCCGCTGTGGGCGAACTGCTGCAGTTGGCCGAAACTGATGTTGCTCACCGCAAACGGAGCATCCTTTGGCGCTTGCACGCCCTTCACCAGCAGTTCCGTGAGCCGCTGCTCGTAGGCCAGACTGTCTGTCGTGTAAATCTTGTGTTCTATGATTCGTGTTTGTCCGTAGCCCGTAGTCTTTTGTCTGTTGCCTGTTGTCTGTCCCAATGCGTTCACTGCCACACTTGCCACAAGTGCAGCTGCCATGCAGAATCTTCTCATCATGTTTTTGTTGTTTAAATTGTTCATACTCTCTACGCCGGCACTACCCGGTTCAGATCATTAGGGTATGTTCTCAGCCCCACCAACCGACGAGGCACCCCCGATAACGGCTGCAAAGGTACGAATAAGTGAGGACAGAAGCAAAGAAACGGCTGTTTTTTTTGTTTCTGTCGAGCGAAAGTACCTTCGACCGCAGGTCAAAGTTCGAATAAGTGAGGACAGAAGCAAAGAAACAGCTGTTTTTTTTGTTTCTGTCGAGCGAAAGTACCTTCGAACAAAGGCCAAAGCACGAATAAACGCGAGAAATGCAAAAGAAAAGCGGTTTTTCTTTCGCGTTCCGACGTTTTGCCTTACCTTTGCAGCAAGTTTCCAAAAAGGATAACTTATATATAAAATAGGTATACGATGAAAGTGGCTATTGTTGGCGCCAGTGGCGCCGTGGGGCAGGAACTCCTGCACGTGTTGGACGAGCGTAATTTTCCGGTAGACGAACTGCTGCTCTTCGGCAGCCAGCGGAGTGCCGGCCGAAAGTATATGTTCCGTGGGAAGGAAGTGGAGGTGAAACTGCTGCAACACAACGACGACTTCCGCGGTGTGGACTATGCCTTTGTGAGTGCCGGCGGTGGCACGAGCAAGGAGTTTGCTGAGACCATCACGCGTCACGGCGCAGTGATGATAGACAACAGCTCAGCCTTCCGCATGGACGAGGATGTGCCTCTGGTAGTGCCCGAGTGCAACGCTGCCGATGCGCTGTGCCGTCCGCGCGGCATCATTGCGAATCCCAACTGCACGACCATCATGATGGTGGTTGTGCTGCAGTGCCTCGAGCGGCTGAGCCACATACGCCGCATACACGTGGCATCTTATCAGGCAGCCAGCGGCGCCGGTGCTGCCGCCATGGCCGAACTTGAGCAGCAGTACCGCGAGGTGCTCGACGGCAAGCCCGCCACTGTGGAGAAGTTCGCTTATCAGTTGGCATACAACGTGATACCGCAAATCGACTCCTTCACCGACAACGGCTACACGAAGGAGGAAATGAAAATGTTCAACGAGACACGTAAGATTATGCACACCGACGCCGCATGCTCAGCCATGTGCGTGCGTGTGCCCAGCCTACGCAGTCACAGTGAGGCCATCTGGGTGGAAACGGAGCAACCCGTGGCACCCGAGGCATTTGCCGAAGCCATTCGCCAAGGCGAAGGCGTGCAGCTGATGGACGACCCTGCCAACAAAGTTTATCCCATGCCACTTTTCCTTGCTGGCAAGGACGATGTGTATGTGGGGCGCATACGCAAGGATTTGGCCAACCCGAACGGCCTGACTTTCTGGCTCGTGGGCGACCAGATTAAGAAGGGTGCGGCGCTGAATGCCGTGCAGATTGCCGAGTGGCTGATTAAGAACGAATAACGTTTGCTTGTGGCTGCTCCTTTCTGCCGCCAAACGCATACATTAAGCCCTCTGTTTTGCGCGGAACAGAGGGCTTAATGCTTTTTATTTCCAGTCGGGCACCGTGGTACCGGCGCGGTAGATGGCAACCAGATTGAGCCGGAAGAGCAGTGTGCTGTATGCCGGGATGGCTTCGGAGTCTTTCTCCTTGTATGCCAACTGCTGCGGGATGTAAACGAGCCAATCGTCGCCGCGTACCATGTATTGCAAGGCGGTGGCGTAGCCTTCGATGGTGCTTTTCACCTCCATGAGTTGCGGCATCGCAGTCTGCGGATTGAACGGCCCGTAGTACGTCTGCGTGAAGACGGCCATCGATGCTTCGCGACTGCCTGTTGCTGTTTCGTATTCGGTCTTCATCGTCCAGCCGCGGAAGTGGAGCCTCACTTTGTCTGTCAGTGCTGGGCTCACGGTGTCGGCCTCTTCTTTGGGCGCCCGGGGCAGGATGTGCACGCAGATGCTGTCGGTGAGTGCACCGGGCGTGTCCTGCGTCTTGAGCAGCGTCTTGTACATGCGCCACTCGCAGTGCTCTTCCCACGCCTCGCCGTAAGTGGCTTTTGCTGCAGCTATGGCAGTGCGGGCACTGTCGGCCACCTGCTCAAACCACCGGGCGTTGCGGCCAGCCCAGTCGTAGTAGGGATCCCACTCGTCGTTCTTCTCTGAGCAGGAGACGAGGGCCAGCAGACCGATGGCAAACATCAAGCGCAGCGGCGCAAACCTGAAACCTGAAACCTGAAACCTCATAGCTCGAAAATTACAGCAGCTTCTTGAGCAGCGATGTGATGCTCACCTGATCTTCGATGATGGAGCGCAGGTCGGCGATGGCCACGCGGCGTTGCTGCATGGTGTCGCGGTCGCGCAGGGTGACGGTGTCGTCTTCCAGCGTTTGCGGATCGACAGTGACGCAGTAAGGACAGCCAATGGCGTCCATGCGGCGGTAGCGCTTGCCTATCTGATCCTTCTCCTCGTACTTGCAGTTGAAGTGGAAACGCAGGTCGTCCACAATCTGCTGTGCCTTCTCGGGCAGCCCGTCTTTCTTGGTCAGTGGGAAGACTGCCAGCTTGACGGGAGCCAGTGCGGCGGGCAAATGCAGCACGGTGCGCGTTTCGCCGCCGGGCAGTTGCTCTTCTTCGAAGCTGTGACACATGACGGAGAGGAACATGCGGTCCACGCCAATCGACGTTTCGATGACGTAGGGCGTGTAGCTCTCGTTCGTCTCGGGGTCGAAGTATTCAATCTTCTTGCCGCTGTACTTGGCGTGCTGCGAGAGGTCGAAGTTCGTACGCGAATGGATGCCTTCCACTTCCTTGAAACCGAAGGGCATGTGGAATTCGATGTCGGTGGCCGCATTAGCATAGTGCGCCAACTTGTCGTGGTCGTGGAAGCGATAGTTCTCTGCGCCGAAGCCCAAAGCCTGATGCCATGCCATGCGCGTCTTTTTCCAGCTCTCAAACCATTCGAGCTCGGTGCCGGGTTTCACAAAGAACTGCATTTCCATCTGCTCGAACTCGCGCATACGGAAGATGAACTGGCGTGCCACAATCTCGTTGCGGAAGGCCTTGCCAATCTGTGCGATGCCGAAGGGCAGTTTCATACGGCCCGTCTTCTGCACGTTCAGATAGTTCACAAAGATGCCCTGAGCCGTCTCAGGACGCAGATAGATGGTCGATGCGCCGTCGGCGGTGCTTCCCACTTCGGTCTTGAACATCAGGTTGAACTGACGCACCTCGGTCCAGTTGCGCGTTCCGCTGATGGGGCATACGATTTCCTCGTCGAGGATAATCTGGCGCAGTTCGTCGAGGTTATTGTCGTTCATGGCTTTGGCGAAGCGTTCGTGCAGTGCGTCGCGTTTGGCCTGATGCTCCAATACGCGTGCGCTGGTAGAACGGTATTGCTGCTCGTCGAACGAGTCGCCGAAACGCTTGCGAGCTTTCTCTACTTCTTTCTCTATCTTCTCGTCGTACTTGGCCAACTGGTCCTCGATGAGCACGTCGGCGCGATAACGTTTCTTGGAATCGCGGTTGTCGATGAGAGGATCGTTGAAGGCATCCACGTGTCCGCTGGCCTTCCACGTGGTGGGGTGCATGAAGATGGCTGCGTCGATGCCCACGATATTCTGATGCAGCAGCACCATCGACTGCCACCAGTATTGTTTGATGTTGTTCTTCAGTTCTACGCCATTCTGTCCGTAGTCGTAGACGGCGCCCAGACCGTCGTATATGTCGCTCGAGGGGAAGACAAAGCCGTACTCCTTGCAGTGCGACACGATTTTCTTGAAAACATCTTCTTGTTGTGCCATGCTTTTGTGTGTATTATATGTGTTTTGTTATTTTCTGGGGCAAAGGTACGACATTTTCGGGAGAAAAGTGCTACCTTTGCGCGAGAAATTGATGTAAATACATTTATTATTATGAAGACAAAGAAAATCTTTGCGGTATTGCTTTGCGTCATTGCGGCAGCCGCCGTGGCCTATTTCGTGGCCCAGAAGGGAAAAAGCGCATATGAGGTTGTGAAAGGCGACCCGATGCAGACTCGCATCTACACGCTTGATAACGGATTGAAGGTGTACCTCTCGGTAAACCGTGAGAAGCCGCGCATCCAGACTTACATTGCCGTGCGCACAGGCTCGAAGAACGACCCGGCCGAGACGACTGGTTTGGCACATTATCTGGAGCACTTGATGTTCAAAGGCACGAAGCAGTTCGGCACCAACAACCCGGAGGCCGAACAGCCGCTGCTCGATGAGATAGAATCGCGCTACGAGGAGTATCGCACAATTGTCGATCCCGAGGTGCGCCGCCAGAAGTACCACGAGATTGACAGCGTCTCGCAGGTAGCCGCGCAGTATTTCATTCCAAACGAGTACGACAAGCTGATGGCTGCCATCGGTGCCGAGGGAACAAACGCCTTCACGAGCAACGATGTGACGTGCTACACCGAGGATATCCCGTCCAACGAAGTGGAGAACTGGGCCAAGATTCAGGCCGACCGCTTCCAGAATATGGTAATCCGCGGCTTCCACACCGAGTTGGAAGCTGTGTACGAGGAATACAACATCGGTCTGACAAGCGACAGCCGCAAGCAGTATTACGCCATGCTGGCAAAACTCTTCCCCGAGCATCCGTATGGTACACAGACAACTATCGGAACGCAGGAACACCTGAAGAATCCTTCGATTACAAACATCAAGAATTATTTCCGCAAGTGGTACGTGCCCAACAACGTCGCTATCTGTATGGCCGGAGACTTCGACCCCGAGCAGACGCTGGCTATCATCAAGAAGTATTTCGGCGAGTGGCAGCCGGGCGACGACGTGTCGCAGCCCGAGTTCCCCGCATTGGAACCCATCGCAGCTCCTGTGGATACTACGGTTGTAGGCCTCGAGGCTGAGAATGTGTGGATGGGCTGGCGCTCTGAGAAGGCTTCTTCGCTGCAGCTCGACACGCTGACGCTGGTGGATGCCGTGTTAACGAACGGAAAGGCCGGCCTCTTCGACCTCGACTTGAACCAGCAAATGAAGGTGATGCAGGCCGGAAGCGAAGTGGAAGGTATGCAAGACTACGGACTCTTCCTGCTCTTCGGCGTGCCTAAGGAAGGACAGACACTCGAGGAGGTGAAAGACCTGATGCTGGGCGAGATAGAGAAACTGAAGAAGGGAGATTTCTCGGAGGATCTGCTCGTATCTACCATTAATAACTACAAACTCTCTGAACTGCGTGCGCTGGACAACAACCGCGCTCGTGTCAGCAAGATGCTCGACGCCTTCATCAACGGCATCGAGTGGGAGCAGCAGGTGAAGTCGCTCGACCGCCTCTCCACCATCACGAAGGACGAACTCGTAGCCTTTGCCAACCGCTTCTTTACCGACGGCTACGTGACCGTTTACAAGCGTCAGGGCGTGGATGAGACACAGAAGAAGATAGACAAACCGGCCATCACGCCGATTCCTACGAACCGCGACCAGGTGAGCGACTTTGTGAAAGCCGTTCAGGAGACCGAGGTGGAGCCCATTCAGCCGCAGTTCCTCGATTTCCAAAAGGACCTTTCGCATTTCTCCATTGCAGACCGTCTGCCCGTCATCTATAAGCAGAATATGGAGAACGACCTCTTCACGCTGGCCTTCCGCTACGAATTCGGCAACGAGGATGACAACCGCTACGACGTGGCTTCGCAGTATCTCGAATACATCGGCACATCGAAAATGTCGGCTGCCGAAGTGAAGCAGGAGTTCTACAAACTGGCCTGCTCGTACTATATATCCGTCGGTTCCGACCATATGGATATCGTTCTCACGGGTCTGGGCGAGAATATGGAGGCTGCGTTGACGCTGCTCGAGAGCTTGCTCACCGATGCGAAGGCCGACGAAGAGGCTTACGCACAGGGCGTGGCACTGATACTCAAGAACCGTCAGGACAACAAGCAGGACCAGCGCCAGTGCTTCAGCACGCTGTTCCAGTACGGCATGTACGGTGCACGCAACGCTGCTCGCGACGTAATGAGCGAAGCTCAGCTGCGCGAAACCAAACCGCAGGAACTGCTCGACCTGCTGAAGAATCTTTCCAGCTACGAGCACCGCGTTTGCTACTACGGCCCGCTGTCGGAGAAGGCACTGGCCGAGGTGGTGGAGAAGGTGCATGCCGTGCCCGAGAAGTTCCTGCCCGTTCCCGAGGGCGAACCTTACGTGGCGCAACTGACGGCCGAGCCTGAAGTGCTGATTGCGCCGTACGACGCAAAGAACATCTACATGCGTATGTTCTACAACGAGGGCCGTGCCACCAACCTCGACGAGGCAGCCACCGTGACGCTCTTCAACGAGTATTTCGGCGGCGGCATGAACGGAATCGTATTCCAGGAGATGCGCGAGGCACGCGGCTTGGCTTACAATGCTTTTGCCAACTATAATCTGCCCAGCAAGAAGGGTGAGACGGAGAGCTACTTCACGCATATTATCACACAGAACGACAAGATGATGGACTGCGTGCGCCATTTCCGCGAGATTGTGGACAATATGCCGCAGAGCGATAAGGCGTTCGACATCGCCAAAGATGCTGTCACAAAGCAGATGGCAAGCCAGCGTACCACCAAGTTCGGTGTCATCAATGCTTATCTGGCCGCCGAGCGCAAGGGATACGACTTCGACCCGAACAAGAAGATATTCGAGGATTTGCAGAACGTGACGCTTCAGGACATCACCGACTTCGAGAAGGCACAGATGGCCGGCAAGGTGGGACGCTACATCATCTTGGGTGACGAGAAGGAACTCGACATGAAGGCACTCGAGCAGATTGCTCCCATCCGTCGCGTTTCGCTCGAGGAAGTGTTCGGATATTAAGCCGGCGGAATAGAAACTGCGCGTAGTTTTTTGGAATGCCACGCGTCGCAATTCGTTTTGCGACGTGTGCTTCCGAAGCACGCGACACGCGACACAGCAATGAAGTACAGCCTGATAATTCCGGTCTTCAACCGTCCCGACGAGGTGGACGAACTGCTTGGGAGTCTCTGCGGCCAAACGCTGCAGGATTTTGAGGTAGTGGTGGTGGAAGACGGCTCGTCGGTGCCCTGCCGCAGTGTGGTGGAGCGCTATGCCGACCGCCTCGCGGTAAAATATTACACGAAGCCGAACAGCGGGCCCGGCCAGACGCGCAACTACGGTGCCGAGCGCAGTCAGGGCGAATACCTGATAGTGCTCGACAGCGACTGCGTGCTACCCGAGGGCTACCTGCAGGCTGTGGACGACGAACTGCGGGCGCAGCCCTGCGATGCCTTTGGCGGTCCGGACCGTGCCCACGAATCGTTTACGCCGGTGCAGAAGGCCATCAATTATTCGATGACCAGTTTCTTCACCACGGGCGGCATTCGTGGCGGACGCAAGAAGCTCGACAAATTCTACCCGCGTTCCTTCAACATGGGACTGCGCGCTGACCTCTATCGTCGACTTGGCGGCTTCTCTGCCATGCGCTTTGGCGAGGATATCGACCTCAGCATCCGCATTTTCGAGAGCGGCGCTTCGTGTCGCTTGTTTCCCGAGGCGTGGGTGTGGCACAAACGGCGTACCGACTGGCGTAAGTTTTTCCGTCAGGTCTTCAACAGCGGCATTGCCCGCATCAACCTGATGAAGCGCCACCCTGGCAGCCTCAAGCTGGTGCACTTGCTTCCGGCCGTCTTTACGCTGGGAGTGCTGACGCTGCTGCTGATTTTCGTGCTGGGGCTCGTAGTGGCCGTGCTGGGACTCGTCGCCGCGTTCAGCACGACAGGTTGCAACATGGGCCTGCTAGGCGTCTTCGGCGGTGCAGCCTTGATGGTGCTTGCACTCTTGCCGTTGCTGCTCTACAGCCTGCTGATATTCTGTGACTCGTGGCGGCAGAACCGCAGCCTGCGAGTGGCGGCACTGAGCGTGCCGGCTGCCTTCATCCAACTGATGGGCTACGGCATGGGATTCCTCAAAGCGTGGTGGCTGCGCTGCGTCTGCGGCCGCAACGAGGAACTGCAGGCCTTCCGCCAGACATTCTATAAGTAAACCAGAGACAGCAGAGGGGAAGTGAATATCAACGAGTGGGCCGAACAAGACAGGCCACGTGAGAAACTCATAGCGCGAGGCGCCGCTGCGCTGACAGATGCCGAGTTGCTGGCCATTCTCATTGGGAGCGGCAGCAGTGGCGAGTCGGCCGTTGAGCTGATGCGCCGCATCTTGGCCGACTGCGACGGCCGGCTCAAACGACTCGGACGCCTGAAACTCGAAGACTTGACGGCCTACAAGGGAATGGGGCCAGCCAAGGCCGTCACGCTGATGGCTGCCTGCGAACTGGGTCGCCGCCGAGAAAGCGAGCCGCAGGAGGAGAAAGTACACATTCTGAGGAGCACCGACGTAGCTGCTTACTTCCGTCCCATCCTGCAGGACCTGCCGTATGAGGAGTGCCACCTGATGCTTCTCAAACAGGACCTCTCGCTACTGGAGACTTCGATGCTTAGCCGTGGCGGTATCGCAGGCTCAGCCGTCGATGTCAGGCTCATTTTGCAGCGTGCGTTGCTGAAGGGCGCTCCCGTGCTGGCGCTGTGTCACAATCATCCCAGCGGAAATCTCCGTCCCAGCACGCAGGACAGACAGCTGACGGCCGCGCTGACCAGTGCCTGCAAGGTCATGGGCATACGCCTGCTCGACCATGTCATAGTCTCTGACCGCGGCTTTTATAGTTTCTCCGATGAGGGAGCAATTTAGAGAGAAGGAAAATGGAAAAGATAGAGTTGGAAGAAAGGATTATCGAGGTGCTGCGCACGGTTTACGACCCCGAAATTCCGGTTAATATCTACGACCTCGGGCTTATCTACCGCATCGAGTTGAACGACGAACTGACCGAACTGTCTGTCGACATGACGCTGACGGCTCCCAACTGTCCGGCGGCCGATTTCATCATGGAGGATGTCCGGCAGAAACTCGAGACAATACAAGGCTTGCAGAAGGTGGACGTGAATCTGGTCTTCGAACCCGAGTGGACAAAAGAAATGATGAGCGAGGAGGCACGCGTCGAACTGGGATTTGATTAGTCGCAGCCGTAGTCTTGCCAGTCACCAATAATAGAATACGTATGAAGGAGATATATTTCATCACCGATGCCCATCTTGGCTCGCGCGGCGTCCCCAATAATCGCCAGCAGGAGCAGCGGCTCGTGCGTTTTCTCGATTCCATCAAGGAGCGGGCTGCGGCCGTTTACATGCTGGGCGACATGTTCGACTTCTGGTACGAGTACAAGATGGTGGTGCCGCGCGGTTTCACACGTTTTCTGGGCAAGGTGAGCGAGCTCACGGACCGCGGTGTGGAAGTCCACTTTTTTACGGGCAACCACGACATCTGGTGTGGCGACTATCTGCAGACAGAGTGTGGCGTTATCCTGCATCGCGAGCCGCTGTGTACCGATTTATTTGGCAAGCGTTTCTATATTGCGCACGGCGACGGAATGGGCGACCCGAGCCGGACATTCCGGCTGCTGCGTGCAATCTTCCACAGTAGCGTGTGTCAGACGCTTTTCTCCAGCCTCCATCCGCGATGGGGCGTCGACTTCGGACTGGCGTGGGCAAAGCGCAGCCGACTGAAGCACGGCCGCGAGGGCGGAGATCCGCCGTATCTGGGCGAGAATCGTGAACATCTGGTGCGCTACGCCAAAGCGTACTTGCAGCAGCATCCCGATATAAATTACTTTATCTTCGGGCACCGCCACATAGAACTCGACTTGATGCTCTCGCATTCCACACGCCTTATGATTCTTGGCGACTGGATAACGCAGTGGACGTACGCCGTTTTCGACGGCGAGACGATGCGCATGGAAAATTTCGAGGGCTGACTTTTGCAGCCGCCCTCGTCATAATCGCATTTTATTTCTCGGAAAACAGGAAACTGAGCCGCTCGGGCAGTTTCTCGTAGTCGGTTATCTGTATGTAATCCATGCCGCCCAACCGGATGTGGCTGTCGTTGCCGCCGTCGCCAAAGTCGTCGCCCACAAAGAGTACCTGCTCTTTCGTGAACCCGTGCTCCTGCGCGTATCGCATCACGGCCGAGTATTTGTTGAATTGCTTCTCGGCAAAGTCAAACGAAGACGTGCCACCGATGAATACGGCGTACTGCGGAAATAGTTCGCACACCTCGCGGAACATGGCTCTGCGCTTGCTCTTGTCGGGGTCGAAGTAGAGTTTGCTCTCTGCCGAAGCCTGTGTGCCCAGTAGCGCGAATGTCATCATTCCCGACGGGTGGAATTCCACAGATTCTCCCTTGAAGCCCGTGTAGCCGTACTTCTCGCGCAGATAGCGGCACTTGCGGAGTACGTCGGCCGAGTCGGGGTGAACCGTTTCCTGACGTATGATTACGAGCTTTCCGTCCTCTACGCGGCTCTCCTGCATGCTGTAGTTGCCCAGAATGTCGATGGGGTAGCCGTTCATCTGCCTGAAGATTCGTTCGCAACTGCCGCCGCCACACATCACCAGCTGGTATCGGACGGCCAGCGAGTCGAGCACTGCGCGGTTTGCCTCCGTAAGCGGCGTCTTGTGCTGCGTCAGCGTGCCGTCGAGGTCGAAGCAGATAAGTTGCTTCTGTGCCCTGATTTCTGCTCCTCGCTGCTCCACGTCCTGAGGTTCTATGCGTGTAGCACCTGCGGCCCATGCTTCGCGCAGTTCGGTACTGTCGGTCGGCGTATTTTCCCCCTGTACAGTTTTCTGTCCACAGGCGCTGACGCCCAGCATTGCCGCACAGAATAGCATGCCTCCAAGGAGGCGCCACGTCGTTTTCTTGTTTGCCATATTCATTTTTCTGCTTTCGTTAGGTGTTTTTCTCGTTTTTCTTAGAAGCGGCTCTTGCGCAACTTCTTCAGGCGCTTGCGGTCTTTGGCCAGTTGCTGCGCGTAGGGTAGCATCCGGTCGGCATAGTCTGTGGTAATCCACGTTACGCCGTAGGCCGTGGCCCAGTCAATCAGGTACGGATCTTCGCACATCCACAGGTATGTGTCCAGTCCCAGCTGATTTGCCTCGTCTATCCACTTCACGTGGTTCATGAAGACCGAGAGGTGGTATGAGATGGCGGCGAATCCCAGCTCCTTGGCTTTTGCCGGTGTGACGGGCTCATTCATGTTCGACGAGTTCAGAATTACGTAGCTGCCGGGTGCCAGTCGCACAAACTCCTTGCAGGCGTGCAGGCTGAAAGAGAGGAAACAAAGCTGGTCCATCATGTTCATCTCGCGGGCCAGTGCCACAACCTTCTCCACTACCTCTGTCTCCTTGGCCGGTGTAGGGTGGGATTTCAGTTCCAGTGCCAACTTGAATTTCGGTGTTCTTTTGGCCTGCTGAAACCACTCGCGTAGCGTCGGAATCTTGCTTCCGTGCGGCAGCGTGTAGGCTTTAATCTCGGCCAGCTTGCTGCCTTGGCACGTGAGGCGGCCTTCGATTTTGTTGTCGTGACGTACCACCAGTTCGCCGTCGGCCGTCATGTGTACGTCGAACTCACAGGCCTCGAGTCCCATGTCGTGGTGCAGGCGCTGTGCCTCGCGCAGAGCATCGATGGAATTCTCGTCCACTTTCGGGTTCGTGTAGAATCCTCTGTGTGAAAGTATGTGGGGCTGTGCAAAGCCCGTCAGGGCGAAGAGTCCCAAACAAAGCGTCAGAATAATTTTCTTGCAGTTCATAATTTATTTTTTAGGTGTTGTAAAAGTGAATGTCGCGTGTCGAAACTGTATGATGTGCCGCCATCGTCAGAAATCCTACTCGCCGCAAATCAGTACGGTGGCGTAGGCACTGATGCCTTCCTCTCGTCCGGTGAATCCCAGTCGCTCTGTGGTGGTGGCTTTTATGCTGACGCAGTCGGGGTCGATGCCCATCACCTCGGCCAGGCAGGCCTGCATCTCGGGGATGTGTGGCTTCAGTTTCGGGCGTTCGGCGCATACCGTGGCATCAATGTTGCCTACCCGAAATCCTTTTGTGGCGATGAGGTCGATGGTCTTGCGCAGCAGCACCTTGCTGTCGATGCCACGGAATTCCTCGGCCGTGTCTGGGAAGTGGTATCCGATGTCTCGCATGTTGGCTGCGCCGAGCAGGGCGTCGCAGATGGCGTGTATCAGCACGTCGGCGTCGCTGTGTCCGAGCAGGCCCATGCTATGTTCCAGCCGTATGCCACCCAGCCACAGCGGGCGTCCCTCCACCAGTCGGTGTACGTCGTATCCCATTCCTACGCGAATCTTTGTCATTTCGTTTGCCATAGCTAATTTCTTGTGTTTGCTGTTTCGTTTTTGGCGCGGCTGGCGTAGTAACCCATTTTGCGGATTTCGTGCCACACGGCGCGCGGGAGGCCTTTTCCTCGGTAGCCGCCTCGGGCTATGTTTTGGCGTATCTGAGTGCTGCTGATGTCGAGCAGCGGTGTGCGTGCCACGGTGATGCCGTCGGGCAGCCCGTCGAGCGCGTAGCCCGGCCGCGGCAGAATGACGAGGCGGTGGTGGCGAAGAATCTCGTCGCTCTTGTGCCACTGCGGAAAACGTTCCCAGTTGTCCGCGCCGATGACGAGCACAAATTCGCGTTCGGGGTGCTGGCGGCGCAGAGTCTCGAGCGTGAAAACCATATACGAGGGGCGCGGCATTCGGAATTCCGCGTCGCAGACTTGCAACTTCGGGTGTCCGCTTACGGCCAGCCGTGCCAGACGCAGGCGCTCATCGTCGGCCAGTAAATCTTGGTCCGCCTTAAACGGATTCTGGGGCGAGACAAGCAGCCACAACTCGTCCATCAGCCCGTCTCTGACCAATGTCTCTCCCAGGCGGACGTGTCCCAGATGGATGGGGTTGAAGCTGCCTCCGTAGATGCCTGTTATGATTTTCCTTCGCTTCAAGGTGTTTGCTTCAGAAAGTTGCTTACGAGTCGCAGGGTTTCGGCTTTTGCATCGTCCAGATTGTCGTTCACCACGATGTGGTCGAAGCGTGGCGCAAACGACATCTCGTATTCCGCCTTGGCCAGCCGCTCCTCTATCTGTTCCGGCGAGTCCGTGCCGCGTCCTTCCAAGCGGCGGCGCAGTTCCTCCACCGAGGGCGGCTGTATGAAAAGGCTCATGGCGCGCTCTCCGTAAAACTCCTTAATGCGGAGGCCACCCTTCACATCCACGTCGAAGACCACGCTTTGCCCGGCTGCCAGCTGTCGTTCCACCTGCTCCTTCAGCGTGCCGTAGAAACGGTCCTCGTACACCTCTTCGTATTCGAGGAAGGCGTCCTCCTGAATCTTCTGCCGGAATTCCTCGGGCGAGAGAAAGAAATACTCCACTCCGTGTTGCTCGGTGCCTCGCGGTGGGCGGCTTGTGGCGCTGATGCTGAAGGCCAGCCGCAGTTCAGGGTGTTCGCGCATGAGCCACTGCACGATGGTGCTTTTTCCGCTCCCGCTCGGAGCGGAAACAATGAGTAATCCTGTTGGCATGTCACATTACGTTTAGCACTTGTTCCTTTATCTGTTCCAGTTCGTCCTTCATGCGAACGACGATGTTCTGCATCTCAGCCTGGTTGCTTTTGCTGCCCGTGGTGTTTATCTCACGTCCCATTTCCTGTGCGATGAATCCCAGCTTCTTGCCCTGCCCGTGGCCCGTGGCCATCGTCTCGCGGAAGTATCGCAGATGATTCGCCAGACGCTGTTTCTCTTCGCTGATGTCGAGTTTCTCGATGTAGTAAATCATCTCCTGCTCCAGGCGGTTGCGGTCGGTTTCCACTTCAGGAATCGTCTGTAGGCTATCGATTATGCGCTGGCGGATTCGGGCCGTTCGTTCCTTCTCGTACGGCTCTATGCTCTGCAGCAGAGACTCGATGTTGTCTAGTTTCTCGCTGAATTTCTTCTCCAACGCAGCTCCCTCCTGACGGCGGAACTCCATCAGTTGGCCTATGACATCCTCCGTCAGTTGCTTTACTACGGCCCATTCCTCGTCGCTCAGTTCTTGGCTCTCCGGTCGCGCCGTCACATCCGGCATGCGCAGCAGTGTGGCCCACCAGTCAGCGGGTTGCGGAATGCTGTATACGTCGCAGATGTGGCGTATCTGACGGCGATAGGATTCAATGAGCGGCCCGTTGAGTTGTGTGGCACCAGCCGTGTCTTCTTGCTCAATCCACAAACTGAAGTCCACTTTTCCGCGCTCGAGCGTCTGCGCTATCATGGCACGCAACTCCAGTTCCTTTTCGCGGTAGAGCGGAGCGATGCGAGTGCTCAAATCCAGCGCCTTGCTGTTGAGAGATTTTGCCTCTGCTGTGATTTTCTTTCCTTGGAACTCGGCCGAGGCTTTGCCGTATCCCGTCATGGATAATATCATATCGTGCGAATTTTTCCACAAAGGTAGTGCAAATGAGCGGAAAAGCGAAGAAAAATCTTTTTTTTCTTCCTTTTCCCGAGTGCCGCCTACTCTTTTTGGCATTTTTGCATTGGCTGTGCAAATACGTGTGGCAATTATTCACGCGCCACGCGTCGCGTGCTGAATTGCGACACGTCGCGTGCGAAAAAATGACGTGTGGAAATAATAAATCCATGCGCGTATGCGTTATTATTTCCGTGAGCGCGCGTAGAATCATACTCATCCTGCTGTCTGTCTTCTGCATAGAAATGCTGACGACGGGCAATGCTGTGTCTTTCGGTCGCGGTGTGGCGGAGGCTCCCGCAGATACCACGCGGCAGAAGCACGCGCGCTACAGCGTGCGTCGCACCGGAGTGCAGGACAAGAAGGACCTGAAGGAGCGCACTGCCGACCTTCGCGACCCCGACAACTTGCAGACAACTGTTACCTACGACGAGAAGGACAATACCTACACCGTGGGCACTACGCTGGGCGCACAGGGCGGTCAGACTACAGGCAAGGGCGGCACGGTCAGTCAGGCACCGAAACCTACCACGCAGACGGCAACGCCCAACTTCCAGCGCAAGTCGTCCACCACATCGGGCAGCCAGCAGAGCAGCGCAGCCAGCGTGGGAACCGGCATTCCCGGACAGGCTGGCATGACGCTGGGCACAGCCACCGGTTATCTCGACGCTCCGTTGCTGATGACGCCCGAGGAGTATAGCCAGTGGAGCCTTCGGCAGTCGATGCAGCGATACTACCGACAGAAGAATCGTGAGGCGTTCGAGAACTCGGGCAAGAGCAAGTTTGACTTCACGGACATGAAGTTCGACCTCGGACCGGCTGAGAAAATCTTCGGTCCCGGCGGTGTGCAGCTGAAAACGCAGGGTAGCGCCGAGCTGAAGATGGGCGCCAACATGAAGAAAGTGAACAACCCTGCTCTGGCTGCAAGCCGTCGGAAAACGTTTGGCTTCGACTTCGACGAGAAAATCAACCTGTCGATGAACGGTAAAGTGGGCGACAAGGTGGACCTGAATCTGAATTACAACACAGAGGCCACGTTCGACTTCGACCAGCAGAACCTGAAGCTGAAGTACGACGGCAAGGAGGACGAAATCGTGAAACTCATCGAGGCCGGCAATGTGTCGTTCCCCAGCAACGTTAGCCTGGTGCCGGGCGTAAGCAGCCTCTTCGGATTGCGCACAGATGTGCAGTTCGGAAAACTGAAACTGCAGACCGTGCTGAGCCAAAAGAAGAGTGCCACGGCCACTGCCAGCAGCAAGGGAGGCAGCCAGACGAACGCTTTTGAGTTCAGCAGCACGAACTACGAGGCCAACCGCCACTTCTTCCTCTCGCATTTCTTCCGCGAGCAATTCGACAAGAGCATGCGCACGTTGCCGACTATCGCCAGCGGAATCAACGTGAAGCGCGTGGAAATCTGGGTAACAAACAAGACAAGCAACAGCGAGAGCAACCGCAACATCATTGCCTTGGCCGACTTGGGCGAAACCTCCTTTATCTCCAATAGCAACTGGACGCCGACGGGCGTCTCCGTGCCGAGCAACCGCAGCAACAGCGAGTACGACGCAATGGTGAGTCAGTATGCCGGCGCACGCGACATCAGTCAGGCCACAAATATACTGGATGGCGAGGCCGGTCTGGAAGGCTCGGTGGACTACGAGAAGCTGCAGTCGGCCCGCAAACTGACGAGCAGCGAGTACACGCTGAACAGCGCACTGGGATATGTGAGCCTCAACAGCACGCTGCAGACGGACGACGTGCTGGCTGTCGCCTACGAATATACCTACGGCGGGCAGACTTATCAGGTGGGCGAGTTTGCCAGCGACCTTAGCAGCAACACGCAGGCTCTCTTCGTGAAGCTGCTGAAGGGAACGACGGGTAGTCCCAGTCTGCCTACGTGGCGCCTAATGATGAAAAACATCTACAACTTGGGAGCGAACTCCGTGCAGAAAGAGAAATTCCGACTCGATATAAAATACCTGAGCGACAGCACAGGCGTATATCTGACCTACCTGCCCGAGGAATCGCTCAAGAATACCACGCTGCTGAAGGCCATGAATCTGGACCGACTCGACGCAAACAACAATGCAAACTCCAACGGCCAGTTCGACTTCGTGGAAGGCTTCACGATACAGAAGGGACGTATCATCTTCCCCGTGGCAGAACCTTTCGGCAGCCATCTGCGTAAGTGGATTGGCAATGACGCTGTGGCCGACAAGTATTGTTTCGACGAACTCTACGACAGCACCAAGACGGTGGCAGAGGAGATTGCCGAGCACGACAAGTTCCTTATCACCGGACACTACAAGGGCACGAACAATGCCGAGATAGACCTCGGAGTGACGAACGTGGCGCCCGGCTCCGTCATCGTTACTGCCGGTGGTATGACGCTGACCGAGAACACCGACTACACGGTGGACTACAGCATGGGACGCGTAAACATCATCAATCAGAGCCTCATAGACGCCGGCACAAACATCAGCGCCAGCGTGGAGAGCAACGACACGTACGCTATGCAGCGCAAGACGATGATGGGCGTGAACCTCGACTACGAACTCAACAAGAACCTTACCGTGGGCGGCACCATGATGTTCCTCAACGAGCAGCCGCTGACGACGAAAGTGAACATGGGCAGCGAGCCGCTGAAGAATACACTCTGGGGCGGACACATCAGCTGGAAGCACGAGAGCCAATGGCTCACGGATATGATAGACAAGTTGCCGCTCATCCAGGCCACGCGACCCAGCTTGCTGACCTTCAACGGAGAGGTGGCACAGCTCATTGCAGGGCAGAACAAGAAGATTCAGGGCAGCGCCTCGTATCTCGACGATTTCGAGAGCAGCAGCATGAAGACGAGCCTCTCGCAGCCCACGTACTGGAGCATGTCGAGTACACCCTCCATGTTCCCCGAAAGCTCGCTCTCTAACGACCTACGCTACGGCCAGAACCGCGCATTGCTCGCGTGGTACTACGTCGATCCCATCTTCACGCGCCGCAGCAGCACGCTCACACCCAGCCATATCAAGAGCGACATGGAGCAGCTCTCGAACCACTACGTGCGTGAGGTTTACGAACGCGAACTTTATCCCCACAAGGCGCAGAATAGCTACAACAGCGCCAGCAGCCTCAATGTGCTGAACATCGCTTATTATCCCACCGAACGTGGTGCCTACAACCTGACGACCGACGTCGGGCAGGACGGACGACTGGCCAACCCGCAGACTCGCTGGGGCGGTATGATGCGCAAGATGGACAACACGGACTTCGAGGCACAGAACATCGCGTACATCGAGTTCTGGATGATGGACCCGTTTATCTACAAGAAAGACAAACCCGGCAATCACGGTGGCGACTTCTACATCAATCTGGGCGAGGTGAGCGAGGATATCCTGAAGGACGGAAAGAAATACTTCGAGAGCGGAATGCCCGTAGACGGCAACAGCCAATATTGGACCGACGGGCTGTGGGGCCGAGTGCCGAACACCACCAGCGTCACGTACGCATTTAATAATGAAAAAGGCGCGCGCGCGCGACAGGATGTCGGCCTCAATGGCTTGAACGACGACGAGGAGCGCCAGTTCAACACCTATGCGCAGTATCTGCAGCAAATGCAGGGAAAGGTGAACGCACAGGTGTTCGACAGCCTGCAGGCCGACCCCGCAAACGACAACTACCATTACTACCGGGGTACGGACTTCGACGCAGCGCGCAAGAGCATCCTCGACCGATACAAGCGCGTGAACATGCCGCAGGGCAACAGCGCAGACAGCGACACGAATCCCGAGAACTACGAGACGGCATGGAAGAGCACGCCGGATGTGGAGGACCTCAATCAGGACTACACGCTCAACGAATACGAAAAGTACTACCAGTATCACATCAGCATACGGCCCGAGGATATGGTGGTCGGCCGCAATCACATTGCCGACAAGCGTGTGGCCAGCGTGAAGCTTCGCAACGGCAACACGGAGGAGTGCACTTGGTATCTCTTCCGCGTGCCACTGGATGCCTACGACTCGAAGCAAGGTAGCATCTCCGACTTCACGAGTATCCGCTTCATGCGTCTGTTCCTGACGGGCTTCCAAGAGGAAGTGATTCTCCGCCTTGCTACCCTCGACCTCGTGCACAGCGACTGGCAAGCCTACGAGCAGGCACTATACACCGGCGAGGCGCCTTCGGTGAGCGGCACACTGGAAGTGAGCACCGTAAACATAGAGGAGAACAACGAGAAGCAGCCCGTCAACTACGTGCTGCCTCCAGGCATCAGTCGTGTTACGGACCCGTCGCAGACGCAGCTTGTGGAGAGCAACGAACAGGCACTGGCCATGACCGTGAAGAATCTGAGCCCCGGCGATGCACGTGCCGTCTATAAGAACTGCTCGTACGACATGCGCAAGTACAAGCACATACAGATGTTTATCCACGCCAATGCGTTGGCCGAGAACATCACCGACCTGCAGGACGGCGAGACAAGCGTGTTCCTGCGTTTGGGCTCGGACTACAAGAGCAATTTCTACGAGTACGAAGTGCCGCTGAAACTCACGCCGGAAGGCGTTTACGACACGTACAGCCCGTCGGGTTGCCGCGCCGTCTGGCCGCAAGAGAATATGATGGACTTCGACTTCGACCTGCTCACCAGTCTGAAGAAGGCACGCAACACGCAGAGCAGCCTCGGCCTGACGAGCATGAACAAGCTCTTCTCGGACTACGACGACAAGCACCCGAGCAACCGCATCTCCATTATGGGAAATCCGTCGCTGGGCGAGGTGAAGACCATCATGGTGGGTGTGCGCAACAACGGTCGTACGGTGAAGAGTGTGGAAGTGTGGGTGAACGAACTGCGCCTGCAGGAGTTTACCAACGAGGGCGGCTGGGCTGCACAGGGCAACATGAACCTGCAGCTCTCGGACATCGGTTCGGTAAACGTGGTGGGACATCTCGAGACAGCCGGCTTTGGCGGCATCGAGCAGAGCGTGATGGCTCGGCGCGACGAGAACAACCTCAACTACGCAATCACTACGAACGTGGAGCTCGGACGCCTGCTGCCCGAGAAAGCAAAGGTGAACGTTCCGCTCTACTACAGCTACAGCAAGGAAACGGTGAAGCCGAAGTACAATCCGTTCGACAGCGACATGCAGCTCAGCGATGCACTGGACGCGCTCAGCACGAAGCATGAGAAAGACTCGCTGAAATCGCTTACCACGCATACCGAGGTGAGCAAGAATCTCTCCTTCAGCGGCATCAAGGTGAACGTCGTTAGCCTGAAGCACCCCATGCCATACGACCCGGGCAACTTTACGTTCAATTACAGCCACAGCAGCAACAGCTCGGAAGGCGAGACAACGGTCTACGAACACGAGAAGAACTGGCGTGGCGGCATGAACTATGCGTGGAGCCCGAACTGGAAGGCATGGGAGCCATTCAAGAAGATGAAGTCCAAGAGCAAGTGGCTCGACCTGCTGAAGGCACAGAACCTCTCGTACGCACCGCAGAGCATCACGTTCAGCACCGAACTGAACCGCACTTACTACGAACTCCAGGAGCGCGACCTCGACAACATCGAGACGCC
Source organism: uncultured Bacteroidales bacterium (assembly GCA_902787575.1). Taxonomy (GTDB): domain Bacteria; phylum Bacteroidota; class Bacteroidia; order Bacteroidales; family Bacteroidaceae; genus Physcousia. Next base: position 44,385 of record CADAGX010000008.1, on the reverse strand, counting down.
CACGGCACTGCCTGTGAGCTTCAGCCAGAATTTCCTTTGGAACCGCAATTTCCAGTTGCGATGGGACATTTTCAAGGCGTTGCACTTCACGTTCCAGAGCGGCACGCGAGCCGAAGTGGTGGAGCCTTACATGCAGGTGAACAAAGACCTCTATCCCGACCTCTACGAAGCGTGGAAAGACTCGGTGAAGATGAGCCTTCGCAGCTTTGGCCGTCCGCTCGACTACAATCAGAACGTGCAGGCCAGCTACAAGGTGCCGCTCGACAAGATTCCGGTGCTCGACTGGCTCAGCGCCGACGGCTCCTACAACGGCACTTACAACTGGCGGCGCGGTGCAAGGCTCGAGGGTGGCGGCACGCTGGGTAATACCATCAACAGCCAGCGAAACATCAACCTGAACGGCCGCATCGACTTGGAGAAACTCTACAATCACAGCAAGTTCCTGCAGGAGACGAACAAGCGATTCTCGGCTTCGAGTGCCAAGAACGCTGCCAACAAGAAGAAAGTAGAGAAGCAGCGCGAGGACGATGCCAAGAAGCGGCAGCGCGAATTTGAGAAATCCGAGCGTCAGAAGGCCGAGGAGGAAGCAGCAAAGACCGGCGAGTCGCCCGACTCCATCATTGCTCGCCGGAAGGCTCAGGTGCAGTCGCGCCAGTCGAACGTGCAGGGCCGTAGCCAGCAAAAGGTGAACGAGAAGAAGAACAAGGGCTTCGCCGAGGAGATAACACTCTATCCCGACTCGGTGCTCGTGATAAAGCACGACCAGAAGAGCAACCGCATCCGCGTCACAGCCCTCGACAGCACCGGCCACCCGTACAAAATCAAGTTCAAGAAGGTGGACGAGAATAGTATAAGGATTACGCGCGCGCCTGAGGACACCACCAAGGTGCGACTCAACGTGGTGGCACTGCCCAAGCGCGAGGAGATGAAGGGCTACACCCTGCTGCAGTCCGCGGCCCGCTTCCTGATGATGGTGCGCAACGTGTCTGTCAGCTACCGTACCACCTACAATCTCTCGCTGCCCGGCTTCCTGCCCGATGTGGGCGACATGCTTGGCCAGAGCCGTCAGGCAGGTCTGCTGAGTCCGGGCGTCGGCTTCGGTTTCGGTCTGACGGACGATTCTTACATCGAGACGGCCAAGGGACGCAACTGGCTGCTCTGTGCCGACAGCGTGGCCACTCCGGCAGCCTCTGCCACCACGAAAGACCTGCAGGTGAAGGTGTCGGTGGAGCCGTTTACCGACCTGAAGATAGACATCAACATGAGCCGGACGGACAACCGCAACAAGAGCATTCAGTACATGTATCTGGGAAATCCCACCACGCAGAGCGGCTCGTTCAACATCACCACCATAAGCCTCAAGAGCACCTTTGCCAAGCGTGGCAATGTGAACAACGGCTACCACAGTTCCACTTTCACACGCTTCCAAGATTATCTGGGCATCTTCCAGCAGCGTGTGGAGCGCCGTTACATGGGCACTCGCTATCCCGAGGGCACCGGCATGAGCGGAGCGTTCAACCCCGAGAACGGAACCGTAGACCGCTACAGCGCCGACGTGATGGTGCCGGCCTTCCTGGCAGCATACACGGGCGGCAACGCCAGCACGCGCTCGCTCGACATCTTCCCGGCCATCACCAAGATGCTGCCCAACTGGAGCATGACGTACAAGGGGCTGAGCAACCTGCCGTGGGTGCGCGACCACTTCAAGAGCGTGACGCTGACGCACGCCTACAAGAGCGTCTATGCCGTCGGAGCTTACAATTCGTTCAGCTCGTGGGTGGAGGCAATGGGCAGCGGCGGCAGCATGGGTTATGCGCTCAATACCACCACGGGCAACTACGTGCCAACCTCGATGTACGACGTCGGCACCGTCTCCATCAACGAGAGTTTCTCGCCGCTGCTCGGCCTGAATATGACGTTCAACAACAACATGACGCTGAAGATGGAGTACAAGACCACACGCGTGCTCAACCTCAGCATGACCAGCGCCCAGCTCAACGAGACGGGCAGCAAGGACATCGTGCTGGGTCTGGGATACAAAATCAACGACTTCCGCCTGGGCAGCCTCTTCGGCATGTCGAGAGCCAGCTCGCGCATGGCCAAGAACAGCAAGAGTAAGGCCAAGAAGACGACCGACGACCGCCAGCGCGCGACCGACGCCAACCAGCAGAAGAACAGCGGCCGCAGCAACTTTGCACACGACCTGAACCTGCGCTTCGACTTCAGCCTGCGCAATCAGGATGCCATCAAGCGCGACCTGCAGACCAGCCTGTGCGAAGCCACCAGCGGCAATATGGCCATCAAGACGAGCGCCCAAATCGACTACACCATGAGCCGCATGGTTACGCTCAGCCTCTACTACGACCGCCAGCGCTCGCAGCCGCTCCTCTCCAGCACCAGCTACCCGACCATCACGCAGGACTTCGGTCTGAGCATGAAGTTCTCGCTGACGAGATAAACCATTCCTAAGGCCACAGCCTATGTCCGCCACGCAAGATTCCACACCCGTCGCCTCTGCTCCCACCGAGAAGATGACGCTCCTGCGCCTGTTGCGCAACATCCTCCCCTTTGTGCTGCCCTATCGGTGGCTCATCGCCGTCACGCTGTCGCTTACGCTCGTGGGCTCGCTCATGGCGCAGGTGAACGCAGTCGTGCTCGACCGCGCCGTGGACGCCATCAATGCGCTCCTCCACGAGCCCACCTTCGCGTGGAGCCGTGCCACTCGCATCCTGCTGATTATAAGTTCCATCCTGCTTGGCAAGGAAGTGGTGTCCTTGCTCGTCACGTTCTTCCAGCGCTATTTCGGCGAGCGTATGCGCATCCTCGTGAGCCGCGACCTCTCGCTGCGTGTGGTGGAGCGCATTCTGTCCTTCCGCATGGATTTCTTCTCGGCCGAGGGCAACGAGACCGGCCGCCTGCAGTCGCGCATCGACCGCGGCATCATGAGCCTGAGCAACACGGTGAACGGTTTCTTCATCGAGATTCTGCCGCTCTTCACCAGTGCCATCTTGGCCCTCTGTCTGATGTTTGCGGCCAATGTGTATGTGGGACTGGTGGCACTCTGCATCGTGCCCATCTACTTCTGGGTCACCAACATACAGGCGCGCCGCATGAAGGGAGGCCGCCGCAGCATCTTCCAGAGCCATCAGGCCGTCAGTCAGGGGATACTCAACATCATCGAGAGCATCGCCGTCATCAAGTCCTTCAACCGCGAGCCGATAGAGGCCGACCGTCAGGCCGACGTGCAGACGCAGATGACCGACCGCCAGCTCGCCACGCGCCGCCAGAGCTATTTCTTCAACGGCCTGAAGAGCTTCCTCGAGCAGATAGGCACCGTGCTCATCATCATCCTTACGGCCTATCTGGTGCTCATCGACTACCCGGGCATGAGCATCGGCAAGATAATGTACCATGTCATGCTCTTTGCCAATGTCAGCGCCCCGATTCGGCAGCTCCACCGCATCTACGACGACCTCAACGATGCGCTCATCTACGCCGAGGGCTTCTTCTCCATCCTGCATGCCGACGGCGAGGTGGAGGCCACCGGCGAGCATCGTGCCGCCGAGGTGCGGGGCGAGTTCTGCATGCAGGGTGTCAACTTCACGTATCCCAATGGTAATCAGGCGCTTCACGACGTCACGCTACGCATTCCGGCTGGCAAGATAACGGCGCTCGTGGGGCTGAGCGGAGCCGGCAAGACCACCATCGTGAGCCTGCTCGACAAGTTCTATCGGCCCGACTCGGGCAGCGTCACGCTCGACGGCGTGGAGCTCGACCGCTGGGACACGCGCTGCCTGCGCGAGCACGTTGGCCTCGTGCTGCAGAAGAACCACATCTTCGACGGCTCCATCGAGGAGAACATCCGCTACGGCAATCCCACTGCCACGCACGAGGACATCCTCCACGCAGCCCGTCAGGCCAGCCTCTACGACCAGGTGATGGCCCTGCCGCACGGCTTCGACACGCCGGCCCTGCAACTCAGTGGCGGCCAGCAGCAGCGAGTGGCCATTGCCCGCATGTTCGTAAAGAATCCGCCCGTCATCTTCCTCGACGAACCCACGGCCAGCCTCGATGCCATTGCCACCGAGCAGATAAAGAGCAGCATCGACGCCATCAAGGCCGGCCGCACCGTGGTCATCATCTCGCACAACATCGGCCAGATTATCGATGCCGACCTCATCTACGTCCTGCAGGAGGGCCGTGTCGTGCAGAGCGGCACACCCGACGAAGTGTATCGTCAGGGCGGGCTCTACAAGCAGATTTTCGATGCCAGTGCCCGCAGCATGAATGCCGACAAGATAGCCCACACCATGCAGTGAGTCTCGCCCGTTTTTCGGAAGAAACTGCCCGCTGCCGTGCGTAATGTGCGGAAAACTTCGTAACTTTGCGCGTAGAAAAGTTCGTAAATCAGCCAAAAAACGTAAGACTTATGATAGAATATCTCAAGGGAACACTCACCGAGCTGACGCCCGCTCTGGCCGTAGTGGAGTGTCACGGAGTGGGTTACGGAGTCAACATCTCGCTCAACACCTACGCCGCCCTGCAGGGCAAGCAGGACGTCAAGCTGTGGATTACCGAGAGCATCCGCGAGGACGCCTATCAGCTCTGGGGCTTCGGCACTCGCACAGAGCGCGAGCTCTTCCTGCTGCTTACCAGTGTGAGCGGCGTCGGAGCAGCCATGGCGCGCATGGTACTCTCGGCCATGACGCCTGCCGAGCTGTGCGGCATCATCAGCGACGGCAACGACAAGATGCTCCGTCAGGTCAAGGGCATCGGTCCCAAGGCCGCCCAGCGCATCATCGTAGACCTGCACGACAAGATAGGTTCGCTCGACGTCACACCCGTCTCCTCCGGCTCGCCTGCGCCCACCGTCAATACCGAGGTGCAGAAAGAGGCCGTCAGCGCCCTCACCATGCTGGGCTTCAGCCCTGCTCCCACACACAAGGTAGTCACAAAGATACTCACCGACGAGCCCGATGCGCCCGTGGAGCGTGTCATCAAGCTGGCGCTGAAGATGCTCTGAAAAAACCTCTGACACACTATGGAATACCTGCACACAGCCCTGCTGGCCGCACTCGAGGCCGGCCGCGACATACTGGACATCTACGAAGACCCCTCGCAGGACTTCGGCATCGAGCGTAAGGCCGACAACAGCCCGCTCACACTGGCCGACAAGGCCGCCCACCGCCGCATCATGCAGCACCTCGAGCCGCTCGGCCTGCCCGTCCTCAGCGAGGAAGGCCAGCACCTGCCCTTCTCCGAGCGCAGCCACTGGGACACCCTCTGGATAGTAGACCCGCTCGACGGCACCAAAGAGTTCATCAAGAAGAACGGCGAGTTCACCGTCAACATCGCCCTCGTGCGCCAAGGGCAGCCCCTCTTGGGCGTCGTCTATGTGCCCGCCTCGGGCCACCTCTACTTCGCCGCCTCCGGCAAGGCCTTCAAGGCCCAAGTCCCCTGCCGGCGCCCGTTCCCGTCCGTCGAGTCCATACAGGCCGCAGCCCTTCCGCTTCCGGCGGCCGATGCCCACCGCGGCTTCGTCGTCGTAGCCTCGCGCAGCCACATGTCGCCCGAGACGGAGCAGTTCGTCAGCCAGATGCGCCTCCGCCACACCGATGTGCAGCTCGTCAGCAGCGGCTCCAGCATCAAGATTTGTCTCGTGGCCGAGGGTAGGGCAGACGTCTATCCGCGTTTCGCGCCCACCATGGAGTGGGACACCGCTGCGGGCGATGCAGTGGCCCGTGCCGCTGGCTGTGCCGTCACCGACGCCTCGACAGGGCTTCCGCTGCTCTACAACAAGGCCGACCTCCACAACCCCTGGTTCCTCGTCGAGCGCAGCCGCTGACCTCGTCCCCTCTCTTCGAGCCCCCGAAAACATCTCCCCAACTTTGGCGCCTATTCTTTTGGAAGTCCAAAAGAAAGTTGTAACTTTGTGGCCGCTACTGCATGCGGTGGCCACGCACTGTGCGTCAGAAACGTAAGAACACAGACACACTCAATAACAAATTTAAACTTACAGGCTTATGAAGAAAATCTTACTCACTCTGTTTGCCGCACTTATGGCCGTAGCCGGCTGGGCGCAGACCGAACTTTTGACAAACGGCAACTTCGAGTCGTGGACCGACGGCCAGCCCGACCATTGGAAGTCCACCAACACGGCCAGCAACGCCACCCTCGAGCAGAGCACCGATGCCCACGCAGGCTCGTACGCAGTTGTCGTCAAGAACGCCACCTCCAACAAGCGCCTTGCCTACAAGGAACTCGCGCTGAAGGCCGGCACCTACACCTTCTCTCTCTGGGTCAAGAGCCCGTCGGACGACCCCAAGGGCTCCATCCGCATCGGCTACGTCCCCTTGAAGGCCGACGGCACGGTGGGCACCTACGTCTATGGCGACTACACAAACGACATCGCCACCACTTGGGTGCAAGTCACCTTCCAGTTTAAGCTCGATGCAGCCGCCACCATCAATCTCGTGGCCATGAACCCCAAGACCGACAGCAAGAACCAGAAATTCTATTCCGACCTCATCGTAGACGACGCCTCGCTGACCACCACAGACGGAGGCCTCGACGACGGCGGTGGCGGCGGTGGCGGCGATGTGCCCGGCGAGGACATCATCACCATCGAGGCCGCACAGAAGCTCTCGGCCGGCTCCAGCTGCACCATCGAGGGCACCGTAGTGGCAGTGAACACCCGCGGCGCCGTCTTTGCCGATGCCACTGGCTACATCTACTACTACAACCAGTCCATCAGCGGCCTCGCCGTTGGCGACAAGTGCACCGTCAAGGGCGCCGTCTCCGCTTACGGCGGCTTCAACCAGTTCACGGCCACAGCCACCATCACCAAGACCGGCACCGAGACCTTCGCCCTGCCCGAGCCCGAAGAGATAGACCTCGACGCATGGGCCGCCTCGCCCGTCGTACAGTACGTCAAGGTCACCGGCGTGCTCAGCATCTCCGGCGCCTACTACAACTTAGCCGTCGAGGGCAGCACCGCCAAGGGCTCCATCATCTATCCCACCGAGGAACTCACCAAAGGCCTCACCAGCGGCAGCACCGTCACCGTCTATGGCATCGCCGTCTACACCAGCAGCAACAACAGCTACGTCAACATCGCAGCCACCGCCATCACCATCGACAATGCCGTCATCGGTAAGGACATCACCAATACGCCCGACTCCGCCTACACCGTAGGCCAGGCCCGCGCACTCATCACAGCCGGCGAAGGCCTCGACTGCAAAGTCTACGTCCGCGGCACCGTGGCCGGCCAGCCCTCCATCGACCTCGGCTTCGGCAACGCCAACTACACCATAGCCAGCGCCGGCGACTCACTGCTCGTCTATCGTGGCAACTACCTCAAGAACGAGAAGTTCCCCTCCGAGGCAGCACTCAAGGAAGGCGACGAAGTCATCGTCTACGGCCAGCTCGTCAACTACAACGGCACCTACGAGTTCACACAAGGCAACTACCTCTATTCCATCAACGGTAAGACCGAGCCCGACGACGTGCCCATCGTAGTCACCTTCACCGACATCACCATCGCCGAGGCCGTGGCTGCAGTAGAAGGCAAGACCACTGCCAACGCCACCGCCAAGAGCAACACCCGCCTGCTGCTCAACGCAGCCGAAGTCATCTATGCCGACGCCGATGCCATCTTCGTCCGTCAGGGCGACAAAGCCGTCGAGCTCTATCAGCTCGGCCTCACCTGCAAGGCAGGCGACCTGCTGGGCGGCGAAGTCAAGTGCCACCTCAAGAACTACTACGGCATACCCGAGTTCACCAAGTGCGACTCCACCGACGTCACCACCATCCTCGTCAGCGAGACAGGCCAGACACCCGTGCCCGTGCAGAGCACCGTCAGCGACGTCGTAGAGCTCCGCAACCTCTGCAACCTCGTTGAGCTGCAGGGCGTCACCGTCAGCCTCGACACCCTTGGCAACACCTACCTCACCGACGCCGAGGGCCACACCCTGCAACTGCGCACCCGCACACCCGGCATAGCCGCCCCCGAGGACTACGAAGGCAAGACCTACACCGTCACCGGCATCCCCGGCTACATCTACAAGAACGCAGGCCAGCTCTTCGCCCTCAGCTTCACCGCCACCGGCTCCAGCGTCGCCTCCGTCAGCCTCGACGGCCAGAAGAACGAAGTGTTCGACCTCGCAGGCCGCCGCATCACACAGCCCCGTCGCGGCCTCTACATCATGCGCGGCAAAAAAGTGCTGGTGAAGTAAAAAAAAAGTGCATAGTGCATAGTCCATAGTTGTGCCCCTCTCCTCGGAGAGGGCGAACGGCGACTCTTTTGAGAGAATTGACTGGATGTCAATTCGTTCGCCGCAGAGGTGAGGGCAGTGCTCTGCCCGAAGAAGGGAAAGGGTAGGGCACACCCACCACCAGACACCCCCCGGCATTGTCGCATCACGGGTAGGGCAAGCCCAGACCGTACCGTAGAGAAACGACTAAATGTCGTTTCGTGTCTGAGGGCTTGGTGAGGGCAGTGCTCTGCCCGAAGGCGGAGAAATGCTTGTCAAATTCCGCATGGCAAGGAGGAATCTCATCCCAGCACGAGCCATTATAAACAAAATTTTAAATACGAATTTTAAATAAAATTTCGAGCGAAGCGACCCAAATCCATGTCAAATTCCGCGTGCCACGGGATAACGCCCCGAAGGGGCAGGAGAATACAGGCAGGGGCGAGAGTCCCTGCTACTGGTTCGTACATCCGACAAAGCGCCGAAGGTGCGACAGAGCGCAATCATTCTGCCGCCCATTCAGGGCTGCCATGCGGGTGCAACCTCTTGCAGGGGCTTCACCCCTGCCTGTGCTCTGACACCCCTTCGGGGCTAATCGCTCCACCATTGTCATTCCGACGACAGGAGGAATCTCATTCGCATATCTGTGTGGGATTCTTCCTCCGCTTCGCTCCCTCAGAATGACACTCGCTTCGATAGCACCACGCTGTAGGGCAATCGCGCGTTATGCGTTCAAGCGATTGGTGAGGGCGCAGCCCGAAGGCGGGGCTTGTCAAATTCCGAAACGCGAACACGACTTGCCATGCCATTGTCATTCCGACGACAAGAGGAATCTCACCCAACAAAACAAGCCCCTCTCTAACGAGAGAAGCTTCCTTCTTCCAGTCGGAAAGAGGAGACTCGAACTCCCGACCCCTACGTCCCGAACGTAGTACGCTACCAACTGCGCTACTTTCCGATTCCTGTTTTCGGCTGCAAAGTTACGAATAAATTAGAGAATTGCATCGTTTTCTGCCATAAAAATTAAAAATAATTGCGAAAAAGTTGCACAAATGCAAAAAAGTGCCTACCTTTGCATCCGCAAATCCGACAAGGAGGCGCAAAATGAACTTCTTTTTTGTTGGTGTCATAGCTCAGTTGGTAGAGCAAAGGACTGAAAATCCTTGTGTCCCCGGTTCGATTCCTGGTGACACCACAGCCAAAGATTCCTAAGTATCTCGCACGCAGACGCTTAGGATTTTTCTTTTCCCCACTCAGCCAGACATCCCAACACAAGGCCACACCAAATGCAAAGTGCAAAATGCAAAGTGCATAGCATTCGACCGCATGGCACAAGACACGCCACCCTTGTCATTCTAAGGCGAACGACTGTAGGGCAATCGCGCGTTATGCGCTCAAGCGATTGGTGAGGGCGCAGCCCGAAGGTGGGGCTTGTCAAATTCCGCCCTCCACGAGGCACACCAGCATTGTCATTCTGAGGGAGCGAAGCGGAGGAAGAATCTCACCACCACGATTGCATGAGATCCCTCCTGACGTCGGGATGACACATGGCATGGCAAGTTGTGTTCGCGTTTCGGAATTTGAGGATGTCCCGAAGGGGCAAAAGGGTACAGGCAGGGGCGTAAGTCCCTGCAAAGAGAGCAGATAGCAAACATAGCGCTGAAGGTGCGACAGATGCAAGACCCGGAGAAGAGTATCGAGCAAGCCATCACCGACCTTCGGACACATGAACAGCGGATAATACTCCCCTGATTTTTTTTCCTCGAAAAAACCTACATACCTACACTCTTGGCACTTATCTCACTGTTATACAGTGCGTTTATGGGTGTAGGTTTCGGTGTAGGTTAGGCCAAAAGGTGTAGGTTTTGCCTACACTACGCATGGTTTTTAACATTTCACAGGTGGAAAAACGAGTGCGACGCGTCACCCCACAAACTATAAGCATGTGGCCCGAGAAGTGTTAAATGTTGAGGAAAAGTGAGGCTTTATGGCGGAAAACCTACACTAAAACAGCGAACCTACACCCGAACCTACACACTGTTAATACGTTGTTTTTCTTGTTGTTAAATGCGTTTAGTGTAGGTGTGTAGGTTTTTCGAGGAAAAATTTATGGGAAGGAAAAAACCGACAGCCTTAAATCGTCTCCTTCTCAATAACGCGATGCCTGCGGACATTTATGGCACAGGCAAGTTTTTTTGTAAAGAGCAAGGATGTTATTGCGCTTTTTTGTATATTTGTAGGCAGAAACATAGTTTTTCGAGAGGTTGGGTAGTGTTCTTTAAGGTCAGTCTTTAAAATCAAATAAATAATATGACATTCTCTTGGATCCCCTTTTTTATGGAGTTTGCTAAGAAACTCTTGAAGTATAGAGAGAACAGAACTCCGCTGGTAAACTGGATATATGATAACATTGATGGAAGTCTTATCAAGCATTTCAAAGATGGTACTGACGGCAGACGTGTTTCTGATACAGACCCTTTCACGGTAATGGCGATTATTAATCGTGGAATTACATACAATAAAAAGTTCGAACTTTGTAAGCAATTCAAGAGTTTCTTAGATATTTCTGCATCAGTCCCACAAGATTTTACGGGTGTGCCAGAAATGAATAACCAAAGGTCAAATTTTATTGGTTTTGAAGAAGATAGGGTAGAAAGTGATATTGATAGACTTTGGGAGTTGTTTGAGTGTGCGGTTCTTGATAAAGATATTGAGGATGCATATAATGCTTTAAATGGCCAATTCCTAATTAAATATAATATTACTATGGGCCTGTTCTGGATTCGTCCAGATAGATTTCTTGCTTTTGACGGCAACAATCGTAAGAAACTGGAGACATTAGGAATAGCGTCATTCAAGGGTGGTAAATTCGTTAGTTATGACGAGTATGAGAATATATTGAAGCAAGTTGATGCTAAAATGAAGTCAGGAGAAATCGACTGCCGTAATTATGCAGAATTCTCGCAGATGACATATAAACAAAATGATGAGGCAAGTAAAGGAGATTTGCATAAACAAGATTCTGTAAACTACTGGATGTATGCTCCCGGTGAGAATGCTTCTAAGTGGCTGGAATGTCAAGAGGAAGGCATTATATGCATTGGCTGGGATAAACTTGGCGATGTGTCGAAATATAGGACTCGCGAGGATGTTAGGTCTGAGATAAAGAAGTATTATCCAACTGATGGCAGTGCTAAGAATGACTCTTTGGCTGTGTGGCAATTTTCTCGCGAAATGAAGGAAGGCGATATAGTATTTGCCAAGAAGGGATTGACAAAAATAGTAGGTAGAGGTGTGGTAACATCTGACTATATTTTTGATGCGGGCCGAAATGATTACAAGCATGTAAGAAAGGTTCGATGGATTCATGTAGGAGAGTGGGAAACGACAGAAAAGAACGCCATGAAGACCTTAACCAATATCACAAGGTATAATGAGTATGTTGAAAGTTTAAATAATCTGATAGAGGGACAAGAATCTGCTGTTGATTCGTCAGGTATTCATTATTGGTGGTTAACTGGTAGTCCCAAAATTTGGAGTCCTTCTCATGATTGGGACTTAGGTGAAGATGTAGATTACACACTATATAATGAGGATGGACATAAAAGGCGTATCTTCAAGCATTTTATGGAAGCTAAGCCTGGCGATTTAGTGATAGCTTATGAATCCTCTCCTGTACTCCTAATTGTTGCCCTCGGACGTGTGGTATCAGAAACGGATGGTGAGGTTCTGTATATACGAAAGACAGAAGAACTGCTATCACCAGTTCCTTATTCTGAAATTTTTAATAATCCAATTCTCAAGAAATCAGAACCTGTAATGAATCGTTGTCAGGGCAGTCTCTTTCAACTTACTCAAGAGGAGTACAAGGAAATAATGCTTCTTATCCGCAAAGAGAATCCTGAATCTGATACAGAGGTGGGGAATAATGAAGTCTATATTGACAGAGACTTCTTGAAGGATGTGTTTGTGGATGAGCGTCAATTGCAAACATTGAAGTCTCTATTGAGTTGCAAGAAGAATCTCATTCTGCAAGGTGCTCCAGGTGTTGGAAAGACCTTTGCGGCAAAAAGATTGGCTTATGCCATAATGGGCGAAAAGGATGATGACAGAATAGAGGTTGTTCAGTTCCATCAGAATTATAGTTATGAGGATTTTGTGTTGGGATATAAGCCAAACGAGAATGGTGGTTTTGACCTGAAAGAAGGTATCTTCTATCAATTCTGCAGAAAGGCAGAAACTGACAAGGAACATGAGTATTTCTTTATCATTGATGAGATAAATCGTGGTAACTTGAGCAAGATATTTGGTGAACTGTTGATGATGATAGAGAAAGACTATCGAGATACTCCAATACAACTATCTTATGCCGACAGAAGGTTTGCCGTTCCTTCAAATGTCTATCTGATTGGTATGATGAATACGGCAGACCGTTCACTTGCAATGATAGACTACGCGTTGCGCAGACGTTTTAGCTTCTATGAAATGAAGCCAGCTTTTGAGAATTCAGGATTCAAGGATTATATAAAAAATCTGTGTGACATACGTCTTGAAAAGTTGATTCAGGCGCTTATCGCGTTGAACAAGGTGATAGCAGACGACGATTCTCTTGGAACTGGATTCTGTATAGGTCATAGCTATCTTTGCGATTTAGAAAGCGATTATGATTTAGTGAGCATTGTAGAATATGACATTATTCCTATGCTTAGGGAGTATTGGTTCGACAACGATGAGCGCTTTAATAGCGAAGCCCAAAAGTTAAGAAATGCCATTAAATGACAGAAGATAGAGGCATACTGATACGTAATATCTATTATATGCTTGCCTATGCGTTTCAGGAACTTAGGCAGAATAACTATGCAGAAATAGAAGGCGAGGCGTTTGATGATATCTATGACCTCTTTGCTGAGATATTAGGTCGAGGCATATCTTACCAGTTGAAACAAGGACTTTATCGGGGATATGTTTCGCATAACGAGTCATTGCTGACGGTAAGAGGCAAGATAAATATGAGTGAAACCATAAGAAACAGGATGCGAAATAATCAACAGATAAGTTGTGATTTTGACGTGCTGACAGAAGATAATATCTACAATCAGATTCTTGTGGCTACAACTCACATTTTACTGAAGCATTCTGAGGTAAAGAAAGAAACAAAAGTGAAACTGAAGAAGCTGATGTTATTCTTCCAAGATGTGAGTGTCATAGATATTCGTACAATTCATTGGGATCGCCTCAGATTCGACCGCAATAACAAGAACTACAGGATGTTGCTATATATCTGTTACTTTATTGTGAGGGAGTGGCTGCTGACAACAGAAAATGGAAACTTCAAGATGCAGTCATTCTCGGATGATCATTTGTGCAGATTGTTTGAGAAGTTTGTCTTGTCGTATTATAAGAAGCACCATCCGGAGTTTAATCCTTGTGCTGCCCAGATAGGTTGGAATATAATAGAAGAGTCAACAGACACTTCTGTTCTACCTATTATGCAAACGGATATCTTGCTGACAGTGGGTGAAAGGATTCTCATAATTGATACGAAATACTACTCCAAGATATTGCAGCAGCAATACGGCAAGGAAACTATTCGTAATAATAACCTTTATCAGATTCGTACCTACGTTGATGAATATGATAGAGAACATCATCATAATGTGGATGGCATGCTTTTATATGCAAAGACAAAGAATGATGACTTTGATGATGCTACAATAAATCATAGAGATGGATATTCTCTATTTATTCGTACCTTGGACTTGAATACGGATTTTGAAGGAATCAAGCAAAGATTGGAAAGTTTCGTAAACTTATGCTAACCCGAATTCGTCGGATTACTTTGCGATTGTCATGTGCCGCCCCATGTCGCGCGGTCTTTGACAAGCAAAGACCCTACCCATGAAGCGAGATTAGCACTTTGCATTTACATGGCTACGGGTCGCTTTCTTGTTGCATATTTTCCCAATTTGTGGGATGGTATGCAGAAAATGCGGGGCGGAGTGAATATTTCTGCATCCTTTATGCGGCCGCTATGCGGAAATTTGTTAACTTTGCAGCGCTAAAGGAATAAATATGCAAACGAGGCAAGACAAAAAGACACGCCTGCAGGTGATTCGCATGATTGTGAGCAGTCAGGCCATCGAAAGTCAAGAGGAGCTGCTGGTGGAAATGGACAAGGCGGGATACCCCTGCACACAGACCACGCTGAGCCGCGACCTGAAGCAGCTACGTATAAGTAAGGTACGCGCGCGTAATGGACACCCGGTCTATGCGCTGCCACACGAGGGGCAGTTTGTGCACGTGCCCACACGCGAGGAGATGGACCTGGGGAAGTGGGGCGTGCGCTTCTCGGGGCAGCTGATGGTGGTGCACACGCCGCCCGGACATGCCAGCATGGTGGCCTACGACATCGACTGTGCCAAGCGCACACCGTTCATCGGTACGGTGGCCGGCGACGACACCATCTTCGTGGCGCTCGGCGAGGACGTGGAGCGCGCCGAGGCCATACGCGCCATAGAGGAAATAGTGGCTCCGTTGCGGGGAAAAATCAAATAGACTTTACACACACACGATATGGAAGGAAAGAACATAGACGTAATGGTGGCCGACCTCTGCCACGAGAAGTACGTGGACACGATACTGAAAACAATAGAGGATGCAGCAAAGGTGCGCGGCACGGGCATTGCCAAGCGGACGCACGAGTATCTGGCGGCCAAGATTCGCGAGGCGAAGGCGGTGATTGCCCTCGACGGCGAGCGGTTTGCGGGCTTCAGCTACATAGAGACGTGGGAGCAGAAACGATACGTGACGACGTCGGGCCTGATAGTGCATCCCGACTATCGGGGCTGCGGACTGGCAAAGCGCATCAAGGACATGACGTTCTCGCTGGCGCGCACTCGCTGGCCGCACGCCAAAATCTTCTCGCTGACGAGCGGAGCGGCTGTGATGTTTATGAACACGCAACTGGGCTACAAGCCGGTGACGTTTGCCGACCTGACGGAGGACGAGGCTTTCTGGCGCGGATGCGAGGGCTGCGTGAACGTGGACGTGCTGCACCGCACAGGACGCAAGTACTGCATCTGCACGGCCATGCTCTACGACCCCGAGGAACACCTGCCGGCCAAAATCCCCGACGAGGTGATAGAGAGGATTAGGGAGATAGATAGTGCATAGTTCATAGTTCATAGTCCATAGTTCATAGTGCATAGTCCATAGTGCATAGTCCATAGTTCATAGTGCATAGTTCATAGTTCGCTGTTGGCTATTGGCCAAAAGCTAAAGGCTAAATGCCAAAGTTCATAGTTCATAGTTCATAGGTTATAGGTGAGAGGACCGCTAACCGCTAAAAGAGAAATAACGAATAAATATATATTGTGATGGAAAACGGAAAACGTAAGAAGGTGGTAGTGGCCTTCAGTGGTGGCTTGGATACGAGCTACAATGTGATGTACCTGACGCGCGAAATGGGATACGAGGTGTATGCCGCATGCGCCAATACGGGCGGATTCAGCGCCGAACAGTTGCGACAGAACGAGGAGAACGCCTACCGGCTGGGCGCTGTGAAGTACGTGACGCTGGACGTGACGCACGAATACTACGAGAAGAGCCTGCGCTATATGATTTACGGCAATGTGCTCAGAAACAACTGCTATCCCATCAGTGTCAGCTCGGAACGCATCTTCCAGGCGCTGGCCATTGCGCGCTATGCCAACGAGATTGGGGCAGACGCCATCGCTCACGGCAGCACCGGAGCAGGCAACGACCAGATACGCTTCGACATGACGTTTCTGGTGAAGGCGCCCGGAGTGGAGATTATCACGCTGACGCGCGACCGCAACCTGAGCCGGCAGGAGGAGGTGGATTACCTGAACCAGCACGGCTTCAACGCCGACTTTGCCCGCCTGAAGTACTCGTACAATGTGGGCATCTGGGGCACAAGCATCTGCGGCGGCGAGATTCTGGACAGCCGCCAAGGTCTGCCCGAGAGTGCCTACCTGAAGCATCCCACGAAGCAGGGCTCCGAGACGCTGAGCATCGGCTTCCGCAAAGGTGAAATCTGCAGCGTGAACGGCGTGGAATATACCGACCCGATAGCTGCCATTCAGGAGGTGGAGCGCATCGGTGCATCGTATGCCATCGGTCGCGACTGCCATGTGGGCGACACCATCATCGGCATCAAAGGGCGAGTGGGCTTCGAGGCCGCTGCTCCCATGCTCATCATCGGCGCTCACCGCTTCTTGGAGAAATACGTGCTGAGCAAGTGGCAGCAGTACTGGAAAGACCAGATTGCCAACTGGTATGGCATGTTCCTGCACGAGAGCCAGTATCTGGAGCCCGTAATGCCCGACATGGAAGCCATGCTCGAGAGCAGCCAGCGGCACGTCAACGGCACGGTGACACTGGAGCTGCGCCCATACTCGTTCCAGACGGTGGGTTGCGACACACCCGACGACCTCGTGAAGAACAAGCTGGGCGAGTACGGCGAGACGGCCAAGGCTTGGAGCAGCGAGGACGCCAAAGGATTTATCAAGGTCACCAGTACGCCCCTGCGCGCGTACTATCTGGCACATCCGGAGGAAAGGAAGTAAAGCCCCCTTCCCGTCCCTCCCCGAGGGGAGGGGGAAGAGAGGGGAGGGGTGAAACGAAGAATAGAGCTGGGATGAGTTACGCTTACAGGACGGCTTCGACTGACAGGTATGGGCTGCTAAAGGCGTTTGCCAGAGAGAACAGGCAGCATCCCACCGAGGCAGAGTCGCTCTTGTGGAACCATCTGCGGCAGAACGACTGGGGACTGAGGTTTAAGCGGCAGCACATCATAGGCGATTACATAGCCGACTTTGTTTGCTTAGAGCAGTCGCTCGTCATAGAGGTGGATGGCAGTTACCACAGCGAAGCCGAACAAGTGGAGCACGACGAAATGCGTAGCATCGTCTTGCAGCGAATGGGCTTCCGCGTGATGAGGTTCACCAACAAAGAAGTCTTTGGCGCACTGGACGAAGTGCTGAATCGCATACAAAAGGAATTAAATATAAAGACAATGACAGATAAACAAACAACTCCCTCCCCTCGGGGAGGGTTCGTGGAGGGTTCTAATTCTCCCTCCCCTCAGCAAGGGCTCGGGGCTAATTCTTCCTCCCCTCGGGGAGGCCAGGAGGGGGCTTCAACTCCCTCCCCTCGTGGAGGCCAGGAGGGGGCTTTGGGGCTTCAACTCCCTCCCCTCGGGGAGGGCCCGGGGAGGGGGCTTCTTAGGGTTGGAATTCTTGGCGCCGCCGGCTACACGGGCGGCGAGCTCATTCGCCTGCTGACGAATCATCCGCAGGCCGAGATAGTGTTTGCCAACAGCGGCAGCAATGCGGGCAACCGCGTCTGCGACGTGCACGGCGGACTGGTGGGCGAGACGGAACTGCGATTCACCGACCAGATGCCCTTCGACGAGGTGGATGTGGTGTTCTTCTGCTTCGGACACGGCAAGAGCGAGGAGTTCCTGCGCGAGCACAGCATCCCGCAGCGAGTGAAGGTGATAGACCTGGCACAGGACTTCCGCGTGAGGCGACCCGACGGCTCGACAGACGAGTGGGTGTACGGCCTGCCCGAACTGCACCGCAACGAGATACGCCACGCTACGCGACTGGCCAACCCCGGTTGCTTTGCCACCTGCATACAGCTGGCACTGCTGCCGGCACTGAAGGCCGGACTCTTCGGCGGAGACATTCACGTGAACGGCATCACGGGCAGCACCGGAGCCGGACAGAAACCCACGGCCACCACTCACTACAGCTGGCGGCAAGACAACATATCGGTGTATAAGGCTTTCGAGCATCAACACCTGCTCGAAATCAACCAGACGGTGCAGGAACTCTCGCCCGGATACGACGGCCGCGTGCTCTTCGTCCCGCAGCGAGGCTGCTTCACGCGAGGCATCTTCGTGACGGCCTATGCCACCTGCCCCGACAACGTCTCGGCAGAGGACGCAGCGCGCGTATATGCCGACTTCTACGCCGACGCCGCCTTCACACACTATGTGGCAGCGGCTCCCGACCTGAAACAGGTGGTGAACACCAACAAGGCACTGGTCAGCACCGAGCGGCACGGCGACCAGCTGCTCGTGACGTGCTGCATCGACAACCTGCTCAAGGGCGCTGTGGGGCAGGCTGTGCAGAATATGAACCTGATGTGCGGGCTGGACGAGCGCGAAGGACTCCGGCTCAAGGCCAGTGCATTTTAAAAGAAAACGAAACGTATGGAACTATATGATGTCTATCCGCTTCTGCCCGTGAACATCGTGCGCGGCAGGGGCTGCAAGGTGTGGGACGACCGCGGGCAGGAGTACCTCGACCTCTACGGCGGGCACGCCGTCATCAGCATCGGACACTGCCACCCGCACTACATCGAGGCGCTGTCGGCACAGATGCAGCAGCTGGGATTCTACAGCAACTCGGTCATCAATCGCCTCCAGCAGCAGTTGGCACAGCGGCTGGGCGAGGCCTGCGGATATCCCGACTATCGCCTCTTCCTCATCAACAGCGGAGCGGAAGCCAACGAGAACGCACTGAAGCTGGCCAGCTTCCACACCGGACGCAGCCGCATACTCAGCCTGCAGAAGGCCTTCCACGGACGCACAAGTCTGGCAGTGGAGGCTACTGACAACAAGAAGATAGTGGCGCCGGTGAACGACTGCGGACACGTCACCTTCCTGCCGCTGAACGACCTCGAGGCGTGGCGCACCGAACTGCTGAAGGGCGACGTGGCGGCCTGCATCATCGAGTGCATTCAGGGCGTGGGCGGCATCCGACTCGTGTCGGCCGACTTCTACCGCGGCCTGCGGCAGCTCTGCACCGAGACAGGGACGGTGCTCATCTGCGACGAGATACAGTGCGGCTACGGACGCAGCGGACGATTCTTCGCACATCAGCATCTCTTCGCACCCGAGGAACGCGCCGACATGGCGCCCGACCTGATTACCGTGGCCAAGGGCATCGCCAACGGATTCCCGATGGGAGCCCTGCTCGTGGGGCCGCAGTTCGAGGCCGTCTATGGACAGCTGGGCACCACCTTCGGCGGCAACCACATGGCGTGCGCCGCTGCGCTGGCCGTGCTCGACGTGATGGAGAGCGAACAGCTGGTGGAGAACGCCCGTCGGGTGGGAGACTACCTGATGCAGGAAATCAGCCGAATCCACAGCCCCAAGATAACAGAGGTGCGCGGCTGCGGACTGATGATAGGCATCGAACTGGACGAACCTTACCGCGAGATACGCAACCGCCTGCTCACCGAGCAGCATTGCTTCACGGGATGCGCCGGCACGAACACACTGCGACTGCTGCCGCCGCTCTGCCTCACACAGCAGGAGGCCGCCGAGTTTGTAGAGAAACTGCGCGCCGTATTGTAGAACACCAAAAAAGAAAGCAGACATGACCGAAGACATTAAGCAAATAGGACAGCGCCTGAAGGGACTCAGAGACGTGCTCGACATCGAGGCACAGGAAGTGGCAGACCTCTGCGGCATCAGCCTCGAACAGTACGAGAAGATGGAACGCGGAGAGAGCGAGCTCTCGGTGGCCAACCTGCAGAAGATAGCTCGCGAGTATAAGGTGGACCTCGACGTCCTGCTCTTCGGGGAAGAACCCCACATGAGCAACTACTTTCTGACACGCAGCGGACAGGGACTCAGCGTGCAGCGACGCAAAGCTTATCACTACGAGAGCCTGGCCAGCGGCTTTCGCGGACGTAAGGCAGAACCGTTCATCGTAACCGTGGAACCAAAGCCCGAGGACGCTCCGCGCGAAAGCAATTCGCATCCGGGGCAGGAGTTCAATATGGTGTTCGAAGGACAACTCGAACTGACCATCGGCAAGAAAGTGCTCACGCTGAACGTGGGCGACAGCATCTATTTCGACGCCACACAGCCACACGGCATGAGAGCACTCGGCGGACAGCCCGTGAAGTTCTTGGCGATTATCATTTAAATGTCCCTTGCAATGCTTGAAAGATTCTTAAAACAGGTTAGTTTCTCCTCCGAGGAGGACTACCAGAAGCACCTTGAGTTCATCGTGCCTCAGCATTTCAACTTCGCATACGATGTGGTGGACGCATGGGCTGCCGAACAGCCCGACAAACAGGCACTGCTCTGGGTAAGCGAGAACGGCACCGAGCGGAGGCTCACTTTCCGACAGCTGAAGGAAGAGTCGGACCGCGCCGCATCCTATCTGGACAGCCTCGGCATCGGGCACGGAGACATGGTGATGCTCATCCTCAAACGACGCCTCGAGTGGTGGATCTGCATGTTGGCACTCCACAAACTGGGCGCAGTGGCCATACCTGCCACGCACATGCTCACGAAACACGACATCGTGTATCGCAACAATCGCGCTTCGGTGAAGGCCATCGTGTGCGTCAACGAGCCGTATGTGCTGGGCGAGGTGCGCAAGTCGTTGCCCGAGAGTCCCACCGTGGAACGTGTCATCGTGGTGGGCGACAAGGCCGACGCACCCGTGCCGGCAGAAGGCATCTTCCACGACTGGCATGGCGAGATTGGCAACGCTCCGCAGTTCGTCCGTCCGCAGCACGTCAACGAGAACGAAGACACGATGCTCATGTACTTCACGTCGGGCACCACGGGCGAACCCAAGATGGTGGCACACGACTTCCTCTACGCAATGGGCCACCTGACGACTGGCGTCTTCTGGCACAACCTCGGCCCGGACAGCATCCATCTGACGGTGGCCGACACGGGCTGGGGCAAGGCCGTTTGGGGTAAGCTCTACGGCCAGTGGTTTGCCGGCGCGTGCGTCTTCGTCTTCGACCACGAGAAATTCTCGGCCGACAAGATACTGCGGCAGATAGAGAAGTACAGAATCACCTCGTTCTGCGCGCCGCCCACCGTCTATCGCTTCCTGATTCGCGAAGACTTCAGCCAGTACGACCTCTCGTCGCTGCGCTATTGCACCACGGCCGGCGAAGCGCTGAACGCTGCCGTGTACGAACGTTTCCGCGAGCTCACGGGCATTCAGCTCATGGAAGGCTTCGGACAGACAGAAACGACCATGACACTGGGCACAATGCCGTGGATGAAGCCCAAGCCCGGCAGCATGGGGAAGCCCAATGCACAGTACGAAATAGAACTGCTGCGGCCCGACGGCACACCCTGCGAGGACGGCGAGAAGGGCGAGATAGTGGTGCGCGTGCCGGAAGGACGCAAGCCGCTGGGACTCTTTAAGTATTACTACCGCGATGAGGCTCTCACACACGAAGCCTGGCACGATGGATACTACTTCACAGGCGACATGGCGTGGCGCGACCAGGACGGCTACTTCTGGTTCGAAGGACGTGCCGACGACGTCATCAAGAGCTCCGGCTACAGAATCGGGCCCTTCGAGGTGGAGAGCGCCCTCATGCAGCATCCCGCTGTGGTGGAGTGCGCCATCACTGGCGTGCCGGACGAGACACGAGGCATGGTGGTGAAGGCCACAGTGGTATTGGGCAAGGAATGGAAGAAACGCGCCGGAGCCGCGCTGGTGGAGGAACTGCAGCAGCACGTGAAGCGAGTGACGGCACCATACAAATACCCGCGAATCATAGATTTCGTGGACGAACTGCCAAAGACCATCAGCGGCAAGATTCGTCGCGTGGAGATTCGCCAAAAAGACAACCAAGCATGAAATTCGGAATCATAGGAGCCGGAAACATGGGCCGTGCCTTGGCCCTCGGACTGGCACAGAGTGGAGCGGTGAAGGCCGCAGACGTGTGCGTCAGCAATCCTCACACGCAGAAATTGGAACAACTGAAGGCCGCTGTGCCCGACGTGAACGTCACCACCAGCAACGTGGAGTGTGTGCGCGAGGCCGACGTAGTGGTGCTGGCCGTAAAGCCGTGGAAGCTGGCCGAAGTGGTGGCCGAAGTGGCACCCGCGATAGACAGCCGTCGACAGGTGGTTTGCTCTGTGGCGGGCGGAGTGGGACTCACGGCCCTGCAGGAAATGTTTGCTCAGGCAGGTGCAAACCCGCTGCCGCCGCTTTACTACCTCATCCCCAACACCGCAATAGCACAGCGGCAGAGCATGACATTCATGTGTTCCGCAGGCAGCAACCGCGAGACGGACGAATGCCTGCTGGCGGTCTTCCGCCAGTTGGGCGACGCCATGCTGGTGGAGGAACGGCTGATGAACGCCGGCATGGTGCTGGCCTCGTGCGGCATCGCTAACGCACTTCGCTACGTGCGGGCTGCCACCGAGGGCGGTGTGCAACTGGGCTTCCGTGCCGCAGACGCGCAGCACATCGTGGCTCAGACGTTGCGCGGAGCAGCCAGCCTGCTGGACGCTGAAGGCGCACACGCCGAAGCCGAGATAGACAAAGTGACAACCCCGGGCGGACTGACGATACGCGGTCTGAACGCGATGGAGCGCGAGGGATTCTCGAATGCCGTCGTGCAAGGACTGCTGGCAGCAATGCCCGAAAGCGAAAGGAGGGGATGATGTACAGACGAGTGGCAGTGAAGGTGGGCAGCAACGTGCTGACACGCAGCGACGGCACGCTCGACATAACCCGCATGTCGGCGCTTGTGGACCAACTGGCTGACTTGCGTCGCCGGGGTGTGGAGGTGATACTCGTCTCGTCGGGTGCCGTGGCCAGCGGACGCAGCGAGATGCACCTGCCGGCTTCCGAGACGGAGCAGATGGACGGGGTGGAGCAGAGACAGCTCTTCTCGGCCGTTGGGCAGGCCAAGCTGATGGGACGATACGTAGAGCTCTTTCGCGACCATGGCATTCATGTGGGGCAGGTTCTGACCACCAAAGAGAATTTCTCCACGCCCCGCCAGAACGAGAATCAGCGCCAGTGTATGACCGCCATGCTGTCGCACGGCGTGCTGCCGATTGTCAATGAGAACGACACCGTGTGCGTCACCGAGCTGATGTTCACCGACAACGACGAACTGAGCGGCCTCATTGCTCAGTTGATGGGCTGCGACGCCCTGATAATACTTTCTAACGTGGACGGACTCTACACCGGCAACCCGAAGGAGGCCGCGAGCCGTGTCATTCGCGAAGTGCATCAGGGCGAAGACATCGCGCAGTTCATTCGCTCGGACGAGCGCTCGTCGGCCGGACGCGGCGGCATGGACAGCAAATGCCTGACGGCTCAGACCGTGACTGCTGCTGGCATACACGTTTACATCGCCAACGGCAAGCGCGAGAACGTGCTCACCGATTTACTCTCGCAGCCCGACGCTATACCATTTACTCATTTCTTGCCATGACAGATTTGCAGCATATTTTTTCGCTGGCCCGCGAGGCTGGCAGACAACTGGGCGGCGTTCGCTCGGCCGACACGGACCGTCTGTTGCTCGACTTGGCCGACGCCATCGCTCAGGAGGCGGACGTCCTGCTCTCGGCCAACGCAGAAGACCTCAGCCGCATGTCGTCCGACGACCCGCGCTACGACCGTCTGCGGCTCACACGCGAACGCTTGGCTGAGATTGCCGACGGACTGCGCCACGTGGCTGCACTCCCGAGTCCATTGGGTCGGACGCTGAAAGAAGCGGTCTTGCCCAACGGCCTGCACATTCAGCGTGTGAGCGTGCCATTCGGCGTCATCGGCATCATCTTCGAGGCGCGACCGAATGTGTGCTTCGACTGCTTTGCGCTGTGCCTGAAGGCGGGCAGCGCCTGCATTCTGAAGGGCGGTAGCGACGCGGCGGCAAGTTGCGAGGCCATAGCGGCACTCATACGCTCGCAGTTGGTACGTCACGGCCTGCCCGAGGCGGCCATCACGCTGCTTACCACACGCGAGAGCACGGCCGAACTTTTGCGCGCTCGCGAGTACGTAGACCTGATTATTCCACGCGGCAGCCGACGGCTGATAGACTTCGTGCGTGAAAACGCACGCGTGCCTTTCATCGAGACGGGTGCCGGTGTGGTGCATTGCTATGTGGATGCCGACGCCGACCTGCAGAAAGCCACGGCCATCGTGACGAACGCCAAGGCACGCCGCGTGAGCGTCTGCAACGCACTGGACTGTCTGATTATCCACAGGCAGCGGCTGAAGGACCTGCCGCAGTTGTGCGGCCCGCTGCTGGAGAAAGGCACGGTGGTGGAAGCCGACGAGGCGTCGCTGCCTTTCCTGCCGGGCGCCGTGCCTGCCACAGAGGCCTCGTTCGGCACCGAATTCCTGGCACTGCGTATGGCCGTGAAGACCGTGG
Source organism: uncultured Bacteroidales bacterium (assembly GCA_902787575.1). GTDB lineage: Bacteria > Bacteroidota > Bacteroidia > Bacteroidales > Bacteroidaceae > Physcousia. The sequence continues at coordinate 19,939 of CADAGX010000008.1, read as the reverse complement.
ACAACCTGGACGAGGCGCTCCGTCATATACAGACATTCGGCTCGGGGCACAGCGAGTCTATTGTGACTGAGAACGAAGCCACGGCACGCCGCTTCCTCGCCGAGGTGGATGCCGCCTGCGTCTATCACAACGCGCCGACGAGTTTCACGGACGGAGCACAATTCGGGCTGGGTGCCGAAATCGGCATCTCGACGCAGAAACTCCACGCCCGCGGCCCGATGGCGCTCGAAGAGATTACAACCTACAAGTGGATTGTGCGCGGCAACGGCCAGACGCGTCCTTAGAAATAAATTTCCCGATACGATGAAACGAATCCCCTGTATCCTGCTGATTTCCTTCTTCGCCCTCTGTGTCGGCGCTGTGCCGACGGCGGAGACAGACACCCTGCTGCGTGTGCTCCGCGAGGAACTGGCTGCCGACTTCGACGAGTTGCAGCAGCAAGACGTGAAGCCCTACTTCATGAGTTTCCGTGTGCTGGAGACATGGGAGGCCGACATAGTTGCCTCCTTTGGCTTCCTCTACAATTCGCACCAGCGCCACAATCGCACTTTCACCCCACAGGTGCGCGTCGGCTCGCCCGAGTTGGATAACTTCAAGTTTAGCAACCAATCCAGCGTCGGCTCGAGTGCTCTGCCCCTCGGCAACGGTTCGGCAGATGCCCTTCGTGCTGCCATGTGGCTGCCGATGATTTCTGCCTACGACCGCGCATCCAACGCCTATCGCAGCGCACAGAGTAAACTGCGCTCGCAGGCCGACAACGAAGACAAGGCGCCCTGCTTCAGCTCGCCCGTCGGAGAGAAGGGCGCGACGTACTACGAGGCACCTCTCGCCCGTCCCGCGCTGACAGCGGAGGAACAGCGTGCGTGGGAGACGCGTCTCTGCCACGTTACGGCAGCCTTCCGCCAGTATCCGCAGTTCAACAGGGCAGAAGCCGTACTGCAGATGGAGAACCAGCGTGCGCACTTGGTTAATACCGAGGGCGTGGCCGTCGTGCAGAACCGCGTCAGCTATCGTGTTTTCATCCAAGCCGAGTTGAAAACGGAGGACGGCATGGTGTTGCCCCTCATGCAGAGCTACTACGCCACCACGCTGGACGCGCTGCCCGACGAGGCAACGATGATTCGCGCCGCCGAGGACATAGGCCGCCGCCTCGTCGCACTCGCCAAAGCGCCCGTTGCAGATCCCTATACGGGGCCGGCACTGTTGAGCGGTCCGGCCAGCGGCGTTTTCTTCCACGAGATATTCGGGCACCGGCTCGAGGGGCACCGTATGAAGACAGGCGGACAGACGTTCCGCAAGATGGTGGGAGAGCAGGTGCTGCCCACAGAATTCCAAGTTTATTGCGACCCCACGCTAACGCACTACGGCGCGCAGCCTCTGAACGGCGGTTACGTCTATGACGACGAAGGGACACGAGCCCGTCGGGTGGACAATGTGGTGAACGGCGTGCTCAGGGAATTCCTGATGAGCCGCGTGCCACTGGACAGTTTTCCGCAGAGCAACGGCCACGGCCGCACGGCCGCTGGGCGCGACCCTGTGAGCCGGCAGTCGAACCTCGTGGTGGAGACACGAAAACCGTACACCGAGGCGGAACTGCGCCGCATGCTGCTCGACGAGGCACGCCGGCAGGGCAAGGAATACGGCTATCTCTTCCAGAGTGCCAGCGGTGGCTACACCAGAACGGGCGAGGGTGGGAGCATTAACTCGTTCGACGTGAAACCGCTGGAGGTTTACCGCATCTATGTGGACGGCCGGCCCGACGAATTGGTACGCGGCGTGAGTCTGATAGGCACGCCACTTTCGATGTTCTCGAACATCGCAGCGGGCGGCGACACACCCTCCTCGTTCATCGGCGTGTGTGGTGCCGAGAGCGGATGGGTGCCGGTGAGCGCCACCTCGCCCATGATATTCTGCACGAAGATAGAGACACAGCGCGTGCAGGAGAAGGCAACGTTGATGCCGAACTTGGCCGCTCCGCAGTTGGGACAGAAACATGCAGACGTGGCGGGTGCTGCCCCGGAGGACGTGGTCTTTCGGGCGCTGTCCGACGAGATGCAGCGCTCGATGGACAGCCTGCGCGCCGAAGGACAGCCTGCACCGTTCCTCATCGACTACCGCTTGCAGCGTCAACGACGGGTGGTAATCAGCGCTTCGCGTGGCGAACTCACGGTGCTCGACTGTTGGCCGTGGACGCAGGACTTTGAGGCGCAGGTTGTTCTGGGAGACCATCACCTCAGCAGCCTAAAGACGGCAGAACCAGAATTGGACGGTCCCGGAATCCCAATGGCGTTGGACTATGACAACCTGCGCCGCCAGGCGTGGCTCGCCACAGATGCAAGATACAAGCAGGCCATTTCCTCGTTTGAAAATAAGAAACGCGACCTGCAGAAGGTGACACGGCCCAAGGACGAGGAGGCGCTGGACGAGTTCTTCGCGGCAAAGCCCGTGGTGAGCGTTCAGAAACGCACGCCCGAGAGCGAAAATCTGCGTATCGACGAACTGGCCGCCTATGCGCAGCGCCTCTCGCTCATCGCCAACGAGTTCCCCGAACTGACCGACAGCCGGGCGGAAATAACCCTAAGGCAGGCCGACATCTACCGCCTGACAAGCGAGGGAGTCCGCGTGGCTCAGCCGCAGGACGACGTTGTAACCATCGTTTTCGCCTTTCACCTATATCGTAAAGCGAACGGAGGGAATGTTAATTCCGTGCGTGAGCAAAGATACAGCACGGGCAGCGAAGCATTGGCCGACAGCGCGCGCTTCATTCGCCAGGTGCGTCAGTACGTAGGCAACCGGCTCAGTACGCTCCGCGACTCGATAGCCGAGGATTACTACGTGGGACCCGTGCTTCTGGAGAACGGGGCAAGCCGGAGAATATACGACCTTACCGGCTACGGAAACGACATTTTCTGTGCGCGGCATCCGTTTACGGAGAGCGACCGAAGCATCTTTGTGAGGCGCGACCGCAAGATTGTGGACGAGAAGATTAGTATTCGCCAAGACCCGACGCTGCGTCAGTGGGAAGGCAAGCCGCTTGTGGGCTACTACACAGCAGACGCCAACGGGCAGGCGCCGCAGGCCGTAACGCTGGTGGAGCACGGCATCTTCCGTGGGCAACTATGTGGCGCCACGCCTGCACTTGGCACCGCCGCTCCGACGGGAAACCTGCGCTTCAACAATCCTTTCGACTGGCATGGCCCGATGGGCGTAAGTACGGCGCCCGGCGTGCTGCGTGTAGAAAGCAGCAAGACAGTTCCGCTGAGCAAGATGCGGAAAATGCTGCTACGCAGTGCCAAGCGCGAAGGCTACGACCATGCATACCTCTGGCGCGAGGAATTCTTGTATCGTATCAACGTCGAAGATGGCAGCGAAACGCTCATCGGACCGAAGGACATCAGGTTCGGGTCCATTTATATTCGCCACATCGGTGCACTCTCCGCAGAGCAGGAGGTCGTGACGACGAGCGAATGGGGCGGCGCGCGCTTTTCCATCGTAGGGCCGAAGGCAATGCTGCTGAACGACATAGAGTTGACGCCGGACGAGTCCGTACAGAGGGCCAAGCCTGTGCTGACATTCCCGCTAAAAAGATAAACTAAAAGAAAAAGGACATGAAAAGTTTTCTCAACGTCGAAGACTTGGGTTCACTCTCCCAAGCACTCGAGGAGGCACGTCAGCTGAAGGAAAACCGCTTCCAGTACGAGCGGTTGGGACACAACAAGACGCTGCTGATGGTCTTCTTCAACAACAGCCTGCGCACGCGCCTTTCCACGCAGAAGGCCGCCATGAATCTGGGCATGAACGTCATTGTGCTGGATGTGAACGCCGGCGCATGGAAACTCGAGACCGAGCGCGGAGTTATCATGGACGGCGACCGGAGCGAACACCTGCTGGAAGCCATCCCCGTGATGGGCTCTTACTGCGATGTGATAGGCGTCCGCTCGTTTGCCGGCCTGACGGACCGCGAATACGACTACGCCGAAACTGTTTTCCGGCAGTTTGTCGAGTACAGCGGCCGGCCGGTGTTTGCCATGGAGACGGCCACCGTACATCCGCTGCAGGCCTTTGCCGACCTGATAACCATCGAGGAATACAAGGAGCGGCAGCGGCCCAAAGTGGTAATGACGTGGGCACCGCATCCCAAATCGCTGCCTCAGGCCGTTCCCAACAGCTTCGCGCAGTGGATGATGGCTGCCGACGTGGACTTCGTGGTGACGCATCCCGAGGGCTACGAGCTCGACCCGAAATTCCTCTGCGGCGCTCGAGTGGAGTACAATCAGCAGGACGCACTGCAGGGTGCCGACTTCGTCTACGCCAAGAACTGGAGCTGCCCGGGTGTGACGCGCCCTGCCGACTATGGCAAGGTGCTGGACGACTACCACCGGATGATGCATTGGACGGTGGACGAGGCACACATGGCACTGACGAACAACGCTCACTTTATGCACTGCCTGCCTGTACGCCGCAACATGATAGTGAGCGATGCTGTCATCGAGGACCCGCGCAGCCTGGTCATTCCCGAGGCAGCCAATCGCGAGATTAGCGCCACCGTGGTGCTGAAGCGCATCCTGCAGGAACTCTGACTTCGATACACAAAATGCCACGCGTCGCATGAAGCAAAACTACGTGTGGCGTGAACCGACGGCACGTGTCGCATTTCGGATTGCGACACGTGCCTTTTTTGCCTGTCTCCAAGCGCAAAGAATGGCCCAAAGCAAAGAAATGGCAATGCAACGCCCAAAAAAATGCTGCCAAACTTTGAGCGAAAAAGAAAAAAGACGTATATTTGCAACGTTAAACCTTAAAAAAAGATGAAAATGATAGCTGTCAAGGCAAAATATGCACTTCTTTCAGCACTGTTTGTGGCGCTGTTCCTGAGCGCATGTAAGGAGAATATTGATGAATCTGCGCGTTACGTCTTTAAAGAAGAGACCATCCTTTCGTATCTCGAGAAGCACGACGATTACACGGAATACGTGAAGTTGCTGAAGATAATGCCAGTCAGTTTCGTCAGCGAGTCCACCGTGGCTCAGTTGCTTGCGGCCCGCGGCAATTACACCGTGTTCGCGCCGACAAACGACGCTATACAGAAGTACCTCGAGGAGCTGGTGGAAAAGGAAATCATAGCATCGCCCTCGTGGGACGCCTTCACCGACTCCACAAAACTCGACTCCGTCCGCCACGTCATCGTGCACAACAGTGTCATCGACGGCGGCGAGGAAGGTTTCTACGAGACATATTCCTTCCCGACGGACGACAACGCCGAGATGCCTATGAACAACATGAACGGCCGTAAACTGGCCGTGCATATGATAGAGGGCACCGACAGCATTTACATGGACGGCGACTGCCCGATAAACATTCGCAACCGCAACATCTACGCGCTGAACGGCATTATCCACCAGATGGAGAAAGTCGTTGCACCGAGCATTGTATCGCTCGGCGGCATACTTCGCACCGTCATCGACGAGCAGAAAGGCCCGTACCTCGTAACGGCACGCTGCATCATGCAGTGCGGATATATCGACACGCTGGAGGTGACACGCGACGAAGTGTACGAGCGCCTCTATCAGAACGGCGACATCCCCGTGCGTATCCATGCCGAATCCAAGGGCTTGAAATCCCTGACCGACGGCTTTGCCTATGCACCCGAGCACCGCAAGTACGGCTACACGATATTCGCGGAAACCGACGATTGGTGGGAGGCAGAGCTGGGCAAGCCCGCCAAGGACATCATGCCGGCCGACGTACAGCAGTGGGTGGTGGATCACAACTGCTATCCCGAAGCCAAGGACAACACCGACTACCTCTCGGAGGACAACGTGCTCAATCAGTGGATTTCCTACCACATCCTGCCGTACCGCCTTGCGGCTGACAGACTTGTCATCCACTACAACGAGAACGGATACTATCAGCCGTCAAAAACTTCGACCTACACCATCCCCGTGATGGAATTCTACACCACAATGGGCAAGCGTCGCCTGCTGAAGATTTACGAGAGCAAGGAAAGCAACGGTGTGTACCTCAACCGTTTCCCGAAGATCAACAACGGACGAAGCCAAGACGGCCACGAAGCCAGCTGTCTGCCGTCGCGCGTGGGATGCCGCGTCAACAACGACGCACCCAACCTGCTCGACTACAACATGGAGAACGGCATCATCTACTCCATCGATGCACCGCTCTCGTACAACGACAGCGTCCGCAACAATCTGGCACGTCAGCGCCTGCGCTACGAGGGTGCCAGCTTCTTCCCCGAGCTGATGAACAACGACATCCGTCGGCAGCCGTTCACCTCGGCACGCTTCCAGAACGTATGGCTCATGGATGACACGCAGTACAAGTACCTCGACAACCTCAGCATCAACGAAGGCACCACGTTTGTGTACTACAATGCGTATAATTTGGGCTGGGGTTCGTATCAGGGCGACGAGTTGAAGGCTGTAGGCCGCTACGAGTTGCTGTTCAAGTTGCCGCCGGTGGCACGCCGTGGCACATACGAGTTGCGCTATCGCGTATTGGCAACCACCGCCCGTGGTGTAGCCCAGTTGTATTTCGGCGAAGATCCCAACAATCTGCCTGTGACGGGTATCCCCGTGGACTTGGTGCTCTGTGGCGACGAAGCGCGCTGCGGCGTGTCGGGTGTGGCACGCGTCGGTTATGAGCAAGATACTGGCGATGAGGACTACGATTCCGAGATAGACAAGCGTATGCGCAACCACGGCTTCATGAAGGGCGAGAAAGGTACCTGGAACGGAAGTACAGTCTGCCGCTCGCACGGCTACAAGCACATTGTGCGCCACCTCGTTACGCGGCAGACGCTCGACCCCGACAAGACGTACTACCTGAAGTACAAGTCGGTGCTCGATTCTGACGCGAAGGAATTCTACATGGACATTATCGAAATCTGTCCGAAGGAAGTGTACGACAATCCCATGACGCCGGAGGATATCTGGTAAAGGTGGTTTCCCCGGCAATATGTGTGAATTTCTTGCAGAGTGCGTGCTCGGTCAGAAAAAAATGTTTATCTTTGTGGCGAAATAAACAATAAAAATATAATGATGAAGAATCAGAATTTATTAAAGAAAGTGTGTTTCGTGCTGCTTCTGGCTGCGGCAGTGGCCGGATGTAAGGAGTCGATAGACACTTCTGCTCGCTATGTCTTTAAGTACGACACCGTGCTTTCTTATCTCAAGAAACACGATGTCTATTCCGAGTACGTGAAGTTGCTGGATCTCGTGCCTGTGTCTCCGATGAGCACAAGTACCGTGGCTCAGTTGCTCTCGGCCCGCGGTAATTATACCGTGTTTGCTCCCACGAACGATGCCATTCAGGAATACCTGGAATCGCTGGTGGTAGATGGACTGATACCCGCTGCTTCTTGGGAAGCCTTCACCGATTCTGCGAAACTCGACTCCATCCGCAAGGTGGTTGTCTACAACGGAATTATCGATGGCGGCGACGACACTCAGTACGAGACCGCTCAATTCCCCGAAGTGGACAAGGCAGAATTCCCGTTGCCCACGATGAACGACCACAAACTGGCCGTACATTATATAAAGAATGAGCCCGACAGCATTTATATCAACGTGGATAATCCGTTGAGCAACACGCAGCGCGACATTCTTTGCCTCAACGGCATCATCCACCAAATGCAGAAAGTCATCGCTCCGCGCGACATCACGGCAGCAGACTACATCCAGGAAGTCCTCGACGAGAAGCGCGAGGGATATCTGACGGCCTTCCGTGTCATTCAGGCCTGTGGTCTTATGGACACCCTGATGAAGATTCGTGACGAAGTGTACGAGGCACTCTATCAGCGGGGCGACAAATTGCCCGTTACGGTGCCGATGACGCGTTTTGCCGAAAGCAGCAACAAGGCCACGACGCCCGAGCATCGCAAATACGGCTTCACGCTCTTCCTCGAGACCGACGACTTCTGGCGTTCTCAGGGCCTCGACCCGCAGGCATCGGACTTGCTGCCACGTCTGACACAGTGGATTCTGGACAATCATCAGTATTCCAACGAAGATGTCTTCGTCACCGACGAGAACTACGAGAGCGAGGACCATCTGCTCTATCAGTGGATTACGTACCACATACTGCCGATGAAGATTCCCAGCAACCGTCTCGTGTTCCATTTCAACGAGTGGGGCTACAATCCCAGCAATCCGTACACTTACTCGATACCCGTGACGGAGTACTATACCACGATGGGCAAACGCCGTCTCTTCAAACTCATTGAAACTTCCATGAGCGATGGCGTGTGCATCAACCGCTTCCCCAAGCTCGACAACGGCCGCCGCGGCTCAGGTCGCGAGGTGGAATGCGATGCCGACAAGGTGGGATGCCACGTTCTCACAGAATCTGAAATGGCTGTCACGGCAGACATCGTCAACTGCAACATCTATCCCATCGACGCTCCGCTTTCGTACAACGACGAGGTGCGCGACAACCTCTTCCGCCAGCGTATCCGTTTCGACATGATGAGCATCTTCCCCGAGGCTATGAACAACGACTTCCGCAAAAAGAAGTCCACGGCCGAGGCAAATCAGTTCATCTATATCCCAAACACAGTGACGGAGTACAACTATCTGCCCGACATGATTCAGAACGAGGACGCCCAGTTCGTGTATTACAACGCGTATAACAACAACTGGTGTAACCTCAACGAGGACGAGATGAAGGCCACTGGCCGCTGGGAGTTCACGTTCCGCCTGCCGCCTGTGCCGCGCCGCGGTACTTACGAAGTGCGCTACAAGGTGCTGGCAAACTCGAAGCGTGGCATCGGTCAGCTCTATTTTGGCGACAATCCCAATAACTTGCCCGTGGCCGGTATTCCGTTGAACCTGAATCTTGCTACCGATACAGACCGTAAGACAGGTACCGACAGTAATTTCGGCTGGGAGCGCGACACAGAAGACGACGACTATAATGCAGAAGTGGACAAGCGAATGCACAACAACATGGTGATGAAGGGGAGCAAGTCCGTTACGCGTTATCAGTCGCAGACGAGCGAGCGCGACTACAGCGAGCGCGAAAACGTACGCCGTATCTTCGTGCGCCAGACGCTCGACCCGAACAAGACGTACTACATGAAGATAAAATCTGTGCTCGACACGGACCAGAAGGAGTTCTACATGGACTACCTGGAATACTGCCCGAAGGAGGTTTACGACAACCCCAACGAACCTGAAGATATTTGGTAAGAGACGAAGCGTTCTTCCTTTCGGGAGAACGCTTTTTTCTTCTCGGCCGGCGGATTTCGGCTGTGGCTATTGCAGGAGAACTGCTTTCTGATAAAACTATTTTGATATGGCAATATTCAAACGTCTCGAGGGAATGCCCGGTCCTCGGTATGGCAAGCATTGCTACTTCAGCGAAGGTGCTGTGGTGGTGGGCGACGTAGAGATGGGCGATGACGTGACAATCTGGTTCAACGCTGTCGTGCGTGGTGATGTGGACTACATCAAGATTGGCGACCGTACGAATGTGCAGGACAACAGCTGCCTGCATACGCTCAATGGGCGTGCACCCATCATTCTGGGCAATGACGTAACGGTGGGACACTGTGTCACACTCCACGGATGTGAGGTTCGCGACGGTGCCCTCATCGGCATGGGGGCAACGGTGCTCGACCACGCAGTGGTGGGGCGGGGCGCCATCGTGGCAGCCGGAGCACTCGTGCTGAGCAATACGGTGATTGGCGACGGCGAACTCTGGGGCGGCGTGCCGGCCAAGTTCATCAAGAAAGTCGACCCTCAGCAGGCACAGGAACTGAACAAAACCTATGCCAGTCATTATATCGAGTACAGCGATTGGTACAGGCGCGCCGACCAGAATCCGGCCAACACGTGGCAGGTGGTTTACGGCGACGAACCGGCAGAGTAATTGTGTATCGCCTGCGCTTCTTCGCGGCAAAATTTGACATATCTGCGTGCTGCAAGTCAGGTTTCCCTGTGCGAAATCTCTTGCAGCACGTGTTTATTCCCACTGTGTGATATTTTTTTTGCATAGAATATGCTTGAGGAAATGAAAATTTTACGTACCTTTGCCGCGTAAGTTACACTTAAATACAGAAACAGATGCGTCATAAATTCATGTTTTTGGCTTTCGCGCTCCTTTCTTTTACGCTGAGCGCTCAGGAAATCAACGTAGTGGATGCCAACGGCGATGGCTACTTCCCACTGGTGACGACCTCGGTCCGTGCGCCGCTGGTGTATGATAGGTCGGATGGCGAAGTCGTCTATACGGCGCTGTCGTGTCTGGCATCAGACATCAAGGCTGTGACTCGTCGCACTCCGGTGGTCACCGGCTCGCTGACGAAGGGTACTAAGCCCGTTATCGTGGGCACCGTCGGGCAGAGCGCATTAGTGGATTCGCTCGTCCGCATGGGAAAAATCGATGCCAGCGCCATAGTCGGCAAGTGGGAGGCTTTCGGCATGGAGGTAGTCAACGCTCCTTTCGAGGGCGTGGAGCAGGCGCTCGTGCTCTATGGCTCACAGCCGCGCGGTACGGCGTATGCCATCTTCGAACTCTCTCGCCGCATGGGCGTTTCGCCCTGGATATGGTGGGCCGACGTGGCACCTGCTGGCCGCACTGCACTCTATGTCACCCCTGGCCGCTTTGTGCGTGGCGAACCTTCGGTCAAGTTCCGCGGCATCTTCCTCAACGATGAGGATTTCTGCCTGCGTCCTTGGGCCGCCAAGACACAGGATACCAATCTCAATAACTTCGGTCCCGTCACCTACGGCCGCATCATGGAACTTCTGTTGCGTCTCCGCGCCAATACGCTATGGCCGGCCATGCATCCCGGCTCTCGAGCCTTCTGGTTCGAGAAGTCAAACCTGCCGCTCATCCACAAGTACGACATCTATATGGGTTCGAGCCACTGCGAACAGATGCTTCGCGACAATGTGTACGAGTGGACAAAGTTCGGTGGCACGGGCGAGAGCGACTGGAACTACGCTACGAACAAGAGCATGGTGCAGCGCTATTGGGCCGACCGCGTGGGCGAGAGCCGCGGCTACAATGCCATCTACACGCTTGGTATGCGTGGCGTTCATGATACGGGCATCAACGGATACAGTTCCACGGAAGACAAGGTGAGAGGACTCACCGAGATTCTGGCCTACCAGCGTCAGCTTATCACAGACAGCCTGGGCGACCCGACGACGATTCCGCAGGTGTTCATCCCCTACAAGGAAGTGCTGACGGCCTACAACGCCGGACTGCGCGTGCCCGACGACGTAACGCTGATGTGGGTGGACGACAACCAGGGTTACATACGTCAGTTCCCGACGGCCACCGAGCAGCGTCGCTCCGGCGGACATGGCGTTTACTATCACCTGTCGTACTGGGGTTCGCCCGGCAACGGGTGGTTGTGGTTGAGCACCGTGTCGCCCACACTCTGCTGCCTGGAGTTGAAAAAAGCCTACGAGCAGGGCATCCGCAACCAGTGGATAATCAACGTCGGCGACATCAAGCCGGCCGAGGAGGAACTGGAGTTCTGTATGGACCTGGCGTGGGACGTGGATAAGTGGAACCCGCAGGACGCCTATCTCTATACGCGCGAATGGGCGGCACGCACCTTTGGCGAGAAGGTGGCCGACGAAATCAGCGCCATCAAGCTCGAATACTATCGGCTCGGCATTGCGGCCAAGCCCGAGCACGTGCAGTTGGTCGGTTTCGACTGGGACGAAGTGCAGATCGAGAAGCGTCTCGACGACTATCGCCGCATCTACGACCGTGCAGTGGCACTCAAGGCATCCATTCCCACCGCGCTTCGCGATGCTTACTACCAACTGGTGGAATATCCGGTCTGTGCGGCTGCCGACCAGAATATCAAGCTCCTGCGCGCTCGCCAGAGCTTCACTTATGCGCGTGCCGGACGACAGAAAGCCGTGGAGTACGCCACGGAAGCGCAGAATGCATTCAACGAAATCGTTAGCCTGACGAATACTTACAATACGGGCATCTCGGGTGGCAAGTGGAACCGCATGATGGACTACAAGCCCAACAATTGGTCGCAGCACCTGATGCCCTCCGTGGCCACGCAGAACGATGTGGTGCCGCAGGTATGGAGCCTGCCGGAGTGGAACTATCAGGTGATAGCCGGCGGCGACTACGAGACGTCGAGCTCCACCGTGGTACGTATCGAAGGTCTGGGTGCCGAGGGCAGCAGTGCCACCGTCTGGCCGCTCAATCTGACAGCCTACACCAACGCTTCCTACATTCGTGCCCCGTACGTGACCTATAGTCTCGGCGTGCGCAAGGGGCTGAACGAGGTGGAAGTGCGGTTGCTGCCTACGTTCCCGCTCAACGCTTCGTACGACTTGCGCGTTGGCATCTCCACCGGCACCGGCGTCCCCACCTTTGTGTCGGCCAAGACGTCGGCCATGAGCGAGCAGTGGGACGAGACTGTCTCGCAGGGCTACTTCCCCTGCTCCGTCTTTTACGAGAGCGACGAGGACAAGACCATACAGGTGAAGCTCTATCTGATGGATCCGTGCGTGGTAATTGCCGGTGTGGCAGCCATGCCTCTCTATGCCGAAGGTGACGAGACGGAGAATCTGCTCGTGAACAGCGACTTCGAGTACTCCAACGCCGGTCGTCTCAACCCGCAGGGAACCAGCACGCGTTACATGCCGAAGGGCTGGCAATACTCCGGAACGCTGAAGGGTAACTCGTGGGGCGTGAATCAGGACGCCAAGCACATCCATGGCATCAATGCCTGCTGGGTTAGCTCGGCTCCGATGCCCGATGCCTTCGAGCTCTATCAGACGGTGCCTGCTTCGAAACTGAAGCCTGGCACGTATCGTGTCTCCTGTCTGCTGGGAGCCTACAAGGACAAGCTGGCCAACTGCCGCCTCTTTGCCAACAATTCAGTACAATACTACGGCAAGGAGACTGACTACGTGCCCGACGTCATCGTCAAAGGCGAGGACATCACCTACGCAGGCTACGGTGGCAGCGGTGGCGGTCGCATGAATCTCAATTCGATGCAGGTGCTTGTCACGCTTGCGGAAGGTGAAGACCTGCGTGTGGGCATCCGCAGCAGCAATTTCAAGACAGATGGCACGCGCTCCACGAGCGATAACCACGGATGGTTCAAGGTCGACCACTTCCGCATCGAGCGTTTGGCCGACCCCGAGCCGCAGGCCGATACGCTGGGCCTTACGCGTCGACTGGTGAAGAACTACGATTTCGAATTCTACGAGGACACCCTCACCTCGCTGCCCGTCCCTTTTGACGGTGCCACGCACAAGACGCTGCGTGCGCCCTATGGCTGGCAGCATGTGTGGAACGGCGCACAATCGTTCCCCGGCACGTCCTATGGCATCAACACAGACGGGCAGGACTTCCATGGACAGGGCCTCTGCTGGTATCAGCCGCAGGGCGACTACATGCCCGAGGGCTTCGAACTTTTTCAGGAGATTCCGGCCGATTCGCTGGTGGCAGGCACTTACGAGGTGCGCTGCCTGCTGTGGCTCGAGAATAAATACTTCGGCACCACTCGGCTTTTTGCCAACAATGCCGTGCAATACTACGGCCCCGAAGAGACGTACGCGCTGGCCGCGCTGACGGAGGGAGAGACGGCCACCTTTGCCGGACATGCCACACAGGGCACTCGCCTCTGCGAGATGGTGGTGCGCACGCATGTGGGAGAGGGCGAGAACCTTCGTCTTGGACTTCGCTCAGGTCGTATGGCTACCGACGGACTCGATGCCTCTGAAAGCAAGGCCGTGGGCGTTATGCGCACGAAGAACGGCTGGTTTCGGTGCGACTACTTCCGCCTCTCGCTGGTGGAAGCCGACGGCACCGGCGTCAACTCCGTGCTTTTGCCACAGCGTCGGCGCGACATTTTCATGCTCGATGGCCGCCGTGTCGAACGTCGTAATGCGCCGCTTCCGCGTGGCATCTATATTATGGATGGTCGCAAGGTGGTGTTGATGTAAGAAAAGTACGAATGCGGAGGAAACGAGAAGCGGGATGAATGAGAAAGTAATGGAACGGGTGGCATGGATGCGCGATTTCATGCGTCGCAGCGAACTGGGAGCCATCGTGGTTCCTACCATGGACCCGCACGGGTCTGAGTACGTGGCTTGCCACTGGCAGATGCGCGAGTGGCTGACGGGCTTCACTGGCAGCGCGGGTACGGCTGTGCTGACGTCCACCGAGGCGCTGCTGTGGACCGACTCGCGCTATTGGCTGCAGGCCGAGGCACAGCTGCAACAGACGCCTTTCCGGCTGATGCGCGAGGGCGAGGACGTGGAGGTGGCTCAGTGGTTGAGCGAGACGCAGGGCCGCGTGGGTTTCCCCGAGGATATGATGACGCCCGAACTCTTCGACGAGCTGTTTCCCGACTCGCTGCGCGAGCGTGCTGTGGCACTGCCTGCCGACTTTGCCGATGTGTGCTGGACGGAGCGCCCTGCTTTGCCCCTGACGGCAGCCGAGCGGATGCCCGACAATCTGGCCGGCGAAAGCGCGCAGTCGAAATTGCGACGCGTCGCGGACTGGATGGCCACGCGTGGCATCGGCGAATACTGCGTGTCGGATCTCTCGGAGATAGCGTGGCTGCTCAACCTGCGTGCTGCCGACATCCCCTACACGCCCTTCCTGATTTCTTTCCTGCTGCTGCGTACTGACGGCCACCACACGCTCTGCGTGCATCGCCAGCAGGTGTCGCCCGAAGTGGAGACGTATCTCGCAGCACTCGGTGTCAGGCTCGATGCCTACGAACGCGGCCTTCAGATACAGCGTCAGCGGCTCGGACATTCCTTCCCGCCTCTGCCCATTGCGGAGATGCGCGCCATCAAGAATCCCGTCGAGCAGGAGGGCTTCCGCACGGCGCATCTGCGCGACGGAGTGGCCATGGTGCGCTTCCTGCGCCGGCTCGACGAGCATTTTGGGGAGTGGACAGAACTCTCGGCCAGCGACCAGTTGGAAACACTTCGCCGCCAGCAACCGGGTTTCTGCGGGTTGAGTTTTGCCACCATCGCTGCCAGCGGCGAACATGCGGCCATCGTGCACTACGAGCCGACCGCCGACACCGACATCCCGCTTCGCGACGGACTGTTTCTGCTCGATAGTGGTGCGCACTACGACTGCGGCACCACCGATGTGACACGCACTATTGCCCTCGGCACGGTCTCCGACGAGCAGAAGAAGGCTTACACGTTGGTGCTGCGCGGCCACCTGCAGCTGCAGAACCTCCGTTTCCCCGTTGGCACCACAGGCTTGCAACTCGACACGGCTGCTCGTGCCCCGCTCTGGCGGGCCGGCTTCGATTTTGGCCACGGTACTGGTCATGGCGTCGGCCACCGGCTTTCGGTGCACGAGGGACCGCTTCAAATCCGCAAGAATCTGCGACCGTGCACCACGCTGCCCATGCAGGTCGGGCAGGTCATAACCGACGAGCCCGGCATCTACGCCGCCGGTCGCTACGGTGTGCGCATCGAGAATACGCTGCTCTGCGTGCCAGCCGAGGAGACGCCGTTCGGCCGCTTTCTGTGCTTCGAACCCCTTACGCTTTGTCCCTACGACATGCGTGCCGTCGTGCCCGATATGCTCACGGCCGAGGAACGCCAGTGGCTCAATCAGTACCATCGGTGTGTGCGCGAAAAGTTGCTGCCTCATCTCACAGACGAGGCAGACCGCAGGTGGCTTTGCAGTGCCACCGAGGAGTTCTGACACCGTGTTTCAGAACTCGTAGAAAGACAGTGTGGCGGATTTTATCTCCGACGTCTCGAGCGACATGATGTCCACCTTGGGCTTCTTCTTGAAGTGGCGTACGCCGAAGATGTCTGTGCCCCAGTCTGCGTGGTGGAAGGTGTAGGTGAGTTTGTCGTTGAACTTCACGCTGAGCGTACCCTTGAATGTCACCTGCAGCACCGAGGCGCCGAATTCTGTTTCCTTGTCGGCTTCGATAGACGTGCCCTCTCCGATGATGAAGAGGTGGCGGCCCGTTTTCTTCTTGCCGTAGGGCTTCTTTCCGGTGTTGGGCATGTAAACATAGTTGCTCAACAGGATGCTGGCTCCGTTGGCCACGGCGTGTGCCTCGTATGGCGCAGGGAAGATGGATGCCTGCACGTCGAAGCCCGCCTGACGTATGGAGTCGCAGAATTCGCGGGTGTACATCTCGTAGTTCATGCTCGAGAGTCCCACCTTGCCGCCCAGTGCACGCATGGCGCGGATGGTGGAGTCGGCCGTTGCGTTGTTGCGGCTCATCAGTATCATGCAGTCCGAGATACGTCGCGCCTCTGTCAGTGCCGAGTCCTTGCCGCTGAACGCAATCCAGTCGTTGCCAAACATGCGCTGTGCCATGTGGTAAGACTCCACTTCATTGCTGTGCAGTATGGGTTTGATGCCGTGTTGCTTGCACGCCGTTAGGATTTCCTCCAGCGTGGGCACTGGCACGCGGTATGCCTTGTTCTTCGAGGCCAGCACGTAGTCTCGCTTCAAGTCTTCGTACGTGATGTCGGCCGTCCCCAGCACGCTGTCCAGACGGGCGTAGCCCTTGCGCTTGCGTATGCAGCGCTTCATGTTGCGGAAGTCGTGCATGATAACCATCACACTGTCCTTCGTGTAGTGGACGTCGCACTCGATGGCCGGATAGCCGAAACGTTTGGCCATGGCCACTGCCTCGATGCTGTTCTCGGGCACCTCGTTCTCCAACCAGCAACCGCGGTGAGCGAACACCACTGGCAGGTTCTGCGCGTCGAGCATCACGGGCAGCAGCAGAAGGATTTCGAGCAAGAATTGTTTCAACGAGCGTCTTTTCATCCTCGTCATTTTAGGTACTTGTCGCAGTAGTTCAGATAGCACATCCAGTCGTACTCCGTCACGTCGTGTTTTCCGGCGCGGTAGTGGTAGCCCACGTCGTAGAGTTGCGGCTGATGGATGCCGGGTTGCTCCGCCGACGGCAGTCCCTGCATTCCGTAGAGCTCGTAAACCTTGCCGGCGTGGTACGCGCTCAGATATTCGCCTTTCGGGTCGGCCCATTCGTCGTTTTGGGCACTGGCCACATAGATGTGTCGCGGAGCCACAAGTGCCAGCAGTTCGTGCTGGTCGAAGGGCAGCGCCTTTTCGTTCTCCGAGAACTGGTTGAACGCCGTGCAGAACCAATGCGGGAAGGCGGCCGTGATGCGTGCGATATTCTCGCCGAATACGCGCTTGGCCAGCGCTGCTCCGCCGCAGCCCGAATCGTTGGACATAACCACCTTGAAGCGCTTGTCCTGCACGCCTGCCCAGATGGCTGTCTTGCCCAGGCGCGAGTGACCCAGCACAGCCATACGTTTCTTGTCGATGCGGCGCTCCTTGGCCAGATAGTCAGCGATGCGGCTGTAGCCCCAAGCCCATGTGCCAATGGCGCCCCACTCGTCGGCATCGCGCTCACCCTCCTTGTAGTTGGGGAAGAGCGGCGAGATACCATAGGGGCGCAGGTGAGGCAGGTCGGGGTATATGTCGTCGTAAGCCATTGTGGCCACCGCATATCCGCGGCGCAGTATCAGTTCGTACGACCAGCGGCTCCGCTGCTCTCCGCGCACCCACTTCTCGGAACCCATCTCGGCAACAATCTCCTTTGAGGGCGAGAAGATGACATCCTCCTCCAGTGTGGTACTCTGGTTGCCATGGAAGTTGTAGCTCACAATCACCGGTACGCGGCCTTTCGGTGCGTTGGGGATGTAGAGCAAGAGCAGCGCCTGATGCGTCTTGCCGTTCGCTCCCGTGAATTTGAAGAGCACCTGCTTCTGTGTGGCGAGGCCGCCGAAAGCGTTGGGGTTCTCCGCCACCAGTTCGTGCTCCACCTCAATGCCCGTGTGCTTCGGCGTGACGCCGTACTCCAGTTCGCTGAACATGCGCAGCAACTCGGGCCTCCGCTTGCGCTCCCACTGCTTCGCGTTCTCCACTCGAGTGCCGTCGGCGCACCGCAGCACGTCTGGCAACTCGTATGCCGGCACCAGGCTCTCATCGTAGTTCACCGGCGCTTTTTTGTTCTGTCCTGCTGCCGAGGCACACATTCCTGCGGCCAGCAGCAATACACTCCATCGTTTTATCATGTCGTTTCGTGTTGTTGTTTAGAATGACACGCCAAAGTTACAAAGAAAAGAAGGAAATGCAAAGAGAAATGGCATTTCTTTTCCTGTCGAGACGAAGTAAATCTGACATTTCTTGGGGCCAAAGGAACATTTTTACGGGTATTTTTGCTCTTATAGGTCGGGAATTAAAAGAAATTTCGTATTTTTGCAGTGCAAACCGAAAGGATTGCGTAACAGATTTGCTCTATAGCCTCTCATTCACCACCACGAGAAAAGAGCAATACATGTTATAGGAGCTGCACCCTCTGGGCGCAGATTTCTCCCGTATACATGTATGGTTTGTGGTGAACCGAGAGGCGTATGGCGAAGGTCTGCGCCTCTTTCGTAATTGTAAACCATTTAATTATAATATTATGAGTACTACATTAGTTTTATTTTTAGTCGTGGCTGGAATTATCTTACTGGTCGGCCTAATGAACGGATCTTCAAAAAAAGCAGGAGAGCCTAAACATTTAACAGGATTCGAGCCAATTGAAAATGTACAAATGAAAAGCGAAAAAGGTTTGGAGGTTTTCAATGGATTGAAAGAAGTCTATGAAAATGGAGAAGACCGCGCAGTTATGAAATATAAAGATATAATTAATACAGTTTCAGATCCTACAGATTCGGACTATGTGCAAGCATTGTACACAGAATTGTTGAACCGTATTGTTCCGGTTGGAGGCAGCAAGGGTCTGCAGATGCATCCCCAAGAAGAATGCTATTATTCAGAAATTAACTGCGCAGTTTATACTATCCAAAAAATCAACAAACAAATAACATATGGCGGATTCCGGGCGAATCTTAATGGTTATCGAACAGGCACATTCTCCATAAATTCGTATGATGTCGAAGGGTATAAGCTATTTCTCCAAGGTAAGGTTTATGTAACGAACCAAAGAATAGTTATTATGGGCGCAAATAAGAACAAAGTTGTTCCTTTGGGCAAGATACTGTCTTATGCTCCTTACGAGAAGAACGGCATTATTATTAATATTGAGAATGGAAATGCGATTGTTTTAGACATGATTACCAATGGCACCTTTGAGATATCGAAAATAGGGGAAAGATTTTTCCATGACACGAAGATCAGTTTCCTCTATGCTCTTGATAATGCGTTTAGTGCTAAAAGGTAACTTGGGAAAGAATGAACTACATCGTCCTCAACCTTTCAATTATGTAATGAATGATTAAAGGCAGATAGGGCGGAGCTCGGTATTAGTTCGGGGCATTGGCTGCAGAAAAAACTGACCAATGTCCCGAATGCTGTTCCGAGGGATAGAATCAATTATCCCAGCTTATACACTCCGGAGTGTATGCTGGCGATGACGCCGCCGATGATGGGCAGCGTGCCCTTGGCAATGGCCCATGCTATGCCCACCTGCGAGCACGAGGCTCCGTACTTCTGCCCGATGGCCGTCATCTCGCTGGTCAGCGCCTCGAGCTGTGGCAGCACGGGGTTGTATTGTGGGTGCGGCAATGTCGTCGAACGTGATATAGATTTTTTAGAAATTAATTGTCCAAAGATTTGCATTTATTTCGTATTTGTTGTACTTTTGTGGACGAATTATAAAATTGAATGCAAACGAACCTAAAACTAAACAACAATGGCAATGACTAAAACTACTGAGGGCTTCGTGCCCGTGACTATCCGGCTTCCGCACACAGCAATATGGAAAGACGAGAAGGCGCTGTGGCGCTTTATGGACTTGATGTTTCTCTGTTCTTTCTCGGACCGCAAGGTACGTGTCAGGGGCAGGGACGTAGAAGTAAAGAGAGGCGAGGCGCTACTCTCGAAGAAAACATTGTGCGAACGCTGGGGCATGAAACATTGGGAACTGAAGCCGTTCTTCGTACAGTTGCAA
>CADAGX010000007.1 GCA_902787575.1 uncultured Bacteroidales bacterium | reverse complement strand
TGAGACCGCTGGTGATGACAATGAGGAACGGCAGGAAGAGGAAAATGCTGATGTAGTCAATCGTTCGGCGGTAGATGTTCCGCGACGAACGGACGTACCAAATCGTGTTGAAGGCCGTCTCTACGTTGCTCGTCAGCGAAACCAGCGTGTAGAGCAGCACCAGCAAGCCCACGCCAATGAAAACGCCACCTTTCGTGTGCTCGAGATACGAATTCACGAACTCGAAAACCTTGTCTGTCAGCTCGGGGCTGACTTGTAGCGAGGCGCGTATTTTATCTTCCAGGTAGGGTCCGAATCCGAAACCGCGGCTTACGGCAAAGAGAATGGCCAGGACAGGGATGGCGGCCAGCATGCTGCTGTACGTCAGCGCCGAGGCGAAACTCATGATGTTGTTCTTCTGAATACATTCCACGGCGATGATGCACCGCTTCAGCGTGCGCAGCATCCATCGGCGGTCGGCGCGCAGCGTGTGCTCGTCCACACTCCAGATGTAATCTATGTTACGTAGTTTCATGCCGTTATCTTGCTTCCTTGCGGAACGTGTGCCAAAGAAAAAACAGTGAACCTGTAAGCCGGGTTCTGTGTCTCCCGCAGTGGGGAGCGTCTGCCATTTATCTACTGCCGACGTCGCCGCCGACCTCTATCGTTCTACCCTCCGGCTCAGACGGGCAGCCTTCTCTTTTGTTCGCCGGTATACATGAACTTTCAACTTCCGGGATGCACAGCCCTGATGTCGCCACCAGACTGGTGGGCTCTTGCCCCACCTTCTCACCCTTACCCCGCTGGCGCGTGGCGGTTGTTTTCTTCTGCATCGACAGGCCCTCGCGAACCTCTTCCCGTTAGGAAGCGGAATGCCCTGTGTTGCCCGGACTTTCCTCTCGCCTCGTCCTTGCGGATGAAGCCAGCGGCAGACCGGTTCACTGCTTTTTGTGCCGGCAAAGGTACGAAGAATTATTTATAATTCCGTATTCGCTCTTCATTATTTTCTCCTTCGCCTATGCATGCGCCTGCCTGTGGCAATGATTTTGTGACGTGTAGTTTTCACAGAAACCACGTGTGGCATTTGGCAAAACTATGCGTCAATGAATGTAAAAACACGTGCAGTATTTTATTAACGACCGTTAATTGGTGCTTGTGTTGTGTTAAATGTGTGCAATTTTGCATGCCAAACCTTTCTATATTCGGTGAATTAGCTATATATTTGCAGTGCGAAAATGCAGCAACCTAATTTTGAATATTAACATTAAAAAATAATAAAGTTATGAAACAGACAACTAAAAATTGGATTGGCGCTGTCGCTCTGATATGTGCAAGCAGTGCCGTGACGGGTGCTGTGGTGAAGAGTTCGGTGGCTTCGAGCGAGGCCAACAATCCCGAACCTGTCTTTCCGCAGGCCGCTCCCTCTGCGTCTGTGGCCGGTGGCTTGGTGGACCTGACCTATGCAGCTGAGAAATCGGTGGACGCAGTGGTGTATATCAAGGTTACTCAGGCCGGCAAGACGCAGCGTATGACGATACAGGATCCGTTTAGCGACTTCTTTGGCGACATCTTCGGTTTCGGTGGTCGTCAGCCTCAGCAGCGCGAGTATAAAGAACCCGACAGACACGGAGCAGGCAGCGGCGTCATAATCGATAAGGACGGTTACATCGTTACCAACAACCACGTGGTGGGTGGCGCCGACGAGATAGAAGTGAAACTCAACGACAACCGCGAGTTCAAGGGCCGCATCATTGGTACGGACGAAACGACAGACCTCGCCCTCATCAAGATAGACGGCAAGGATCTGCCCACGCTGCCCATCGGCAACAGCGATGAACTGAAACTCGGCCAGTGGGTGCTTGCAGTGGGTAACCCGCTCAATCTTACCAGCACCGTGACGGCTGGCATCGTCAGTGCCAAGGGACGCGGATTGGGAGCCAATGGCATAGAGAGTTTCATTCAGACCGACGCTGCCATCAACCCCGGCAACAGCGGTGGCGCACTTGTGAATGAGCGCGGCGAACTTGTGGGCATCAATGCCATGCTATACAGCCAGACGGGCAGCTACAGTGGCTATGGTTTTGCCATTCCGACATCTATTATGAATAAGGTGGTGGCCGACCTAAAGGTCTATGGCACCGTGCAGCGCGCAGTTCTGGGCGTGAAGGGCGTGGATGTCACCGACTACATCGACTCGGAGAAAGCTAAGGGTAACGAGGTGGACTTCGGCACAGTGAAGGGTGTTTATGTGAATCAGATTATAGATGCCAGTGCGGCTGAGGAGGCAGGCCTCGAGAAGGGCGACGTCATCACGAAGTTCGACGGAAAGGCTGTCGGCAAGATGTCCGAACTGCAAGAGGCCATCTCGCAGCATCGTCCGGGCGACAAAGTATCTGTAACCTACATCCGCGGAAAGAAAGAACGCAACGCCAGCGTGACGCTCCGCAATACGCAGGGAAACACGAAGGTGATGGAGGAAGTGGACCTCGACGACATGGGCGTGCAGCTGAAGCCTATCACAGACGAGGAGAAGAAGTCGCTGAATCTGACTTACGGCTTGACCATCAATGCCATCCGCAATGGAAAACTGAAGACCGTGGGCGCCACCAAGGGCACCATCATCCTGGAGGTGAACGACAAGAAGATGAATACAGTGGAAGACTGGGAGGAAGCTGTGAAGTCGGCCAACCAGAGTCCCGACCGCACGCTCTGGATTAAGGCCATCACGCCCAGCGGCCGCAAGGCAAGCTATGTGATAGACCTCAACGAGTAGTCCCCTGTCGGCCAGTTCGGCTGGATAATATGCAGGCGGCGCGTGATAACCCGAGTTATCACGCGCCGCTCTTTTTGTCCTTTGTCCGACGGAATGTTTTCTACGTTAGATATTCAGCGCTTCGGCTTCTTAGGCTTCGGAGCCGGAAGCTGTCGGCACGTCTCGCGCACGAGCTGCGAGAGGAATTCGTGGTCGTCGGTGTCGGCTATGTAGAAGTATTCCTTCGCTCCTTCGTAGGGCGGTAGCATCACTGCGTCGGGCAGCAAAGCGCGTCCCGCATCGGTCGGTTTTACGAAGAGGCGGTCGTCGCAGATGAGGCCGAAAATCTTGCCGTCGCAGTAGATGCCGTAGTCGCCAAACATCTTTTTGGTGGTGATTTCGCCTGCTCCGGCACACTGGTCGGCGATGTATTGCACAAGGTCTGCGTTGCTTGCCATATTCGGTATGTGTCAGAAGCGGATGTAGGCTTGCGCCCAGAATTCGTTGCAGTGGCGGTCGGCTGCGTTGAGCTTGTCGAAGATGTGGTTGTACTGCAACTGGAAGAGCAAGTTCTTGTGGAGCCGGAAGTTCGGGCAGACGCTGAATACATTCTTCAGGCCGCTCCATTTGGCTCCTTCGCGGTAGGCATCGTATCGCACGAACGGCTGAAACCATTTCGTCACGGGTACTCCCAGCATGGCGTACCAGCCGTCGGCCCGTGCGATGCCGCTCCACGTCTGCGTGGTGGCATTGTAGTCGGTCGTCTTGTGTCCCGAGTGGTGAATGTATTCGGCACGCGCTGTCCAGCCTTGCTTCTCGTAGCAGGCGCCCAGCGCCCAGCGGTTGCGGCCGACGCTTACACCCTCGCTGGTGAGCGTTCCTTTCCAGCCGAACAAAGCAATGCGCAGTCCGCTGATGGGCTGTACTTGCACATTCCCAATCCAGTCTTTCTTTCGGTTGTTGTCTCCGCGGTTAATTCCGTTTCCGTTGAATATGCCCGCTTCGTAGCGCAGCAGCCAGTGACGATCTTCGCCCACGGGCAGCAAGTTGCCGCTCAGCAGCAGGCCTTGGTCGCGCCCGTTCGTATTGGCGCCACCGCTGTAGTCGCTGTATCCCGCCAGCTTGCGTGTGGGCAGTGCGTAGCCACCCAGACCTACGTCCCACGGGTTCAGTGGGCTGTCGAAGGTGAAGGGTCGTTTGAACTGTCCCACCTTCACCGCGAATTCCTTCCAGTGCACCCACTCCAGTGTGTAGTCGCGCATGGCCGGTGTGCCGCTGAACTCTGCTTGCAGACGATAGCGGAAGTCGCGCAATACGCTGCCCGAGACGTAGGCGCGAATGTGTCGGGAACTGAAGCCCTCGCCTCCATGCTGTCCTTTCTGGTCGGTGTATGTGTATTGCCCAACGAGGTAGCCGCCAAATTGCGGTGCACTGACGAAGCGCGTCACGTCGCGCCCATATTGCAACTCATCACCTTCGGCTGTTGCTGTGCCTTCCATTCCGCGGGCAATGGCTCGGTTGAGCGGCGTAGTGAGGAAACCGCTTTCGTATTCATCGCCGGCTTTTGCTGTGGCTAAGGCGGAGCATAGCGCTGCGAGAAGTAGTATGCGTCGCATGGGGTAGGGACTATGTTAAGCTTTGTTCTCGATGTAGTTCACAATCCATGCGCCCACCTCGCGCGTGCCGTACTTCGCGCCACCTTCCACCTGAATCTCAGGCGTGCGGACATTGGCGTCGAGCGATGCCTTCACGGCCTCGCGTACCAGTGCGCCTTCGGCTTTCAGGCCGAAGTACTCGAACAGCATGGCCACGCTGAGTATCTGTGCCAGCGGATTGGCGATGTTCAGCCCCTTGCCCTGAGGCCACGAGCCGTGGATGGGCTCAAAGACAGGCGTGCTGCTACCCGTCGATGCGCTGGGCAGCAATCCCATGGAGCCCGTGATGCACGAGCCTTCGTCCGTAAGGATGTCGCCGAAGGTGTTCTCTGTCACCATTACGTCAAAGAAGCGCGGGTCCTGAATCATGCGCATGGCAGCGTTGTCTACGTACATGAAATCTGTCTCCACGTCGGGATACTCCGTCATCATCTCCTGTGCCACTTTGCGCCACAGACGGCTAGAGGCCAGCACGTTGGCTTTGTCTACCACCGTCAGATGGTGGCGGCGCTGGCGCGCGTACTGGTAGGCCACGCGCAGGATGCGCTCCACCTCGGGGCGCGAGTAGAAGTTCGTGTCGTAGGCTTCGTCGGTGCCCTCTTTCTTCTCGCCGAAGTACATGCCGCCAGTCAGTTCGCGGATGCAGATGAAGTCGGCACCGCGCACCAACTCGTCCTTGAGCGGCGACTTGTGAATCAGGCAGTCGAAGGTTTCCACCGGTCGTATGTTGGCATAGAGTCCCAGCTTCTTTCGCATGGCCAGCAAGCCCTGCTCTGGGCGTACCTTTGCCGTCGGGTCGTTGTCGAACTTCGGGTCGCCCACACTGGCAAAGAGCACCGCGTCTGCCTCCTTGCACGTCTGGAAGGTTTCTTCGGGGAACGGGTCGCCCACTTCGTCGATGGCATGTGCACCGCACAGCGCTTCTTTGTACGTCACCTCGTGTCCGAACTTGCGTGCTACAGCGCTCAATACTGCCACGCCCTGCTCCATAATCTCGGGGCCGATGCCGTCGCCGGCCAATACTGCTATCTTCAGTTTCATATCCGCTATATCATTATATATTTTTCCCGCGACAAAGGTACAAAGAAAAATGTGATTTCCAATGCGGCAACCACGAATAAATGAATGGAAGAGTAGGAATGCGTCGGCTTACTGGCGAGTGAGCGACAACTTCACACCAATGCCTTCGGCTTGCAAGCCGATGGGCGGATTCTGTTTCTCGAGCAGAATCTCTACAGTGATGAGGCGAGGGAAGTCCGTGAGGAGACGGCTGGCAATGCGGTGTGCTGCGTGCTCCAGCAGCAGGCTGGGCGTCTGCATCTCGTTGCGGACGGCCGCTGCAATGTCGGCATAGCTGACGGTCCCGCACAAGTCGTCTTGAGTGAAAGTGCTTTCGTCGGCATCTACAAGGAGGCGGAGGGTGACGAAAAAGTCGGCACCCACCGTCCGTTCCTGCGGCTGCACGCCGTGAAAGGCATGGAGCCGCAAGTGGTCGATGTGGATTTCGTAAGTCATCAGTTGCTGGTTTCTTCCTCTTCGGGTGCAGCGCCAGGGATGTATTTCTTCAGCGCGCGAGCCACGCCGGTCTTCCACGAGTTAATGCTGTCGCTGTCCAACTCGAGCGAGCCGACAAGCCGGATGACATGGTCGAGCGGCATACGATAGCGCAGCACGCCGCTGATGAGTTTGGCGTAGTTCCAGTATTCGGGGTTGAACTTCTCGCTCAGTCCCTCGACGGTAGTCTTGTAGCCGCGTTTGTTCTCGAACTGGAAGTCGTAGCGCTTGCGGCCTTCGCGGTCGATGTGCTTGATGATGCGTCCGCGCACCACGCTCTTGGGCAGCGAGATGCCTTCCTCGTCGTCCATCAGGCCGGTGAAGATTTCGTAGGGCTGATTGTCCATGAGTCCCACGAAAGCCACCCACTTCTCTTTCTGATTCTGGAAGCGTACCACGTCGCAGTCGAGCACTTCGGGACGCGTCTCTATCATGGGCGTGATGGGACTTGCCAGGTCGGCTGTCTTGAGGAAGCCTTGTTGGAGCAGCGTGCAAAGCATGTTTTGCGACAGTGCCTCGAACTCTTTCTTCGTGTAGCGCACGTCGGCAAACACTTGTGCCAGTGTGCTCTTGTTGTTTTCCTTGACGAATTTCTGGTTTTGGCGTGCCTTCTCTTTTGCCTTGTAGAGCGTGTCGATGCGCTCGGCCGTGTATGGCTGGTACGTTTCTTGGTGTACGAAGGCTTCCAGCGGCAGGCGTTCTGTCTGTGCCGGTTTCTCGGCAGGCCAGCCCATGGTGAGCGTGGCTACGGGGAAGACGAGTTGCGGCAGGCCAAGTGCCTCGATGATGTCTTGCGGCTGATAGATGGTGGTGCCCAGATAGCAAACGCCCAAACCTTCCTCTTCGGCCAGATTGCAGAGCGTCTGCGTGTAGAGTAGGGCATCAGTGGCAGCGTTGAGGAAGCCGAACATATTGTCGTAGCCCGGAGTGGCTTCGCGTTGGTTGCACCAGTCGGTGGTGCGGCGGAAGTCGGCACAGACGGTGAGCAGCACAGCAGCACCTGTGGCACAGGGCTGGTTGAAGTGGAGCGAAGCGAGTTTCTGCTTCTTTTCCTCGTCTCGTGTCACCACCACGCTGTAGAGTTGCAGGTTGCCCATTGTCTGGGTTCTGGCGGCATCTTCCAATAACTGATTCAGCAGCTCATCGGGAATGGGCTGCTGAGTGTATTTGCGAATCGTTCTCCGTGTCTTGATGTTCATGGCTTGTTCTTTATCTTGTTTTCTAATTCGTCGAGGCTCTTCTTGAACTCTTTGTCGAACTTCAGTCGGTTCTCGATTGTCTTGACGCTGTGGATGACGGTTGCGTGGTTGCGGTTACCAACCAGCGTGCCAATCTTACAGGTGGTGAGCTTCGTGTAGTGCTGCGCCAGATACATGCTCACTTGCCGCACCAGCACGATGTTGGCCTTTCGGCTCTTGCCGTAAACGTCTTCCTGCCGGATGTTGTAGTGCTCGCACGCTGTCTCGATGATTTGGTCCATCGTGATGTGCTTAGCGCGTTCGGCGCGGATGCTGTGCTTCAGTACTTTCTGTGCCAGCTCCATGTCTACGTTGCGGTTGTAAACCACCGAGTATGCGAGCAGGCTGTGTACCACACCTTCCAGTTCGCGCACGCTGTCGGACACGTTCGATGAGATGTAGTTGATGACGTCCTGCGGAATGTTGAGTCCGTCGTGTCGAATCTTGCTTTGCAGAATGTCGCGGCGCAGTTTCTCCTCGGGGCGTTCCAATTCTGCCAGCAAGCCGCACTTGAAGCGGGTGAGCAGTCGCTCCTCCATGCCTTGCAGTGCCACTGGCGGGCGGTCGCTCGTCAGTATTATCTGCCGGCCGTTCTGCCGCAGGTGGTTGAAGATGTGGAAGAAGGCGTACTGTGTCTTGCTCTTCGTCTCGCCCATCAACTCCTGTATGTCGTCCATGATAAGCACGTCTATGCTCTGATAGAAGTGCATGAAGTCGTTGAACGTGTTGAAGCGTCGCGAGTCGGTAAACTGTACTTCAAAGAGGTTGGCGCTCAAGTAGAGGACGCGTTTCTCGGGGTGCAGTTCTTTCACGCGCTGTCCGATGGCGTTCACCAGATGTGTCTTGCCCACGCCGCTGGGGCCGTAGATGAAGAGGGGGTTGAAGGCTTGCTGGTTGGGATTCTGTGCAATGGCCTGACCGACGCTGCGTGGCAGCTTGTTGCTGTCGCCTTCGATAAAGTTCTCGAAGTTCTGCTTCGGGTTAAGCTGTGAGTCGAGATCCTGTGCTTGTCCGACGGCCTGCAGCATATGCGGCCCTTTGTTGGCGGGACGTGTGGCGGGACGTGCTTCCTCGGCCGTCAGCGTGTCGCTCTCCAGCGTCACAGTCTCCTGACTCACCACTTCCACCTGATAGTCAATGCGTGTGCCTGCTCCAAAGACGCGCATGATGACAAGATGCACCAGCTTGCGGTAGTTCTCCTCCAGATATTCGAAGAAGAATTGCGAAGGTATATAAACCGTCAGCACCTTCGCCTCTTCGTCGAAGGACTTGAACTTCAGCGGCAAGAACCATGTCTTGTACTGCTGATCGTTCACATTGCTGCGGAATAACCCTTGGCAACGTTTCCACAATATCTGTGGTGAATCTGCCATTTACGTCTCTTTCTTATAAATATTAAATAAGGTAAGCAGGTTGTTGCTTTAGCCTGTTTTGTTCCGCAAAGGTATGGAGTTTCTGCGAAACCGCAAAATCTTTTTTGTTTGTTTACGTTTGTAAAAAACGATATGCAGAAAGCCCTAATATATTGTATTACAGAACGTCCGTGGCAGGTGGCTGAAGCGTTTCTTGTTGCGTGCTCCTTCTTAACTTCAAGTTACTGGTTCTTAGTTTGTTATCTCCTTTTTACCCTGCGGGGTGCAGCATTTTCAGTGGGGCGTCTAACTTGCGTAAAATAACCTTTTTAAGTGGCATTCGCGCAGTCCCTTTTTTGCGCTCTCTTAATTAGGACAAACTTTAAATAGGTCGTATTACTGCTTCTTCCCGAAGACCGAAAAGTGGACGTACCGCTTGGGGTTCTTTTTCAGGTCGGTGACGAGGCTGTCGGCGCTCTGTACGGTATGGTTCAGATTGTTGTAGAGCGCAGGGTCGTTCATCATTTTACCCAGCGTGCCGTCGGGACTTTGCATCTGAGCCATCATCTCGTGAATGCTACTTATGGCGGCGTTCACGCTGTCCATGGTGGCTTGCAGTTTCAGCTGGTTGAGGTTGTCTGTCAGGGTCACCACGTTCTCGCCGGCCTTGTTGAAGGTCGTTGTCATCTGTGGTATGTCCTTGCTTAGCAGCTTGTTCAGTTCCTCGCTGCTCTTGTTCAGGTTAGACGTCACCTGCTCAGCGTTCTGCATGATGAGGGGCAGGTTGGGGTTAGACACCAGCAGATTCAGAGTGGCTATCAGCGTGTCCACGCGGGCCACCACTTGCTCCACCTGTGGCATCATGTCGGCGGCCTTGCTCATCAGGCCCGAGCCGTCGGAGCCTTGTATCGTGTCGCCCGGCGCGTATGCCTCGGTGAGGTTGTTCACCAGCAGCAGGTTGAGCGTGCAGCCGCCCAGCACTGCCTCGTCCAACTTGGCTGTGCTGCCTTTGGGGATGCGCAGTCCCTTGTTCACCGATATCTCCACCAGCACTTGTCCGGGCTTCGAGTAGTCGTAGAGTACGTTGCTCACAATGCCGATGTTGTAGCCGTCGGCATAGACTGTGCTGTTCTTGCTCAGCGCCTTTGCGTTGGCAAACTTGATGTAGTAGGTGCTCTGCGTGCTGAAGAGTTTCACGCCCTTCAGGAAGTTGATGCCGAAGAAGAGCAGCACCAGTGCCGCCACTCCCGTCAGTCCTATCTTCGTCTCTTTCGATATCTTCATTTTGTCAGGCTCTTTTTGTATTGTGTGAATCCGTTGTAAATGCTCTTAGCCAGTGCGGCCTGCCCTGCGGCAGAGAGCAGGTATTGCTCCTCGGTGGGGTTGTTGATGTATCCCAGTTCCACCAGTGCACTGGGCATACTCGTGGCGCGTAGCACCAGGAAGCCGGCTTGATACACGCCTTTGTCCACTCGCTTTGCCGTCGCCTTCAGTTGCGACTGTATGTTCTTGGCCAGCCGCACGCTCTTCTCCATGTTCTGGTCCTGCATCAGCTCAAAGATGATGTAGCTCTCGCTGCTCTTTGGGTCGAAGCCCTCGTAGCGCTCCTCGTAGTTGCTCTCCAGCGTGATGACGCTGTTCTCTCGTTTGGCCACCTCCAGGTTCTCTGCTGCTCGGTGCATACCCAGCGTGTATGTCTCCGTCCCTTGCGGCCCCACTTTGGCCGCCGTGCTGTTCACGTGAATGCTGATAAAGAGGTCGGCTTTCGCCTTGTTGGCTATGTGTGCGCGTTCGTTCAGTTCCACGAAGACGTCCGTCTTGCGCGTGTAAACTACCTTCACGTCTGGGCAGTTCTTCTCCACCAGTCGTCCCAGTTCCAGCGCCACGGCCAGATTGATGTTCTTCTCCTTACCTTTGCGGCCTATGGCTCCCGGGTCCTTCCCGCCGTGGCCTGCATCGATGACGAGCGTGAATGCCTGTGTGCCGAGGCACAGCACCAGCGCGAGCAGTAGGGTGAGTGTTCGTTTCATCTTGTCCGTTTTGCCTGCAAAGTTACGAATAAGCGAGCGAAAAGAAAAGAAAAGCGTAGATTTTCTTTCCTTTTCCGAGCGCGAGTAACTTGGGCCGTCAGGCCAAAGTTGCGAATAGGCGAAAAGAAAAGCGTAGATTTTCTTTCCTTTTCCGAGCGTGAGTAATTTGGGCCGTATACATTATTATATATAAGGTGAGCGAAACGGAACACGACGTCGTGTCATTCTGAGGGAGCAAAGCGGAGGAAGAATCTCAGTCCGATGCGGCGATTAGAACCTTGCTGTTGTCGGGATGACAAGAAAAGGGACGACTGTAGGGAATTTGCTTGTCAAATTCCGTAAAGCATCACGTAGCGATTTTCACGCCTTGCAGTGGCATAAAAAATGCGACGCGTCGCATGAGCTCATGCGACACGTCGCGTGAAGAGTTGCGACACGTCGCTTGAAGCGTTGCGACGCGTCGCGTGTGAGATTACTTAATCAGTACTTTCTTGCCGTTCACAATGTAGAGGCCCTTGGCAAGCTTCGTATTGGGGCTCAGGGCGTTCGACACTCGGCGTCCGGAGAGGTCGTAGATGGCTCCGGCGGTGCGGCTCTGGTGGATGTCGGCGATGGATGTCTCTGTGTCCACGCCTCCCAGTTCCTGTACGAAGATGCCTGCGAGTGCTACGTTCCAGTAGCGCAGTTCGGCAATGTCTACGACGCCTTCCTCGCCGTCTTCGTCGGCAAAGAAGTAAGCCACGTCGCGGAGTATCCACTTGTCGGAGTTGGCCGATGTGGAGCTGCCAATCTTCTGTCCGTCGATGTAGGTGGTGATGACGCAATCATCTACTGCGAAGATGATGCGATGCCACTTGCCTTCCTCGATGACGCCGCCGTAGCCCAGGCCGGCAGTGTTGATGCCGAGCTTGTTCTGCTTGTTGATGAAGAGGCTGGCGTCAGTATTGTTCAGCATGTTGCTCTGGAAGAGCACGTTGTAGATGCCGAGTTGCTTGGGTCGGATATCCATCATGAAGGTGAAGGTTCTCTGGTCGCCGCCTTCCTGGTTGTGAGCCAGCTGCAGGTAGGTGTCGATGGGGACGGTGATGGCTCCGTTGGTCTTTGTCGGACCTGTCGCGGGCACGATGCCGGCTGCTGCCAGGTCGTCTGTGGCAACGGGTGCCTTGTCCTCTCCCTTGACGGCTGCGCGCAGCACGGCCGAACCAGTGCCTGCCAGCAGGTCGTCGGGATTGTCGAATGTCCATACGCTGACGGGCTCGTCCATCGGGTCGTCATCCCAATCTTGTTTCACCGCGCCGAGAAGTTCCACGTGTGCGTCTGTGAGCGCCACATCCCAGAATCGTACTTCAGCCACCTCGTTGTAGCCGTCCTCGTCGTTGTTGTCGGCAAAGAGCAGAGCCTGTGCCTTCATGGTCCACAGCTGGAAGTTGGCCGATGTGCTCTGTCCCACACGCTTTCCGTCGAT
Organism: uncultured Bacteroidales bacterium; assembly: GCA_902787575.1. Lineage (GTDB taxonomy): Bacteria > Bacteroidota > Bacteroidia > Bacteroidales > Bacteroidaceae > Physcousia. Next base: position 118,831 of record CADAGX010000007.1, on the reverse strand, counting down.
GTAGGTGTATGCAAAGCCGTCTTTCGCTACGAAGACGATGCGGTGCCACTTGCCCTGCTGCATGAGGCCCTTGTATCCGAGGCCGCTGTTGTTGAGGCCCACCATGTCGTTCTTGATGAAGAAGGCTCCGTCGGAGTTGTTGCTGGGGTTGGTCTGCAGCAGTGCGTGGTAGCCTTGGAGTGCCTCGGGCTTCACGTCGAAGAGGACAGTGAAGTCAGTCAGTTCGGTTGCATCCAGGTTGGTGGTCATCATCAGGTAGCCTTCCACGGGCATGCTGACGGCTCCGTTCGTCTCTAGCGGTCCTTCTACGGGCGTGATGCCAGCCTCTGCGGGGTCTGCTGTGATGGCTGGTCCGTCTTCGGTCTTATAGGCTGGTTGCAACGTGGAGATGCCTTCGCCGGCCATCAGGTTGTTCGGATCGTCGAACGTCCAGCAGCCTGTGGCTTCGGGTACGTCTTCGCCCAGCACGATTTGTTCCACCTTCACTTCCTCTTCGGGGAAGTATTCGGCCTTCACTTTGATGGTGCCTTTGCGACGACCTACTTCAGTGAGCGGTTGAGCGCGGAAGGTGTAGGCCTTCTCGCCGCTGGCGAACTCTACGTCCACAGGCTCAATCCATTCGGGATAGTCGAAGGTGAAGGGTACGTTGGTGTTCACCGTGACGGCAAACTCATTATTCTCGAGCAGGCGAACAGCCTTGGTGTGGACCACGAAGTATTCTTCCACGTCTTTGTAAACGTCGCCCAGTCGCTTGGCCTGGACTTCAGAGAGCGGCAGGTCCCAGAAGCGGATGGAGGCCACCTCCACCGGTCCTTCTTCTCCGTCATTGTCGGCAAAGAGGAGTGCCTGCAGGGTGATGGGCCAATAGTTTGGCGCGTTGGTGCTCTCGGCTATCTTCTTGCCGTCGAGATAGAGCGTGCCGTAGCCGTTCTTTACTACGAAGATGAGGCGGTACCACTTGTCGAGTTGCAGTTCGCTCACATATCCGAAGGAACCGCCTCGTCCCACTTGGTTACCCTTGAAGAAGAGACCTGCGTCGGCCTTGTTCGTAACATCGTTCTGGAAGAGCGACTTGTAGCCGTCCAAGTTGGAGGGCTTGATATCGTAGAGGATGGTGAAGTCGGTCAGCGTCTCGGTGCCGGCGTTGGGTGTCAGCCAGAGGTAGGAGTCCTTGGGGATGCTGATGGCTCCGTTCTCCTCGGTGGGACCTGCGGTGGGCAGGATGTTGGCTTCGGCCAGAGTGAGTGTCGGCTCAGGGCCTTCGCTCCCCTTGATGCCACCTGACAGTACAGAGGTCAGTCCGCTGTTTTCCAGCAGATTGGACGTGTCGTCGAACGTCCAGACTCCCAGGGCGTCGGGAATGTCCTCGCCCATGAAGACTTGTACCACTTGCACTTCCTGTGTGCCTACGCCTTCGCCCGTCAGGGCTATGGTGCCCTCGCGACGGCCACTCCAGTCCATCGGCTGTGCACGGAAGGTGTAGGCCTTCTCGCCGGCAAACGGAACGACATCCACGGGTTCAATCCAGTCGGGGCAGTCGAAACCAAAGGGTGCGTTGGTCTCCACCTTCACCGAGAAGTCCAACTCGTCGTCCATCAGTTTCACGATGGGAGTCTTCAGCGTTACGGTGGGCTCCACCGGTTCTTCGATGATGTCCAGGCCCGAGAGTTTTCTCACCTGATTGTCAGAGAGGCTTCTCTCCCAGAAGGCCAATTCAGCCACTTCCGTGTCTGTCATTTCGCCGTCCTCGTCGCAAAGGAAGTAGAATCCCCACGGGTCTAACTCCCAGCGCGTCTGGCTGGCGCATTTGATGGTAAGTTCTCCGTTTACATAGACATAAACCTGTCCGTCGCGTGCCACCATAACGATGCGGTACCACGTATTATCCTTGATTTCGCCGAAATAGCCGCCCATGGCGCCCATGCCAATCTTATTCTGATAGATGAAGAGGTCGCCGTCGTTGTTGTTGGACGCGTTGGTCTGCAGCAGCGAGTTGTAAAGTGCTGCGTTCTCCACCTTGACGTCCATCATGATGGCGTAGTCCTGTGTGGCGCCACCAGTCACGCGGTTCACCTTCAGTGCCGTATTTTGGGGCACCAAGATGGCCTTGTTGTCGTCGGTCGGTCCGCTGGCGGGCACGATGCCTGAGGCTTCGAAACTTTCGGCTTCCGAAATGGACTTCTTGCCTACGATATAGGGAAGTATGGTCATGCTGCCTTGCTCGGGCTTCAGCAGGTTGTCTGCGTCCTCGAATGTCCACTTGCCGTCTGGTTCGGGCAGTATGTTGCTGTCGTCGGGAGCGGGCGTGCTGAATGCTTTCTTGAGCGGTTCCGAAGCGTTGCCGTACGAGTCGTATGCTATCACTTCAATCTCGTACTTCGTGTTGGAGGTGAGGTTCGAAATGAAGTAAGAGATGGGGTCGGGCGTGTCGGTGTTGAGATAGAACTGCGAGAAGATGTACTTCTCGGAGAGCACCAAGCCGTCCTGGCTGAGGCGAATGCGATAGCGGAATACGCACTCGTTGTCTGTGGCCTGCGGTATGTGGGCCGTGGCCTCGAAAGCCAATGCTTTCACCTGTATCTCTGCGCTCTTGGTGAAGGCAGGAGCGGGCAGTCCGTCGCGGAGAGGAACGTTCAGCGGATTGTCGTCTGCATCGCGGATGTCGGCGTACTCAAACATCGAACCATCGAACGGAGCCTTCAGCACCCAATGGTGCTCTGCGCCGATTTCGAGGTTGCGATACGTGTCGTAGCGGCAAATGTCGATGTCGCCGTTCGGCAGTTCGCTCACAATCATGCCTTCGGTCACAAAAGCATAGCCTTCGGGATGAATGCCGGCATTCACTGCGCCCGGGTTCACCTCCGAGTAGGTGGTGCTGGCCGTGTTGATTACCGTGTAGAAGTTCTGGCGCTCGGAGTTGGGATTGGCGCCCTGATGTATGCTGCGCGGGTCGCCCAGCGGATAGTGGCTGTGTCCGGCAAACACTACTGCCTGCGGATACTTGTTGAGCACGGGGTTGAGCACCTTCATGGTCCAGGGGTTGCCTGTCTCGTACTCGACCCACGAGCCGTAAACCGACCAGCGTGGCGGTATGTGTGTGAACACGAAAATGGGCTTGCCCGGGCATTCGGCAGCGGCCTGTGCCATCCATGTGTCCAACTGCTGCACTACCTCCTCGGGATATGCTCCTGTGCCGTTCGCTGCATTGGACACATCGTTCGAGGCCGAGTTCATCTGGCTGATGGTGATGAAGGGGTAGCCCTTGATGACCTTGTACTGATGCAGCGGATAGTCCTCGCCGCCGTTGAAGGCCTTCAGTCCTTGCTGATAGTTCTGCTGTCCGTCGGCTGCCTTGTTGTCGTGGTTGCCCATCATAAAGAGGAACGTGCCCACGGGGTTCGTGAAGTTGGCAGCATCGGTGAAGACGCTTGTCAGCATTTCGTACTGCCCAGCGGTGCCGGAGTCGGCCAAGTCGCCTACGATGGCCAGCGCGTCGAGAGCTCCGTGCGAAGTCAGGTTCTTCAGTGCATTCGGTACTTTCACCATAGCCCCTTCGCCCACATTGTTCTCAAAGTGGATGTCGGAGATAACTCCAAACGCGAGGCGCCCTTCGTTTTGCGCCAACACATTCGTTGCTGTGAAGGCAAAGCACCACAGCAGCGGCAAGAAGAGTAAAAGTTTCCTTTTCATCTTTGTTTAGTTATTAAAGTTTTAAAAAAGTGTTTTTGAGGCTCGTTTTGTAATGCCTGCGCTGCAAATTTATAGAAAAATATATAAAACTCTCTCTTTTTCTACGAAAAAAATGCAGAAAAAGAGAGAGCTATGTGCGTGCTTTGCCTTCGGCAGAGGGCGGAAGTCGTGTAATTGGCTCTACTTCAACTTGACACTGACACCTGCCAACACGCAGATGCCTGGCTGTTGGATGTTGCCGAGGTCGTAGTAGCGGTGGTCGGTGATGTTGGTGCCTTGCACGAAGAGCTGGTAGCGCAGTGCCGTCCACTGTAACTTAAGGTCGAGCGTGGCGTAGGGCTTGTAGTCGGCGAGTAGTCCTGTCGATTGCCCGCGCAGATAGCCAGTGGCAGGGTCGGTGTAGGTACCTTCGTAGCGGAGGTAGCTGCCCATGCGGTCTTGCCATCGCAGCTGCCAAGTGGCCGAGAGGCGCGAGACGATGCGATGGTGGAGCGTGCATACCAGTTTGTGGCGCAGATACTCCATGGCGTAGTTGCTCTTGTAGATGGGCGTGTGGTCGAACCGTTTCTGGTGCATGTGGGTGTAACCGAGCGTGAGCTGCTGCAGGAAGATGTCGTGGCCGCACAGCTTGGGGAAGCAGAGGCGCAACTCTGTCTGCAGACCGAGGTTGCCGAGGTTGAAGTTGGCACTATGATAGGTGTCGGCAGCATTGTACATCACCCAGTCTATCATGCGGTGGCCGCGGTGGTAGAAGCCGCGCAGTGTGGCGCTGAGGCCCGACCAAGTGTACTGCACGCCCAGCTGCGTGGAGCGGTTCACCTCGGGCCGCAGGCCTGCGTTGCCCATATGGGTGGGGCTCTTGTAATAGAGGTCGGTGAAGGTGGGAAGGCGGAAGCCTTTGTTGTACGAGGCGAAGAGCTTCCAGTGCGAGGTGGGCCGATAGGCGATGTCGAGACCGGGGTAGAGGCGGAAGCGGTGGTCGATGGCCGTGTTCATGTTGGCCAGCAGACCGGCACTCAACGTCCAGCGGCTGAGCAGGATGTTGTGCTCGAGCGAGAAGGAAACGTCGGTCCGGTCGTCGCATTGTGTGTAGTCGATGCCGTTTTGGCCGCGGATGCCGACGTACTTCGTCGGGTCGAGGTCGTGGCCGAGGCTGGTGCTGAGGATGCCTTCCTGCCGCAGTTCGGAGCTGACGGCTGTGCGGCCCGCGAACCATGTGAAATGTCCACCCAGCTGTGCACCATAGACGTCAGTCTGGTGGAAGTTCTCGCCAAAGCGTTGACCGCGCACCAGTTCGAAGTTGTCGTACGAGCGATTCCAGTAGACCCGGGGCGTAAAGTGGAAACGGCCCAGCGTTTCGGCCGAGACGCTGGCCAGCAGTCGTTCGTTGCGTTCCCACTGGTCGGGGTAGGCAGCGCTGTAGAAAGTGTTGGCGCCGTACGACTTGCGGCTGTAGCCCAGTTGCCAGTCGAGCCGCAGGTCGTGGCTGGCGAAGTCGCCCTGATAGTAGAGCTGGCCCTTGCGCCAGTCGCTGTTGGTGGTGCCTCCGTCGCTGCGACCGCCTCCACCGCTGAGTCGCTGCGAGACGTTGCCCGTCTGCAGTGTGGCACGTGCCTCTCCTTCGCCCGTGCCGAACGAACCGCCGCGTGCGCCCAGCGAGACGTTGGTGCCCGTGTCGTGTCGCGTTACGATGTTGATGGCACCGCCAAAGGCTGTGGCTCCATATACGCGGCTTGCAGCGCCCTCGAGTATCTCTATCCGCTCGATGTCGCTGATGCTGACCGGGAAGTCGGCGGCCAAGTGGCCTGTGTGTGGGTTGGAGATGTTGGCACCGTTCAGCAGAAGTGTGATTTGGTCGAAGGTGCCTCCGTCGATGCTGATGTCCGTCTGAATACCAAAGCCACCGCGCTGGCGGACGTCCACGCCCGTGGCTAACTTAAAGAGGTCGTTGATACTCTGCGCTCCCGACCGCTGGATGTCCTCGCGGCTGAGCACACTCACGATGCGTGCCGACTGCAGTGCAGTCAGCGGAGCTAGGGTGCCCGAGACGGTCACCTCGTCCAGCTCCTCCTGCTGCTCTTCGTCTTCCTGTTGCTGGATGCGCATCTGCGTTCCCTCGCGCGAGGCCTGTGCCCGGGTGGCTGCACCCAGCGTAGCCGCACTCAGAACGCCGATACATACCACCCGCTTGAGGCTGGCAAAGGCGCAGTAGCCGTGGTGCCCGAAGCGTGTCCACTTCAGTGCACCGGCTCTTTCCTTGCGTTTGTTGTGCATTTTTTTTGTTTTACAGATTTACGGAATAACTATTATCCCGTTTCTATTTTCAACTAAGAACTATCGACTATGGACTATGAACTAAATCAAGTGCATGCCAGCCTTTTGTGCCTCGCGTCTCATGTCGGCGGGCCAGATGCTGGACTGTGTCTCTCCGATGTGGGCCTTCTGCAGCAGCACCATGCAGAGGCGGCTTTGTCCGATGCCTCCTCCGATGCTCTGCGGCAGCGAGCCTTCGAGCAGGCGGCGGTGGAAGTAGAGCTCGCGGCGATCCTCCTTGCCCTGCAACTTCAACTGGCGACACATGGCCTCGGCATTCACTCGTATGCCCATCGAGCTGAGCTCAATGCTATGTCCCAGCAGCGGGTACCATACCAGCAGGTCGCCGTTCAGACCCTCGAAGCCGTCCTCGTTCTGCGTGCTCCAGTCGTCGTAGTCGGGAGCTCGCAGGTCGTGCTCCTTGCCGTCTCCCAGTTTGCCACCGATGCCCATGATGAAGACTGCTCCGTGCTGCTGGCAGATGAGGTCCTCGCGCTCCTTCGGCGTGCAGTCGGGGTACATGCGGCGCAGTTCCTCGCTGTGGATGAAGAAGACGTCCTCGGGCAGGAAGGGCCTCAGCTGCGGATACGTCTCGCTGATGAAGAACTCGGTGCGCAGGATAGCGCTGTATATCTTCCTTACGATGCGCTTCAGGTAGCCGATGTTGCGGTCCTCGGGGCGCATCACTCGCTCCCAGTCCCACTGGTCTACGTAGAGGCTGTGCAGGTTGTCCATCTCCTCGTCTGCGCGGATGGCATTCATGTCCGTTACGATGCCGAAGCCCGGCTCGATGGAATACTCGGCCAGCGTCACACGCTTCCACTTTGCCAGACTATGCACCACCTCGGCCACTGCTTCGCCCATATCCTTTATGGGGAACGATACGGGGCGCTCCACTCCGTTCAGGTCGTCGTTAATACCAAGTCCGCGGAGCACAAAGAGCGGTGCAGTGACGCGACGCAAGCGCAGCTCAGTGCTGAGGCTGCTGAGGAAGAAATCCTTTATCTTCTTGATGGCCAGTTCTGTCTGCTTCAGGTCGAGGGCACTCTGATAGCCTTCGGGTTTCAATAGCTTACTCATGTTCTACGTTTTTACTGCTGTTGGTGACAAAAATCTCGGCAAAGTTACATCTTTTTATTCATTCGGTCAAGCGTCGTGCCGAAAAAAGTGAACTCGTTTTTCAGCCTTCTGTTTTCTGCGTTTTTTCGTTCGTAGATAGAAAATTCTCTTCGTCTTGCATTGCGGATTCAGAATTAAAGTTGTACCTTTGCAGCCGCAATGGCTCCGTAGCTTAGCTGAATAGAGCGTCAGATTCCGGTTCTGAAGGTCTTGGGTTTGAATCCCAACGGAGTCACTCGAGAGGGAAGTGCATCATGTGCTTCCCTTTTTGCTTTGGTTAGCTTCAGAGGCCAGAAAAACGTTCTGAAGGTCTTGGGTTTGAATCCCAACGGAGTCACTCGGGGGAGGGAAGTGTCAACCTGTTTAGTAAAACGACTGTCAACCTAAATCAGGAAAAGACAACTATGCACTGTGCACTAATCCCAAGGGCTCCCTCCCCTCGGGCAATCGCGCGTTATGCGTTCAAGCGATTGGTGAGGGCGCAGCCCGAAGGTGGGAAAGGCTTGTCAAAGACCGCATGGCAAGGGAAACACCACGCAGAAAAACGCCTCGAAGGTGGCAGGATCTCACACAATATGACTTTGAGATTCTTCCTCCGCTTCGCTCCCTCAGAATGACAAGGTTGGTTGTGCCTAATGTGGCGTGAACACATGCGACGTGTGGCGGAATCGATTGCCACGCGTCGCTCGAGCACATGCGACGCGTCGCATAGTGCATAGTCTAGGCTTGCCCTGATTTCTAATTCCTAATCTCTAATCTGAGGACGGCTCACCAGATGTCCTCGGGTGTGTTGGGGTTGTCGTAGACTTCCTTGGGACAGAGTTCGAGGTAGTCCATGTAGAACTCTTTCTGGTCGGAGTCGAGGACGGACTTGATGCGGAGGTAGTAGGTCTTGTCGGGGTCCATGGTCTGTCGCGAGATGATGTATCGCAGGTTGGTGTCGCGGTCGCGCTCGATGTCGCTATCGCTGCTGCCGCGTACGCTGCGTGCTCCCTTCATCACGCGGTTGTTGCGCAGTTGCTTGTCCACTTCGGCGTTGTAGTCGTCATCGTTTGTGTCGGCTTCGTAGCCTACGTTCATTTTGCCGATGGCCTTTGTGAGGTCGACAGGTATGCCGGCTGCAGGCAAGTGGTTGGGGTCGGAGCCGAAGTAGAACTGCTGCACGCCTCGGTCACCGTTGGGGAGCACCTTGTATCGCAGTTCGTAGGTGTTGCGGCGTGGCACGGGCGGCAGTTTGAAGGTGAGTTCGAAGCGCCCCTTGGCTTTCATCTCGTCGGAATGGAGGTTGCACCAGCCGTAGTTGTAAGCGTTGAGATAGATGAAGACGGTCTCGTCGTTCATCTGCATGTTTTCGAAGTAGTTGTAGATACTGGTGCAGGGGATGTAGACGTCTTGGTTCTCCCAACTGGTGGAGCGCTTGAGTCGTATCTCGGTGCTCATGGCCTCGGGCATCATGGTCATGCCGTCGAAACGGAGTCGCTGGCGGCCGAGGTCGTCGCGAACGGGGTCGGTGTAAGCGAGGGGCGCATCGATGGGATAGATGCAGCAGTTCACTATTTCGTTGAGTATGGCTTGGTCGGATTCGCGGTCCACGCGGCAGCCCACTTTGCCAGGGTCGCACGATGTCTCGTGGTAAGTGCCGTGGCGGCCGTTGTCGAGCTCGGGGAATCGGTTGAGGTAGATGCCGTCGGACTCTTTGCTCTCGTAGATTTTCAGCAGGCGCCGCTTGCCCATCGTGGGGTATATTTCATACATGGGGATGGAGAGCTTGTAGGGGCTGTGGAGGTCGTAGCCGAGCTCGTTCATGTGGAACACGAGACGGTCGGCCGAGGCGCGGAAGGGCAGTATATGGTAGGTGACCCACTGGTAGAGCAGGTGCGAGGGCGAGTCGTAGTCGGTGCCGGCGGTGGTGAACTGGTCGGACTCGGAGTATTGGTGGTTCTGCTCTATCCACTGTACGAGCTGGGGCAGCAGCTGCGAGTGGGGCGCCTTGGGGTCGAGGCCCTGAGAGCGCCAGAAGTCGTCTGTCTCTGCGAAGATGGTAAAGCCGTAGAGGCGGTGGCGGGGTGTCCAGTTGTCCCACGTGGCGTTGTGCCCGTCGATGTAGAGGTGGTAGTGGTCTGGGATGAGCTTGCGCAGATAAAGTTCCTCGTAGACTTCGTCGCGCACCTTGGAGAGCGTGTCCATCAGGCCGCATGCTTCGATGGCCTTGGCCATCACCAGGAAGCCCTCTTTCTGTTTGTCGATGAGGTCGCGCAGGTAGGTGGCAGCGTTGATGTCGGAGGGTGCCACCACGCGCAGGACTTGGTGTACCACTCCGTTGGTGACACGTATGTTTCGCTGTGTGAGGCTGACGGGACTGTGGCCGTTGATGAGTATGGTGTCGAGACCTCCGAGCGAGACGGAGAGCTTGCGGTCATTCATGTTCGAAATGGGGAACTCGGCCTTGTCGGTGGTGGGGAAGTCCCACGTCATGAAGCATTCATCCATGTCGCCCGAGTCTATGATGCTGTTGAGTACGAGGAGGCGGCGTATGGAGTCGCGCTTCTCTGTGCTGACAAAGGCATCCCACGAGGGTTCGGTGAGCAGGTCCGGCTCGCGCTGGCAGAGTTCGATGAGGAAGGTGTCGATGGCCTCGTTGGTGGGCGCAAAGACGGTGAAGTGGCCGCGTGCTCCGATGAGCTGTGCCACAGTGCTTTGGCTGACCAGCGACGAGGGGGTCTGCTTGATGAGTTCTACGTACTGGCTGTAGGCGGGGTGCTTCTCGAGGTAGGAGAGCGCGAGGTCGAATTTATAGACGTAGCGGTCGGAGGTATCTACGTTCTCGGAGCAGTTGCAGAATAGCAGCGACAGCACCGTCGCAGCTGCTATCGAAAAGTGCCGGAAGGAAAGTTTCATCATCGGGTTGTTCAGCTTGTGTTGTCTTATATATTAATAGTAGTGTCGTGTTTAAGGCGCTTTGAAGATGGCAGCAAAGGTCTGCCCCTCACTGTCCACCCACGCAGTCGTTCCCTGCATGGAGGTAGCAGTGCAGAAGCTGGCTGCGGCCGAAGGCGAGTTGAAGGGAAGTTCGATGTCTTGCAAAAGTTGGTAAGTGTTGCCCTTGCGGAGGGCTGTCTTGGCCGAGCTGAGGACTTCTTCTCGAAGCTTTGCAATGCTCTTGGGGCAACTCTTCTCGTGGGAAGACGTAATGATACTTCCTGTCGTTATGACGTATCGTTGGCTGCTGGGGAAGAATTGCATCGTGGCATCGATTCCTTTCTTTTTCATCACTAAACGAAAGGTGTGACTGGCATCTTGCGATGGCTCATTTTGTTGCGGCTTTTCGAAGATGGTGCATCCGTAGAAGCGGGTCAGGAATTCAATCTCGTCAAAGAATAGTTCCATGTCGTTCTCCTTGTCGGGCGCAATGCTGGGCTTTTGTGGTATCTGCTTGTTCTCGTCGAGCGAGTATGTGGCGCTCTCCATTGCCTTTGTGATGCCGAGGTATTCCAGAAAGAACACCTCGCTGGCATAAATCTCGTTTGCCTTCGAGACAAAGACGAGGGCTGTATGCCAAAAGTCTTTTTTGCTTTGGTGGTCTTTGACGCGGTGCAGGAAATCGTTGCTCTGTCCGATGTAGGCTTTGGGCTCTCCCTTCGCCGTCTGCCCCAGCAATATATAGAAACAGTATTGGTGCAACGCCTGCTCTTTGCTGACTTGTGCCAGTTGGTCGCGAGGTATCACATAGAGCTGACATGTGCGCGTACTGCCCATGTCTATGATGCGTGTGCCGGTGAGTGTCTTGTCGAGTAGTTTAGTGTATACAGTTAGTATTGCCATAGCGTTTAAATGGTACTTCTCGTTGCAAATTTACGCTTTATGTCTGAATTCTCCAAGATTTTGTGCAAATAACCTGCTACCTCGTTGCGCTGGAAAGGAACATTTTCTGCTGTTTCGTTGGACGATGTACGAAAAATGTGTACTTTTGTGGTGAAACTACGTGACGAATCTTTTAATATAATATCAGTATGATGAGAAAAACATTTATTCTGCTGTTCGCAGCCCTCGCGTTGGCAGCGGCAGCCAAACCGAAAGTCAAGGAGTCTGGGACCAGTTTCGCACGCGAGGCCTTGCAGCCTTACGTAGAGTCGGGACAACTGGCTGGCGCCATCAGTGTGTTTTACAAGGACGGGGTGCAGGAAACGTGTTGCATCGGTTATGCCGACGTGGCCAAGAAGCGGCCCATCAGGATGGACAACGTCTTTATGCAGTGCTCGCAGACGAAGGGATTCTGCGGTGTGACGATAGCCAAACTGGTGGAGGAGGGACGTATACAGTTGGACGACCCTGTTTCGAAGTACCTTCCCGAATTCAAAGAGCTGTGGGTGTTGGACGGGAATACGGACAGCACCAGAACGCTGCGCAAGGCCAAGAATGTACTTACGGTCCGCATGGTACTCAATCACACGGGCGGCTTCCCGTTCGAAATCAGTGCCAAACGCAGTGATGTGCGAGGTGGCGGATGGTCGGGCGGATGTCCCATCCGGCAAGTGGCCTCGGTGGCAGCTGAGGCGCCGATTCACTTCGAGCCTGGCACGCGCGAACGTTATTCTAATACAGGCATCGACATTGGCGCTGCTGTGGTGGAAGCCGTGACGGGCATGAAGTGGGAGAAGTATCTGAAGCAGGAAGTACTCGACCCGCTGGGCATGAAGGATACGTGGTTCTGGCCCACCGACAAGCAGCTGCGCAAGAAGATTGAACTCTACGAGACAAAGAAAGATGCACCTGCCGAGTGGCGCGAGGAAATGGGTTGGGAGCAGCGCCCCTACAACGACTCGCACGTCTTTGCTTCGGCTGGAGCGGGACTCTGGACGACGGCCAACGACCAGCTGAAGTTCTACAAGATGCTGATGAACTTGGGCTTGGGCGACAACGGAGTCCGCATCCTGAAGGAGGAGACTGTGAAGCGGCTACTGGCTGTCTCCACTCGTCCCGAAGGCATGGGCGGCTACTCGCTCGGTCTGTCGGCACCTGTGAAGGACAGCGAAGATGCATGGTTCGGACACGGCGGCGCCTGGGGTACCAACTGCATGGTAAACTGGCACAAGAAACAGCTGAAACTTTGGGTGGTGCAGAACGCAGGCGGCGGACAACCTTGGAGCGGCGATGTGGCAAAGGCCGCCGAGATGTTCTTCAGCCAGTCGATTGCCGGCTCAGGCGTGGACGCCTATACGGGCAGAATGAAATAAGTGTCTGGCACAAAGGCTTAAAAAGTATCGGGGCAGCTCCGCAATGGAGGCTGCCCCGATTTCTGTCTGTCTATGGTCGCTCGGCCGAATCAGATGACACCCTGTGCCATCATGGCCTTGGCCACCTTCATGAAGCCAGCCACGTTGGCTCCCTTCACATAGTTTACATATCCGTCGGGCTGAGTGCCGTACTTCACGCAGTTCTGGTGGATGTTCTCCATGATGGCGTGCAGGCGGTTGTCCACCTCCTGAGCCGTCCAACTCAGACGCTCGCTGTTCTGCGACATCTCGAGGCCGCTCACACTCACACCGCCTGCGTTGGCAGCCTTGCCTGGGGCATAGAGAATCTTGGCCTCCTGGAAGACGCGGATGGCGCCTGGAGTGGAAGGCATGTTGGCTCCTTCGCTGACAGCAATCACGCCGTTGGCCACCAGTGCACGGGCAGCCTCCTCGTTCAACTCGTTCTGAGTGGCAGAAGGCAGTGCGATGTCGGCTTTCTCAAACCAAGGCTTCTGGCCAGCTACATATTTGGCTGTAGGATACTGCTCGGCATACTCTTTGATGCGGCCGCGGTAAACATTCTTCAACTCCATGATGTAGTCGAGTTTCTCGCGGTCGATGCCGTCGGGGTCGTAAACGTAGCCGTCGGAGTCGCTCATGGTGAGCACCTTGCCGCCCAGCTGCAGCACCTTCTCGGCCGTGTACTGTGCCACGTTTCCTGCACCGCTGATGAGCACGGTCTTGCCCTTCAAGTCGATGCCCTTGGTCTTAAGCATCTCGCAGAGGAAATATACGTTGCCGTATCCCGTAGCTTCGGGACGGATGAGTGAGCCGCCGAACTCAAGACCCTTGCCGGTGAGCACGCCGCTGAACTCGCGAGTCAACTTCTTGTACATACCAAACATGTAGCCCACTTCACGTCCGCCTACGCCTATGTCGCCAGCCGGAACATCTGTGTCGGGACCGATGTGGCGAGTCAGCTCAAGCATGAAAGCTTGGCAGAAGCGCATCACCTCGGCACTCGACTTTCCGCGAGGTGAGAAATCCGAACCGCCTTTGCCGCCGCCCATCGGAAGGGTGGTGAGGCTGTTCTTGAACGTCTGCTCAAAAGCCAAAAACTTCAGGATGCCTAAGTTTACGCTTGCGTGAAAGCGGATTCCGCCCTTGTACGGGCCAATGGCATTGTTATGCTGAACACGATATCCCATGTTCGTCTGAATGTTTCCTTTGTCGTCCATCCAGTTCACACGGAACGTATACACACGGTCGGGAATGCACAGGCGCTCTATGAGATTCACCTTGTCAAACTCGGGATGCTTGTTGTACTCTTCCTCGATGGTGCCGAGAACTTCCTCCACTGCCTGATGATACTCTGGTTCATTCGGGAATCTGCGTTTCAGATCCTCCAGTACTTGCTTTGCATTCATACGCTTAAAATTAACTAAAACAACTTTGTTCGTTATTCGCCGCAAAGGTAAGCAGAAAACAACGTCCGTGCAACTTTTTATAAGCAAAAACACGAAAAAAGTTTCAAATTGCAATATTTTTGACTTATATCAAGTGAGATTGTTCGAAATGAGGCGCGAACTGCATAGTATCTTGACTTTGGACAATGCACGATGAGCTACGGATTAAAACTCCCCTTTCAGTGCTTTCCCAAACAAGTCGATGCCGTCCAGAATCTTTTGGCGGTACTCGGCCAGCCCCGACACGGGCCAGCAGTAGATTTCCCATGTGGCCATCATAAAGCCCATGAGATGTTCCTTCGATATGTTCTCGCGTCCGAACTTCACCAGTCGTCCGATGACATCGTCTGCCCCGATACCCAGTTTCCTTCGGTTGCCGCCAGGCCAGTTGGTGCCGCAAGGCACTTGGTCGAAGCCTGCCTCGTCCAGTTTTAGGAACGTCTGCAGGCGGACGAGCTCGTGTGTCGTGTTCGTGGCGATGTCGAAGCCGCCGTTGGCGCTGTCGTAGAACCAGTTTTGCTGAACTACACTCTTGGGACAGCGCTCGTAAAAGTCGTCGGCCGTCCAAGCATAGTCGCTCCACATCCATGCGCGGGCGCCGTACTTCTCTACGTTGCTGACAATGTGCAGAAAGTCTTTCCACCAGTACTCGCCCTTGCGGACGCAGATGTATTGAAACTTCTCGGCCTCCTGGAAGTGGGCCCGTTCCTCGTCGAAGCCGATGTGGAAGAAGCGCGGGTGACCGAAGATTTCCACCACGTCGCGAATCACATCTTCGCACATTCGGTAATATGGCTGCGACGAAACCATGTGCGAATAGTCGCCCATCCAGCCGTTGTGGGTGGTCGAGAAGTTCAGTTTCGGTACCACTTCGATGCCCAGCGCGTTCAGGCGACGGATTTCTGCCTGCATCTTATCCACGCTCCACGTGCCTTCGATGGCCAGTTCGGGGTGGCTCGGATAGAAGAGTCCCTCGCCCAGGTCGATGACTATCATGTTCACTCCCGTTGCCGCAGCGCGGTCGGTGGTCTTGCGCCACTCGTCGTCGGCCCACACCAGTTTGAACTCAGGTTTCAGTTCCAAGTCGGCGGCGCTGTCGGCTGCCGGCGCTCCCATCAGGCTGGTAGGGTAGTCGCACCACATGTTGCTGCCCAAGTGCAGCAGCAGGCTGCGTATGTTGCCGATTTCTGCTTCAGCTGTCTGACGCCCGAGGTCGGGAATCTTTTTTGTCTTGCCTTGCGTGCAGCTGACGCCAAGTCCCAGTGCTGCCATGCTGATGGCCGACTGGCTGAGGAAGTTTCTTCTGTCCATAGTTTTCTTTAAGGTTTTCGTCTCTTGTGTTTGGTTTCTCGAGTTTCGGGCCGGACGTCAGGAGTGTGCCACGGTGAAGACGCTCACTTCGGCCGTTGGGTCGGCTTTCAGAAGGGCTCGCGTGCAGGCGATTAGTGTGGCGCCTGTGGTCATCACGTCGTCCACCAGCAGAATGTGCTTGCCTCTGTCTGCTTCGGCGATGTGTGCCTCGTAGATATCTTCTGCGTTGTCGCGCCGTTCGTCTGCTCCGAGGCTGGCTTGATTCTTGAGGCGGTCGTGGCGACTGAGAATTTCGCAGACGGGAAGCCCGCTCTGCTCGGCCATCCCTTGAGCTATCATCAGCGCTTGGTTATAGCCGCGCTCCATCAGTTTGCGGCGGCTCAGTGGCACGGGCACCAGCATGTCTGCGGCTGCCAGCATCTCCGAGCCCTGCAGCTCGCGCACAGCCCAGCGGCCCAGTTCGTGTGCCAACATGGTGCCTCCGCGATATTTTATCTCTGTCAGCAACTCGTGGAAGGGCGATTCGTGCCGATACACGATGAGCGAGGCGCCGTAAGTCACGGGCACCGAAGCCCACATGGCACGCACTATCAGGTTGTCGTCGTATCGTTCGAGGGGCAGGCGCGGCCATTGTGTGCTGCAGGCGGCACAGATGAACGAGTCGTTGCCTGCCAGCCGATTGCCACACACTGGGCAGAAACGGGGTTGCAGTAGGTCGGCCAAGTCGGAAAGCCACTGTCGGAGTTTGGGCATGTGTCAGTGTGCTTTTGTGGCGTTGCCGCGGATTACGCGAGCCAGTTGCTGCGGCGTGATGCGTACTGGACCGCCGATGAACTCCGGCACGTTGTAGCTGCGGAGCAGCTGGCGGTGATAAAGCGGATCGTCGGACGGCAGTTCGAAAGGCTTCGAGGCGTGTCCTTCGGCATCGATGTGTGCAAAGAACGGGCGTGTGAAGTTGCCGTCGTCGCGTCGGCTGCTGAACACCACCCACCGGCCGCTGCTGCTCCACGAGTGGTAGCTCTCTGTCTGCGGGCTGTTGAGTTCGTCGAGCGGCCGTATGTCACCGCTGGTGAGGTCCATTAGTCGGAGGTCGGCGTCGGTGTGCCAGATGTGGAACACGCCGAAGCTGCCAAGTGTGAACATCAGAAAGCGGCCGTCGGGCGAGATGCGCGGCAGTGTGGCGCTCTTGCCTTCGGCTGCCGCATTATAGACTACCTCGCGCGGCCCGAATGTCTGCGTCGACGGGTCGAATGTCCGGCGGAAGAGGCTGTAATGCACCCGGTCGTAGTGTCGGATGAGGTCGGCCTGACGTGGCAGGGCGGAGTCTGTGCGCTCGTAGTGCGCCGAGCAGTAGTAGAGCCAGCGGCCGTCGGGGCTCCACGTGGGGAAGCAGTCGAGCCAGTCGTCCTCGTGCGGCAGCTGTGTCACCTTGTGGCGCGTGATGTCGTAGAGAATGAGGTCGCTCAGTTCGTCCTGCACCTCCACTTTCTGTACGTCTCGTGTGTGGAACGTCTGAAATGTTCGGTTCGTGCTGTAGGCAATGAGCGGTTCAGTGGGATGCCACGCAGGGTAAACGCCGGCGCTGATGAGGCTGTCTGTGCGGAGGTCCACCTTCTCTGTCTGCCCGTCGTAAGTGAGCAGTGTGCCGCCCATGTGTTGACGGACGTGAAACTGCATTCGGCGCGGATTTTCCTGTTGGAAGGCGTGGCAGTTGATGCACTGGCCCGTCTCCTCGCGGCTGTTTATCATGTTGCCGTACACGACTGTCTCGCGAAACGATGACAGCTGGCGCTGGCAGATTGTCAGGTCTTCGTACGTCACATACGAGGGCGCAATGAGGCGGTAGGCTATGTATGGGTCGATGGTGTCGGGCGAGACGTGGATGGCGAACGGGCGCTTGTGGTGCCAGCGACCTTCCTCATCCTGTGTATAGACGTCCACCCGGATGTCGCCAGGCGTTTCACACAGTTTCTTCCAACGTTTGACAGAGAGAGATGCCACGTGTCCCTTCGTCACATACTGCACGTCGCAATCGCTCACGCCACACGTAGTTTTTTGAAAACTACACGTCGCATTCTGTCCTGCGTCCTCCACCACGAAATGCAGTGGTGCGATGTTGGGTGGGACGGTGACATCGGCATAATCGGGATAGATGCGTGGTGGGACGTCGTCTTCCACGTAATCTTGCGGAAGGCGCGCCTCGTGGCAGGCTGTCAGACAGAGCAACAGAAGAGGTAGCAGGCGTTTCATGGTCAGGATGTTTGGAGTCCGCGTACAAGGAAGTAGTAGTAATAGAACGTCCCGCCGAATCGCGGGCGGAAAGCCACCTTTCGTTGTTCCAGACTCATGGGCCCGCACTGTTCGTTGAAGCGCATGAACTCGTCGTACGTCTGTCGTACCTCTGGGTCGAACGGCATGTGGCTGATGTCCACGCGGTCCTCAAGATGGCCGTAGAGGTAGGCCGCTTCCTGATAGTGGCGCGGAATGTGTTGTCCCTCGTGGAGGCGTGCATAGGCGAAGAAACGCGGCCAGAAGAGGTTGATGTCGCGCACCAGCAGTGCGCAGAAGAGCGTCAGCTCCTGACAGAGTGTGTCGGTGCTTTCGGCGGTGGAAAAGCTGTCGAGGATGTACGTCTCGGCAGTGGCATTGTCGGTGTCGAGGCGGTTGGCGGCCGGCAGCAGATGTGTGATGGGCTCCATCTCGCTGTCTTGCCGTATCAGCTCGGGGTGCTCGAGGTATGCCTCGTAGTGTGCCGCCCAATCCTTGTAATAGCGCGTCTTGGCCAATAGGCGCAGATACTTGCGCGCCACGGCTGGCTCGTCGTTGAGGATGCTGGCTTTGGCCATGAGGCAGAGTTCCTCGGTGTTCCAGCCCATCTCCACTCCGTTCTCCATGCACCAGCGGTAGCAGAAATTCTCCATTCCGTAGTGATAATAGAGCAGGCGGCCGCACACCTGCGAGACGCGTACCAGCCAGGGCGCGTTGCCCCGCGTGTCGCCCTCCAGGTAATGACATGCCTCGTCGCCAGCACGGCCCAGACGGAAGAGTGCCAGATTGCGACACATGACAATGACGCGCGAGGGCGGTACGTCGCTCTGCTCGCGTGCTATCTGCAGAACACGTTCCCAATCCTGCTGCGAGATGGCGCGATGCATACGGATTTCCTTGTGGAAATTGGTGTCGACGTACCAAATGCGTTTCACGCCCACGCAGGACACGGCCACCAGCAGCACGGGAACGACGGCCGACAGGCGCGGCCACGAACTGCACCGCTTGGCGGCGAATGAGCCGACGGCGGCTACAGCGAGCGCCAGTGCCAAAGCGTAGTAGGGTAGGCGATACTGAGCGAAGTCCTCCGTACCAATGCCGAAGACGGGCATTGCAGCGCGGTAGAGTTGAGCCTGCTCCACCTGCGAATAGCAGTAATAAGCAGCCTGCGGCACCAGCAGTATGAGAGCTGCACCCCATAGCAGCGGTAGCAGGTGGCGTTGCCACTTCGTGCGTTCCCACTCAGCGGGTAGCATCATCAGTGCAGTGCCGGCAAACGAGTAGGCGCCACACAGCGGATAGCCCACGACACCCCACACGGTCATCCATGCGAGGCGCAGCCACCACCGCTCGGGCAGCCGCCGATACACGAGCGCCGAAAGCAGAGAGCACGTGATGCCGAGGGTGGGAACCCACAGATGGCCGTCGAGCTTCTGATAATAAATCCAGTATCCCGTCTGTGTGAGACAGGCCAGCAGCGCCAGCGGCACCAGCAGCCCCAGCAACGACCATGCGCCGCGCAGACGGAACAGTCGTGTCACGAGCCACGCATCCAACCACCAGAACAATGTCAGCCACAGCACGCCGAGCCACGGGTGGAAGAAGAACTGGGTGAAATAGCACGCTGCAAAGGAGAGCGTGCCGCCAGGGTAGATAGCCAGCGTGTGGTAGAACGTGCGAGTGGGCAAGAAGAGGCTCAATTCCTGTGCGCGGAAAAGCATGTCGGCCTCGCTGCGAAACAGCAAGACACCTGCTGTGGCCAAAAACGTTGCAAGCACGCAGGCTGGCAGGAGAATCGACTTGTAGGAGTTGAGACGTGGCATATTTTATGCGAGATACGGTGCTTTTTACGTACAAAGATAAGCAAAAAGGAAGGAAATGTTGGGCATTTCGGGCGAAAAAGTTTATCTTTGCAAAAGAAACAGGCAGAAGTCGTGCTTTTGGCTGTGACAGAAACAAAACTAACACATAAATACTTTAACTATGATGAAGAGATTTATTCTCGCACTGGCCTTGGCTGCCGGCTTCGGTGGCCTACAGGCACAGACTAAGACAGAGCGTTGGCTCGATCCGCAGGTGAATCGTGTAAACACAGAGAAGGCACGCAGCTCGTTTTTCGCCTTCGAGTCGCAGGACTTGGCCCGCAAGGGAGAGAAGAAACAGAGTGCGCGGTTTATGACGCTCGAAGGGAAGTGGCGCTTCAACTTCGTGAAGGACCACGACAAGGCACCCAAGGACTTCTTCCGCACCGACTTCGACGACTCTGCATGGGAGGAGTTCGCCGTGCCGGGACTCTTTGAGGTGAACGGACACGGCGACCGCATCTACAAGAATGTGGGCTACGCGTGGCGCACCCAGTTTGTCAGCAAGCCGCCTTTTGTGGAGGAAAAGAATAACTATACGGGCTCGTATCGACGCGAGTTTGACATCCCGGCTGAATGGAAGGGCCAGCAAATCTATATGCATGTGGGCTCCGCCACCAGCAACCTGACGCTTTGGGTGAACGGGAAGGAAGTTGGCTACAGCGAGGACTCGAAAATGGAGGCCGAATACGACGTGACGCGATACGTGACACCCGGACGCCGTGCGCTCTTTGCCATGCAGGTGATGCGCTGGTGCGACGGTACGTATCTGGAGGACCAGGACTTCTGGCGCTTCACGGGCTTGGCTCGCGAGTGCTATCTCTACGCTCGCCCGCAAGCACACGTGCAGGACATCTTTGCCGTTCCCGACCTGACGCAGAACTATACGCAGGGCGAACTCTCCGTAACCATCAGTACACAGAAGGCTGCCGGAAAGCTGCTGACGCTGTCGCTGCAGGATGCCAACGGCCGTGAAGTGTGGACGCAGGAGGCAAAAGTAAAGGGCGAGACGGCAACATTTGCGGCCTCGGTGCCTGGAGTGAAGTTGTGGAGTGCAGAAATACCTTATTTATATACACTCTACACGACACTCTCGGACGGCAAGAAGGTGCTGGAGGTCATCCCGCAGCGCGTCGGCTTCAGAAAAGTGGAGATAAAGAACCAGCAGTTACTCGTGAACGGGAAACCAATCCTCATTAAGGGCGTAGACCGTCACGAGATGGACCCCGACGGTGGATACGTGGTAAGCATGGAACGAATGGTGCAGGATATGCAGGTGATGAAGGAACTGAACTTCAACGCCGTTCGTACGTGTCATTACAGCGACGACCCGCGTTGGTACGACCTCTGCGACCAGTATGGACTCTACGTGGTGGCCGAGACGAACATCGAGAGCCACGGTATGGGATACGACGAAAAGACACTGGCCAAGGATAAAGCCTACGAGAAGGCGCACCTCGACCGCAACCGCGACAACGTGCTGGTGCAGAAGAATCATCCCAGCGTCATCATATGGAGCTTGGGTAACGAAGCTGGCTACGGGCCGAACTTCGAGAAAGCATACGACATGATAAAGAAAATGGACCCGAGCCGTCCCATCCAGTACGAACGCGCAAAAAAGACGGGCAAGACGGACATCTTCTGTCCCATGTATCTCGACTACAATGAATGCGAGAAGTATTGCCAGAGCGGCAACCCGCGTCCGCTCATTCAGTGCGAATACGCACATGCTATGGGCAACAGTGTTGGCGCCTTCCGCGAGTATTGGGATTTGATTCGTAAGTATCCGAACTATCAGGGCGGCTTCATTTGGGACTTCGTTGACCAGGGACTACGCGGCACGAGCAAGGTGACGGGCCGACAGATATGGCTCTTTGGCGGCGACGAGGGACGTTATCCGGCCTCGGACCACAACTTCAATTGCAACGGCGTAATCCAGCCTGACCGCTCGCCCAATCCTCATGCCTACGAGATTCAGTATTATCAGCAGAACATTTGGCTGAAGAACCTCGATGTGAAGGCTGGAAAAGTGGACCTGTATAACGAGAATTTCTTCCGTCCGTTGGAGAATGTGTCGGCTGTGGCCTCGCTGTGCGTGGACGGTCGCGAAGTCTACTCCTTCCGCCTGCCGGAACTTCCGCGCGTGGAGCCGCAGCAGACGGTGAGCCTCGATTTGACGCAGTTGGGCAGCATGTCTGACTTGCAGCAGTTCCTCAGCGAGAACAGAGGACGCGAAGTGACGGCAAACGTGGACTTCTCTCTGGTGCGCGACGAACCCTTGCTGAAGGCTGGATTCGTGGTAGCGAAGCAGCAATTTGTGCTGCAGCCTTACACCTTCCCCACGGCAGAAAAGATACTGGCAGATGCTACGCCTGCGAAAGATAAGGCCGGGAAGTACACCCAGCGTGTGGAGGTGGACTCTATGGTGGCCTGTTATACGATGTCGGCCGCGGGCTTCTCGGTGACGGTGAGCCGCCAGACGGGACGCTTGGATTACGTGGATGTGGACGGAAAACCGATGCTGCAAGACGGCTTCTCTGTGACGCCGAACTTCTGGCGCGCACCTACAGACAACGACTACGGAGCTCTCCTGCAGCAGCACTTTGCAGTGTGGAAGCAGCCCGAGATGAAGCTGACGCGTGTGTCGTGTGAGCCTGACGGCGCAGCACAGTCGATTCGAGTGGTTTACGAACTGCCGCAGGTGAAGGCAATGCTCTTCATTACTTATACGCTCGACGTGAAGGGTGAGCTCATAGTGAATCAGCATTTGGTAGCCGACAAGCACGCAAAGAAGATTCCCAACATGTTCCGCTTCGGAATGCAGTGGGTAATGCCGAAGGAGTATGCCGAGGTGGCGTACTACGGTCGCGGCCCCATCGAAAACTACATAGACAGGAACAATTCGCAGCGGCTTGGCTTCTACACGCAGAAAGTGGCCGACCAATATTGGAACTACGTACGCCCGCAGGAAAGTGGCAACAAGACGGATGTGAGATTCTGGTCGGTACTCAACGCTGCAGGCAAGGGCTTGAAGTTCGTGGCTACAGGAAGCATGGAGTGCAGCGCGCTGAACTATCTCATGGAGGACTTGGACGACGGTCCCGAGAAGGCTGCTACTCAGCACCACAGCGGCGACCTTACACCGCGTCCCTTCACCGTCCTGCAGATTCAGGGCCGGCAGTTTGGTTTGGCTGGCGTGAACAGTTGGGGCGTTTGGCCGCGTGAGGAGTATCGCATGGAATACAAGGATTACGACTTCACATACATTGTGAAAGCCGTCCGCTAAGCGATTTTATACGGTTTGCGACGGGGAATGTGACGTGTCATATTCCCCGTCGCTTTTTGTTATGTGCATTGTTTGATGTTCCTGAGTACGCTTCATGCTGTAGGGAATTTGCTTGTCAAATTCCGCAGATAAGTCACGTGCACGAATTAAAATCCCTCCTTTGTCGGGATGACACTGGGGAGGCTTCGGCATTTGACAAGCAAATGCCCTACCCGTGATGTGAACTTCCTATAAACGCTTCATGCTGTAGGGAATTTGCTTGTCAAATGCCGCACCATGGGGCGTGTGTACACATTTCGGTTGTGGAGCCGTCTTCATCTTCCTTTTCATCTCCCGAAACCAAATAAAACAACATCGCCCTCGGAACTTTGATGTCCGAGGGCGATGATATTAGCGTTTAATTGTGTACTGCCGACTTACTGGTTCTTGGGCAGAGGCAGGTACCAATTCTTTTCGCTTTGGCTCAGGTAGTTGTAGAGCGTCATATCCATCTCGCCGTTGCGCTTAGCCACATGCTTTGCGAAGTAGGCGGGAGAGTTACGACGGCGAGCAACGCGGCTCAAGTCGAAGAAGCGCGTACCTTCGAAGGCCAGTTCCAGACCCATTTCGTCTACGATGAGGTCTTCCACAGCTTCGATAACGCGAGGATCGGGCGTATCCTGATAGATAACATCTTCGGTGATGTCAGTTCCAGTGTTTTCTTTCACCTTCTTGATTACCTGTTCCACGTAATTGTAGCTGCCGTAGCGCTCGTTGTATGCCAGGCGACCGCAACCACGAGAGTGGATACCAGTGGTGATGTAATAGTCTGTCGTAGCCTGCGGGTAACGCGAGTTATTTACAAGTCTGTCATACATCTCCTGCTTGTAGTCTATCGGATAATTCATAATGTTGGAACGCAGATAGAGCGTATTGAAGTTCAGGTATGGTGTGTTCTCGGCGTCTGCCACCTCACGACGGTTCAGATAGTAGCAAATGGCCTGGCAGTCGTCGGTAGGACGATTGTTGAACGCCGTGGGGTATTCGATAATCTGGGCGGCGATGATGGTGTCGATGTCGCCTGCTGCCAGTTTGGCATCCAAGATGGCTTGCAGGTCTTCCTTCGTGTCGGCCTGATATGCCATGGTGTACTTGACACCCACTTTCACTCCACCTTCGTTGCACATGTCAGTGCTGTCTTTTACATAAACGAACTTCGTTGACTTCACAGCGTAACTGTTTACAAATGTGGTGTCGAAGAAGAGTGTGTCATCTACTATTTCGTATGGATTATCCGAATCGGGGAACCATGCATCGTTGTTGCAGAGACCGTTCTTCAGGATGGCAAATGCATAGCTGGGGAAGCCGGCGCGGTTGATGGCCTCGGCAAAGCGCAGCCAAATGGTAGCCTTGCGGTAAATCATGGGGAACACTGTGGTGTAGCCGCCGTTGGGGTTCTGCTTCGTGACGAAACGTCCGTAGAAGGTGTCGTCGCCAACGCGGTCGGAGTACATCACGTTCCAATACTGGCGTGCATCGCCAACATCGGGAAGTACGGCAATGGTGGGAACCTGGTTTCCGTTCTCGTCTGTATGAAGTCCCATGGGGTCGTTATACGTTCCGTGCAGGTAAACCTCATACTTCTGAGAGTCGCAGAGAGCCTCGTAACCCTTACTTGCTACCAGCTCGCGGTCGAAGTTGCGCGTGAGGCTGATGTAAGACCTGTTGTCGCCCTCCACATCGTCGTTCGTCACGGTGCTTACAGAAAGGCTTGCCTCGAAACCGAAGAGGCGGTTGATGCTGGTGAAGACACGGCCATCCAACTTACCTCTGTTGCTGGGGATGCAAGTGATGGCTTCGGTACTCTTGGTTACAGCACCCGTCTCAGTCCACGGTGTTCCTGAATTTCTGTAGAAAGGTTCGTCTTCGTTTTCGCTCAGGTATCCACGACAATAGTAGTTGTCGGAAATAATCGGGCCGCCGCGCTTGGTGTTCAGGTAATTGTAATAGCACTGAGCAGCTTTGGCGCACGAAGCGTCGTCGCCTTTCATCAGATACAGGTCACCCAGCACGATGCTGACGGGGAACATGCACTTCTCGCTGTGGCAAACAGCGTTCGTCTGACCATAGGAGAGGTACTGAGGATACTCATAACGCTTCTCGACGTACTCCATCGGAATGAGACGGTCAGCCAGCAGGTCGGCCAAGTTGTTGGCATTGGCTGTCTGATGGTTGGGGTCGTTCATGAATTTATTGATGTCGTCGGACGTAAGTTTGGGATCCAAGTAGAAGGGAACTTCGCCGTAAGCCAGCACCAACTGCATGTAAACCCATGCGCGGATGGCCTCTACCTGAGCATACTCCTTAATCATGTATTTCTCGTCCATGCCAGTGGTGCGCATGGTGTCGCAGCGTGCGATGTAGGCATTGCAACTGTTGATAACATGATAGTAGTCGCTTGCCTTCAGATACATGCAGGAGCCGTCCTGATATTTGTCCTGATAACCATTCTGGCCGAAGTTCAGTATGGCGGCGATGGTGTCGCTGACGCTGCTCGTACCAGTCAAGAGGTCTGCACGGCATTCGCTGAGAACGACGTAACGCTCGGCAATACCTTGCAGAGACTTCAGCACGCCCCAATAGGAATAGAGCGTATCCTGAGCCACGGTGTAGGCGTGACGCTCGCTGTCGGGCTGGAGCATGTCCTCACACGAGGTGGTCACCATGCCGAAACCCATGCAGAAGATGAGTGTGAGCGCCACCCATGCTCTCCCTTTGGAGAGGATTTTCTTTATTGTTGATGAAAGTTTCATATTCTTTTTCATTTGTATTGTTATACTCTTTTTCTCTCTTTTCCTGCCGCCTCTCCGACGAGCGGAGAGGGGAGGACGTGAGATTGATATTACAAGTTGATAGAAACACCAACGTTAAAGTTACGGCTACAGGGGATAAGTCCTGTGTCGATGCCTTGATAGAGCACGCCGTTGCGTGAACTCATTTCGGGATCGGTGCCAAGATACTTGGTTATGGTGAACAGGTTGTTTGCCTCGGCCCAAACCTTCAGACCCATCAGCCAGGTATTGCTATAGGGGATGCGGTAGGTGAGACGAACATTCTTCAGCTTCAAGTAGCTGCCATCTTCTATCCAACGGTCAGACATACGCTCGTTGTTGCGCCAGTCTTCGCTGCTGCTGTGGCAAGCCTTCGGCAGGTCGGTCTTCTGGCCTTCGTAGGTCCAACGGCGCAGGGCGGCGCTGGTCTGGTTGTAAGTCGTATTCAGACTTTCCAAAATGGAACGCTGATAGTTGTAGATGTCGTTGCCCAGATTGTACTTGAAGTTCACGTCGAGGCGAAGGTCTTTCCATGTCAGGCTGGTGAAGATGTTTCCGTAGATGTCGGGGTTGGGATTGCCAATAACAACGCGGTCGGCATTGTCGATGACTCCGTCGCCGTTCTGGTCGATGAAGCGAACGTCGCCGCTCTTGAAGTTGGCGTACTTCTTGGCTGCGTCAGCCAGTCCTGTCGGATATTTCAGATAATCGACGCCGTTGTAAGCCGTGCTGGCTTCTGCGTCGTTGGCAATGATGCCGTCGGTCTGCCAGCCATAGAAGCTACCAACTGCATGTCCCACAGCCGTGAGGATGTTGTCTGTTCCAAAGATGCTGTTGGTATAGCCGTTGATTACTTGCTGGCCGTTGCCGTTTACGTCGGCCAGCTCGATGCGGTTGCTGCTGGGCAGGTCGGTAATCTTGTTGTTGTAGTGACCCAATGTGGCGCCTACTTCCCATTTCCAGTTCTTCTTGTTGATGAGTGCAGCGTTGGCGTTGAACTCGAAGCCCTTGTTGGTCAGTGCACCTTCGTTGGTCCAATAGTTGTCTTGCAAACCGGAAGCGTAGCTCAGCTGCTTGTAGGTAAGCAGGTCGTCCGTCTTATGCCAGAATAGATCTACGCCAGCCTGCAGGCGGTTGTTGAGGAAGCTTCCCTGCAGGGCCACGTTGTACTTCGTGGTGGTCTCCCACTGCACGGTGCTGTTCTCGATGTTCTTCAGCACAAGACCCACAGTGTTGTGTGTCACCATCTGGCTCTCCCAGTAGGTACGTGCTGCGTAGTAGTCGAGGTCGTCGTTACCGCTCTGGTCTACGCCAGCTGTAAGTTTCAGGTACTGGATGCCCTTGCCTGTCTTGAACCACTTCTCGTTGCTGATGAGCCAACCCAGTTGAAGCGAGGGGAAGAGGCCCCAGCTAACGCCACCGATGTGGAGGCCGTCATCCGTATCGTCACCGAAGCGGCTGCTGGCCTGACTGCTGAGTGTGAACTCGGCGAAGTAGCGATTCTTGTAGTTGTAGTTGGCATTCAGATAGTATGCCATGTCAATCCAGTTGTCGTTGGCTCCGTCGTAGTTGATGTACTTCATGTCTTTGCTCAGGTTGGGCAACTTGTCGTTCTCGTTGTTGTAACCACGCATGTAGTTGTACGAGTACGAATAGTTGTTGTAGCGGAATCCACCCATCACGTCGATTGTATGTGCACCATAGGTATTCTTCCAGTTCAGGCGGAAGTCGTTGTTGATGGTGGTCTCCTTTGCAAAGAGGGTTTTCAGTACGCTGGTGATATTGCCGAGGTCTTGCAGATAGTATTGCGTCGTACCGGCAATCGGGAGGAAGTACTTCTCGTTGTTACGTACCAAACCATAATTGAAGCGGTCGCTGATGCTGAATGTCTTTGTGACTTGGTAGGTCGGGCTGACGTTCAGGTTGATTGACGTGGACTGTGCATAGTTCTTGTTCTTGCCTTTTCCGTTCTCGAGAATCCAGTAGGGGTTACGAAGCGACTCGTTGATTCTGACGTTGCTGCTCTGGAATTCTGAGGGGAAGCAGAAGGGGTTCTGAACCCATGTGCCACCACTGCTGGCGTACTTGCCGGCATATTCTCTCGAGAGAACCAGACGGTCGGCCGAAATCGGTGCCGTGGAGGTCTCGTCGTAGTAGTATGCGTATGGGCTGATGAACGGTGCAGAAACTACACCCAGCACATTTGTGGAACCGATGTTCTGCATGTCGTAGTTCTCGCTCCAACCGTTGTCCAGAATATTGTAGCTTGTCTGGTTGAAGGCAATGTCGAGTCCGGTGTGAACCTTGCTGAACACCTTGATGTCTGTGTTGAATCGCAGGTTCAGGCGGTCCATGTCGGTGCCTTCGCCAGTGCCTTGACTCTTGGCATAGCCCAGCGAGAGGGCGTACATACCGATTTCATCACCACCTTCCACGCCAATCTTGTAGTTCTGGGTGAAAGCAGTGCGGTACATATCCTTCTGCCAATCGGTGTTGTTGCTGAACACATTGCGATAGTAGTTGCTCGGGCTCTTGTCCAGGAACTGGAAGCTGCTGAGCTTGCTCGAGGTAACATTCTTCACCGTACTTGCGAAGTCGCTCAGGTAGGTGGAGTACTGGTCGCCGTTCAGCATGTCGAGTTTCTTGGGAGTGAGTTCCACACCGCCGTAAACGCGTACGTTAATCTTCGTGGCCATGCTCTTACCGCGCTTGGTGGTAATGATGATGACTCCGTTAGCACCTTTTGCTCCGTAGAGTGCCGTTGCATTCTTAATGACTTGGATGCTCTCGATGTTCTCGGGGTCGATGCCAGCCAGAATGTTGTTGTAGAAACCTTCGTGAAGCGTGGTTCTGTCGTACTGCGAGTCAATCATGTTGCCATCCAGAATAACCAGTGGCTGCGCATTTGCGTTGATGGAGTTCACACCACGGATGGTCATGTAGCTGCCCACACCGGGAACACCGCTACGCATGGTAGTGTGGATGTCACCAGCCAGATGATTTTCAATTTCGGGCTGAAGGGTGATGCCACTTGTCTGGTCCAGTGTGACGGTACGCTGCGAAGTGATGCTTGTACCTTCGGTGTAGAAACTGTTGAAGTGGGTGGAAATCATCTTTCCGTCTGCTTTCCCGTCCTTCACTGCAATCTGCAGGGGAGTGTAGCCTTCGGCGTACACATAGACAGCGTCTGAGAAAGTGGGAATGTCGAGTTTGTAGGTTCCGTCTTCCTCGGTCAGCGTAGAATACTGTTCCAATCCCAGAGCCTGGATGCGCACACCACCCATAGCTTCGCCCGTGGCATCATCTGTGATGGTGCCTTGCACGGTCTTTGTCTCATATTCCTTCCCTTTCTTGCGGGATTTGACGATTTGGCGCACGGCTCCGTCTGTGCTGTCACCTTCTCCTTGTGCTGTCACCGTTTCGATGTTCATGCCAAAGAGAATTATGAAGCACAAACCTGTGCCAAGCACTTTGTGCAGGAATGTATTATTGATACGATTTTTCATATTCTTGTATGTTTTAAGAGGCAACAACATTTATCACTGGTTCTTCTCTTTGCTCTCGAGTATAATCCGGTCGATACAGATTTCGCGGATATAGCCTTTTCTCACTTCCTGTGCAGAGGGCTTTCCTACGAGAACCAGTGTGGGATAGCTATTGCGTACATCTTTGTACGAATACGGGAAGGTGAAGTTCTCGATGACGGTCACCGTATCCACCTTTTTGGCATCATACTCGATGGCCTTGGGAGATGTCGGGAAGAGAACGTCCTTGCCGTTCTTGGCATTATTGGCATAACGTACCTGCGCCGTGAACTTGTTCTTCTCCAAGTTAGAGATGGAGTCGATGTAGTGCATCATAAAGGTGGTGTCGATGCCCAGCGTATCGTAAGCCTCGGGGTCTACGCTGTAAGTCGCGCAGTAGTAGTTCTTCCAGCTTCCGGCATCGGAGAGGAGCTTGTACCAGTAGGGTACCAAGACGAGTTTGACGTCGTAGGTTCCGCTCATCACTCTTGCGTTGGGAACGTATGCTTCGTTCAGGTTACCCTGAAGTCTGATTTCGCCTTGCGGGTTTGTGGTACCCGACGGCTCCAGCAGATAGAAGTTGTTCTTGCTCACCTTACCATATCTTTCGGTCACTTCGGCAAATGCGGTGTTGTTGAAGGAACGTGTGCTACCTCTTCCCTTGAAGCTCTGTGCATCGTTTGTCTTGTAGAACAGGTGCAGACCATTGACTTCAACATGCACATCGGGCTTGTAGTACTCTACGGGGAAGTTCCATTCGTCCGACACGTAGGCGTAGCCGTTACTCATCTTCTTGGGCGTGCCGTTGAAGAGGGTCGTCTTGTCCCATGTGTCGAGTGAGCGAAGTGTATCGCCACGCATGTTGAGGAAGTATTCGGCTTCAGCTCCTGCGGTCTTGATGAAATACTCCAGCGTCCAAGGAGTTCCCGTCTGTATGCCGCCAATCTTCGGCTGCTTGTGGATGTTGAATACCAGCGGAGCTATGATGTTCTGCTTGATACCCTGCTCCTGTACGGAGTCGGCCTGATACTCTTCGATGTACTCGGTGGTACCAGAGTTGCCTTTCACCTTGTTCTCATACTTGTCGGCATAGACATAGAATGACTTCAGCTTGTCGTAAGCTGCGTTCCAGCCTGCGTCGGTGGGCGTAATCATGATGAACATGGAGTCTTCAGCCTCGACGTGAGCATTGTAGCCGAGTTGGTTCGTCAGGAACTTATCGTAGTCGGTGCTCTGAGGCAGGTAGCTTTTATTAACAAGCTGGTTGGACATTCTGTAAACGCTGTCCACGTACGTGGGATTACCGTAAATGTCAGGTTTGCCCTCGATACTTTCTTTTTCATAGAAGTATGTGGTGTCCTTGCTGATCATATACTCCTGGAAGAGGGGCAGGTCGCCGCTGAACTTCACATACTCGTAGAGGTTGAAGTTGAACGGAGCAACACCTTTCAGGCAATGCAGGGTGCCATTGGCTGCTGCAATGTTGCACATGCCTTCGCGCGTGTCGATTTGAACGCTCTGGAATGTGGCTGCGCCCTTGTCGAATATCAGGTTCTTGCCATTCATCACCTTGATGGTGTCTATCTCGGAGCCCGAGAGAGGATGGCGCCAGAGTGCGATGTGGTTGGTGCAAAACTGCTGTTGTACGTTGTAACCATCGGTTTCGCATCTCTGTAACCAGTCCTTGTATTCGTCTTCGGTGAAAGCGCTGTTCACGGGTGCCCATACGGTGGTCACCTGTCCGCTCTTCAAGATGTCTGCATAAGTGTAGGTCACGGTCTTGCCGCTCTCATCTACATATTCTGCGCGGTGCTTCTCGTCTCTGTAGTATCTGGCGTGCTCCAGAATGTCTGCGAAGCGCGTCAGGTCGGGATTGTTTTTGATTACATCCCAAAGTGTCTCGGTGACCTCGGAGTTGGAGGAACCCTCTGGACTGTAGTGCTCGTCCCAACTGTCGGAACATCCTTGGGTGGCCAAAAGTGCCACGCCAACGGTGAATGCTCCGAGGTACATGTTTAATCTTTTCTTAGCCATATCTTTGATATTGTTTGTTCCTTCTTCGGATTTGAAATTGTCTCTTGTCTGTTTCTTCTCGCTTGCAATCTCTATCCGAAGAGGATAGGCATTGACAATGTTTTTAAGATGTTTTACTCTGAAGGTTCTCGAATGTACGTTATACCTTATTATATATAATATCAGTTGTCGTACTTAGACTTGTTCCATACAGGATTCTGCGTTATCTTGCCATCGCTTGCCTTCACCTCCATGTAGTAGATGGGGCAGTAGAGGCCGTAGCGGTTCTTGAAGCGGTTCTTCAGAACCTTGTAGAGCTTGGCATAAGTCTTCTGCATGAATGTCTCCACCATCAGTTCCACACCTGTCTGTCCGTTTCCTACGAACTGTTCGTCGGTGCTTTCTCTCTCGTCGGCGGTTTCCTTTGTGGAATCTGCGTTGCGCTCGGCCCAGCGTACCAGGTCAAACCAGCGTTTGCCTTCACCGATGAGCTCAATCTGACGTTCGTTCATTACCATCTTCACGTAGTCGGTACCCGTGCGGATGGCGTCGCCCTTTTTCCATGTGGTAGGCGTTGTCGTTACGTCCTCAGATACTGCAATACCGTTCTTGAAGTCGCAGTAGGAGCGGCGGTGTACGGCATTTGTGTACTCGAGACACTCTTCGACGTCGGTTCTGGTGCCAAGGCAAGCTTTGGCCTCAGCCTTCATCAGCATCACATCGGTCATACGGTAGATAATCCAGTTGTTGAATGCGTAGCTGGTTGTGTAAACCGTAACTTCCTTCTGGGCACCTTCGCTCAGATCTGCAGCCGGGCGCATGTACTTGACGCAGTACCAACCACTCAGGGTGCTCGAACTTCCGCTGGAGCCACGTGGTCTGATTCTGTTCTGTGCACCAAACCATGTGCGGGTGTCGAAGAGATAGTCGTCGGTTCCGGCACCGTCGAAGATGGCACCAATGGCATCCTGGCTTACTGCCAGGTGTGTGCCGTTGGATTGTCCGTACAGGCTGTTCACCACTTTGTTCTCTCTGTTGTCGCCGCCGTCGAACTGCAGCTCAAAGATACTTTCGTAGCTGTTCTGTCCCATTAGGTCTCCAACATCACTTCCCGTGCTGTATGAGCCGGCGAAGATGTTGGCCTGAGCTATGAGCTGAGGCTGTGTGTTCTGGTTCGCACCTTCGAACTTGTTGGCAATCATGTCGCAGTTGGGCAGCTTGTAGCTCTTTGTTTCAAGAAGCGTGCGTCCGTAGCCGCGGTTCGCCTCTTCGTTCTGCCTGGCCAGAGAAGCCAATGCCTTGTCTGCATAGTCGGAGCAGAGCTGATAGTCGCCCATTACAGAGTGTGCCACTGCACCGGTGTCTGCCATGACGGTATCCGTTGCGGTCTTTCCGAAACGTCCCTGGCGCAGCGAGGCACGCCAGAGATACATGTCGGCCAACATGGCGTAGATGGCACTGTTGGTAATCATGCCCTTCGTGTCTCTCAGCGAAGTGAAACGTACACGGGCTTGTCCGGCCACGCGTTCGCAATCCAGAATGATGGAGTCGAGCACTACCAACTGGTTCGTCAGTCCGAATTTCTCTACTTCCGTGTCGTTGTTGATGACCTTGGTGGTGTAGGGAATATCCTTGAATGCGCGAATCAGATAGAAATAGTTCAGCGCGCGCAGAGCTGTAATCTCGGCACGCATCTGCTGCCACTCAGCAGTGGTGAACTGTTTGTCGCGGGCCAATACTTCGGCGCCGTGTTGCAGCACCTTGTTACAGAAGTTGATGGTCTTATACACACCATCCCATTCGAACTGTGACATACTGGAGTCTGGCATACCCTGCATGATCTCCTCGTAAGTGTCGCGGTTTTTTTGATCGCTGTGTCTGGTGGGGTTCAGCACGTAGGTATCTGAACGCAAGTCGCCCCACACAGCAAAGTCGGATACGGTTGAGCACATCTGCTTGTAGGCTGCGTAGCGCACGCCCTCGAGGTCGTTCTTGTCCTCCCAGAACTGCTCTTCAACCACGCGGTTCTGAGGATAGGTGGTCAGCCAGTCTTCGCAAGACGTGGTGGTCACAGTCATAACACCCAGCAAGCAGGCGGATTTGAATATATTTATATACTTTTTCATGTCGTAATGTCTTAGAAGCCGAGGTTGATACTGCACGTAAATGACTTGTCACGGGGCGTACGGGAGTTATCCATACAGATGGCGAATCCCTGAGGAGAAACGTCGGGGTCGATACCCGTGTACTTCGTCCATACCCAAATATTGTTCACAGAGGCGAACAGTTTCAGATTGCGGATACCGTACTTCTTGAGTTTCTTCGGGTCGAATTCGTAGGACACCTGAAGATACTGGAAGCGCAGGTAGTTACCATCCTCTACGTAGCGGTCGCTGGGCAGAGAGTTGTAGCTTCTGTAGCCGTGTACAGTACTCAGTGCGCGCGGGATGACTGTCTCATCGCCGTTCTTACGCCAGCGCCATGTGGTGGCGAAGCTCTGGTTATCGTTGTTACGCATGCTCTCGAGTTCCATGCGGGCCATGTTCACAATCTTGTTGCCCATACGGAAGTTGAAGCCAGTGTTGATAGAGAAGCGGCCGTACCACATCTGGAAACCGAAACCACCATTGCACTTGGGGTTCGAGTTGCCGAGGTAAACCATATCGTAGCGGTCGATCTGTCCGTCGTGGTTCACGTCTTCGTAGATGGCATCGCCACCCTGGAACTTGTAGCGGTAGCTCTCGTTGTAGCAATAGTAGAGGTTCAGAGGAATACCCTTGGCGTCTGTCAGCATGTTGCCGTCGGCATCGTAAGCGATGGGGCAGGTGAAGTTCTCACCACGGCGCTGTGCTGCAGCTGCGGTATTGATGGGGTTGCCCTTTCTGTCGTAGCCGGTGCCGGGGAGACCGCTTTCGGAAATCAGGTTTCCGTTGGCGTCCACTTCGGCGTAGCCGTAAGAATTGATAGAAGAGGGTGTGAAGCCGTTGTGCTCATAGTCGTAGCGGAAGACGCCTTTGTAGCGGAGTCCGTAGATGGAACCCAAGGCGTTGCCAATCTGTACGCGCTTGTTGTAGCTCAAGTTGCCGGGCTGATAAGTCTCGGAACCGTTGAGGGCTTCCAGGATGAGCGGGTTCATTTCTTCCACTTCGTTGAAGTTCTGTGCGATGTTGGCACGAATCTTCATGGAGAATTTACCCTTCTTGATGAGGTCGCGGCTTGTAGAACCGTTCAACTCCCATCCCTTGTTGCGGAGGATACCGGCATTCGTCTTGGCCAAGTAGCTGTAGCCATTGGCGCTGGGGATGCGCAGGTTGTCCATCAGCAGGTCGGTGGTCTTGCGGTTGTAAACTTCGAGCTGCATCTCGAACTTGTTGTCGAAGAAGTTGGCGTTGAAACCGAGGTTCCACTGCTTTGTCTTCTCCCAACGGATTTCGGTCAGCGAGAGGTTCTCGGGCAGTACTACGGAGTGTCCGTTGTAGTAACCGCTGGAGGCGTACCTATTATATTGGTTGTAGCTGCCGCCGCCCGTGTTACCGGTGATACCCCAAGTGGGACGGAACGAAAGTTCGCTCAGCACAGGGCGAGACCACTGCATCCATTTCTCCTCGATGATGTTCCAACGAGCACCCACAGAGGGGAAGTGGCCGTATTTGTGACCGCGGCCGAAGTTGGTGCTACCGTCGGTACGGAGAGTTGCGTCGAGAGAGTACTTTGTCTTGTAGGAGTAGTGAATCTGCTCGAAGAAGCTCTGGCTGCGCCAGT
Organism: uncultured Bacteroidales bacterium; assembly: GCA_902787575.1. GTDB lineage: Bacteria > Bacteroidota > Bacteroidia > Bacteroidales > Bacteroidaceae > Physcousia. Next base: position 84,173 of record CADAGX010000007.1, on the reverse strand, counting down.
CGTTGTTCGATGCGCTGGCTGCGCGGAGCAGGGCCACCACGGTGGGGTCTGTGATGCCGTCGGGCACGTTCCAGAGGCCCAGTGTCTGGGTGCTGCTGTTTCCGATAGCCATCTCGAAGCGAGCCATGGCCATAAGGCTGTGGTCTTTGTTCTTGAAGGCAGAATAGTACTTCAGGTCGTGACGTGTGGTGAACTCGAGTGACTTGTACTCCCAGTTCTCCACGTAGTTACGTTCGTTGGCACCCACACCGTCTGCCGTGTAGTCGCCACCCCAAACCCAAGGCATTGTCTTCAGTTCGCTGGGGCAGTACTCGTCGCTGCTGGTGTTGTAGATGTTCACCTGCACGTCGCCCTTGTAGTTGAGGCGATGGTGGTTGTCGTCGATGCCGAGCAACTTGTATTCAACGTCGAACTGCGGTGTGAGGTTGTACTGCTTCTCTTTGTTCCAAGCCCTCATGGCGCGAGCCACGGGGTTGCCGTTTGCGAACATGTCGCGCAGGTCGTAGGAAGTCATCATACCGTTGTTACTTCTGCTGTATGTGTTATTACGTCCGAGGGTGGCTGCCAACGGAAGCATGTTGAAGTAGTTGCCTGTGGGGTTGCCGGCAGCATCGTACTCGAGGACGCTCATGTTGGGCATTGCCTTACGCGCGCGTCCATATATATCGTTACCGTAGTTCTTGTTGTTGTCCGTGAAGGTCAAACCGATGTTGCTGCGGAACGTGATGCGGTCGCTGACGTAGTAGTCGAGTGCAGAGGCCACGGTGAAACGGTCGAGTTTCTGGCCAATGACGTAGTTCGTACTCTTGTCGTAACCGGCGCTGACACGGAAGGTGGCTTTCTCACCACCACCGGAGAGTGTCACGTAGTATTTGTGCTGCTTACCCAAGTGTGTTACCTCGTCCACCCAGTCTGTGTTGTGGCTGTAGTGATTATAGATGTAAGGCAACTCCTGGTTGTAGTCCAACTCGGGCAGGCTTGTGGGCACCTGATAGGGGTTGTAGTAAGCCTCCTTCAGCATCATGGTGTATCCGTCGCCGTTCAGCATCTTGTATCCGTCGCGCTTCCAGTTGCCAGTGAACTTGTAGCTGAATGTCACGTTGGTGGGACCGCGGTGACCACGGCGGAGCTTGATTTCGATTACACCGTTAGAACCTCTCACACCCCACTTGGCTGCAGTGGAAGCGTCCTTGAGGACGGTGATGCTCTCGATGTCTTCGGGGTTCACGTTCAGCAGGGTAGAGAACTGTTCCTCGTTGTCCATCGTTTCGAAGTTGATGTCCTGAGCGTCTTCGGGAAGTTCGAAGATGTGGTCGTTCACGACAATCAGAGGCTGTGCGTTACCGTTGATGGTGCTGGTACCACGCAGACGCATGGTCGTACCAGCTCCCAGGTTACCGGAGTTGGGCACGATGTCGAGACCGGCAATCTGTCCCTGCAGTGCCTGGTCTACCGACTCGAAGGCAAGACCTTCCATGTCGGCCATATCAAACTTCTGCACGGCACCGGCCAACTCGCGGGCCGGAATCTCCAGACCTGTGGTGGCTGCCAGTTTCTTTCCTGTTACTTTCACTTCGTCCATCATCTTGGTGTTGTCGGAAAGCGTAATCTTGTAAACCGACTTGCCGCCAAGTTTCTGTGAGAAGGTCTTATAGCCGATGAAGGAGACAACCAGCGTGTTGTTGGGGTCCTTGATATTCATGGTGAAGTTACCATTCATATCGGTGATTGTCTGGCTTACGATACGGTTGTTCTTGTCTTTCTCAACGACGTTGGCTCCCATGATGACGTCTATGTCGTCAGATACGGTACCTGAGATACGCCGTTGCTGTGCGCTAATGGGCAGTGCCATCAAAGCAGCGACCCAAAGCAATATGATCTTTATAGATTTGTTCATGGTCAAAATGTTTTTAATTAGTGCGTATCTCGTATCACTCCAAATCTCTTCAAATATTTCTTGGCGGCACCCGTGGTTGCCCACTGGCTATCGTGACGGCCACCCACCAACGCTGTGTGGTTGAGGGTCTGTCCGATGCTGTGGATGACTGCCGTACTGGATGCATCCAATGTAATCTTCTTAGAAGATGTAGACATGGGTACTCCGACAGGTGTGCTGGAGCAGATGATGTCGCGTGCCATGACGTTCGGCTCGCCTGTGGTGGGAATCCAGTTGTGAATGAGTGTGGATGTCTCTTTGCCGTTGGCGTCAAGCTGTCTTGCGTCGTCGCAGACGTAGAGCACCGACTGGCCGCCTTCCTTCACGCGCTTCACGTGTGCCTTACAGAAGAGGCCATTCTCGTTGTCGTAGCTGGATGTCACGAATTCGCGTTCTTCCATTGCCATCTTATCGAGGAATACGGTGTTGTCGAAGAAGTGGTAGCGGATGAAGTTGGTCAGATACGTAATCTTGGCTTGCAGCATTACACTGTCTTTCTGTGCCTGCGGGAACAAGGTGTTGTAGAGTGCAGAGTCGGCAGCGGTGGGCACATAATCGGGAGCGTCGAGGACTGCTCTCAGTGAGTCGAGCTGGTCTGTTACGACCTGCATGGCTGAGTCGTCGGCGGCAATCTCTTCCCATGTGGGCAGGCCGTTGTCGATGGCAGCCTGAACAGCTTCGTTCGTCGGCACAAATACGGTGTAGTGATAGTTGTTGAAGAACTGTACGTTCTTGTCCAGACCAAACAGACCGCTGGATGCATCGCCGAAGATTCTGAACTTCTTGATACCGCTGTTTCTCTCGCTGGTGCTGGTGTTCTGGCCCGTAGTGGGGTCTTTCAGGGGCACCAGACCACATCTGTAGACGATGTTTTCGTCGCACTCGCAGAGCTGGAAGAACTTTGCATATGGGTCTTCGGCATACCACTCTTCGTCGGTCTTGCCCTGATAGCCTTCATCGTTGGTGAGAATGCTGTAAACACTGCGATAGGTAGGAATCAGCGGAGCGTCCAGAATGTAGGTCTGTCCGTTCTTCAGTCCTTCGAATGCCTTGGTGATGTTGCAAGTCTCGATACCGGGATGCTCGCTGGTGATGTTCTGGCGCTGGTTCTCCAACTGGAAACCACCCAGTGCCTGAACGATGTGGCCTTCGGCATCGCGGACAACCTTCACGGCGTTGCCGTTCTTTGTCAGGAAATATTCATTCTCTCCGCGGATGTTGTCCTGGCCGCTGTCGATGTTGTGTACGATTGTGTGGCTCTCCAGGATATCCTTCAGACGGTTGGTCGTCTCACTGCCGGTACCAGTAGAAATGGCAGCGCCCTGTCCCGTGATGGCACGACCAATTACTCCCGTAGCGGGGTCGTAGTTGATACACTTCGACGTGATGGGGAATGCCTGGTTCTTGTAGCCGAACTGGATGAGTCGCTTCGTGGTACTCTTGAAGGATGTCGGGTCGTAATAATATTTCATGGCCTCGTCGCTGGGCAGGAAGAAGGTGAACTCACTCTGCATGGCCTTCAGGTATGCATAGTAGTTAAGTCCCATGTAGTCCGCTTCGACTTTGGTGTCCTTCGAGCCGTTGTAGATGGCCCACTTCATAATATTATTAGTAGTACTGATGAAGGCGGGAGACGTCACGGAGGTGTAGTCGCCGGGAGCGTAGATGCCGTTCATCACATAGACAGCGCCGTTGCAAGCGAGCAGACAGGTGTCTATCTTGTCGATGTCTTCTGCATAGAAGATCTGATCCTGTGTGACGGGTTCGAGGATTTTTGTCATCTTGCTGGGCACGGTTGTAACGAAGCTACGCTGCATGTGGTTGCCGACGAGCGCGTATAGCGTTCCCAGAGGAATCTGGTCGATGTTCTGGTAGAGGTCCTCCACGCTGTTGTAGGTCTTGGTGGGGTCGCCGTACGTTTCGATAAGCTGCAAGCCACCGCCTTCGGTGAAGTATTTCCAGAGTGCTTCGTCGCTGGGAGCGAAGATGGCTGCCATGTCTTTCTCTTGCCGTACGTCGGCGTAGTATCCGTTCCATCCCGGGTCGAATTTCAGCGATGGGATAATGTCCTTGCTCGACTCGTCCTTGTAGGGCATGTAGGGCAGCACGGTACCGTCGGGGCCGGGCTCCACACCCCAACCGCCGTGACCGTAGCTGAGGTCTGAGAAGTAACGCTTCACGAATACGGAGTCGCGATCGTTCCATTCGATGCCGCGCGCTTTGAGCACGTTTTTGTATGCCAGTGTTACGTCGGGCTCGTAGAAGGGAGCGCAGAAGCGGTCGAGAATGTGGCTGAAGATGTTGGTGCGTCCGTTTTCGCGAATCACTTCTGCCATGTTGGCCAGCGGCTTGAGCACCTTCTCTGTGACGTTTACGTATCCGTTCTCGCAAACTTGGTCTTTCTCCACGAGGAGTGCGTCGTAGATGTGTACGTCGCTGGTCACGCGCTCACGCCCCATGATGATGGCGAAGTCTTCGTCTGTCACAGCGTTGCGGCGCATGTGTTCGCTCGTGAAGTGGAGCATCATGGACGGGGTGTTGTCCTTCACCAAGTAGATGCCGCCTTTGTCTTCCTCGCGGAAACGTGCCCAGTAGTCTTTGTCCACTCCGCTGTAGCTGTGAGGCAGCTTGTCGGGTGTGTCGAAGGCCACGGAGTCGGTGAGCTCTACGTCGGTGAAGCGACGCATGTACTCTCCGCGTACGGGAGTCGTGTTGTTCGAAGCCTCGCTGCTGGCAAGGTTCTCCATCACGATGGCATTGTTGAGCATGCTGGTGTGGATGAGCAGTTTCTTCTGCGACACACTCAGGTTCTCATAACTGGTGGCAGTGTGCCACGGATCGGTCTCTGGGAGTAGGGCGTTCTGCTTGAAGAACTGGTCCCATGCTTCGTCGTCGGCCACGAAGACGGTTTTCGAACCTGTACGGTTCAGCACGTCTGTGAGCGGGCGAACGTTTTCGGGATTGACGTCCTTGTCGGCCAACAAGCGCAGATACGTGTTGAACGTAAGGTGCTTGCCGTCGTCACTCCTGGTGATTCCTTCTTGTAGGCTTTCGTAGATGCTGGAGTTCAGCCAAGTCGGCTTTTCGTCGTCGAGCTTGAATTCGTCCTTGCATGCATACAAAAGTCCGCAAGCTGCCAGCAGACATGCCATCCGTGTGGATTGTCTGCTCCATTTGCTAAAACGTTTTCTCATACGCATAATTAAGTGTTATTTTAGTTTGATTTTTATGTTTTGACAGTTGTTTTTTGCCTGTTTCTATTCACAAATCAAAGCAAATTTAGCTTTTTTTTGAAGAATACATGTCGCTTGCGCGTATAAAAGGCGTGTATTTTAAGTAAAATTAACATTATGGCGTGAAAATATGTTTCGGAAATGCGAAAATGCAGGCTGTTTTTGTTCAAACTGCACGAAATTTCCGTTCTCGCCATGTGTTGTTCTCTTTCGCAGGACGTGTAGTTTGCTTTCACGCCACACGTGGTTTTCGTTCACGCGACGTGTGGCGTGAGCTCACGCGACGCTTGGCGTGAGCTCATGCGACGCTTGGCTTGAGCTCATGCGACGTGTGGCTTTTCGGAAAACGATGTGTGGCGGGTTTTGGGTTTTGCTTGGGGACGGTTAATTGCCGGCCTTCTTGCGCAATTGCTCGGCCAGTTCCCAATACATGGCTGCTGTGTCCTCGTCGCCTTTCATGGCGTAGGCGTCGCCGAGCAGCTGGTGTGCTTTTGCGTGGTCGGACTTTAGGCTCGTGGCTCGCGTGAGGTCGTTGATGGCTTCGTCGGGCAGGCTCATGAACAGAAAGACGCGTCCGCGATTGTAAACGGCCTTGAACGAGCGTGGCGAGAGGCTAACGGCTTCGTTCAGGTCGGAGAGTGCTTCCTGTGGCTGGCGCATGTCGAGGTATGTGACGCCGCGTCGGATGCGTGCTTCGAGCAGGGTGGGGCACAGCTCGAGCGCCTTGCCGTAGTTGGCCAGCGCCGCTTTGCTGTTGTGCGCCTGAGTGACGCATTCGTTGCCCATGGCCAGATATTCTTCGGCCAGCTTGCGCAGTTTCTGGTTTTGCGCGTCGAGCTTTTCCTTCATACGGTCGCGTTCGTCGCGCAGCTGGCGGAAGACTCCGAGTTTGCGACGTATGAGGCGTTTCACGTTGGGCTTCTCGATGTCGTATCGTGTGTGGATGGCCACGAAAAAGTGCTTCAGGCATTCATCCATGTCGCCTTGGTCGAATGCTTTTGCACAGGCCATGTATTCGCTGTCTGCCTTGGCGATGAGCAGGGCGCGCTGCATGTCGCTCTCGTTGTTGAACCGTTTGGCAAACTCCACCACTTCGGGGCGGATGAAAACGTCTGAACGCGTGAGGGGTTTGCACAGTGTGATGCCGTCGAGCGACGTGCATCGGCTCAGTGCCACGTATGCCTGCCCGCCGGCGAAAGTGCCACCGCTGAAGTCGATTGTCACGTTCTGGAAGGTGAGGCCTTGGCTCTTGTGTATGGTGATGGCCCACGCCAGCCGGACGGGGTATTGGGTAAATGTGCCCAATTCCTTCTCTTCGATTTTCTTCTCCCGCTCGTTGTAGGTGTAGCGTGTGTTGCTCCATCGCTCGGGCTGTACGCAAACCTCGTTCCCGTCTTCGGTGACGACATACAATTCGTATTCCTCCTCGTTGATGCCGGAGACGGTGCCCAGCGTACCGTTCACCCAACGTTTCTCGGGGTCGTTCTTGATGAAAATTATCTGCGCGCCTTCTTTCAGCTCCAGTTCGAGCAGCGTCGGCAGGGCTGTGTCGGGGAACTCGCCGGCTATCACTCCTCGTAGCCGCACCGTCTCGCCGGGCAGCTTCTCGAGTTCTTGATGATTGATGAAGTCCACATTGTCGCGTCTGGTGGCGAGCAGGATGTTGATGTGTCCTTCGGCTTTCTGCGGCGGCCCTTCTCTGTAACGACTATTGAGCAGGCGCAGTTCGAGGTCCGACACCTGATTGCAGCGGATGTGGTCGAGTGCTGCAATAAAGCCTGCGTCTTTCTGGCGGAATACCTTTTTCAGCTCGATGCTGACGAGGCTGAAGTCCTGAAACACGTGCGCCGAGAAGAAGTATGGGTTGGGGTAGTGGTGCGACAGGATTTCCCATTCGTCGGCCTTCACCACCGGCTCCAGTTGGTACACGTCGCCGATGAGCAGCAGTTGCTTGCCGCCAAAGGGCTCGCGCATGTTGTGGCAGTAGATGCGCAGCACACGGTCGATGAAGTCTATGATGTCGGCCCTCACCATCGATATCTCATCGATGATGATGAGCTGTATTTCGTTGAGTAGTTTTATGTGATTTTTTCTATACTTTAGCGTATCGCGAATTTTCTTGGGAGAGAACTTCGGGTCGTCGGGCAAAAGCGGGTGAAAAGGCAGCTTAAAGAAACTGTGCAATGTGCTGCCTTCCACGTTTATTGCAGCGATTCCGGTGGGCGCGAGCACGACGTGTTTCTTCTTTACTTCGCGGCATACGTATCTCAGGAATGTGCTTTTTCCGGTGCCTGCTTTTCCGGTCAAAAATATTGACTGATTGGTGAAGCGTACCAGCGAGAGCGCGTTCTGAAATTCGGGCGTTGAAATGTCTATGTCTGCGTCCTTCATAGCGAAAGCTGTTTACCGCGTTGCGTTCTGTTCGACGAAGCGCATGATTGCCTCCTCTTCGTCGGGATGAAACCAACGTATGCTCTGGTCGTGCTGGAACCAAGTCATCTGTTTCTTCGCGTACACGCGCGTGTTCTTCTTTATACGTTCTACGGCCATCTCGAGTGTCCATTCGCCGTCGAGCACACGGAAGAGTTCTTTGTAGCCCACGGTGTTGAGGGCGTTCTCGTGGCGGAGTGGGCGCAGCGAGCGCACTTCGTCGAGCAGTCCCAGCCTCATCATCTCGTCCACGCGTCTGTTTATCCGCTCGAACAGGTCTGCCCTGTCGCGCCTCAGCCCAATCTTTACGATGCGGAACGGCCGCTCCTTGGTGCTGCGTGTGCGGAACGAAGTGTAAGGCTTGCCCGAGGTGTAGCACACCTCCAGTGCATGGATTATGCGCTTGGGGTTCCTGAGGTCTGCGATGCGATAATACTCCGGGTCCATGAGTCTCAGCTCTTGCAGCAGCGGCTCCAGTCCTTCAGCGGCATAGCGCTCCTTCAGTAGGCTGCGCACATCGCTGTCTATGGTGGGGATGTCGTCTATTCCCTGACAGACGGCATCGATGTACATCATGCTGCCGCCCGAGAGCAAGACGTTCGGGTGCGTGGGCGCCAGACGCTGCAGGAGTTGCAAAACGTCCTTCTCGTATTGCGCTGCGCTGTAGTATTCGTTGGGTTCGAGGGTGCCTACGAAAAAGTGTTCGGCTTGTGCGAGTTCTTCTTGGGTGGGAGCAGCTGTTCCGATGGTCATGCCGCGAAACAGCTGGCGGCTGTCGCAGTTCAGTATGGGGCTACCGAGCTGCGCTGCGATTTTCAGCGCCAGCGCCGTCTTGCCCACGGCTGTGGGCCCAAGCAGAATAAAAAGCGTCATGCCTCACTCGCCACTGATTTCGAACCCTTCCATGTCCAGTTCTCCCTCCTCGAATCCTTCGTCGCCGTAGAAGTTCTCTTCCGTCTCCACCTTTGTCTCCTGTACGGGCGCCGCTTCGTCTGTCGTCTGTGTCTGTGCCGGCGCTTGTCCGTGTCTGCGGCTGACGATGGGAGTGGGCTGCGGCTGCCCGAAAATGTTCTCGGTGAGTTCCATCAGGAAGAAGCGTTTGCCTTCCGGGTCGAAGATGTAAGCCAGGCGCTGGCCTTCCTCCTCGAGGAAGTTGCCCAGTGCCGTATCCTCCATGAGATAGAGGTCTTCGTCTATGCCCACATTGCCTGTGTCCGACTGGCGGATGTGCGTCCTTACGCGCCATTCGTCGTCGCAAATCAGAAAGCTGTGTCGCTGCCTGTCGTCGTATCCGCAGGCTTCCTGTATCAGCTTGTGCAAGTCGAGGAAGGTGGCATCGGCGTCAATCTTCAGTTCGAGCACGAAGTCTTCCACTTCCTGACTGAAAAGAGTTATTTTCTGTGTCATGGTTATCTGATGAATCCTCGCTTGCTGGAGCGAATAAAGTCAAGAATATATTGTATCTCAGGACTCATGGGAATCTCTTCTTCGACGCGTGCCAGCAGGTCGTTCAGCTTGCCCGTGCCTTGCAGAATGATTTGGTAGGCCTGATGGATGTTGTTGATGACTTCGCGATCGAAGTTTCGCCGTTTCAGTCCCACAGTATTGAGGCCGCAGAAGGCAGCCGGGTCGCGAGCGATGAGGCTGTAGGGCGGGATGTCCTGACTGGTGCGCGTGCCGCCTCCCACCATTGTGTAGCCTCCGATGCGGCAGAACTGGTGAACCAGCACGTTGGCGCTGAGGATGGCGTTGTCGTCTATCACCACTTCGCCTGCAATCTTGGTGCTGTTGCCAATGATACAGCCGTTGCCGACGCAGACATCATGAGCCACGTGCATTCCCTCCATGAGCAGGTTGTTGCTGCCTACCACGGTTTTGCCTTTTGCTGCGGTGCCGCGGTTGATGGTTACGTTCTCGCGTATCTTGTTGTTGTCTCCGATTTCGGCTGTGGTCTCTTCGCCGTAGAATTTCAGGTCTTGAGGAATGGCACTGATGACGGCTCCGGGGAAAAAGATGTTCCCGTTACCGATGCGGGCGCCGTAGAGCACCGTCACGCTGTTCATCAGCGTGTTGTTGTCGCCAATTACTACGTTGCGGTCGATGAAACAGAATGGTCCAATCTCGCAATTCTCTCCGATGATGGCTTCGGGATGTACGCAAGCCAAGGGGTGTATCTTACTCATACGCTTAAATGTTTTTTACGATTTGTGCGGTGACGGTGGCTTCGGCCACGCAGTTTTCTCCCACGAAGGCAAAGCCCTGCATCGTGATGATGCCGTGCGAGAGTGGTGTCAGCGGCTCCACCTTGAAGACGAGGGTGTCGCCCGGAACGACTTTCTGCCGGAATCGCACGTTCTCAATCTTCAGTATGTAGGTGCTCCAGTGTTCGGGCACGTCCATTTTGTTCAGCACGTAGAGGCCGCCGGCCTGCGTCATGGCTTCGATGAGCAGCACACCGGGCATTACGGGTTCTTGAGGGAAATGCCCTTGGAAGAACGGCTCGTTGCTTGTGACGTTCTTCACTGCTATGATGTGCTTGTCTGTAATCTCCAGCACTTTGTCCACTAGCTGCATGGGGTAGCGGTGCGGCATGAGGCTGCGAATCTGCTTCACGTCGAGCACTGGCTCTTTGTTGAGGTCGGCGTTCGGTGCCTGTATCTCGTGCTTGCGGATTTCCTTCCGCATCATGCGTGCGAACTTGTTGTTGATGGTGTGTCCGGGACGTGTGGCAATGATGCGGCCTTTGATGGGTCGCCCAATGAGTGCCATGTCACCGATGATGTCGAGCAACTTGTGTCGAGCCGGCTCGTTCTCCCAGACCAAAGGCTTGTGCTGGATGTAGCCCAGTTCGTTGGCATTGTGATGTTCGGCGTGCGTGAGCTGACACAGCTTGTCGAGTTTGTCCTGTGTGGTCTGATGCTCGTAGATGACGATTGCATTGTCGAGGTCGCCACCCTTGATGAGGCCGGCCATCAAGAGCGGTTCTATCTCGCGCACGAAAACGAAAGTTCGTGCGGCAGCAATCTCTTGGTCGAACGCCTCCATGCTGTCGAGCGTGGCGAACTGGCTGTTGAGCACCTTGCTGGGGAACGAAATCATGCTGGTGATGGAGAATTCCTCGTCGGGCAACAAGGTGATGCAGGCGCCGGTGTCCTCGTCGCGGAACTCCATCTTCTTGGTGATGATGAACGCGTCTTTCGGTGCCGTCTGCTCGCGGAGTCCCACACGCTGAATCTCTTTTACGTACAGCTCGGCGCTTCCGTCGAGGATGGGAAACTCCGGTCCGTCCACTTGTATGAACACATTGTCCACTCCGTGAGCGTAGAGAGCTGCCATGGCGTGCTCCACTGTGCTGCATCGTGCGTTGCCTTTAGCCAGGACTGTGCCTCGCTGCGTGTCGATGACGTTTTCGGCCACCGCTTCGATGATGGGCTGGTCGGGAAGGTCGATGCGTTGTATCTTATAGCCGTGGTTCTCCTCGGCCGGATTGAATGTGACGGTTAAGTTGAGTCCTGTGTGCAGGCCTTTCCCTTTCAGGGAGAAACTCCCGTTCAGAGTGTTTTGCTTAGACATTGCTTACTTTCGGGTTTGGGGCTGTATTATTGTTTTTCTTTCAGTTCTTGCAGTTGCGCTTGCAGTTCTGCCACCTGCTTTTTCATCTTGTTCATGTCGGCCCACATGTCTGGCAGGTTCTTGTAGATGGCTGCGGCGCGCCAGAAGAGTTTTCCTTCGATGGCTGGCGAGCCTTGCAGTGCCTGTCCTTCCTTCTTTATGGAATTGGGGATGCCGGACTGGGCACCGGCCATCGTGCGGTTGGGGATGTGTGCGTGTCCGGCAATGCCCACTTGACCGCCAAACATGCACCACTCTCCAATCTTAGTGCTGCCTGCCACTCCCACTTGAGCCGACATCACCGTGTTGGCGCCCACTTCGCAGTTGTGGGCAATCTGAACGAGGTTGTCCAGCTTGACTCCTTTGCGCACATAGGTGCTGCCCATGGTGCTGCGGTCCACACAGGTGTTGGCGCCAATCTCTACGTCGTCTTCTATGGTGACGATGCCAATCTGCGGGATTTTCTCGTATCCGTTTTCGGTGGGAGCAAAACCGAAGCCGTCGGCACCGATGACGCATCCGGCATGGAGGACGCAGCGGTTGCCCACTTTGCAGTCGTGATATACCACTGAGTTGCTGTACATGATGGTGTTCTCACCGATTGAAGCGTTGGCTCCGACCGTGGCATGGGGATGAAGTTGTGCTCCGTCACCGATGACTGCGTTGTCGCCCACAGCCGAGAAAGGAGCCAGATAAACGTCCTTACCAATCTTTGCTGTGGGAGCCACGAAGGCCAGCGGGTCTATGCCCGTGCGTTTCGGCTTCATGCTTTCGTAGAGGGTAAGCAGTTTGGCCACTGTCTCGTAGGCATTGTCCACACGGATGAGCGTGGCCTTCGTCTCGCCCTCGAGTTTGAAGTCGCGATTCACGAGCACTACGGAGCTCTGTGTCTCGTAGAGGTAATGAGCGTATTTGGGATTGGCAAGGAAGCTGATGCATCCGGGGCGGCCTTCCTCAATCTTTGCGAAGTTGTTTACGATGGCTTTGGGGTTGCCCTCCACGGTGCCTTGCACCATGCCTGCTATCATCTCGGCTGTAAATTCCATATCGTATTGGGTGTTTGTTGTTATATGCGTTTCAATTCTTCTTTCATTTGTTGCTGCACTTCGCGTGCTTTCTCGCCAGCGGTCTTTGCAAAGTCGGCCGAGCTGTCTGCGTAGATGATGGCACGACTGCTGTTCACCAGCAGGCCGCATGTGTCGTTCATGCCATGGCGGCAAACCTCAGCGAGGCTGCCTCCTTGCGCACCGATGCCTGGTACGAGCAGGAAATGGTTGGGCACAAGCTGCCGAATGCCTTGCAGCGCCTCGGCTTGTGTGGCGCCCACTACGTACATCATCTGCTCCTCGCTGGCCCACTGCTGGCTCTTCTTGAGGACTTCCTCGTAGAGTTTTCCGCCGTCTTCGGTCTTCAGGTGCTGGAAGTCGAGGCTGCCCTTGTTGCTTGTCAGTGCAAGCAGGATGACCCACTTGCTGTCGTAACCAAGGAAGGGTGTAACGCTGTCTTCGCCCATGTAGGGAGCCACGGTGACTGCGTCCACATCCATCGCCTCGAAGAATGTGCGGGCATACATGGCGCTGGTGTTGCCAATGTCGCCACGCTTGGCGTCGGCAATGATGAACTGGTCGGGGTAGTTCTGTCGGATGTGGGCCACCGTCTTCTCCAGTGCCGTCCAGCCTTTGGTGCCCATACTTTCGTAGAAGGCAATGTTGGGCTTGTAGGCCACGCAGTAGGGTGCAGTGGCATCGATGATGGCCTTGTTGAACTCGAAGATAGGCTCTTCCTTCTGCAGCAGGTGCGGCGGAATTTTCTTTATGTCAGTATCCAAGCCCACGCAGAGGAATGTCTGCTTGCGCCGGATATTGTCGAATAGTTCCTGTCTTGTCATGCTTATGTCGATTTATGTGTGGTTATTCTTTTGTTTCTTTCGTCAGCAGATAACCATTCAGAGTAAGATGTGAGGTGGTATCTTCATTGGAAATGAGAGAAAAACTCTGGAGGAAGTAGCGGTTGCCGGAGGATTTGGTGGGCAGGGTAACAAACGTGTCCATTCGTTCGTCCAATGCCTTCAGCGCCTCGAGGCTGACAATTACTGTATCTGATATTTCGGTATTGCTGACTGGCACCTCGACTGTGTCCTGCAGACGGTCGGCGCAGAACTCGTCGTGGCTGTTCACCTCGGCATACAGCTCAGTGTAGCCCTCTGGGATGTGGAGGTGGTTGAGTTTTGCGACAGCATAATATTCGTGGGTGGAAACGGTTTCAACGCTGTCACGTTCTATGTTGATGAATTCTCCAAAATAGATGGGCTTCTTTTGCTGCGTCACGAGTGGCTCTATCGTCTGGGTGTTAAAGGTAGATTCGAGATAAGCGAGTATCGAACTGATGCGATTCCGCTCCTCCTGTGTGAGTCTCTGCATGAGTGTTTGATAATGGTCTGCATCGAGTGGCAGGTTCGTTACTTCTGCTTTTGCGAATGCTTGCTTCACTTCCCTGAGCAGCGTATGGCGGGTGAGGTTGGTGTAGTTCAGCGGCAGAGCCGACGTCAGTAGGAACAGTGCCGCAAAGGTAATGGGTATCCAGTTGATACGTCGCGCCCGAGTGAGGAACAGCCCGATGCAAACGGCATAAAACCACGCGTTGAGCGTAATGAGGTAGAGGCGCGCTATGGTGATGCCGTAGTCGCTGAAGCGGCGGATGATGCCTACGGTCATCAGCAACAGGAGCGGAGTCAGAACGAGCGGCAGCAGCCGAGCTACTGTGTGGTCGAAGCGACGGTTTTCGGCGTGACGGGTGGGATAGAGCCCAATCTCGAGAGCGATGAGGCCAACCATCGAAGCAATGATGAGCCACGACACCTGACCGTTCGGCAGTTCCCAGCGCAGGAGAATCTGCAGCGCATAGACATATAGCACCACAATGTACAGCGCTTCCAGCGGCAAGAAGAGGTAGCGGAAGACGCCGGCCAGGAATCCCGAGCGCAGCGGCTCGCTGTCGTGCTTCTCTGCGCCGCTGGGGATGCGGCCGAGGAAGAGTAGTGCCGGCAGGTAACCAGCCACGAGCAGCCCCGTGATGCTGTACCACTTCCAGCCCAACTTAATGTGGAAGAGCCAGTCCATGGATTTCAGTAGCAGGCTGAGGCCGCCCCACAGGATGCCACCGATAAGGACGCAGACTACGGCACTCGTGACCACACGCAGCGCGAAGTTCCACCAAGGGATGTCCGTTCGTTCGCCACGGAACGAGAGGAAGAAAACCGTCAGCGTGAGCGCCAGAATGGCAGAGGCGTGCATGAGGAATGTCTCAGTGCCTCGGCCGCCTTGGCCGAAGTTGATGCAATAGAGATAGATGCTGTCGAGGAGAAGAATGAGGTAGGCGACGGCATGAACGGCCAATTCTTTTTTCGACCACGTCCGTTCCTCGCTCCAAAGCTTCAGCGACAGCGCGAGCAGGAATCCTATGCCAAGGAAGTAGGCCACAGAACCCACCAGCCGCTCCGACTCTGGCTCGACCAGAATGACACAGACAGCGAACACTGTCAGAGCGGTGATGAAGGCCGCTGGGACAGGGAATCGCTGGAGGCACGAGCGGGCAGCGCTGGATAGAATGTCTGTGAGTCTCATGTTTCTTTACAATGCGCTCTCTTTAAGTCTTTCGGCGTTCTCGGCCACAATGAGGTGGTCGATGCAGTCCTGTATGTTGCCGTCCATGAAGGCGGCCAGATTATAGATGGTGTACCCGATGCGGTGGTCGGTGATGCGTCCCTGCGGGTAGTTGTAGGTGCGAATCTTTGCCGAGCGGTCGCCAGTGGAGACCATTGTCTTGCGTCGCGAGGCGATGTCATCGATATACTTCTGGTGCTCCTTGTCGTAGATGAAGGTGCGCAGTCGGGCCAAGGCACGTTCCTTGTTCTTCGGCTGGTCGCGCGTCTCGGTGCACTCCACCAAGATTTCCTCCTCCACTCCCGTGTTTGGGTTGCGCCACATGTAGCGAGCCCTCACTCCGGACTCCACCTTGTTCACATTCTGTCCGCCGGCTCCACTCGAGCGGAACGTGTCCCACTTGATGGCGCCTTCGTTGATTTCCACATCAAACTCCTCTGCTTCGGGCAGCACGGCCACTGTGGCAGCACTGGTGTGAACGCGACCCTGTGTCTCGGTGGCCGGAACTCGCTGCACTCGGTGGACGCCGGATTCGTATTTCAGGATGCCGTAGACGCCTTCGCCCGTCACGCTGAAGATAATCTCCTTGTATCCTCCTACGGCTCCCTCGCTGAAGCTGCTCACGGCCATCTTCCAGCCTTTCATCTCGATGTACTTCGAGTACATGCGGAAGAGGTCGCCGGCAAACAGCGCTGCCTCGTCGCCTCCTGTGCCGCCTCGTATCTCCATGATGACGTTCTTGTCGTCTTCGGGGTCGGCTGGCACGAGCAGCAATTTGATTTCCTCCTCGAGTTCGGGGATGCGTTTCTCGCTCTCGGCCATTTCCTCGCGCAGCATCTCCTTGGTTTCGGCGTCGTCTTCCGCGGCCAGCATCTCCTTGGCGTCTGCTATATTCTGGAGGCAGCCCATGTACTCGCGACGCGCTTCCATGATGCGGCCCAGGTCTTTGTATTCTTTCGTGAGCTTGACGTAGCGCTTCTGGTCGCCGATTACGTTCGGGTCGGTAATCAGTGTGCTGACCTCTTCGTAGCGTGCCACGAGGCCGTCCAGCTTGTTGAGTAGGTTGTTATTTTCTATCATTTTAACTTGTCAAAGTGGAGAGACGCCCATCCCTCCTTATTTGTTCTTCTCCTCTATCTTTCTCCGGTCGATGATGTAGAGGATAATCCATCCAATCGCTCCCAGCAGGAAACCGGCTGCGTAGAGCCATTTGCCAGCCATTGCGCAGCGGAAGCATGCCATCAGCAATGCCATGTAGCACATCATGAGGCACATTTGGCGAGCCCAGTCGCGAGTGGTGTAGATCTTTATTTCTTTCATTGCCGAATTTCGTTTTCTCTCTTCCTTTCCTGAGGAAGCCGGGGCGAGGCTAATAGTTAAACTCTCCGAACTCGCTCTTGATGGTGAGGCTCTTTCGTCCTTCCTCGATGCGGCCGATTATCTGAGCGTCAATGTTGAAGCTCTTGCTGACGGCTATCACCTTCTCTGCATCCTCGGGTGCCACGTAAATCTCCATGCGGTGTCCCATGTTGAAGACGCGGTACATCTCGTCCCAGTCTGTGCCGCTCTGCTCCTGGATGAGGCGGAAGAGTGGTGGCAGCGGGAAGAGGTTGTCCTTCACCACATGGCAGTTGTCGCCGACAAAATGCAGCACCTTGGTCTGCGCACCGCCCGTGCAGTGCACCATGCCGTGAATCTGCGGGCGCATCTCGTCGAGCAGTCGTTTGATGACTGGAGCGTAGGTGCGAGTGGGAGAGAGCACCAGCTTGCCGGCCGTCAGTGGCGAGCCTTCTATCTGGTCGGTGAGCCGGCACGTGCCGCTGTACACCAGTTCCTCGGGCACTGCGTGGTCGTAGCTCTCGGGGTACTTCTCGGCCAGCAGGTGGCAGAACACATCGTGGCGGGCGCTGGTCAGTCCGTTGCTGCCCATGCCTCCGTTGTACTCTTTCTCGTAAGTGGCTTGTCCCGAGCTGCTGAGTCCCACTATCACGTCTCCCGGTCGGATGTTGGCGTTGTCAATGACATCGCTGCGCTTCATGCGGCAGGTGACGGTAGAGTCCACAATGATGGTGCGCACCAGGTCGCCCACATCGGCTGTCTCGCCGCCCGTGCCGTAGATGCCGATGCCCATTTGGCGCATCTCGCTCATCAGTTCTTCCGAGCCGTTGATGATGGCGCTGATTACTTCGCCCGGGATGAGCATCTTGTTGCGGCCGATGGTCGAGGAGACGAGGATGTTGTCTACGGCACCCACGCAGAGCAGGTCGTCCGTGTTCATGATGAGTGCATCCTGTGCAATGCCTTTCCAGACGCCGAGGTCGCCCGTCTCGCGCCAGTACATGTAGGCGAGGCTGCTCTTAGTGCCGGCTCCGTCGGCATGCATGATGTTGCAGTACTCCGGGTCTCCGCCCAGTATGTCGGGTATGATTTTGCAGAATGCCTGCGGAAAAATGCCTTTGTCTATGTTGTGGATGGCCTTGTGGACGTCCTCTTTTGCTGCGCTTACGCCGCGCATCATGTAGCGCTGGTTACCCATTCTCGTTTTAATATATTTATTTGGGCGCAAAGGTAATAAAAATATTCCAAATCTCCAAATCGCAGACCGCTGCACGTGGAAATTTGGAATAAGTAAAAGGCTAAATTGATATAAATCGGGTCGGGAAACTTACGTTTTGTTCGCCTTACCAGATGTCCTCCGGCTCCATCGGGTTGTCGTACACTTCCTTGGCGCAGAGTTCGAAGTAGTCGATATAGAGTTCCTTGAAGTTGTCGAGCACGTTCTTGAACGACAGGTAGTACGTCTCAGACGGGTCCATGGTGCGGCGCACGATAATCTGCCTCATGCACGAATAGCTCGAGTTGATGCGCATGGCCTGCGAGGGGTTGCCCGATGCTCCGTAGGACATGCATCCCTTCATGTATCCCAGGCTCCTCATGCGCTTGTCCACTTCGGCATTGTAGTCTTGGTCGTCCGTGTCGCGCTCGTATCCCGAGTCGAAGCCCCACAGGTTCTTGGTCATGTCTATGGGGATGCCGGTGATGACGCGTTTGTTGAGGTCCGTGCCGAGGTAGACTTGGCAGACGCCGCGGTAGCTTCGGTTCAGGCAGGCGTAGCGCAGCTCGTAGGTGCCGCGTTTGGGCACGGGTGGCAGCTTGATGGTGACATCGTAGCGGCCTCCGGCTTTTATCTCGTCTGCGTTCAGGCTGGGGTTGCCGCCTGCATAGTTGAAGAAGCAGACATAGGTGTCGTCGCCTTGCCACATGTTGTCGAAGTAGCGGTAGATGACATCGCGAGGCGCATAGGTGTATTTCTTCTTGTTGTCGGTGCTCGGGTTGAGGCGGATGTCATTGTTTGCACATTCGGGGAAGAGGCTCTGCCCGTCGAAACGCAGTCGTTGGCGCATCAGGTTGTTGCGGGTGTCGTCTGTGTATGCCAGCGGCTTGTCGATGGGAAAGATGTTGCAGTTGATGATGTCGCTCAAGACGGCTCGTGTGTCTTCGTTGCCAATCTTGCATCCCGTCTTGTCTGCGTCGCACGAGATTTCGTGATAGGTGCCCGTGCGCTTGTTGTCGAGGTTCGGGAAGCGGTTGAGGAAGACTCCGTTGCTCTCGCGGCTCTCGTAGAGTTTCAGCAGGCGTCGCTGTCCCATGGTGGTGTAGATGTCATAGACGGCAATCGAGAGGTTCCACGGGTTCGACGGGCTGTAGCCAATCTCGTTGTAGTGAGCCACCAACTTGTCGGCCGCCAGTCGCATGGGCAGGATGTGATAGGTGGTCCACTGGTAGAGCAGGTTCTTCGGGTTGGCGTAGTCGGTGCTGGTCGTAAAGACGTCTTCCTGGGCATACTGGTGGTTGTCCTGTATCCATTGCACGAGTTTCTCCAGCAGGTCGGGTGCCGTCGGGTCTAAGCCTTGGCTGCGCCAGAACTCATCCGGCTCGGCAAAGATGGTGAAGCCGTATTTGCGGTGCTGCGGAGCGTAGCAGGCGGTAGCATCGAAGCCGAGGTCGCCCATGCCTTGCAGGTCGGGGATGTCGCCGTTCTTGTATTTGGTTTCGTACACTTCATCGCGTATGGCATTCAGCGTGTCCTTCAGGCCGCAGGCCAGTATGGCGCGTGCCATCACCAGATAGCCTTCGCGCTGGTGGTCGATGACGTCTTGCAGATATACGGCGGCTGTGATGCTGCGCGGCGCAATGACGTCTTTCATCTGGTGGATGACTCCGTTCAGCACCAGGATGTCGCGGTTGCGTTCGTGGATGTCATACTGGTTGAAGATGCGGATAGTGTCGGTGCCCGGCACGTAGTAGATTGGCAACTTGCGGTCGTACATGTTCGCTATGGTGATTTCTGCACCTTGCGTGCCGGGGAAGTCGTGCGTCTCGAAGGCGTGGTCTGTGTCGCCGCAATCGATAATGCTGTTGTAGGCTATCACCTGACGGATGGAGTCGAGTACGGTGCTGTCTTTAAACGCTTCCCACGAGGCGTATTCGATGATGCCCTCGCTTGCCAGCGTGTCCAGATATGCTTCGATGGCCTCGTTCGTCGGTGCAAAGACGGTGTAGTGTCCGCGTGCCGACAGCAGCTGGCCCAGAGTGGTGGCGCTGACCGTGCTCACCGGTACGCGATAGAGTATGTCCAGATACGCGCCGTAGTCCTCTTTGTGCTTCTCGAGGTAGCTGATGATGGTGTTCTCCTTAAAAACGTAACGTGCCGTGGTGTCTATCTTTTCGTGACAAGCCGTTGCCAGAAACACAAATGCCAATATGGCGAGCCAACTCTTCTGTTTCATCTTTTTTGTCTGTCTTTCGATGTCGTTTTTGTGGTCTTGGCGACCTCTTCTTGTAGTTTTTTTGCAAAGATACAACTTTCTTGTGTATTGTAATGCGTTTTGACGAATATTTTTTTTACCTTTGCCGCATGAAACGAGAGGTGGAACTTGCCGTCATCGACAGCAACACGCTGGCTTGCATCGGTTTGAGGTCTCTGTTGCAAGAGCTTTTGCCCGAGGCTACGGTGCGTGTATTCTCTTCTTTTGCCGACCTGATGAGAGATACGCCCTTCGGTTTCGTATATTATTTCGTGTCCTATTCCATCTACTTCCAGCAAGTGGAGTTTTTCCAACAGTTGGGTCCTCGGGTCATCCTGCTGGTGCAGAATGCCGAGCAGCTGCAGCGTGTCCACTTGCCGGCGCTCAATGTCAGCCTGCCCGAGGCGCAGTTTGCCGGGCAGATTATGCAGCTGCGCCAGATGGGTGGCAACCATGCAGCGGGCTCTTTCCACGGCCCCGACTACGGCACGCGTCGTATGCCGCACAGCCCCCAGTTGCAGCCCGAACTGTCGGCCCGCGAGGTGGAGGTGCTCTGCCTCATGGTGAAGGGGCTTATCAACAAGGAGATTGCCCGCCAGCTCAACATCAGTCCCACCACGGTCATCACGCATCGCAAGAACTTGCAGGAGAAGACCGGCATCAAGTCTCTCTCGGGCCTTACTGTCTATGCCATTCTGAACGGTTACGTCCGGGTGGAGGAAATCTGAGCGCCCTTGCCTCCTGTGGCGGATATGTGGCCTTGGGAGGAACAGGCCTTTTGTGTGCAGTCCGGAAAAGACAGAGTTAGGGGCTGTCTTTGCATTTTGCATTTTGCATTTTTGCAAATTTGCACGCTGCAGTGTGTGAGGCTTCGTCTTTAAGGGGGTAGGGGGTTACTTCCCAACCCTACGGGAATGAAAAAATATATCAGAATATTTGGTTATATAAGATTATTTAATTAACTTATTAGTTAATTAAATAATCTTTTTAATAAATATATAGAAATTACGTCATTTTTTTTCTCGATTTTTGAGATTTTTTTTCGTCCAAAATGGGCTTATACTTCCCCATGTATGCAAATTTGCAAAAATGCAAAATGCAAAATGCAAAACGGCGGGTTTCTCCCTGAGCCGATTGACAGTTTTTTGCGCTTTTGCTAAATTTGTTGACGCCCTTTTTCCTGGGAAAGTTGACATCCTGCAGCCTTATCTGATATTTTGCTGCCTCGTTTGTCACCTAGCCGCAGAGGTCTTCCGACGCTACGCTGAATGCTGTTTCACGCCACGCGTCGCATGGGCTCACGCGACGTGTAGTTTTCGTTCACGCGACGCGTCGCTGTGAGCGATGCGACGCATGGCTGTTTTTTCACCATGTGTGGCACTCTCGCTGGCGGCCTGTTTGCGTATATTTTGTGGGTGCAGATGTAATATTTTGTCTGTTTTTCTTGCATGTTTCGTATTATTTCACTATCTTTGCATTGTTTTTAACAACAAACATAGTTTAACAACAAAAAAAAACGTTATGAAGAAATTTTTGATTGCTGTGGCTGCTGTTTTCGTTGCCACCAGTGTGAACGCTCAGAAGGAGTCTTACATGCCTGAGCAGGGTGATTTCGGTGTGGAGATTGGTTTCAATCCCTTCTCGAACAACTACAACACGTTCGACCTGATTAATGGCGTCAAGGTTCGTTACTTCCTCTCGGATGCTGACGCTCTTCGCTTGAATGTTGGCTTTAATGTGGATGGCCGCAAGAACACGACGGAAGTTGCTTCGAAGGAATATGTGAGCCACTGGAGAAGAGGCAACTTCGGCCTGAATCTGGGCTACGAGCGTCACTTCAACATGACCAACCGCATCGACCTCTATGCAGGTGCTCAGCTGGGTATCATTAAGTTCTTTGCCAGTGCAAAGGAAGAGGCTCCCGACGGTGTCGGTGGCATTATGGAGACCACTTATTCTGGTGCCGACAATCAGGGTAACTTCGCTTCTTTTGGCTTCACGGCAGGCGTGTTCACGGGCATTGACGTGTACCTGTGGAAGGGTCTGTACTGCGGTGCAGAGCTTGGTCTGAAAGTGACGAGCTCCAGCGAGAATGACTGGGAGAGAGAAGTGAAGGCTGGCACGACCACCACAAAGACTAAGGTTAAGGGTGCAAACCGCGACATGGACGGCGGCTTCTACTGCGAGCCCGCCATCCGTCTTGGTTGGACGTTCTAAGCATTCTTTCCATAGAATCGTAAAAAAGGAGGGCGCGAGTCCTCCTTTTTTTTAGTCTCACCGCAAACCCCTCTCCGAGAGGGGACGGAGTAAATGAGTAAATCAGTAAATGATATTACGCCCCTCCCTCGGGAGGGGCCGGGGGGGAGGGGCTACCCTAAATATCCTCACAAATGAGGATTGCGAGAACCATGGAATCGGTGTACCTTTGCGGCCGAAAACGATAAAAACTATGCAAGATATGAAGAAGAATTCATTGGCCATTGTGGTGGCACTGCTTACCGTTCTTCCCGCTTTGGGCGAGGAACTGAACGATACCATAGACATGAAGGAACTGACCGTCGTAGCCACGAAGGAGAACAGCCCGTATCGCCAGCAGGCGCTGGCCGTGAGCACGCTGAATGCGCAGATGGTGAAGTCGAACCGCGTCACCTCGCTGAAGCATGTCAGCTGCCTAGTGCCCAATTTCTTTATGCCCGACTACGGCTCGCGGCTGACCAGTGCGGCTTATATCCGTGGCGTGGGTAGCCGCATCAATACGCCGGCCGTGGGACTTTATGTAGATGACATCCCGTATCTCGATAAGTCGGCCTTCGACTTCAACCTCTTTGACGTGGAGCGAATCGACGTGCTGCGCGGTCCGCAAGGCACCATCTACGGTCGCAACACGCTGGGCGGACTGGTGAAGGTGTATTCCCACAACCCGATGGAGTACGAAGGCACGGATGTGACCCTCGGCTATGCCTCGAAGGAGAACCTGCGTCGCGCCTCTGTGATGCACTACCACCATCCCGCCGAGTCGTTTGCCTTCTCGGGCGGCGGCTACTACGAGGGCTCGGACGGCTTCTTCAAAAACGACCTGACGGGCCGCAAGGTGGACGACTCGCAGGCAGGCGGCGCACGGCTGCGCGGTATCTGGACGGCCACCGAGCGACTCAGCTTCGATGTCAATGCCAAGTGGGACTACTCGCGCGAGGGCGCGTATCCTTATTTCTACGAGGGCGCACTCAATCCGGCAGCCGAGCAGTATGCGGCCAATATCGGACAGATAGCAGCTAACCGCGAGGGCTCCTATCGTCGCAACATGCTGAATGTGGGACTCAATACGGAGTACCGCATGAACCGCTTTACGTTGAACAGTGTGACGGGCTACGAGTACCTGAACGACCGCATGTTCATGGACCAGGACTTCCTGCCCGATGACATCTATACGCTCACACAGAAGCAGCGCATCAACACACTCTCGGAGGAGCTGACTCTGAAGGGCAAGGTCACCGACTGGTGGGACGGCGTGCTGGGAGCGAATGTCCTGTATCAGGACTTGCATTCAGACGTGCCCGTCGTCTTCATGAGCGACGGTGTGAACTGGCTCTCGCAGACCATCAATGGCAGCCTGCCCGACCTTACGGCGCAGGGCATGGGCCCGATGTCCGTGACGCTGCGTAACCGCGAACTGCAGATGGGTGGCGTGTTCGATACGCCGAGCCTTAATGCTGCCTTCTTCCACCAGTCGAATCTGGAGCTGGCAAAACACCTGACGCTCTCGCTCGGAGTGCGAGTGGACTACGAGCGCAACCACATGGAGTACGATGCGCCGGGCAGCGTAGATTTCGACTTCGCAATGACGAGTGCCAACCCGCGCAACAGTGTCAACCTGACGAACCAGAACGCCGCTCCGCTGCTGCGCGGGACGGTGACGAATGACTATCTGCACCTGCTGCCCAAGGTGGCGCTGAAGTACGAGTTCGGTGCGGCCAGCAATGTGTATGCCTCGGTAAGCCGCGGCTCGCGAAGCGGAGGCTACAATGTGCAGATGTTCAGCGACCTGCTGCAGACCGAGATGCGCAGCCAGATGATGACTGCCATCCAGACTGGAACGGAGGCTTATCTCACGAACCTCTTTGCCAATGTGCCGCCCATTCCCGGCTTCGACCCGAATGCGCATATCAACATGATAATGGGCCGCATCCGTTCCAATATGCCTGCGGTGGCAACGCCCGATGTGGCGCTGACCACAACCTACAAGCCCGAGTACAACTGGAACTACGAAGTGGGAACGCACCTCAACACGGCCGACCACCGCTTGCAGGCCGACGCCTCGCTTTTCTGGATTGATACGCGCGACCAGCAGATTGCCCGCTTCTCTCCGCAGGGACTGGGACGCATGATGGTGAATGCCGGACGGAGTCGCAGCTACGGAGCCGAGTTGTCGGGCCGCTGGAATCCCAATCGCCACCTGTCGTTTGCTGCCAACTACGGTTACACGCACTCGGCTTTCCGCGATTACGATGACGGCTACGGTGTGAACTACAAAGACAACTATGTGCCCTTCGCTCCGCGGCACACGGTGGGCGCCGATGCCAGCTACACCTTCTTCCTTGGCGACGGCTGGGCCAAGGGTCTTACCCTCGGAGCCACCTATTCGGGCGCCGGCAAGATTTACTGGACGGAGAGTAACTCCGCGTGTCAGGATTATTACAACTTGCTCGCAGCTCGCGCCGTGCTCAATACCAAGTGGGCGCAGCTGGAAGTGTGGGGCCGCAACCTGACGCAGACGAAGTACAATACGTTCTACTTCGAGAGCATGGGCCGTGGCTTCAGCCAGCACGGAAAGCCCTTGCAGGTGGGAGTGGATGTCCGCCTGCACTTCTGAAAGAAATCTCTTGTGTGTGCTGATTGCGAGGGAGTGTGCGCTTAATCCTCGCAGTGCCAGAACTGCCAGCTGGCAACGGCCTGCAGGTGGAGCATCTCGAGGCCGTTCTTTACGGTGGCGCCATGCTCTGCCCCACGGCGCATGAAGAGCGTCTCCTCGGGGTTGTAAACGAGGTCGAAGAGCAGGTGCTCGCTGTCGAGGCAGTCGTAGGGAATGGCTGGGCACTCATCCGAGTGAGGAAACATGCCAACGGGCGAACAGTTTACGATGACGCGGTATTCATGTACGGTTTTTTTGTCTATCTCTTCGTAGGCGAACATGCCTTCGCGACGTGTGCGGCTGACGTATTTCCATTCCAGCCCCAGACTCTCCAGCCCGACACGAATGGCGCGGCTGGCTCCGCCGGTTCCCAGCACCAGCGCCTTCTTGTGATGCGGCTTCAGCAGCGGACGGATGCTTTCTGTGAAACCGATAATGTCGCTGTTGAAACCTTTCAGATGCAACTTCCCGTTCCGGTGGCGGATGCGAATCACGTTCACTGCCCCGATGCGCTTGGCCTCCGGACTCAGTTCATCGAGCAGCGGCATGACGGCCTGCTTGTGAGGCAACGTCACGTTCAGGCCGCGCAGGTTGGGGTGCTCCGACAGGATGCGGGGCAACTCGTCGATGCGCTCGATGGGGAAGTTCTGATACGCTGCATTGATGTGCTCGCGGGCGAACTTCTCGGTGAAGAAGCCGCGACTGAAACTGTGTCCCAACGGGAAGCCGATGAGGCCGTAGAGTTCTTTCTCCTTATCCATCGTGTCTGTCTTTTATTTTCTTGCCGCCTAATCTTTGGTGGCCAGATACATGGTGCAGATGCCCATTGTGAAGCGTTTCCAGCGCACCTGCGCGAAGCCCGCTTTCCGCAGAATCTCTTGCATCACCTCGGCCTGCGGGAAGGCCTGCATCGAGGCGGGCAGATAGGTGTAAGCCGTCGGGTCGTGACTGATGATGCGTCCCAAGAGCGGCATGACAATGTGGGCGTACACCCAGAACAGCTGTTTCATGGGGAAGCGGGGCGGGGCAGTGAGTTCTACCAGCAGCAGTTGGCCTTGAGGGCGCAGCACACGGAACATCTCGCGCAACGCTGCATCCAAGTCCTGAAAGTTGCGAGCGCCGTAAGCCACCGTCACTGCATCGAAGCGTCCGTCGGCGAAACTCAGGCGGGTGCAGTCCTCCATCTGAAACGTGATGATGTCCTGCAGACCGGCTTGCCCGACCTTCTCCCTGGCCACTTGCATCATGCCTTCCGAGATGTCGGCACCGATGATTTCTTGGGGCCCGAGTCGCTGTGCCGCCAGCATGGCAAAGTCTCCTGTGCCAGTGGCGATGTCCAGCATGTGCTGGGGCGCGAGCGGCTTCAGAGCGTCGATGGATTTGCGCCGCCAGCTGCGGTCGATGCCCAGCGACATGATGTGATTGAGGGAATCGTAGGTGGGAGCGATGCGGTTGAACATCTCTTCCACCAGCTCCTTCTTCGTGCCCTCTTTGCGGTAGGGTTTTATTTCCTCGAGTGCGTAAGGCATTGTACGCTGTTCTTTATTGTCTCTTAATTCCTCTGCTTCGCTCTGTCAGGATGACACGTGGCGGCCTTCTACTTGTCACCGCCCTCTGTTCTTGTCATTCCGACGAAGGAGGAATCTCATTCCGCGTCTTTCTTTCCGTTGTTTGCGTGAGATCCTTCCTCCGCTTCGCTCTGTCAGGATGACACGTGGTGGCCATCTTCTTGTCCCGCCCTCTGCTCTTGTCATTCCGACGAAGGAGGAATCTCATTCCAACCAAGTTCGGACGCTAAGTCTTTAAGCAAAGGATTTTGCTGTCTTATCAGTCGCATTTTCTTCTCTCTCCTCCAGCCTTTCAGCTCTTTTTCTCGTCGAATGGCATCTTCAATGTAAGTGTACTCCTCGTAGTAAATGAGATGGTGACACTTATACTTTTTTGTGAAGCCTTCCACTACACCTGTCTTATGCTGTAGGTATCGGATGTAAAGGTTGTTTGTTACACCAATATAAATGACGTTTCTCCAGCCGTTGGCCATGACATAGACCCAGTATTGGTGTATATTCTTCATTTCCCCTTGCCCAACCGTAGTTTCCCTTGCGCATAATCCTTTGTGAGGGATGGTAGAGCTGCTGACTATTGGCGCGTTTTAAGCCAAGCCTCCACGTTTCGCTGGATGCGGGCTTCGATGTTGCCTTCGTCCGAGGCGGGCACAAACTTCTCTCCCACAATGTGCTCGTAGAGCTCGATGTAGCGATCGCTTACACTCTGGGCGTATTCGTCGGTTATCTCGGGCATCACCTGTCCGGGCTGGTTCATGAAGTTGTGTTCGATGAGCCACTGGCGCACAAACTCCTTCGAGAGCTGTCGCTGCGGTTCGCCGGCGCGGAACTTCTCGTCGTAGCCTTCGGCATAGAAGTAGCGGCTGCTGTCGGGCGTGTGAATCTCGTCAATGAGGATAACCTTGCCGTCGCGCTTTCCGAACTCGTATTTCGTGTCCACCAGGATGAGGCCTTTCTTGGCGGCTATCTCCGTGCCGCGCTGGAAGAGGGCGCGTGTGTAGCGTTCCATCACTTCGTAGTCCTCCTTCGAGACGATTCCCTGTCGGATGATTTCCTCGCGCGAGATGTTCTCGTCGTGTCCTTCCTCAGCCTTTGTGGTGGGCGTGATGATGGGTTCGGGGAAGCGCTGGTTCTCGCGCATTCCGTCGGGCAGGCGCACACCGCACAGCTCGCGGCAGCCATTCTTGTATTCGCGCCAGGCTGAGCCGGTGAGGTAGCCTCGTATAATCATTTCCACTCGGAAGCCTTCGGCTTTCAATCCAACGGTTACCATCGGGTCGGGCGTGGCCAGTTTCCAGTTGGGCACAATGTCAGCCGTGGCGTCGAGGAAGCTGGCGGCAATCTGGTTGAGCACTTGTCCCTTGAATGGGATGCCTTTGGGCAGGATGACATCGAATGCCGAGATGCGGTCGGTGGCCACCATAACCATCAGGTCGTTGTTGATGTTGTACACGTCGCGTACTTTCCCGTGATAGACGCTGACCTGGTTCGGCAGGTTCAGCTCGGTTCTTGTTAAAGCCTTCATGTTATTTCTGGTTTGTAGTTTGCGTTGTTTCTTCCTTCTTGTTTTCGTATGCCTCTACGATGCGTGTGACGAGTCGGTGGCGTACGATGTCTTTCTTGTTGAGGCGTATGATGCTCACACCTTTCAGGTCCTTCAGGATGTCGAGTGCCTCCACGAGTCCCGATCTGACGTTCTGCGGCAGGTCTATCTGCGTGACGTCTCCGGTGACTATCATTTTGGAGTTCATTCCCAGTCGTGTGAGGAACATTTTTATCTGGGCGCTCGTGGTGTTCTGTGCCTCGTCCAGAATGATGACAGCGTCGTTCAGCGTGCGGCCGCGCATGAATGCCAGCGGTGCAATCTGTATGACGTTCTGCTCCATCATTTCGCGCAGCTTCTGATTGGGAATCATATCTTCGAGCGCATCGTAGAGCGGCTGCAGGTACGGGTCTATTTTCTCCTTCATGTCGCCAGGCAGGAACCCCAGCTTCTCGCCGGCTTCGACTGCCGGGCGCGAGAGGATGATCTTGCGCGTCTCCTTGTTTTTCAGTGCCCTCACGGCCAGTGCGATGCTCGTGTATGTCTTTCCCGAGCCGGCTGGCCCGACGGCAAAGATGAGGTCGTCTTTTGCGTAGGCCTCCACCAGCCGTTGCTGATTCTCGCTGCGAGCGGTAATGGGCTTGCCCGTGACACTGTAGACGATGACGCCTTCGGCACTCTCGCGGCCCGTCTTCTCGCCCTTTATTATCTGCAGCACGTCTTCCTCCAGCAGGCTGTTGTAGGTAAGGCAATGTTGCTGCAACTTTTCCACGTTCTCCTCAAAGGCGCACATCTGCAGCTCGTCGCCCATGACGTGAAGCACGTTTCCGCGAGCCACTATGCGCAGTTTCGGATAGAGCGCCTTCAGCAGTTGCAGGTTGGCATTGTTCACACCGTAGAGGACTACGGGGTCGATGTCTTCGATGACAATGTGTTTCTCTATCATTCGTCAGTTTCGCATATTTTGCCACAAAATTAGTCATTCTATTTTGAATATGCCACTTTTTTCCTTAACTTTGTTCGCGAAAAGATGCGAAGACTAAAGAAAAAACTCTATTTGGGGCTCTGCGGAGCAGCCGTTGCCGTGCTTGGCGTGGTGCGATACTGTCATCCCGAGGTGATGCCGGCGGCGTGTGAAGCGCAGTTGGCCGTGGCGACCGATTCGGTGGCTGCGCCTGTCATAGAAGAGCCGAAGTCCGATAGCGCCGGCGAGAGACGTGTGCTCCGCCGCGATTCCTTGCGGCCGCACCCAATCCGTAGCGTGGCCTCATACAATGCCTGCTTCCCCGATGTGCAGGATGTGCAAATCCTAGCCGCGCGTCAGTGGGGAGTGAAGCCGGTGCGCGACCGTCTGGAGGCCGAGGAGCGCAAAAGCGAACTCGTCTTCATCGGTGCCAACCCGTACTTCGAGATAGACAAAGCGATGCACAGCAGTATCCCTTACCTCGTGCCGCGAGCCAGCCATCTGCTGCAGGACATCAGCCGCTCGTTCCTAGACAGCCTCTACGTGAAGGGAGTGCCGCTCCATAAGCTCATCGTCACCAGTGTGTTGCGTACCGAGGACGATGTGGCACGTCTGCTTCGTCACAACGGCAATGCCAGCGAACAGAGCTGTCATCGATTCGGCACCACATTCGACATTTGCTACAACCGATACTTCACGGTGTCTCCACCCGACGGGCCAGAGCGTCGCGCCGTGCGCAACGACACACTGAAGTGGGTGCTCAGCGAGGTGCTTCGCGACGTGCGCGAGCAGGGGCGCTGCTATGTGAAGTACGAGGTGAAGCAAGGTTGCTTCCATATCACAGTGCGCTGAGGCGGCAGAAATGCGACGCGTAGTTTTCGTTCATGCGACGTGTCGCTGTGAGTGATGCGACGCGTGGTTTTCGCTCATGCGACGTGTCGCATTTTAACATTTCTTTCGTCGGGACCGTTTAAACTTTTCGGTGCGTGGTCGGTCTGAGAAGGTGAGAACGAGAAAAACTCAGTACTGAAGAATACAAACCGAAACGACAAAAAACATTGGACAAAATGAAAAAGACAATTTTACTGCTGGCCGTAGCACTTTTCAGCACGGCAGCTATGGCACAGGGCGAGCGTCGCAGCAATGAAGACCGCGCAAAGATGCGCGCCGAGATGGTGAAGAATCAGGCAGAACAACTGGCCAAGGACTTCGACTTGAAGGACGATGCCAAGACGGCCTTCGTGAATCTCTACACTGAATATCAGAACGAACTGATGGCTCCGATGGCCGAGCGCCAGCGTGGCGAGAATGCAGAGGAACGTGGTGAGCGTAAGAAACTGAGCGAGATGTCGGACGAGGAAATTACGAACCGCATCAAGGGTGCTTTCGAGCGTCAGGAGAAAATGATTGAGGCCATGCAGAAACGGCTCGATGTGCAGAAAAAATATTACGCCGAGTTTGGCAAGACGCTCAAGCCGCAGCAACTGATGAAAATCTTCGGCCAGCAGCGTCCCTCGCAGGGACAGCGCGATGGGCAGCGTGGCCCGCGCGACGGTGGTCGTGGCAACTTCGGTGGTGGCCGCGGTGGATTTGGCGGCAATGGCGGCTTCGGTGGCCCCGGCGGCTTCTGATACCTCGGGCGCTGACATGTGGGAGAGCGACAGCCCGACAGCAATTGACCGAAAAAAAGAGTCCGAAGTCTTTGCGACTTTGGACTTTTTTTTGTATGTTTGCCAATGATTTCGGCCATACGGCACGAAGAACAACAAAAAGTACAAATCAAAACAAGACATAGCTATGCAAGGAAGAGTATTGATAATCGGAGCCGGTGGCGTGGCCACGGTGGCAGCGCACAAGGTGGCGCAGAACCCAGACGTGTTCAAGGAAGTGATGATAGCCAGCCGCACGGAGAAGAAGTGCAAGGCGCTGGCCGACGTGCTGGCCAGCAAGTATGGCACAAAGGTGCAGACGGCTCGCGTGGATGCCGACAGCGTGGAGGAGCTGGTGGCCCTGCTGAGTGCCTACAAGCCCGACATCGTGATGAATCTGGCCCTGCCTTATCAGGACCTCACCATCATGGAGGCTTGCCTGCAGACGGGCTGCAACTATCTCGACACGGCCAACTATGAGCCGAAGGACGAGGCGCACTTCGAGTATTCCTGGCAGTGGGCTTACCGCGAGCGATTCGAGAAGGCTGGTCTGACGGCCATACTGGGCTGCGGTTTCGACCCCGGAGTGACGAGCATCTTCACGGCCTATGCAGCAAAGCATCACTTCGACGAAATACAATATCTCGACATTGTGGACTGCAACGCAGGCAATCACCACAAGGCCTTTGCTACGAATTTCAATCCCGAAATCAACATCCGCGAGATTACACAGAAGGGCCTTTACTGGGAGAACGGTCAGTACGTGGAGACCGAACCGATGGAAATCCACAAGCCGCTGACGTACCCCAACATCGGTCCGAAGGAAAGCTACCTGCTGCACCACGAGGAGATAGAATCGCTGGTCATCAACTATCCCACCATCCGTCGCGCACGCTTCTGGATGACGTTCGGCCAGCAGTATCTGACGTACCTAGATGTGATACAGAACATCGGCATGAGCCGCATCGACGAAGTGGAGTATCGCGCACCGAAGGCAGACGGCTCGGGCGAGGCTGTGGTGAAGATTGTTCCCCTGCAGTTCCTCAAGGCTGTGCTGCCGAATCCGCAAGACCTCGGCGAGAACTACGACGGCGAGACGAGCATCGGGTGCCGGATACGCGGACTGAAGAACGGTGCGGAGCATACCTATTATATATATAACAACTGTTCGCATCAGGCGGCCTACGAAGAAACAGGCATGCAGGGCGTCTCGTACACCACTGGTGTGCCTGCCATGATTGGCGCCATGATGTTCCTGAAAGGAATCTGGCAGAAGCCCGGCGTACACAACGTGGAGGAATTCGACCCAGACCCCTTCATGCAGCAACTCAACGAACAGGGACTCCCCTGGCACGAATTGCACGATGTGGACCTGGAGCTGTGAGAACAGACCGCGAGGCAAGAAGCTAAACAATTAAATCGGAAAAAATAGTATGGCAAAGAAAGAAACAGGAGAAGTCATAGACGAGAAGGCTGCGAAACTGAAAGCGCTGCAGGCTGCTATGACGAAGATTGACAAAGACTTCGGTAAGGGAACTGTGATGAAGATGGGCGACGAGAAAGTGGAGAACGTGGAAGTGATTCCCACCGGCTCCATCTCGCTGGACTATGCGTTGGGCGTAGGCGGATATCCGCGTGGCCGAATCATAGAAATCTATGGCCCCGAATCTTCCGGTAAGACAACGCTGGCCATCCATGCCATTGCCGAAGCACAGAAGGCTGGCGGCATCGCAGCATACATAGATGCCGAGCATGCTTTCGACCGCTTCTATGCCGAGAAGCTGGGCGTCGATGTGGACAACCTCATCATGAGCCAACCCGACAACGGCGAGCAGGCATTGGAGATTGCAGACCAGCTGATTCGCAGTGCAGCCATCGATATCCTGGTGGTGGACTCTGTGGCAGCCCTCACACCGAAGGCTGAAATAGAAGGCGACATGGGCGAGAACAAAGTGGGCCTGCAGGCTCGACTGATGAGCCAGGCACTGCGCAAACTCACGGCTACGGTGAGCAAGACCAACACCACCTGCATCTTCATCAACCAGCTGCGCGAGAAGATTGGTGTGATGTTCGGCAACCCCGAGACGACGACGGGCGGAAATGCACTGAAGTTCTACTCGAGCATCCGCATCGACATCCGCCCGAGCCAGCCCGTCAAGGACGGAGAAACCATACTGGGCCGTCTGGCCAAGGTGAAGGTGGTGAAGAACAAAGTGGCACCTCCTTTCCGTCGTGCCGAATTCGAGATTCTGTTTGGCGAAGGCATCAGCCGGGTTGGCGAAATCGTGGACTTGGGCGTGCAGTTCGGCATCATACAGAAGAGCGGTTCGTGGTTCAGCTACGGCGGAAGCAAGTTGGCACAGGGTCGCGATGCAGTGAAGAATCTGCTGCGCGACAATCCGGAACTCTGCGACGAGCTGGGCGCCAAGATTAAGGAAGCAATGGCCAGCGGCGTAAAACCCGTGGAGGGCAAGAAGGAGAAGGACGAGAAGGAGGAAAAGGAGGATTAGTCTCGCGTTTCCCTGTTCTTTCCCTGCGAGTAAAACATAGTGTCGCTAATCAGAAAGTGACATGAAGATAATCGGAAACTTGCTGTGGCTCCTATTCGGCGGGCTGGAGGCGGCGTTGGGATACTTTGTCGGTGCGCTCATCCTGAGTCTCACCATCGTTGGCATTCCTTGGGCGTTGCAGATTTTCAAGATTGGGCTGCTGTGCCTGTGGCCTTTCGGTTCGCGAATCACGGAGGGCGACATGCCGCCGGGCTGCCTGCGCATTCCGCTCAACATCCTGTGGTTCATCTTCGGTGGGCTGCTGGCGTGGTTGTGCCACGTGTTCTTCGGCCTCCTGCTGTGCATCACCATTCTGGGAATTCCTTGGGGCAAGCAGCATTTCAAGTTGGCCGGCCTCTCGGTGGCTCCGTTTGGTAAGAACGTAGAGCTCGGCTTTTGAAGATTCTTTGTTGCAGAAACAATTTTGCAAGGCAAGTGTAGAGAAAACACTTGCTTTGCTTGTTTTATGTCGAAAGTATGCGTATCTTTGCAAAAACAATAGCAAAAAGAATGATGAAACGACACACATCTCGGGCCTCTCTGCCCGCACTTTTTGGACTCCTGACGGCCTGTTTTTTGGCCAGTCCTGTGTACTCTTACGCACAAACGAATGTCGATTTGTTGACACAACGTTCGCCCATTGCACAACCGTATAAGTATGTGACGGGCGGTCAGATGTTGGGAGCGGCAGTCGATGCCTCGCCCGATCCGTTGGTGAGCTATGTCTGGGACCAACCGAAGGCCACCGATTCGCTACAGGTCTATGTGGTGCATCCCGTATCGGCTGAGGCTGTGTCTGGCGCTGGCAACTTTACCGGCCTTTCGACGGTCGGTGCTGAGCAATGCGCTGTGAAGGTGAAGGGTACCGGCGTAATCCGTTTGGACTTCGGCACAGAACTGCCGGCCTGGATAGAGGTGGACAGTCCGGACATGACGGGCGACGTGGAGTTCGGCATCAGCGAATACAATGTGTCCGTGCCCCTTGGGAAGGTGAAAAAGCCAGTCCGTTACAACAAGACTTACCGCTTGGAGCTGAACAAAGAACTCTACGAGGGTGTGCGCTACGGCTTCATCTACGTGAATAAGTTCGCCGCTGAATTCAACATCACATCCATACGTGCCGTCTGCCAAGTGAAGCCGACCAACTACACAGGCTCGTTTGACACCGACAATCCGATGCTCAACCGCATCTGGTATGTGGGAGCATACGATGTGAAGGCCAACTTGCGCGAAGACTGCTTCGGTGCCATCCTGATAGACCGCGGCGACCGCTTCTCGTGGACCGGCGATGCATATCCGGCACAGGCCGCTTCGATGGTGGCGTTCTCGAACTATGACGAGGTGCTGAAGAATCTCTACTGGACCGAGTCGCACCCCAATGGAATAGAGACGTATGAGCTCTACTGGGTGGAGAGCCTGCTGGATTATTATCTGTATTCGGGCGACGAGGACGGCTTCCGTGCTTTGCTGCCAAAGGCTGTGCAGCGTCTGAAGCATGCTTTCGACGTGTTCGACAATCCGCCCGACCTGCACTTCGTCGGTTGGGACCAGCGTTTGGGCACCGGCTTCGACCATCCCAACTGCAGCGAGGGCATCTGGACCTTCAAGATGTGTGCCATCGGTGCGTGGAAGCATATGGCTGCCGTGATGAGAACGTTGGGCGAGGATGCGCAAGCCACCATCTACGAGCGCTGGGCCAAAGTGAAAGGCGTGCAGTGCTCCACCGCCTCCGTGCTGCGACAGCTGGGGATGCACTCGAGTGCCGACGCCATCAATGCCGATTTGGTGGCCGACCTCTCGAAACTCTATCACAAAGACTTCTCAGACCGCGAGCAGCGTCTGTCGCTGTCGCCCTTCAACCAGTATTTCGTGCTGAAGGCAATGGCTCGCGCCGGCCACTACGACGATGCTTTTGCTTCGGTGTTCGATGAGTGGGGCGGACAGATTGAGTACGGAGGCACATGCTATTTCGAAGTGTTCCGTCCCGACTGGGCCAAGCACATTGGCACGAACGGTCCGATACCGCACACACAAGCCGGAGTGACGAGCCTCGCTCATCCTTGGGGCGCCGGTGTGGTGGCTTGGCTCAGCGAGGAGATGCTGGGCATAAAGCCTACGGCTGCCGGCTTCAGCACCTTTACGGTGAAACCGCATCTGGCAGGTGCCGCCAAACGTGTCTCGGGGCAGACGATGACGCCTCACGGAGCCATCAGCGCCTCGTTCGACCTGCAGAGCGGACTGCATCGGCTCTCGGTGCCGGAGGGAACGGTCGGTACGCTCTGTCTGCCCAAAGAGGGGATGAGCATGAGCCACGTTATGCTGAATGGCAAGCAGCTGGAGTCGTATGCCGAGGATGCTGAATTCGTCTATCTGCCCGACCTGCAGCCCGGCCAGTATGAAGCGTCTGTGGTTTACGAAGGCACTCCCACTGAAATGAAAACCGAGGAGTGGAAGTACGCGATGGACATCAAGGAGATAGACCGTACGACGCATGGCCGCTGGTTCGAGAAATACGGAAAGGATGGATATGTCATTGTGGGCGGACAGGACAATGGCGACGACTTGGAGAAGCTGCCGAGCTATGTCTCGTCGGTGGTCTTCGACCTCGGTATCCGCAACGTCCTGCGCGAGCATCGGGCCATGAACCTCACGCCCATCACTCCCGAGGCCATGATACCGGTCAGCGATGCAGAGGGTGCGCGTAAGGTGCTGAACTGCTACTACTCGCGTGGCACGCAGATGGTGCCCGTAGAGGTGCGGCTGAAGTACAACCACCCGTATCGGCTGGCGGTCTATACGGCCGACTGCGACAAGGGTGGGCGCGACTATTTTGCCGAAGCCTTCGACCTGGAGACGATGAACCGCCTGACGCCTTGCACACGTGTGAAGGATATGGAGGGCGGTGTGTATCTGATTTACGAATACAACCGTTCCATCCGTGTGATGCTGAACAATATCCGTGGCGACAACACGCTCATCAATGCTGTCTTCTTCGATGGCGCATCGGAGACGGCTGTCGGTGCTGTGACGAGGGACGAAGATCGGGCGGAGGAGAGCATCGCCTATTCGCTCTCGGGCATCCCCATGCAGGCGAGTACGCAGAAGAGCATCCACGTGGTGCATGGCAAGAAGTTCCTCCGCTGACGTATTATATTATATAAGGTATAAAAATAGAAAAGGACGGGTCGCCTCAGTGTGGTGCCCGTCCTTTTGTTTTCAGGTTAGTCGGCGTTATGCCTCCTGCCACTGAGCGCGAATCAGTTCTACGGCTGCAGTGACGGTGTCCTTGCGTTCGCCCTTCGTGCCGCACTCCAGTGTGATGAACTTGTCGTAGCCCATCTGCTTCAGTGCGCGGAAGCCATCGCGATAGTCGTCTTTCTCTGCATCTTCGCCTGGCATGAGACGTCGGCCGCGGCTTGCGATGTGAACGTGCTGCAGGTACTTTGTGCCAGCCGACATGAAGGCTCCGTAGTCGGACGTCTCCTCCTGCATGTGCCAGAAGTCGCCCATGCACTTCACACCTTCGCTCTGAGCGTCGCGTGCAATGGCTGCTGCGTCTGCCACGAGTCGCAGGTAGAAGCACTCGCGGCGATTCAGCGGTTCGAGGATGACGGTGGTGCCACACTTCAGTGCATACTCTCCCAGTTCGTGGAGCTGCTCGCACAGGTAGTCGCGAGTCTCCATCGTGTGAGGCAGGCAGGGTTTCTGTCCGTTGAAAGCAGGAACCATGATGACGCCAGTGGAACCCAGCTCGCCGGCTGCGGCCACTATCTCGCGCATCGTGGTGTCGAACTTCTCTTTGACAGCAGGGTCTTCGGCCAAGATGAATCCATCGAATCCGGCGCAGATGGCCGAGACGGTGATGTTGCGGTTCTTCAGTGCGTCCTGAATCTCAGTGACGCGTCCGGCCAGCCCACGTCCGCCGGGCTCGAAGCCAACCACTCCGAGGCTCTCCATGAAGTCGAGTTTCTCGTTGAGGTCTTTGCCTGGAGGTATCCCCTCCTGGAAGGAAATCTTCACTTCGGGAACTACCAGCTCTTCTTTCTTAGGCGAGCAGGCGGCAAAGCCCATCGGAGCCACAGCCATTCCGGCCATGCCAAGGAGTGAACTCTGCATGAATTGTCTTCTTTTCATGTGTTATTCGGTTTAGAGTTTCTGGTTCGTTTTTACTTTCCGGTTCCGGGTACGGGCACGGTGAAGGTATCCAGTGGCAGGTCGCCCAACTTGAGTTCGCCCACCTGGCTCAGGTAGTCTTGCTCGGAGGCGCTGATTTCGTCCCATGTTACGGTGTTGCCCGTGTAGGCAGCCTCGCGTCCCATTACGCCGGCCAATGTGGAGATGGCTGTGGCTTCCGACTCGTCGTGCTGTGTGCCCTTGCGGATGTGGTTTACCCAGTCGACGTGCTCCAGCACGTAGGGGTTCTGCTGTGCGAAGGTGGAGTTGGAGAGTTCCTCGTCGTACTTCCAGAGTTCATTTCCCTGATAGTCAACAATCTTCCATCCATTGCTGTACCAGATGCCCTTCGTACCGAAGATTACTTCGTCCACACGGTTGCTGCAACCGTCGATTTGGCGGCACATGCTGTGCAGGTGTACTCCGTTCTCGAACTCGAAGTCTACGCTGAAGTTGTCGTACTGGTCGCCCGTTATGCGGCGCTGACGGCTTCCGAATCCGGTGGCCTTGACGGGCTTCCAGCCTGTCATCCACAGGAAGACGTCGATGTTGTGTACGTGCTGCTCGATGATGTGGTCGCCCGAGAGCCATTTCCAGTTCACCCAGTCGCGGATGTTCCATTCCATGTCGCTCCAGCCGGCTTCGCGATTGCGATACCAGAGCATGCCTTGGTTCCAGTACACGTTTCCGCCTGTGATTTCTCCGATGAGTCCTTTCTGTATCTGCTCGTAGGCCTGCACGTAGGGGCGCTCGTGGTGGCGCTGTGTGCCGGTGACTACGCTCAGTCCCTTTGCCACGGCCTGCTTTGAGGCTGCCATTACGGTGCGGAAGCCTTTGGGGTCAACGGCTACGGGTTTCTCGAGGAAGCAGTGTACGCCTTTCTCTACGGCATACTGGAAATGGTCGGGACGGAAGACGGGCGGTGTGGTGAGGATTACCATGTCCACCATGTCGATTACCTTCTTGTAGGCGTCGAAGCCGGTGAAGCAAGCTTCTTCGGGCACGTCGATGTCGTATTTCTTCTTGAGGTGGTTCCTCTCTTTTTCGATGCGGTCTTCGAATACGTCGCCCAGGGCTGCCACTACGATGCCGTCGGCTGCCTCGAGCAGGTTCTCCACAGCACCGGTGCCACGGCCGCCGCATCCTACGAGACCCACGCGGAGCTCACGTCCTTCGATGGCCTTGTCGGGCATGTCGGGGATGTAGTATTCGCCGGGCTGACGCAGCGGTGTCAGCTTGTCTTTCTTGTCGCCGCAGGAGGCCAGCATAGCAGTTCCTGCCACAGCACCTGCTCCCAGCATGGCGGAGTAGGAGAAGAAGTCTCTTCTGGTAATGTCTTTCTTTGCCATAGTTTTGTCTGTTTTTATTGGGGTTTTAAAAATCTTATATGTCGCTCTCTCTCTTTATGGTTTTATGTCGGCCGGCACTTCGCATACGACGCGGAATCCTATGCCTTTGATGTCTGAGTACCACCAGATGCTCTTGGGCTGCTGTGGGTCGGTCTTCAGCCAGGCTACGTGCTCGGTGTGTGCACGTGCTGCGCAGCGAACGGCTGAGGCGTCGTCGGTGTAGTTTCCTCCGCGCACCACGTATTCGTCTCCCTCGGTGCAGATCGGGTCAAGCACTCCATCCTCCCAGCGGTTGTAGGTGTCGGGTGTGTATTTGTCGGCGCAGTATTCCATTACGTTGCCCAGCATGTTCTTCAGGCCGAATGGGTTGGCTCCCACACGTTTGGGCTCCTGTGTCTTGGCCATGCTGTTGTTGGCATAGATGACGTAGCGGTTGATGTTTGTGGTGTCGGGTGCAAAGAAGTGGCGCATAAAGCCCTCGTTAGAGAATTTCTTGGGCGAGCCTTCGAAGAAGTAGGGTGTCTCTGTGCCTCCGCGTGCTGCGTACTCCCATTCGGCTTCGGTGGGCAGTCGGTAGTGCTTGCCTGTCTTCAGCGAGAGCCACTGGCAGAAGGTCTCGGCGGCGTAGTGTGTCATGGTGATGGCCGGTCGGCTGTCCATTCCCCATCCTTGGTCGGGGTAGCCGAAGGGTGGAGTGGGGCCTGACACGGCGTCCACGTCGGGCCGGTTGTTGTTGGCATAAATCTTCTCGGGCGGTGTGCGTCCTTCGGACATTGTCTCGTTGTAGAAGCCCCAGTACTGGTCCCACGTGATTTCTGTCTCTGCCATGAAGAAGGCCGAGAGGCTGACCTTGCGCTGCGGTCCTTCGTCTTCGGCTCGGAATGCTTCGTTCTTGGGGCTGCCGATGGTGAAGGTGCCGGCGGGTATGGCTTTCATGGATATCCTGACGGCTGTGCCGGGCACTGTCTCCTCGAAGTCTTGGAAGGCGGTCAGTGTGGCTGCGCTGGCAAATCGTGTGGTGTCTTTTATGGTGATGGTGCCTTCCACCTTGCCGTGGTGATAGTTGGGCATGTAGTGTCCGGCGTCGAGGTGGCAGCTGATGCACTGCAGGCCGAGTTTCTCTTCGTTCTCCTCGTAGTAGAGGTGTGCCTTCACAGCGTCGTCGCTGACGCCTTGCGGGAAGAGGTTTTGGTGGCACTGCTTACAGCTCTCGTTATAGACGATTTTCTGTGCGTGGCTGAGTTCGCTTTTGGCTTCCCAGTTGATTTTCTCTTTGTCCTTGGTCATGTAGGCATAGATGTCCTTCACTCCCATTCGTGCCTTGGCTGTGAAGTGTTTCCATGTGCCTCGGGGCGGCAGGTGGCAGGCGGCGCAGTCGGTGGGCACTCCGCTCTTGTTGTTCTTCGAGTGCAGTGATTGGTTCCACGCCAGGTCTGCCTTCTCGTGTACGTGACAGGCCATGCAGGCCTCGTTGGTGGAGGTGGCTTCCCACATGTAGTCGAAGCCTATCATTGCGGCTATTCCAACCAGCAGTCCTGCCAAGGAGAAATATAGATATTTCTTGCTTTTTTTCTTTTCGGCCATGTCAGATGAGGGCTTATTCCCTACAAAGTTACGAAGATATTTTCAGACGCAGTGTCTCCGAGTGCGCATTTCTTCGTCGGCGTGGCCGATTTTTTGTGTTTTTTAACATTGCGGCACTTCTGCCTTCCTGCACCTGCTGCATTCAAAAAACGAAAATGACCAAATGACCAAATGACCAAATGACCAGCAAGCCCCCTTCCCAATAGTCCATAGTTCATAGTTCATAGTCCATAGTTATTCCCCCTTCAGGCTTCAGGGGGTTAGGGGGCTATTCATAGTTCATAATTTCCCCATTCCCTCCCCTCGTGGCAATCGCGCGTTATGCGTTCAAGCGATTGGTGAGGGCGTAGCCCGAAGGTGGGCAGGGTCAGGAGGGGGCTTGGCTTGGGGGTGAAGACTTTCCTCCCCTCGGGGAGGTCAGGAGGGGGCTTGTCGGCTTACGGTCTGTTGGTCTTCAGCGGGCGATAGTGTATGCCCATTTCGGTGAGTCGTGGCAGGTGTTTCTGCAGTCGTGGCAGGAATTCGTCCCACTGCTGTTCGGCTCTGGGTGTCCAGGCTTTCTCGGCCAGTGCGAGTGCCCGCGGGAAGACTTGCCAGTTCATGCGTTCTACGGTGGGAATCCATTCGCCCCAGATGTTGGCTTGCATGCCTTTCACGAGCCGTAGCTGCTGCGGGCTGAGGTCGGTGGGCACGATGTCGCCTTCGTAGAGTGCCTGCAGTGTCTGGTCGGTCTGTGCGTAGTCGAAGTAGCAGAAGGTGAAGGGGCAGAGCACCACTTCGTTGCCCATCTCTGTGGCTCGCTGTGTCACGTCGGGGTGGTCGCCTCGCCACCAGTGTACGGTGGCCGTCTTCGAGAGTCCGCCTTCGAGTATCTCGTCCCAGCCCAGAATCTTGCGTCCGTGGGCGTTGAAGTATCGCTCCATGTGCTTGGTGAACCATGCCTGCAGCTCGCTCACGTCGCGCAGTCCCTCTGTCTGTATGCGCTTCTGGCAGTCGGTGCATTGTGTCCAGCGTGTGCGGTTCACTTCGTCGCCGCCGATGCTGACATACTCGTAGGGGAAGAGTTGGAACACCTCGGCATAGACCTTCTCGGCGTACTCTATGGTGGTCTCCTTGCCCAGGCAGAGCGGGTCGTTGCCGTCGCCCTTGCAACTGAGCCACGGGTAGCACTGGCAGGCTATGTGGTTGTGTCCGGG
This sequence comes from uncultured Bacteroidales bacterium, assembly GCA_902787575.1. Classification (GTDB taxonomy): domain Bacteria; phylum Bacteroidota; class Bacteroidia; order Bacteroidales; family Bacteroidaceae; genus Physcousia. The sequence goes on along the minus strand of CADAGX010000007.1, from coordinate 43,011 downwards.
CATGTCGAGTTCGGGCACTACGTCGATGCCTCGCTGTGCTGCATACTCCACCACCTCGCGTATCTCCTGCTGTGTGTAGTAGCCTCCGTAGAGTTCCTTGCCGTCGGCCGTCTCGCGGATGTACTTGCGCGGGATGAGCAGGTCGGGGTTGTTCTCCTTGCCGGCGCGTTCCATGCAGCCGCGGTCGAGGTGGTTGTACGGGTGCCAGGCTCCCTCGTCGGTGAGTTTGGGGTAGGCCTTAATCTCGATGCGGCTGGCTTGGCTGTCGGTGAGGTGCCAGTGGAACTTGTTGAACTTATAGACGGCCATCTGGTCGAGCAGCCGCTTGGTGTCTTCCACCGAATAGAAGTGTCGCACGGGGTCGAGCATGAGGCCTCGCCAGTGGAACTGCGGCCGGTCTTTGATGCAGACGGGCTGCACGGTCCATTCCATGCCCTCGGTGGGTGTCAGCCGTTCTATCTCGGGCGGCAGCAACTGGCGCAGGGTGGCTATGCCGCAGATGATGCCTCGTGTGCTGTGAGCTGTGATGCGTATGCGTCGGCTGTCGGCTGTCAGCTCGTAGCTCTCGTCCTGCTCGTCGGGCTCCGTCAGCCGTAGTTCTATCCGCCCCGTTCCCGACTTCACCTTGATGCGCAGCCCTGTGGAGCGTGTGAGCACCTCTTGCAGATACGTGGCAGGGCCGTGGAGCCGTGCATCGTTGATGGCTATGGTGGTGCCATTCTTCAGGCGGAAGGGCTCGCCTGCCATCTCCGTCACGGATACGGGTTTCGGTATGATGTCTGTTTCGGCCTTCGCTGCCGTGGCTGCAAGCACGAGGCATGCAAAACATCCAAGGATGAGTTTCGTACGCATGTTTTTAGGTTATAGCCTTTTCATTCAGTTTCTCGTCATTGCCCAGCCGAGCTTCATGCCGTTGTAGCTCTTCAGCAGGGTGGAGATGCTGGCCATGTTCGAGGTCATTGCAGCCAGTCCGGTGGCCATCGTCAGCAGCTTGTCGGCATCGTAGAGCATGTAGAGCTCTCCGCCCGTCACGGTGCAGGTGCAGCTTACGCTGGCCATGCCCAGTGCGCCCTGAATGGTGAGGATGTTGTTGGCATACGTGTAGGTGCCGTTCACAGCGCGTCCGTTCAGCGTCAGCACGCATGTATTGTCGGGGTTCAGCATCAGCGTCGACTTGCCGGCCGTGAAGCCCATCTTCTTCAGCTGTGCACCCAGTGTGGACTCAATCTTGTTGCTGGCCACCACGCTACCCAGCTTGGCCAGGATGTTCTCGCTCTCGAACACCACCTTCGGGCCGCTGTAGACCCACGTGCCCTGGATGCTGTTCTTCGATGCCACACTGCCCGTCAGCAGCGAGTTCAGCACGGTGCCCACCACGTTCGAGCCGTCGCCCGTCAGCACCGTTGTGAGCAGGCTGCCTGCAGTGCCTGCGGCGCTTGTGTTGGTGGTGGCAGTACTACCTGCGCCTCCGATGGCGCAACTGTTCATTCCCAGGCTGGCACCCACGATGGCCAGCAGAGCAATTAGCTTTTTCATACCTTCTTAGATGTTTTTTATGTGTTATTGTTTACATTTCTTTCACCTTGCAAAGTTACAAAATAATCTTGAATTCTACGAATAAATCGGCAAAAAAAATCGCTGCCCTTCCCACATATTTTTTCCCTGCGCGTGATGGGCAAGGGCACGGGGCTATCCCTCCCCTCGGGGAGGGTCAGGGGAGGGGGCATGCAGCGTTAACCCCGAAGGGGTGTCAGAGCACAGGCAGGGGTGAAGCCCCTGCAAAAGGAGGCACCCCGCATGGCAGCCCTGAAAGGGCGACAGAATGATTGCGTCTGTCGCACCTTCGGCGCTTTGTTTTACGTTCGGACCAGTAGCAGGGACTCACGCCCCTGCCTGTACTCTTCTGCCCCTTCGGGGCTCTTGCCTCGTGATGTGTCTTGCGCCATGCGGTGAGATAGGCGCTCCGCCTCCGTGTCATCCCGACGGTGGGAGAGGGGCGCTTTTTATGAAAAATTCTTGCCTCGAAATTCGTGAAATTGAGAAAAATTTCGTAACTTTGTAGTGTTGAAGGGTGGGGGCTGCGACGCGTCGCTTTGGTGCCGGCGATGTGTGGTTTGAGCGCGACTGAAGGCGGTTACTTCTTCTTGTTCTTGTGGAAGAGTTCGCGCCAGCGGTTGAAGTCCTTCTTGAACTGTATGCCGATGCCTTGTGTGGTGAGGGAGGACTGTATGAAGTATCGGTCGTTGGTCTGGTTGTAGGCTTTCAGTGCGATGCTGCCGGAGGGTGTGAGCAGGTAGCGGACATCGAAGTCGCCGATGAAGTTGTTTGTGGAGTAGTAGCTTTCGCGGTATCCGAAGTTGCCGTTTATGAGGAGGCGGTTGTTGAGCAGCCGGCCGCTGAGGATGCCTTCTACGTCGAGCTGGTCCCATCCCCAGCCTGTCTCGCCGGTGCGTAGGTTGGCTCCGAGGCTCCAGTTGTTGGTGCCCATGGCGTTGGAGAGGATCTGGTTGAACTGGCTGCTGAGGGAGCTGCTCAGCAGGGAACTCATGGCTGTGGTGCTCTGGTTGCTGCCTTGCATGTTTTGAGCCTCGTAGTTGTAGAAGCGTCCGATGCCCAGCAAGTAGATGACTTGCATGTTTCGCTCTTCGTCGGTGTTGATGAGCGAGCGTACCATTTCCTTCTCGTCTTCGTTGGCTGTGGGGAGGTCGAAGTCGAAGGTCACCACGGGTGCTGCGGGCCTTCCGCCTATGTTCATGATGCAGTCCACGCGTGTGTTGGAGAGGCCGAGTGTGGTGGCCGAGAGGTCGTCCATCGAGACGTTGTGTACGGTGTAGGTGGCTTTCAGTGCGAGTGCGGCTCTGTAGGGGTCTCCGCCGAAGGTGAGTGTGCCGCCAGGCTGGAAGTTGAAGTCCTTGTGTATGACGTCTTGGAGCGAGAGTTTGTAGATGCCGTCTTGCACGCGGTAGGTGCCGTACATCTGGAACTTGCCTTTGTTGTAGTAGGTGGCCAGCATGTGGCCGGAGCCGTGGAGGTTGATGTTGTCGCCCGAGCGTGCATCCATGAGTACGCCCAGCGTCATGTCGGGTGTGACGTTGATGTCGAAGTTGAGGTGCAGGTCGGAGGTGGGTTCGTTGGCTGTTGGCTGTTGGCTGTTGGCTGTTGGCTGTTGGCTGTTGGCTGTTGGCTGTTGGCTGTTGGCTGTTGGCGACTTGTAGGTGATGAAGCCTGCCTCGGTGATGGTCTCGGGGCTGGTGGAGTTATACACGATGGTGCTGCCTGGCATCGGCGAGCCCTTGAGGTTGATGTGTATGTCGCCGGGCTGTCCTTCGATGAGCATCTGTCCGGTGGCGTAGATGGTGCCGTAGAAGCGCTGGTCGCCAAAGTCGCGGAAGTCGTAGCCCAGCAGGTTGTGTGCATCGGCCTCTACGTGGTACTTCATCTGCTTGAGGCAGTGGTGTGTGAGCTGGGCGTTCATCGTGGCATAGTGCGAGCCCATTCCAGGCCGTCCCTGTGAGTCGTAGAGCGTGATGTGGCGCATCCAGATGGTGTCGGGGCGCAGGATTACGCTGTCGCCAGCCAGGTGGTAGTCGGTGTTGGTGGAATTGACGTGTGTGCGGGCCTCGTCCACCAGTATGTCGCCGTCGAGGTTGATTTGCTTGAAGGGACCGAAGACTCGCACGTGCCCTGTGGCACGGCCTGTGAGGTCGGTGAAGATGCTCGCGGTGAACTTGTTCAGGAAATAGAGGTTGCAGCGGTGGGTGTGGATTTCGAGGTCGATGCCGCTGCCGGGTCGCGACTTGCCGGGAGTGATGGAGCCCTGCACGGTGGTCTGGTGGTCGTTGGCCGGGTCTTCCATGCGTGCTTCCAGCAGGATGCTGCCTTCGCGCTCACCCCAGTTGGCATGTATGTCCATGTCGCCCATGCTGCCACGGTTGAAGGTGAAGTTCTTCACCTGCAGGTAAGCGTCGGCCGTGGGTTTGTCGGTGAGGTGGCGGGCATAGATGCGGCCGGTGGTGATGCCGTCGAAATCTACGGAGTGGAAGTTGATGACGTCGAAGATGTAAGCCAGGTTGATGCCATGCAGGTCGGCTGTCAGCGAGTCGGACTCCTGTGGCGACACACGGCCACGCACGCAGAGATACTTCTCGCCCTTCGAAATCTTGAGGCTGTCGAAGTCCACCGTCTTGTCGCAGTACTCGAAGTTGGCCGGATGGATGGTCCACAACGTATCGCCGATGACGAGGTTCGACTCGTGCACCTGCCCTCGCACACCCTGCTGCCCGGCGGCGTTCTTGAAGAAGCGTGTGCTGACGTCCACCTCTCCGATTTGTGCGCGTTCCGAGTGGTTGTCCCAGTGCAGGCGGCTGCGTATCTGGTCGCCGGCCGAGTAGGCATTCAGTCCAAACTCCACGGGCTGGCCCTTCATTTCGCGTTCGAGGCGTAGGCTCGTCTGCATGTTCTCGGCCGTGCATTGCATGTGCAGGTCCACGTGTCGGAGCCGTTCCCCGCCATAGGCCAGTTCGGGTGCACCGGCGTTCAGCGTCATCACGCCCAGGCTGCCATTCATCGTGCCGTCGGCCGTTGCTTCCTCGGGGAAGGCAATGGGGATGCCCGTGAGGCGGCGTAGTAGGGCCGTGTCGCAGACGTGTAGGCTGAACTTCATGTCGTCCGCCAGTCGGTGCTCGCTGCTACGCGGTGCTGCGAAGAGGCTGGGCAGGTAGGTGCTGGCTATTTGGCGGAAGGTGGGCAGCAGGTTCGCCCACTCGTAGGCGCCTTCGAGCCGGGCCTTCAGCACAGGGCTCTCCAGCCAGATGTTCTGCTCTGCTCCCTCGGGCTGGCTGTGTATGACGATGCGGTCCACCAAGCAGTCGCCGTCTCGCTCCGAGTGGAGGCTCAGGTTCTCTATCCTGACGTCTCCGGCCACGCGTCCGGCACGCTCTGTCAGCAGGTCGGCGTCCACGTTCATCGAGATGCGCTCGCCCTCGAGCCGCTCGGTCAGCCGCAGCGCATTGAGGTTCATATTCTCCAGTGCGGCCTGACATTCCACCCGTTGCAAGCGGCCGTCCTCGGTGGCAGCACGCAGCTGCAGTGCCACTTCGCCGTTCGGGTCGCCCAGCAGCGCATTGGCCTCCAGGGCGCGACCGTTGAGCCGTGTGTCAAAGTCTATGGAACGATAGGTGTAGCCGCGGTAAGTGAGGTGCTCAGCCACTCCGTCTATCCTCAGGTCTGGCCGCCCGTCCTCGTCCTTCAGCATACCGCCCACATGCGTGACCAGCGATACGCGCTCCAAGTCGTGCAGCGGCCCTGTGGCTGCCAGATGTCCCACTCGGAAGTCCTGCAGTCGGAGGTCAGCATCCAGCAGGCCCGAGCCCATCAGGTTGCCTCGTACGTTTGCTTTTCCCAGCGCCGTCTCCAGCGCCAAGTCGGCCTTCGCCGCCTCTTTCGTGTATGTGACATCGCCGTTCGCCGAGAGCGGGAAGATGCGGCTCAACTCGTCGGGCTCCTGCTTCAGCTTCTTGGCAGCCCACTGGGCCAGCATCCGCTCCGTCCGTCTGTCTGTATGTAGCTGGCTGATGTGAGCCTCCACCTCTGGGCGCCCCTCCGAGAGGCGAATGCGAGCCTCTGCATCCAGCAACTGCTGGCCCTCGGCCGTGGCCACGAGCAGCGGCTCCACCTGTATGTCCCCGTCCTTGGTCTGCAGGCAGGTCTCGAGCCGGTAGTCGCCTTCCAAGTCCCCCAGCTGTGGCACAATCGGTGCCAGTTCCGACGGGCGCAATGTGGCACTCATCTCGCATCGCCTCACATCGTAGCCCGCCAGTGTGCCCGGCTTCCGCGGCTCGGCCTTCGCATCCTGTATGCTTACTTGCGAGTGCGGCAGCGAGAGCCGGAAGTCCTGAAGCCTGATTCCTTGGCTCCCAATGGCAGCATAGCCCTCCACGTTCTCCAGCCGCAGGCCGCTCGCCTCGGCGAACGAAAGCCGTTTCAGTGTCACCTCCATGCTGTCGCGCCCCGCAATGCTGAGCCGTGCCGTGGCGTTCAGGTCGCGGATGTGCAGGTGGGCCAGATTCAGCCGTCCCGGTGTCTGAGCGGCGTAGAGCCAGTTGTGCCGCACCTCGCATCGCCTCAGCAAGAGGCTGCCGATGCTGATGTCCGTCTGTCGCTCACTGCCGCCTCCCTTCAGCTTCTCGGCCAGGAATTGGAAGTTGTATGGCCCGTCCTCCTCCGCCTTGTATATTACAGCCCGTCCGCCCACCAGCTGAATGCTGCGAATGCGCACACGGTGGCGCAGCAGTGGCAGCAGTTCCAACTTCAGCACAGCTCGCCGAGCCTCCAGCATCAGCGTGTCGCGCTCGTCGCGAATCTGAAGGTTCTGCAGCGCCACTCGTCCCGGCACCTGCAGTCCCACGGCCTCCACACGTGCCTCCACGCCCAGCTGCTCCGTCAGCCACCCCGTGGCCATACGGCCCATACGGCGCTGTACCGCGGGGAGACCCCACAGCAAAACCAACAGCAGGCAGACGACTGCCAAGAGTCCTGCCACCACGTAGAGTATGTGTTTCAGTCTGTTCACTCTCTCTTCTTAAAACGCGCTCACAGCGCTCACCAGCGCCTGCGGCTCCGCAAAAGTACAAAATAATCCCCGAATCTTCCAAACGTAACACACAGAAAATGCACTGGGCAAGCCCACATCGCACTGCGGATGATGGCTGGCGATGCGAATCGAAAATTCGATGCGGCTATCTTCTTCCATGGCGACATAAGATAGGTATCCCGTATCGCGTCGCGTTGTAGGGCAAGGAGCGGACAACTGTAGGGTCTTTGCTTGTCAAAGACCGCATGGCAAGTGTTCGCGTTTCGGAATTTGACAAGCAAATTCCCTACAGAGAGAAGCGTTTTAATAAGATGCGCCGAAGGTGCGACAGACGCAATCACTCTGACGCCCTTTCGGGGCTACCATGCGGGATCGCATCCTTCTGCAGGGGCTTCACCCCTGCCTGTGCTCTGACACCCCTTTGGGGTTACCGCACGATGCGGACGCTTCGCGCAGAAAATTCCGTTTCTTTTCTTGCGCATTTCTTGCGCATTCCGCTCGTTTGCGCTATCTTTGCATCAACTAATTAATAACAAGGATGAAGGCAAAAACTCTTCTGATGGCCGTGGTGCTAAGCGTGGGTTTCAGCGCGTGTGGTGACAAAACTTCTGTGACAGGCAAAGCGTGCGACGTCAGTGCTACGTCAGCCACGTTTGTCGGCTACGTCAATTTGCCTCCCACAGAACTTACCACTGCCTCCTTTGGCATTATATGGGGAACCCAAAAGGAGTTAAATTGGGATAATAAGGCAGGCTATGCCACGACTCGCGAATTGGAATCGAATAAATACTCCGTCACAAAGCACGACCTTGTGCCCGAAACCAAGTACTTCTATCGCTCCTATGTCTGTCTGAACGACAACACATATCTCTATGGCGCAGTGAGATCTTTCACAACGGCACAGCCAGAGAATCTTATACCCTATGCTTTGTGGTGCGAAGACAACACGACGCTATATTTCATAGGTAGCGACTACATTTGGGAGGTAGGCAACACGCACGATAGCCAAACTATTACTGCGTTGTGGTATGGCGATGACATCGTGGCACAAAGCACAGATACTCCTGCTTGGCATTCTATTCTTGGCAATGCAAAGTATGTTGTATTCGAGGAAAGTTTCAAAGAAATAAAACCTAAGAATTTGAGTCATTGGTTCTCTTGGTTAGTATATGAAGATGAATCTATGTTAACTGATATAGAAGGGCTCGAATATCTCAACACATCAGAAGCCACAGACATGAGCTATATGTTCAACGGATGCAGCAACCTGACGAGCCTTGTCGTCAGCCATTTCGACACGCAGAATGTGACGGACATGAGCGGCATGTTCAACTATTGCAGCAGCCTTACGAGCCTTGACGTCAGCCATTTCGACACAAAGAACGTGACGAAAATGAGCGGCATGTTCTACAGATGCAGCAACTTGACGAGCCTTGATGTAAGCCATTTCGACACGCAGAATGTGAGGGACATGGGCTACATGTTCGGCGGATGCGGCAGCCTTACGAGCCTTGACGTCAGCCATTTCAACACGCAGAACGTGACGAACATGAGCATCATGTTCAGAGATTGCGGTAACCTTACAAGCCTTGACGTAAGCCATTTCGACACGCAGAACGTGACGGACATGGATTACATGTTCAACAGCTGCAGCAACCTAATCACCATTTATTGCAACGACACGTGGAGCTGTCAGAATTCAAATTATATGTTTAGTGGTTGTATAAGTTTAGTTGGCGCCATAGCATACGATGAAAATAAGACGGACGTAAAGTATGCCAATCCGGATACAGGATATTTCACGCGCAAGTAATAAGATTGACGGATTTATTGATTGAGAATATTTGAGACATAGCCCCATCCCCGAGCCCTCCCGCGAGGGGAGGGGAAGCCCTCACCCCAAACCCCTCTCCGAGGAGAGGGGCTTTTTGTGTTACTGGGTGGTGAGGTTCTTCCTCCGCTTCGCTCCCTCAGAATGACACGCTGGAGGCGAGCGACGAGCCAAGATTAGAATGACACAAGAGGCGCGTACCGTCTTGCATCGCGATGTGAATCGAAAATTCGATGCGGCTATCTTCTTCCATGGTGACGCCATCTTTTTTTGAAAAATATTCGCGAAAAGGGGCGGGCATCTCGATAGTTTTGTGTAATTTTGCAGCGCTTTTGTGAGAAATATTAACAATCATATCCTAAAGTTTATATGGCAAAGGTAATAAAATTGCGAAAAGGACTTGACGTACGCCTCAAAGGTAAGGCCGTGCCCGAGGTAGCAGCAGCCGTGAAGGCAGCCGACGAGTTCGTACTCGTGCCGGATGACTTCGTGGGTCTGAAGCCCAGGGTTGTGGTGAAGGAGGGCGACAGCGTCAGGGCTGGCGATGCCTTGTTTGTAGACAAGTTGCATCCCGAGGTGAAGTTTGTCTCGCCTGTCAGCGGCACGGTGTCGCTGGTGGAGCGTGGCGAGAGACGCAAGTTGCTGAGCGTGCGCGTGAAGCCCGACGGCAGCGGCGCAGCCCGCGAGTTCGACACGAAGGGCGACGTGAAGGCCCTGTTGCTGGAGAGCGGACTCTTTGGCTTCTTCCGCAGCCGCCCGTATGATGTGACGGCCAATCCGGAGGACAAGCCGAAGGCCATCTTCGTGAGTGCATTCAACAGCATGCCGCTGGCACAGGACTTCGAGGTGGCTCTGAAAGGGCAGGAGACAGAGTTCCAGGCTGGCATCGACGCTCTCGCACAGCTGGCTCCCGTGTATCTGGGCATCAGCGCTCAGCAGACGAGCAGCGCACTGACGGTGGCAAAACAATGCGAGGTGAATGTGTTCGACGGACCGGCTCCGGCTGGCAACGTCGGCGTGCAGATCAACCATGTGTGGCCCATCAACAAGGGCGAGGTGGTATGGACGCTGGGTGCCGAGGAAGTAATCTTCGTGGGCCGTCTGATGAAGACCGGACGAGTGAACCTGGAGCGCACGATTGCTGTGGCAGGAAGCGAAGTGAAGAAGCCCTGCTACGTGAAGGCCTTTGTGGGACAGAAAATCGACTCGCTGCTGGAGGGACAGATTGACACGGAGAAGCACCTGCGCATCATCAACGGCAACGTGATGACGGGCTTGAAGACTTCGACCGACGGCTTCCTGGCTGCACACGCTACGGAGATAAATGTCATCCCCGAGGGCGACGACAATGCCGAGATGCTGGGCTGGATAATGCCGCGATTCAACGAATTCTCCACCAGCCGCAGCTACTTCAGCTGGCTGCTGGGCAAAAAGCGCGAATATGTGCTCGATGCTCGTGTGAAGGGTGGCGAGCGCCACATGATAATGAGCGGCGAGTACGACAAAGTATTCCCGATGGACATCTACGCCGGCTTCCTCGTGAAAGCCATCATTGCAGGCGACATCGACCGGCAGGAGCAACTGGGCATCTATGAGGTGGCTCCCGAGGACTTCGCTATTGCCGAATTTGTGGACAGCTCCAAACTGGAACTGCAGCGAATCGTGCGCGAGGGTCTCGATATCCTGCGGAAGGAAAACGAGTAAGAACAGTTGATAGTTAAAGAACTCAGACAAGAAAACATAATGAAAGCGTTAAGAAACTATCTGGACAAGATAAAGCCAAACTTCGAGGAGGGCGGCAAGCTTCACGCATTCCAAAGCCTGTTCGACGGACTGGAGACGTTTGCCTTCGTTCCCCGTACCACGAGCCGCATCGGAAGTGTGAACATACACGATGCCATCGACAGCAAGCGCATCATCAGCTTTGTCATCATCGCGCTGATGCCTGCCCTGTTGTTCGGCATGTATAATATCGGTTATCAGAACGCACTGGCTGCCGGCACGCTGGGCGAGGCCACACTGCTGGGCATGTGGTGGTTCGGATTCCTGGCCGTGCTGCCTAAGATTGTGGTCAGCTACGCAGTGGGACTCGGCATCGAGTTCACCGTGGCACAGTGGAAACACGAGGAGATACAGGAAGGCTTCCTGGCCACCGGAATCCTGATTCCGATGATTGTGCCCGTCACAACACCGCTCTGGATGCTGGCCGTCGCTGTGGCTGCCAGCGTGATACTGGCCAAGGAAATCTTTGGCGGTACAGGTATGAACATCTTCAACCCCGCGCTCGTGGCGCGCGCAATCCTCTTCTTCTCCTACCCGTCGGCCATGACTGGCGACAACACGGTGTGGGTGGCCGGCAAGAGCATATTGGGCGCAGGCTTCGACGTGACAAGTGCAGACGCACTCTCGGGCGCCACTCCGCTGGGAATGGCTGCACAGGAGGGATTCGCTGGCTACGACCAGACGACCATCTGCAATGCCATAAGCGGACTCATCCCCGGTTCGGTGGGCGAGACCAGCTTGATAGCCATCGCACTGGGAGCAGCACTGCTGCTCTGGACAGGCGTTGCCAGCTGGAAGACAATGCTCAGCGTCTTCGTGGGCGGTGCTGCTACGGGCTGGCTGATGCAAGCCGTCGGACTGACTTCCATTCAGTGGTACGAACACCTGGTGCTGGGCGGCTTCGCCTTCGGTGCCGTATTCATGGCCACCGACCCCGTAACCGGAGCACGCACCGAGGGAGGTAAATACATCTATGGCCTGCTCATCGGCTTCGTGGCCGTGATGGTTCGCGTGATGAACCCCGGCTTCCCCGAAGGCATGATGCTTGCCATCCTGTTTATGAACGTCTTTGCTCCGCTGATTGACTACTGCTTCGTGCAGCGCAACATCAGCCGCCGTGCAAAACGCGCAGTACAAAAATAAAAACGGAGGTGACAATTATGGCAAACGATAAGAAAAAAGGATTAGACACGAACGGTAATATATATACCATAGTGTATGCAGCCGTGATGGTTGTCATCGTGGCCTTCCTGCTGGCCTTCATCTCTTCGGCACTGAAACCGAAGCAGGATGCAAACGTAGAGAACGATACGAAAGGGCAAATCCTCGCTGCACTGGGCTTCGACCGCAAGGCCGTGGACGTGCAGAAGACCTTTGCCGAGAACGTAACTGACAAGGTGCTGAACAACGGACAACTCGAGGACTACGATGGCCCGTTCCTCAGCAGCTACGGCACCGCACTGAAGAATGGCGACCTGCACGTCTTCGTGGCCAAGACAGCCACGGGCGAAGACGCATACGTGCTGCCCGTGGTGGGACGCGGCCTGTGGGGCGGCCTGTGGGGCTACATCGCCCTCGACGCCACCAAGACGAAAGTGCTGGGCACATACTTCTATCACGAGAGCGAGACGGCCGGACTGGGCGCACGCATCGGAGACCGCGACTTCCAAGAGAAGTTCATCGGCAAGCCCGTATGTGACGCAGAAGGCAACGTGGCACTCACCGTGGTCAAGGACGGAGCAGCCAAGCAGGATTACGAAGTGAACGGAGTAACCGGAGCCACACTCACCTCCAAGGGAGTAGGAGCCATGTGCACCGAGGGGCTCGCCGTTTACTACCTGGCTGGCTTTGCAGCACAATGCGAGCAACCCTGCCAGCAAACAGAGTGTGACACCACAGAGGTAGAACAAAACTAAACGAAGGAGGATAGAATATGAGCAAATTGTTTTCAAGCGAGAATAAGGAAATATTCCTGAATCCACTGAATGCCAACAATCCCATTGCCGTGCAGGTGCTGGGTATCTGTTCGGCACTGGCCGTAACGTCGCAGCTCGAGCCCGCCATCGTGATGGGCCTTTCGGTGACGGCCATCACGGCATTTTCGAACGTAATCATCTCCTTGCTGCGCAAGACCATCCCCAACCGCATCCGCATCATCGTGCAGCTGGTGGTTGTGGCAGCGCTCGTAACCATCGTTAGTCAGGTGCTCAAAGCCTTTGCCTACGATGTGAGCGTACAGTTGAGCGTCTATGTGGGACTCATCATCACGAACTGCATCCTCATGGGACGCCTCGAGGCCTTCGCCATGCAGAACGGCCCGTGGGAGAGCTTCCTCGACGGAGTGGGCAACGGACTGGGCTACGCCCTCATACTGGTGATAGTAGGTTTCGTGCGCGAGCTGCTGGGCTTCGGCACACTGCTCGGCTTCCAGGTAGTTCCGCAGTGCCTCTACGACTGGGGCTATCAGAACAACGGCATGATGACCATGCCTGCCATGTCGCTGATTATCGTGGGTTGCGTCATCTGGGTACACCGCAGCTTTAACAAAGAAGAACAGAAGTAATCACATATCCCAAACGTAGTTAAAAGAGAAAGATTATGGAACATTTGATAAGTTTGTTCGTCCGCTCCATTTTTGTGGACAATATGATTTTCGCTTTCTTCCTGGGTATGTGCTCTTATCTGGCTGTATCCAAGAATGTGAAGACGGCGCTCGGACTGGGTGTGGCCGTAACGTTTGTGTTGCTGGTCACCGTCCCCGTGGATTACGCCCTGCAGACGTACGTGCTCGGTCCTAATGCACTCGTCGAGGGCGTAGACCTCACTTTCCTTGCCTTCATCCTCTTCATTGCTGTCATCGCTGGCATCGTTCAGCTCGTGGAAATGGTGGTCGAGCGCTTCAGCCCCTCGCTGTATGCCGCTCTGGGCATCTTCCTGCCGCTGATAGCCGTCAACTGTGCCATCATGGGCGCCTCGCTGTTCATGCAGCAGCGCGTGCAGATGGACCCCGAGACGAGCACGCAGGCCATCGCCGGATTTGGCGACGCCATCGCTTACGCCTTGGGTAGCGGCATCGGATGGCTCCTGGCCATCGTGGGACTGGCTGCCATTCGCGAGAAGATGGCCTACACCGACGTGCCCAAGCCCCTGCAGGGACTCGGCATCACGTTCATCACCGTAGGCCTGATGGCAATGGCCTTTATGTGTTTCAGCGGACTTAACATTTAATAAAGAGTAGGAGGAAAAGACAATGGATATGAATTTGATTTTGGTGAGCATTGCAGTCTTCCTGACAATCATCCTCGTGCTGGTTGTCATCCTGCTCGTCGCCAAGAAATATTTGTCGCCCAGCGGCAATGTGAACATTACGATTAACGGCAAGGAGACGTACAGCGTAGGCCAGGGCTCCAGCCTCTTGAGCACACTCTCGCAGGAAGGCGTCTTCCTGCCCAGTGCCTGCGGCGGCAAAGGCTCGTGCGGCCAGTGCAAGCTCCAAGTGGTGGAAGGCGGAGGCGAAATTCTCGACAGCGAGAAGGGACACTTCACGCGCAAGCAAATCAAGGACCACTGGCGTCTGGGATGCCAGTGCAAGGTGAAGGGCGACCTGAAGATTCACGTCGATGACTCTGTGATGGGCGTGAAGGAATGGGAGTGCACCGTCATTGGCAACAAGAACGTGGCCACCTTCATCAAGGAGTACAAGGTGGCTCTGCCCGAGGGCGAGCACATGGACTTCGAGCCCGGCTCGTATGCACAGATACGCATCCCCAAGTTCGACTGCATCGACTACGACAAGGACTTCGACAAGTCGCTCATTGGCGACACCTACCTGCCCGCTTGGGAGAAGTTTGGCATGTTCGCCCTCAAGTGCGTCAACCCGCAGGAGACCATCCGCGCCTATTCGATGGCCAACTATCCCGACGAGGGCGACATCATCACCCTCAACGTCCGCATCGCCACGCCTCCCTTCAAGCCGAAGGACCAAGGCCCCGGCTTCATGGACGTCAACCCGGGTATCGCCTCGTCGTACATCTTCTCGCTGAAGCCCGGCGACAAGGTAATCATGAGCGGCCCCTACGGAGAGTTCCGCCCGCAGTACGGCACCGGACGCGAGATGATTTGGGTCGGCGGTGGTGCCGGTATGGCTCCTCTGCGTGCTCAGATTATGCACATGCTCAAGGGTCATGGCGTGAAGGACGAAGACCGTCAGCGCCCCATGCACTACTTCTACGGTGCACGTGCACTGGAGGAGATTCCTTTCCTCGACGACTTCCTGCAGCTCGAGAAGGACTTCCCCAACTTCCACTTCCATCTGGCACTCGACCGCCCAGACCCCAAGGCAGATGCTGCTGGCATCCAGTACACACCGGGCTTCGTGGCACCCGTCATGGGCGACACGTATCTGAAGCAGCACGAGTCGCCCGAGGACTGCGAGTACTACCTCTGCGGACCTCCAATGATGGCCAAGACCGTGCTCGACCTTCTGCACAGCCTCGGCGTGGAAGACGACATGATTCGCTTCGACAACTTCGGCGGATAATCCACCGCCCCAATCCCCTACGAGACGGAGAGCCAAATGCGGCCCTCCGTCTTTTATTTTGCCACACGTCGCGTGATGAAATGCCACACGTCGCGTGATGAAATGCCACACGTCGCGTGACGAAATGCCACACGTCGCGTGATGAAATGCCACACGTCGCGTAATGAAAAACTACGCGTGATATAATTAATACCCCTCGTGCGCCTTTTAGCTTGCCGCGAGTCGCTTTCGAAATAAATTTCTGTATTTTTGAATATTTTTTTCTCTCATTTTTTTGTTTTTTTAAGAATTATTCATAAAATTGCGGTGCGAAAACGAAATTTTTGTGCTTAACTAAACTATATTTTTAACCTTTCTAAAACTTAAACAAGGATGAAGAAACTCATTACTTTGGCGTTGTTGGCACTGTTCGGCAGCGCTGCGTGGAATTCGGCCAGCGCCGTGCTCACGCAAGACGGTGAGGGAACCTATCTAATCACCTCTCCGCAGGATTTGGTAGATTTTGCTACCCTTGTAAATGGCGGCACCTTAGATGCCAATGCCATCCTTCAGAACGACATCGACATGTCGGGCGTGGCCTTTACGCCCATCGGCCTGTCGGTGGATGCAAATGACGATGGCCGTCTGACGGCCTATAAGGGTAATTTCAACGGCAACGGTAAGACAATCCGCAATCTTTCAATCGAGACAGACGACACGAACCTCTATCTTATCGGCCTCTTCAGCCGTGTGTATAAGGGCACTGTCTCCAATCTCATCTTGAAGGATGTGGACATCATCACGGCTCAGCCCGACGGCACACCGTTGGCCACTGGCGGCATCGCTGGTATCATGGACACCGGCACGCTGCAGAACTGTGCAGTCATCGGTTTCCAGATCGACGAGACGCCGAAGGAGAACTCCGGCCGCACGTCCACGGGTGCTATCTGTGGCTACACTATCAGCAACAACTCAACCTTCGTGAAATACTGTTTCACAGATAATGCCACTCCCATCGGTGACCTGGGCCCAAAGTCTAAGGTCACCAATGTCTATGGCGCTGTAGATGTGGCCGCCAAGGCATCCACTGGCGAGCTCTGCTACCTGCTGAACGGCAGCCAGAGCGATACGCCTGCTTGGTATCAGACGCTTGGCAGCGACCCCTATCCCGTGCTCGACTCTTCGCACCGGGTAGTTTACAATTCCACCGCTCAGAGCTGCGACGGCACTCCCAAGGGTGACCCCACGTACAGCGACGTGCCTCCCACGCGCGATCCTCATAATTATGTGGATGGCATCTGCTCCGTTTGCAGCTCAGTCGATATTCCTCAGGTGGACGGTGTATTCCAGATTGGCACGCCTCAGCAACTGGTTTACTTTAGCAACTATGTGAACGCTCAGCACAAGAACGTGAACGCAGTGCTGACGGCTGACATCGACCTCACGGGCATCAACTTTACGCCCATCGGCCTCTTTACCGACGACGATGCCGACGAGAGCCGCCGCTTCGAAGGAACATTCGACGGACAGGGACATGTCATCAGCAACCTCTACATCAATCGTACCGACAACTACGAGGTTGGACTCTTCAGCCGTCCCACCAATGCCACGATTCGCAACCTTGGCATCAAGAACGCCAGCATCAAGAGCGTTACCACACGCGACATCAATTCGGGCGTCTTTGCTGGTCTGCTGCTGCATTCCAACATGTATAACTGCTACGCCATTGGCGACATCTCCATCGACATCACTTCCGGCAACGTCGGCGGCCTTGCCACGATGGCCACTCTGGGCGCTCCCACTGGAATGTACAACTGCTACACCACCTATTCAACCTGTGGCCTTATAGCCCTCGGCACATGTACGTTGTCCAACTGCTATACCGACGCAGAAGTGACGGCCAAGGCTGCCACTGGCGAGCTCTGCTACCTGCTCAACGGCAGCCAGAGCGAGACTCCTACTTGGTATCAGACCATCGGCACTGACGATTATCCTGTGCTCGACAAAACACACGGCACCGTTTATCTGGCAGTCGACCAGAGTTGCGACGGCACACCCAAGGGCGCTGCTGCTTATGGCAACATGGCCGGTGTGCGCGACGAACACAACTTCACCGATGGCATCTGCACCGTCTGCGGATCTGCGAAGGACGACTACATGACTCTCGTGGATGGCGCATACCAGATTGGCACGCCTGCACAACTCAAGTGGTTTGCTGCATATCTCAACCACGGTGGCGAAGCGCACGATGCCATCCTGACGGCTGACATAGATTTCGCTGGCGGCGAGATGATTCCTATTGGCCAGTATTCCGATGGTGCTTACGGAGGCAGCTTCGTCAATCACTCCTATGGCGCTACATTCGACGGTAAGGGCCATGTCATTAAGAATGTTGTCATCAACAACGACGGCGACTACGAAGTAGGTCTCTTCAGTCGCAAGAGCGGCGGTGCCATCCAGAATCTCGGCATCGACGGCATCACTGTCACCAACACCTCCAGCAATCCTCGCACGGGTGCCCTGGCTGGTCTGACACACAACGCCAACATCACGAATGTCTATGTAGTCAACGCCACACTCTCGGCAGCCGCTGGCGGCGAGACAGGTGCTTTGGCTGGTCAGGCAGTAGGCGGAACGTACACCAACTGCTATACCGACAACGCTGCAGCCTTTGGCGGACTGAGTGCCAACCTCGTGAACTCCTACGGAGCAGACGTGGTGGGCCCGAAGGGTGCCACCGGCGAACTCTGCTACCTGCTGAACGGCGACCAGAGCAGCATCGCATGGTATCAGAAGATTGGCAAAGATCCGTATCCCGTACTCATCGGCACGGACATTGTATATAATGTAGATGGCTTTGGCTACACCAACAGCAACCTCGACATCGCCAAGCCGGCAGTGGAGGGTGGCATCTATATGATTTCTACTCCCAAGGAGCTCCTCGGCTTCTCCGTATTAGTGAACCAGGGCGAGACCGAAGCGAAGGCTCAACTGAAGAATAGCATCGACATGGATGGCATCGCATGGCTTCCCATTGGCGACGACGCAGCCTCTGCATTCAAGGGCACGTTCGACGGTGCTGGAAATGACATCACGAACCTCGTCATGGCTGCTTCCGATGCAAACGGATGCTCCTCCTTCATTGGTTTCGCAGACGCAGGATGCACGCTCAAGAACATCGCGCTTCATGGTTCCTTCACCGGCGGACGGTACACGGCTGGCTTTGTGGGTCGCGTAGTGGCTACGGCTGCTGGCACCATCAGCGTCATCGACTGTGTAAACAACGCCACAGTCACCTCCTCGTCTACTCAGTCTGCAGGTTTCTTTGGCGCTGTCCAGTGTCCGGCAGATAAGATTCTGACCTTCGAACTGACGAATTGCACCAACAATGCCAACATCAGCGGTTCGAACCAGACATCCGGCTTCTTTGGTTGGGCAAAGGTAGGCGACATCCTGTTTACTAACTGTGACAATAGAGGCAACGTCACTTCTACTGGATATCACGTGGGTGGTTTCATCGGTCGCACCGAGAAAATCAATAACGACATCGTGGCATCCTTCAAGAACTGCATTAATTATGGCGATGTTACGTCTCCCAACTCCACCAGCATTGGCGGTATAACTGGCCGTTCCGATGTGCTGAACTCCTTCACCGACTGTCTCAACTTTGGCGACATCACTGGCGCAGGCTGCGTGGGTGGCCTCACGGGCAACAATGGTGCCACGATGATTCGCTGCGGCAATGAAGGTCGCGTTCACGGCACCGGAAGCACGGGCGAGCTGAAGATTGGCGGCCTCTTTGGTAACGGTGGTGGCGCATGCTCCTTCACCGATTGCTACAACACTGGCGAAGTGGTTGGCGATGCAGGTACGATTTCCAAGGGCACGAATGGTAGTGCCGGCGGTCTTTGCGGCGTTATCGCTTCATTCACCATGAGGTAACAACTGTGGCGGACTCGTTGGATGGGCGACGAGCGATGTTGCATTCACCATCGAGAACAGCTGGAATACGGGTAACGTTTCCAGCCCCGACTTCGGCGAGAATGCAGGCGGCATCATCGGTGGCGCTTCGGGCTCTCCCACACCCACAATCATCAATTGCTACAACACCGGTGCTGTGACTGGTAAGATCAATTCTGCCGGCATATCCGGTTGGCTCGGTAGCGGTACGCCAACTATCCAGAACTGCTGGAGCATCGGTACCCTGACGAATAACGGTGGAAACAACACACTTTATCGTCATAAGAGCTACACGGCAGGTACGATTACCAACAACTACGAACTGAGTGGCAAGGTGGCAACTCCTACCAATGGTGCACCTCCCGCAGGATATACTGCAGACTGGCTGGCCAACGGAGCCCTTACGTACCACATTAATACTACCGCGGGCGAGCGCATCTATAACCAGACCATTGGCGAGGATGCAACTCCCATTCTGGATGCAAGCCATGGTATCGTCAACCAGATTACTGCTGCCGGTTATGCTACGCAGTACATTGCCGACACTGACGTGACGATTCCCGCAGGCGTGAAGGCATACACTGGCAAGGTGGACGGCGCATACCTGAAGCTCACCGAGGTGGCCGAAAAGATTCCTGCTGCCGCAGCAGTTGTGCTGGAGGGTGCAGAAGGTTACTACAGCTTCATGCCCACCACGGGTGCTGCTGCAGTGGCTGATAACGACCTCGTTGGTACCGCTACGGCTCTCGCAGCCGATGGCTCTCAGTACGTACTGGCCGAGAAGGATGCAGTGGTTGGTTTCTATCAGGCAACAGAAGGCACCATCGCAGCCGGCAAGGCATACCTGACAGGCATCAGCGCTGGTGTGAAGGCCATCACCTTCAGCATAGCCGATGGCATAGCTTCTCCGCTCAGTGAGACGGAAGAGGGTGTTATCTACGACCTCTCTGGCCGCCGCGTAGAGAAAGCTACGAAGGGTCTCTACATCATCAATGGCAAGAAGGTGCTGAAATAAAGCCCCCTCTAACTCCCCGAGGGGAGAATCTTATAAAGGAGTATAAACAGATAAAAAATCCCGAAGCCTAACATCCTACACCCTCCCCTCGGGGAGGGTTGGGGTGGAGGCCGGGTCAAAGTAAGAATATGAAATACGCAAAGCCTACAATTGAAGTGGTTCGCATCTCCGGAGCAGAGATGCTTGCAGCCAGCCTGCCTATCGGCAAGGGTACAGTCAGCGGCGGCGACGCGCTGGGTAAAGAAAACAACTGGGACATCTTCGGCTCTGACGAAGAGGATATAGAGGAATAACCTTCTTCTCTGTTCCCTTTCCTGCTCTGTAGCTTACTGAGATGCTGCAGCGTGGCAGGAGAATTACGACGTGTAGTTTCTTCGGGATGCTACACGTCGTTTTCTTTGTTCCGAAATATGTAGTTGGGAATTAGTAGTAACGTTGAGACGCGGCATCGGATGCCCGATTGCCGCGTCTCAATATTCATATACTATAATGTCTGTTGCTCCAGTCGTCCCAATTGACGCTGTTGTTCTTCGCGCGGGCAGGGCCTCGACTGGCTCCGCCATAGGTGATACCTGTGCTGCTGCTGTTGACGGAACGGACATCGCTGGCAGCCATCATCTGCGCTACTTCTATTTCCACCACGTTTATCGTGGGGCTCTGATATTGATTAGGTACGGGTCAACAGAAGTACCGCTACCGTCCCAGGCCCATGCCGCCGTCGTGCAGACGAGCAAGGCGAGCATCATAAGTAGTTTTTGTCTCATTGTTAATATTTGTTTTTTTAAGTTTATAAATCGTTTATTTTGTGTCAAACGAGTTTTTCTTTACAAATCGGTGACAAAAGTTCAAAAAAATGAATGAAAAACATTCGTAGAGCCTTTTGTTTTTTCATTTCGGCTTTTGAAAAATGCACTCTGTTCTCATTAAACATCACAAAAATGCTGTATCAGACGAACTTATGTTTCGTGAGGCAAGTAATATAACGACAAAGCGGCTAACACAAACTGCTTCCCCTTAATTTTTTTTCTGAGAAAAAACCTACATCCTACACTCTTCTGCACATATCGCATTAAATTATAGCGCGTTGCCACAGTGTAGGTTAGGGTGTAGGTTCTGAAAACCTACACCCTAACCTACACCCATATAACTTGCTTCGTAGCAGCGTATTAAGCCGGTCGATGTGTAGGATGTAGGTTTTTGGGATAAAAAAATTATGTGTGTTGTTGTCAACCAATTCTGTGCTTTAGTTGTGCTACGTCCTTTTTTTGTTGCATCACAACGCTTTGCAGTCATTTTCTCACTTATTTTCTTTGTTCTTATTCCAATTCTTTGTATTTTTGGCCCGAATAACTAACAAATAATCTATTTTTTTACCTCTTTTATTATCCTTTAAAAGTATGAAACGGATATTTACTTCCCTTTTCCTAACAGTTCTTTTGGCTGTGACAGGAAGTGTGTGGGCGCTGGAACAAGTGGACGGCGTCTATCAGATTGGTACGGCGGAAGACTTCGTGGCTTTTGCTGCAGTGGTGAATGGTGGTGAGTACACTGCAAAGGCAGTGCTTACGGCCGACATCGACATGGACGGTGTGGACATGTCTAATTTCCCCATTGGAGTAGGCAACTCTGCGAAGAGTTACAAAGGCGTTTTTGACGGTCAGGGTCACAAGTTCTCTAACTTGGTTCTCAACCGCCCCGATGCAGCCAACAATTTTGGCGTGTTCAATACGGGTGCTGGCGTTGTGTTGAAGAATTTCTGGCTCGACAGTTCTTGTGCCATCACGGGCAAAGAACTGGTAGGTCTTATTGGCCGTCACGATGGTGCCGGTACCTTCGAAAACGTAGGTAACTGTGCAAGTGTGGCTGGACAAGGCAATAACGTTGGTGGATTGATTGGTGGCATATGGGGCGAAGGAAGTGGAACTTCTACGCCGACAACCTTTACGAACTGCTGGACTACAGGTGCCATTACCACCAGCGATTCTCATTCTAAAAAGACGGACTGCGGTTGCATCACCGGCTGGTTCAACAATGGTCTTTTTGTTTTAGACAATTGTTGGACGATTGCTACCCTGAATAACAAGACCAACACGGATCAGTATGTTTTCCGTAATGGCGCTGGTGCTAAGTTCACGTATAACAATTGCTTTGCCCTGAATGGCACGCAGCCCAACTTCACAAAGTTCGAAGGAATTTCTGCTTCCGATCTTGCTACGGGTGCCATTGCCTATCAGCTAAACGGCGACCAGTCTTCCATCGCATGGTATCAGACGCTGGGCTCCGACGATAGCCCCGTGCCTTTCAGCACACATGGTGTTGTTTATTACAACGGCCGCCAGCACTGCGACGGCTCAGCTTATGCCGGTGGTGTGTATGAAAACGAAAACAAGGGCATCACGGTGGACGACCACGTCTTCACCGATGGCGTCTGCCCGGTGTGTGGTAAGCCAAACGCAACATATATGGAGCCCACGGACGACTATTATGTGATAGAGAATGAGCTGCAGTTGGCGTGGTTCGCCGCAATGGTGGCCGACGGCAATGCAACCATCAACGGCAAACTGAAGAACGACATCGCGCTGACCAAGGCATGGACCAAACCCATTGGCGTTGCGGGTGCTCCTTTCTCGGGTAAGTTCGACGGACAGGGCTTTGCCATTACGGGCTTCGACATGGCTGCTTCGACAGACAGAAGTGGCTTCTTCGGCTATCTGAGCAATGCAACGGTGGGCAACTTCAGCATTGCGGGCACGCTTACGGTTAGCGCAGGCTCCGGTGCTGGTGTGGTAGGTTATACTTCAAACAGCACCATTCAGAACATCCACTCCTTGCTGACTGTTTCTGTCCCCGTGGCCAGCGTGCATCACGTGGGCGGCGTCGTAGGTTCTGCTCAGTCGAACAATGTCATCGACGGTTGCTCATTCAGCGGCGCGATGACGGTGGCCGACGGTAGCACCGACTGCTTCGGCGGCGTTGTGGGCTACATCCGCACCAGCGAGATGATTCGTAACTGTGCCAACTACGGTACGGTGACTTTCGATGCTACTTCGTGCTATGCCGGTGGCGTGGTTGGCTATCTGAATCAGACGAGCTCAACCGTAGAAAACTGCCTCAATGTGGGTACTGTGGAGTTCAGTGGCGACACGCCGACCTATGGTGGCGCCATCATTGGTCGTCTGAACAACTTTACGCAGGAGAAGCTTCTCAACAACTTCTGGCTTACGGGTAGTGGCATTGCAGCCACGGGTGGTAAGACGGAAGCTAATTCTGTGGCTGTGTCTGCCGCCAAACTATCGAGCGGCGAGGTCGCTTATCTTTTGGGCAGCGCCTTTCGTCAGACCATCGGCACAGACGCACATCCTGTACTTGACACAACGCACGGCATCGTGAACCAGATTACTGCTGCCGGCTATGCCACGCAGTACATTGCCGATACCGATGTGACGATTCCTGCAGGCGTGAAGGCATACACAGGCAAGGTGAACGGCGACTACCTGACGCTTACCGAGGTGACCGAAAAGATTCCTGCTGCCGCAGCCGTTGTGCTGGAGGGCGCAGAGGGCTACTACAGCTTCGTGCCCACCACGGGTGCTGCTGCAGTGGCTGAGAACGACCTGAAGGGTACGGCCACGGCTCTCACAGCCGACGGCTCGCAGTACGTACTGGCCAAGAAGGACGACGTGGTAGGCTTCTATCAGGCAACAGAAGGCACCATCGCAGCTGGCAAGGCATACCTGACAGGTATCGCTGCTGGTGTGAAGGCTGTCACCTTCGGCACAGCCACAGGCCTCACCCCGGCCCTCTCCGAGGAGAGGGAGACCGTTATCTACGATTTGAGCGGTCGCCGCGTAGAGAAAGCTACGAAGGGCATCTATATTATTAATGGTAAGAAGGTGCTGAAATAAAGCCCCCTCTAACTCCCCGAGGGGAGAATCTTAAAAAGAATAAAAACAGATAAATAATCCCGAACCCCAACATCCTACGCCCTCCCCTCGTGGAGGGTCCGGGGTGGGGCAGGGTCTGAAAATAATTATGAAAAAGACATATGTTTCGCCTTTATTGAGCGTAGTTAGCGTATCATCCGTTTCGATGCTTGCAGCCAGCCTGCCAATAGGCAAAGGTACAGTCAGCGGTGGTGACGCGCTGGGTAAGGAAAACAACTGGGATATCTTCGGCTCGGACGAAGACGAAGTGGAGGAATAACCTCTGTCGCTGTTATGCTCTGACATTGTGAGACGGAGCGCAGCTCTTGCAGTGTGAAGAACTGCATCGGGCTGTAATTCACTTACATGTAAGATAGAAAGACTCTGAATGCGGGACAGACCACTATGGCCTGCCCCGCATTTTATGTGTAGTGATGCAAAGGAATTTGTGTTGAGGTGCTATTTGTGATGATACCTGTCGTTTTTTTTTATTTGACTTCACAGATTTACGAATTCTTTGTATATTTGCGACATAAAACGAGCTATGGTGCTAAACTTACAGCAGACTATGAGATAACTTGCTACTACCTTATTCATTGCAGCGTTAACGCACAAATCGGTTATCCTGATCGATGACGGTCTAGCAAAGAGAATTTATGTGGTGGACGGCAAGTGATTGCTTGTGAGGTGATAAAATAGGAATTATAAAATCTGATAGTCGTTGTCGGTTTATATGAAAAGTACAAAGATGAAGAGACGATTTTTTTCTATGTTGCTGGCTTTGGTGCCCATCGTGGCGTTCGCTGCTCCAGTGAGTCGCTCCGATGCACGCCGGACGGCGCAGGATTTCCTTGCCGAGAAAGGCATCTCGATGAAGGCAGAAGCCAGTCCCTTCCGCGCCCCACGCAAGGGGAAGGCTGCGGAGGATGCTTATTACTATGTCTTTAATGTGGGCGACAGCAATGGCTTTGTCATTGTGTCCGGCGACGATCGCACGGAGCAGGTGTTGGGCTATTGCGACCACGGCGACTTCAATACCGACAGTATCCCAGAGCATATGCGCTCTTGGCTGCAGACGTACGCCAACGACATCCAGTGGCTTGAAGACCACAACGTGCAGCAGACGCAAATCGACGTGCAGGCGCGTCAGATGCGTCGCAAGTCGCGTAAGGTCTATCACTCTGTGTCTCCGTTGCTCCGCAGCTGGTGGAACCAAAGTTGGCCTTACAACTGTCGCTGTCCGCATTACGTGAATAGCGATGGCACCGAGGGCACGCCTCCTGCAGGTTGTGTGGCTGTGGCGATGGCTCAGATTATGTATTACTATCGCTATCCCGAAGCTGTGACGGGTAGTCTGGCAGCCATTACCAAGTCGTACACCTACACTGGCGGCTCGCGTACCATCACCACGGGCAGTGTGTCCGAAGGCACGAAGATAGACTGGGACCACATGAAAGGCAGTTACGGCAGTTACACAGATGAGGAGGCCGAGGCCGTGGGCAATCTGATGCTTTACTGCGGTCTTGCTGTGCGTATGAGCTATTCCAAGGGCGGTTCTGGCGCTGTCTTTAGCAAGATGGCGTCTGGTCTGCGCAACAACTTCGGGTACGACAGCGGCGTCTATGTGGCATCGCGCGGCAACTATACGATAGACGGATGGTTCGACCTTGTGTACGACGAGTTGGCCAGCGGTCATCCTGTGGGTTTCTGCGGTAACGCTGGCGGTTCGTCGGGCCATGCTTTCGTTTTGGACGGCTTCGACGGCGAAGGCCTCTTTCATGTCAATTGGGGCTGGGGCGGCATGAGCGACGGCTGGTATGTCCTCTCTATTCTGAAACCCGGCGACCAGACGGGCGACGGCGACAGCAGTACTACGGGCGGCTACAGCATGTCGCAGGGCGCGCTGATTGGTGTCCGCGTGCCGGGCACCGTGGAGCGGAAAACTGACGTGGCGCTTTCGGTGACCGACATCAGTTGCAATGGTACCTCCGTCACCGCAACTTACAAGAACGAATCGGGCTATACGGCGAACTACAATGTGGGAATCGTGGTTTACGACGAGTCGAACGACACGTACGAACTTATCGCTCGCACCTCGCAGACAATTCCCAGCCTGAAGGACGAGGACTCCAAGAGCGTGACCATCAACCTCTCGGGCCGACTGACACAGGGCGTCTACAAGATTTCTCCGGCCAGCAAGCTTGTGGCTGCCGACGAGTGGCATGCCCAGTACGATTTCAAGAACCGTTACATCCTGGCCACGGTGGGCGCCACACGAATGCCCGTGCTCGAAATTAAGAACCCGCAGACAGCGCTCGAGATTGACAGCATCTCCTTCCCGACGGGATGCGTGGTGGGCAACCAGCAGGAGGTGCGCGTGAGGATTCGGAACGTGGGCGATGAATTCTACGGCAGGGTGGAACTCTTTGGCGGATATGACGGCGAGAAAACATCGCTTGGCAGCCGTGCTGCCATCAATGTCCGCAAGGGAGAGACCATTACGATGTCTTACTATTTCACGCCAGAGAAGGTGGGTACGCTTACGCTCTACCTCTGCGACGCCGGAGGTGGAAAAACTTATGCGCAGAAGGAAGTGGAGATTATCGCCGAAGCTAACGCGGCGCACTTGTCGTTGACCGGCATCACGTACGACAACAGTCTCAGTGGCACCATTTACACAAATCGCGTGCAAGGCACCTACAAAATCAGGAATCTTGGCTCGCACGACTTCAATGGAAAGATAAAAGTGCAACGCTGGATTCAGAAAAGTGCGGGCTCCTCGACCTATGTCTCCTCTTCGAGCAACACGTATGAACTCAGTGTAGCAGCTGGTGCCACCACCAATGTGCCTTTCTGCATTACGAATCTGAGTTATGGCATCAACTATCAGTTCGTCTTCTATTATGTGGGGCAGGGCGGCACGCTGGACAATGGCGCGCTGTGGAAGAATTATTTCAAGATGCAGCCGGGCGTCATCTATTGGACCACCGACGGCAAGATGACACCTTTGGCCAGCAGCTCCTCGCTGTCGGCACCCACGGCGGCATGTGGAATGCTGTGCAGCAACGTAAATCTCAATTCCATTCGCCCCAATCGGAATCCGAATACGTTGTACTACGTGACGGGCTCTACCACGCGGCCGGGCGGACTCTCGAACAACAATCTCATCTTTGGAGGCAGTGCCGAGAAGATTTCGCTGACCGACGACAATGCTTACTACGTGCCGGAATCGTTCTCTGCCGAGACGGCCACGTTCAGCCATACGTTCCCCGAGACAACCGACGGCACGGCGTGGGAGACATTCCTCATGCCATTTGCCGCCACACGTGCCACGGTGGATGGGACGGAGTATCTGCTGACGGATGAGACGGCTCCATTCTGTGTCTATGAGTTCACGCGGCTCGACGACGGCTACATGCCGGCTTTCACACCGGTGGCTACGATGCAGGGCAACACGCCCTACATCATTGCCGCCTCGCGCGAGATGGCTGGCAAGACGGTAGTCTTCCACGGCGAGGACGTGCGATTCCTTGCTCCGGGAAGCGTCAATTTCGTGCTTTCGTCCGAGACATTCAATCAGTACGGTGTCACCTTCCGCAATACGGTAAAGGACGTTTATACGATAAACGCGGAGGGAACAGCCTTCAACTATGTGGCCAGTCAGAAGCTGGAGCCGTTGCAGACCTACTTCGTGACGAAACTCGATGCCGAGAAGCGACCGGCGGAGATACCGCTGCCTGCGGTTCCCGAGCGGCTCGCCACTGGCATTTCGCTGCCCTTCGTATCACCGAGTTCTGCTGCCATCTATGACCTCTCTGGCCGCAGGGTGGAGAAAGCTGCAAAGGGCGTTTATATTGTGAACGGCAAGAAAGTGCTGTACTGATGCGTCACGTACGATAGTTCCATGGGTGGGGCGAACCAAGCGGTTCGCTCCATTCTTTTTTGCGACGTGTGGCAAGTGAAAATGCGACGTGTGGCGTGAACGATTGCGACGTGTGGCAAGTGAAAATGCGACGTGTGGCGTGAGCGATTGCGACGCGTGGCGTGAACGATTGCGACGTGTGGCGTGAGCGAAGCCACGCTTAGTATCCCAGTTCGCGCACGATGCGGCTGATTTGCTCGATGGTGGTAAGTCGGGTGGGGACGAGCGGCAGGCGCAGTTGGTTCTCTATCATGTTCATTTCCGAGAGCATGGCTTTCACTCCGGCCGGGTTGCCGTCCACGAACAGTAGTTTGAAAAGTTCGGCAAACTTGTGGTGGATGGTGCGCGCCGTGTCGTATTCGCCTTTCAGCGCCAGCCGAACCATACGGCTGAACTCCGTGGGCAGGGCGTTGCCGATGACGCTGATTACGCCTACTGCGCCCAGCGTGATGAGGGGAAACGTAATGCCGTCGTCGCCGCTGATAACATCGAAGTCGCGTGGCTTATTCTTGATGATATCGTCCATCTGCGTGATGTTGCCGCTGGCTTCCTTGATGGCGATAATGTTGTCGAAGTCCTGAGCCAGTCGCAGCGTCGTTTCGGCAGTCATGTTTACGCCTGTGCGGCCCGGCACGTTGTAAAGCACGATTGGCAACTGACTTGCCTCGGCTATGGCGCGGTAATGCTGGTAGAGGCCTTCCTGCGACGGCTTGTTGTAATACGGGCAGACGCTCAGGATTCCGTCTATTCCGCTCCAGTCGGTCTGCTGTATCTCGCGCACCACGGCCGCTGTGCTGTTGCCGCCACATCCCATGAGCAGCGGCACGCGTCCGGCCACGCGTCCTACTAGTTGTTCTTTCAGTTGCTTTTTCTCCTCCTGCGTCAGGGTTGGCGTCTCGGCAGTCGTGCCCATGATGCACAGGAAGTCAGCCCCGCCGCGTATCTGGTATTCTACCAACCGATTCAGCGCGTCCCAATCGATGGAACCATCGGTCTTAAATGGCGTTATGAGGGCAATGCCGAGTCCGCGGAATCTGTTCTGTATCATTTGCCGGAGGTGTTATGTCTGAAAAACGCTTGCAAATTTAAGCGTTTTCCGCGGGATGTGCAAAAAAACATCGTGTGTTTTTGCTCCCGTCTCGCCAATTCTCTGTATTTTTGCAGGAAAGAAATCGAGTTTATGACGGACGAATCTCTGATACTTGCCCTTCGTGCCGAGCTGCACCGCCACAACTATAATTATTATGTGCTGAACGCGCCCACCATCTCTGACCAGGAATTCGATGCCAAGATGCGTCAGCTGCAGGATTTGGAAGCGCAGCATCCCGAACTCTTCGATGCCAACAGTCCAACGCAGCGTGTGGGAAGCGACCTGAACAACGAGTTTCCCACCGTGGTGCACAAGCGGCCGATGCTGAGTCTGGCCAATACTTACAACCGACAGGAAGTGAGCGAATTCTTCCAGCGCGTGCAGGACGGACTGCACGGCGCGCCCTTTCAGATTTGCTGCGAACTGAAGTTCGACGGCCTTAGCATCAGTCTCCACTACGAGTATGGCCGGCTGGTTCGCGCAGTGACGCGCGGCGACGGAGTGCAGGGCGACGATGTGACGGCCAACGTACGCACCATACGTAGCATTCCGCTGCAGTTGCCGGACGGAGATTGGCCAGAGGAATTCGAGATACGCGGCGAAGTGCTGCTGCCATGGAGCTCTTTCGACCGTCTCAACCGTCAGCGCGAGGCCGACGGCGAACCACTGTTTGCCAATCCGCGCAATGCCGCCAGCGGTACGCTGAAAAGCAAGAATAGTAGCACTGTTGCCAAGCGTGGGCTGGATGCTTACCTTTATTATCTGCTGGGCGACGGCATTCCGGGCGACGGCCACTACGAGAACTTGCAGGCAGCTCGCCGCTGGGGATTCCAGATCAGCGAGCACATGCGCTTGGTCGACGACTTGCAGGGTGTGTTTGATTACATCGATTACTGGGATACGGCACGTCGCAGTCTGCCTGTGGCGACAGACGGAATCGTTCTGAAGGTCAACAGCTTGGCGCAGCAACGCAGTCTGGGTATGACTGCCAAGAGCCCGCGCTGGGCTATCGCGTATAAGTTCCAGGCCGAGCAAGCCGAAACGGTGCTGCGGCAAATCGTTTATCAGGTGGGACGCACCGGCGCTGTCACTCCCGTGGCCAACATGGACCCGGTCCTGCTGGCGGGAACCACAGTGCGGCGTGCCACGCTGCACAATGCCGACGTCATTCAGTCGCTTGGCTTGCGCATCGGCGACCGTGTTCTCGTGGAGAAGGGCGGAGAAATCATTCCGAAAATTGTGGGGAAGGCCGAGACGCAGAGCGTGGCGGACGGAGCGGAGAACGCTGGCACAGCTGTTGCCGGCACGTTCATCTCGCGTTGCCCCGTTTGCGGCACGCCGCTTGTGCGATACGAAGGCGAGGCGGCTCACTATTGCCCCAACGACACGGGCTGCCCACCGCTGATTCTTGGCCGCATCGAGCACTTTATCAGCCGCAAGGCCATGAACATCACTTCGCTCGGCCCCGAGACGGTGGACGAATACTTCAGGCAGGGACTAATCCGCGACGCGGCAGACTTGTATGAGCTCACCGAAGAACAGTTGCTGCGGCCCGCAGCTGGCGACCAGAAGGGCGTGCGCAAGATTCTGCAGAGCATCGAGGACAGCAAGGCGGTGCCTTTCGAGCGTGTGCTGTATGCCATCGGCATTCGTTTTGTGGGAGAGATTGCGGCCAAGACGCTGGCGCGCAATTTTGGCAGCATGGATGCTGTGGCGGCGGCTTCGTTAGACGAGCTGATGCAGATAAACGGCATCGGACTGGTCATCGCACAGAGCGTGATGCAGTATTTTGCTGAACCTAAGAACCGCGATTTCGTGGGTCGCCTGCGGCAGCACGGCGTGCAGATGCAGCTCTCCGAAGAGCGGCTTAGTGCGCAATCCGACCGCCTGCAGGGGCAAGCCATCGTTATCAGCGGCGTTTTCCACCATCACAGCCGCGACGAGTACAAGGCGCTCATCGAGCAGCATGGAGGTCGGAACGTGGGAAGCATCAGCCAGAAGACATCTTTCGTGCTGGCGGGCGAGAATATGGGTCCTGCCAAGTTGGAGAAAGCCGAAAAGCTGGGCGTGCGCATCGTAGGCGAAGACGAATTCCTGAAACTTATCGGCGAGTAGGCACGTTGCAGCATCCTGTCGGCTTGTGGCCTCACTTTGTCTGCTGCTTCATCCAGTGCAGCAGTTCGCCTTCGGTGGTCATCACGTAGCGATACGACGGCGAGCGGCTCTCGTTGTACTTCTGTTCTATGGTGTGCAGCACGTCGTCTGTCTGCCCGTTGCGCAGACGGCTCAGCGTGGCATCGCTGACAAGCAGCACGTCGGTCGTGTCGTCGATGTAGGCATTCGCGTAAATCCCGCGGTCACCCAGCATCTGGTACAGTTCAGCCTGCGGCGTTATCGTGTCGGGCGCCACGAAGAGTTCTTTGGTGTAGAGCGGATTCATGGCCGTCGTGTAGTCTATGTGAAACTGCTCGTAGTGCTGCAGCGTCAGGCGCAGGTCCTTGCAGATTTCCTTTGGTACGCGATAGTTGGCATAGTGTCCCTGCAGGATTTCGTCGAGCTCCGCCTGATGCAGCAGGCGTGGGCGGAAGCCGTGGAAGGCCAGCGTCTGAAGATATTGCAGCTGGTCTTGTGGCGCATCGCGGCCAACGAGCACAAAGTGCACGTTGCGGCTCGGGCGTGTCGAGGCCTTGTAGTCCGCTCCCATGCCTTGCAGCAACTGCTGCAGCTGGCGGGGCGACTGCGTGAACGTGCCGAGCGAGCATACGACACGGTCCGTGAATGGTGTCTCCACTCGCAGGTCGTTTTCCGGGAATAGGCTGTACTGTTCCATCGCGTGTCTTGTGTCAGTCTTCCTCTTTCTTTGGCAGCTGCTTGAAGGAGATATTGGTGCTCACGCCGCTGCTTTTCAGGGTGAGTGTCGTATTCCGTTCCTTGTCGGACGTGTTTTCCGTCATGCTGACGCGCACAATGTTCTCGCCCGGCGTACCGGCAGTCTTTTCTGGTGTGAGCCAAGTGGCGTCCTCGCCTTCGGCAAACGAGAGTGTCCAGTCGGCCTGCACGCTGAAACACAGCGAGTCGAGCGTCACGTTGGCGCTGTCGGTGGCCTCGAAACGTATCGTTTCGGGCAGGTTGCGGTTGTCGTTGATGTATGTGACAGGTGTGCCGGCCGGGTGCATCACGTTGTGGCAGCCCAGTTGCAGGTAGTAGGCGGATGCCGAATACTCGTAAGAGAAGACTTCGACGTTTCCCCACCTGCTTTTCCCCGTGGTGTTTGCCTCCACGTCGAAGTAGACGATGAACTGATAGCGCTTGCTGGCGTCGTGATTGACTGTGGCGCTGGTCTTTCCGCGCGGTGTAAGCCAACTTGCGTTGGAGTGCATGCTCCAGCTGTCGAAGGTGAGAAACACCAGCGAGTCCGTGGTATTGTCGGCGTAGAGCAGCGAAACGCCTGGATACATGACGGCCAACTGATGCTGGTCTGTGTCGTTGTTGCAAGACGTCAGCAGGCCGGCGGATATGGCTGCTGCGAAGAGAATGGCGGCGCCCGTTGCTTTTCTGAAAAGTGCGGGCAGTTTCTTTAGTTTCTTCATGTGGTAAAATATTTTCTTGCTGTAGTTTTTTCTGTTTCTGGCTGTCGCGTTTAGGGTTAGTACCAGTCGATGTTGCTGCCATACGAGCTTTGCTTCTTCCATCGGAGCGCATCGGCCAGTGTTCCGGCGTTTGCCTGGAACGTAAAGTTGTAGCTGGTGTAGGGCCGCAGCACTACGGAGCACGACATGGTGAAGCAGTGCAGGTCGCGCGAGAGGGATGCCGTCGTCATAGACAACTTGTGGAAGTTGAAGTCATAGCCCGACGAGAAGTTGATGTTCCAGCCCTCCGAGAGTCGGATGTTGCCCGAGAAATTGAGTGTGTGCGTCAGTTTGTAGGGATACCTCATGCGGCTTTCGCGTATCTTGGCGCTCGTATTCTCGCGCATCGACACGCCGTAGCTCACCGAGAAGCTCCACGGCAGGCTGAAGCGCAGGTATCCGTCTTCGTCCGTGCCGCCCTGTTGGTCGGTTTTGGCTCCGGTTTTTCCTTTCTTGCGGTCGGGATCCACGTTCTGCATGTTCGGGTCTGTCTCTTCCTCGTCGTAGTCTTCGTCTTCCTCCTCGTCCTCCTCTGTGTCCTTCTTGTCGCGGCCCGAGAAGAGCTTGCGGAAAGTCTCGTTGCTGAACGTGTACGATAGATTCTGCGACATGCCCTGGAAGCGTCCGAAGCGTCCGTACGACCATTCCGTGCGGTCGCCCACGCGCACCCGGCCGTTCTCGTCGAACTGATAGGCGTACGTAGCAAAGACGGCATTCATCGAGAAGGTGTAGCTCTTGGTCAGTTTCAGTCGGATTCGCATGCCGAGGTCGCTCCAAGGACGCGACTTAGCTGCCATGTTGTAGCTCAGCGACGCGCCCAGCTCATCGATGAGACTTATCTTTTTATAGCCCGTTGAGTCTCTGTCGGTGCGCACTTTCATTTCCACGTTGTTCGAGACATCAAGGCTCACGCTGCCGGTCATACCGGTTCCGGCCGTGCCATACGAGCCGTGACTGAATGGCGAGTAAGTTACCGTGGAGACGTTTCCGTTGGCGTCCGTGCGGACATAGGAGTCGTAGAAGCCGTATCTCGACTTTCCGAAGTCCGGTGCGTACGTAAATCCCACGCTGGGAGTGAAGACGTGACGTATGGCCTGCACTTTCTTGCCGCCCGCCCATGGCAAAAGTCGGTACATTCCGTAGAGCTTCGTGCTGGCGCTTACCCCCATGTTATAGTTGTAAACGTTGTAGAAGCCGTACAGCGTGTCGCGTTCCACCTTTTGGCTCGTCGCGTTCCACGACTGCATAATCTTGTTGCTATACATGCGGTCGGTGAAAGAGAAGTTCGGCGTCACGTTTATGTAGTTCAGCACCGAGAAGGACGCACTGATGGGGATCTGATGCCGCATGCCGTTCTTCCAGTCCTTCACGAGGTCGCTGTGGAAGAGCAGGTTCTCCTTTGTGTTGATGCTGTTTGTAAGCGTACCGGTGTAGCTTGCCGAGATTTTTTCGTACCACCGTTCCTTTCCGGCCATCTTCTTACGCTTGAACGGATTGAAGCGGTTGAGCGAGATGTTGAGCGTGGGCAGCGTCACTGCGATGCTGCTGTCGCGCATGTTCTGGCTGAGGTTGAAGGTTCCGCTGAGCGTCAGACCAATGTCGCTGAACGTCTTGCTGTACGAGATACTGCTTGTTCGTGTGCTTTGCGTCAGGCTCTCCGGATTATACATGCTCACGAGATTGTTCCTCTCGTAGCTGCTTGTGGCAAAGTTTACGCTTGCCGAGAAACTTTGCGTGGGGTTAGCCTTTGCGTCCTGACGGTGGCTCCAAGTCACTTTGAAGCTCTTGCTCACGCTGTAGTCGGGCATATTCTTCTCTCCCTCCTTTGAATTCTGATAGCTGAAGTAGAAATTGCCGCTAAACTTGTAGCGCCATCTGTAGTTGCTCTGCGCCGAAAGTCCCCAAGAACCTTTGGTATAGATTTCGCCGAGCGCCTTGATGTCTATTTTGTCGTTGATGGCGAAGTAGTAGCCGCCGTCGCGTAGATAGAATCCACGCCTGCTTTCGTCGCCGTAGGTGGGCATGATAAATCCGCTGCTGTATGACGACGAGAATGGGAAGAAGCCGTACGGGATGGCCAGCGGCAGGGGCACATCTTCCACCACAAGGTATGCCGGTCCGAACACCACATCTTCGCCCGGCCGCACCTTGGCGCGTGTGAGCGACAGGTAGAAGTGAGGATGCTTGGCGTTGCACGTGGTGTACTTGGCATGCTGCACGTACATCACGCCCACACTGTCGCGCTTACCGTCCTGACTTATCATGAATCCCTCGCCCTGTTCGGTGTAAACGTTCGAGATGAAGGCTTTGCGCGTCTTGAAGTTGTAGCTGATTCGGTCGGGCTCATACTCGTCCTCGCCTTGCTTAAACACGGGCTTGCCGCTGGTAACGCCAGTGGAATCTGTGCTGCCCATGGCGTGTACCAAGCTGCTGTCGATGCTGATGGTGATAATGTCGGCGTCGAGCTGCAGATTCTGATAGTTCACCTTACTGCTTCCGAAAAGCAAGGCGCGCGAATTTGCGTAGTCGAATGTGATGCTGTCTTCTGCCGAGTAAATCACCGGCTCGTCCAGTGCGCTTTTACTTTTCGGCAGGGTGTCGGCCGCCAGTGTGTCCTTCTGCGTGGTGTCTGGCAGGATGGTGTAGGGCCGCAACGGGATGGAATCGGGAATCTGCGTGGCAGACGCTGCCTGCTGCCCGAGGGAGTCTGCTTGCCGCAGCGTGTCGGTGGGCGCCAACGAGTCTTTCGCCGTCAGCGTGTCGGGTGCCGGTGAAAATGCAAAGCGTGCCGGGGTGCCTGCTCCCACCGAGAAAATCAGCGTGGGGAGCAGCAGTGCCGTTATGAAAAGAAGTATCTTCGCCTTCAACTCGTGTCTGCGTATTCTATACCAAGGTGCAAAAATACGAAGAAAAGTTGAGAGTTTGGGGCCGCGGCCTCTGCCTTTTGTCTCGCAGCCCCACTTTTTTAGCTTTTTTTAGGAAACGCGCACGCTTCTGCGCGCACGCGAAGCAATTCTCAGCCCGTGGCGTGTTGCGAGCGACGGTGCTCAGTAGAGTATTTTGCGCGTGGCGCCGTTCTTCTGACGTGTGATATAGATTTTCCCGCGTTGTGGTTTCTCGGCTGGCACGCCTTGCAGCGAGTAAGACTGCGCGTGGCCTTCAGCACGTGGCGTGGCGACAGCGGTGGACTGCGGCGTGATGTAGCGGAAGTTGTTGGCGATGAGTGTGTCTACCAACTCCTGCCCACGCACTGCGTAGCCCGATGTCTGGTCCACTCCCGCGTAGTCCATCAGCACAACACCCGTGGGACCGGGCGTGTGGGACGCCAGATACTGGAGTATGCAGGCGTGTGTGTGAGTCGCGTTGTCGCGGTATCCGTTGCTCTGCGAGATGTTGTATCCCAGCAGCGAGGTGACTTTCGAGTAGGCGGAGGCGAAATTAAAGACCCATACCACCTGCGAGCTGACCAGCGTGCGGTGAGTGGTGCTGAAGTCGAGCATCTTTTCGATGGCGTCGAGCTTCGTCTGCATTGCTCCTTCGGCAAACGTCTCGGCGTAGTCCTGCATGTAGGCAGGCATCGACGCGTTCTTCGGCCCGATTATGCGGCCCTGCGTCTGGCGGCTCCAGTCGGCATCGCCGGTCCAGTTGGCGAAGAATCCGCCCACGGGCGGCGTGCTGGCGTATGCGTTGCGGCTCAGTATGAGTATCTTGCCGCGCAAATCGCGGACGCGCAGGTCGTTCTTGAAGTTGGCGAAGTACGGCTTCAGGTCTGGGCGCTGCAGGATTTCGAGCAACTGCGTCTCGTACACATCTTTCACTTGGTCGCCGTCTGTGGCGTGAAGCATGTGGATGATGACGAACTCGCTCGGATTTGCAATCAGCGAGTCGCGCAACTGGCACAGCACCGCGTCGAAGTGTAGCACGGTGGGCATCAAGCCGTGGTTTATATTCATGTATCCGTCGTGCGAGCAAGGCCGCAGGTCGAAGGCTCGAACGCCGATTGCCCACAGTTGCCCGATGTTGAGTTCCTGCGTGCGGGCGTAGAGGTCGCCCATCGTGGCGTAGCCTGAGGCCCAGCCCGAGCCGGTGGCGGCATCGTGCGCTCCGGGGATGGAGAGTGTGGAGACGAACGTGCGGTCCGGCACGCGAGCCATCCAGTTTTCGGCCAGTGCGAACGTGGGAACGAGGAGTGCCACCAGCAGACAATGCAGCTGCCGGCTAAGCATCCGCGAGCGGGAATCGGAGGTCTGTGTGTGTGGTTTCATATGCGTTGTGTTACGGTTCGAAAATCTTCATCCATTGTCGGAATTTCTGCTCGCCGTCTGGGCCGAACTTGGCAATGCTGCGCAGTGCTTGCTCGGGCGACTTCTCTTGCTCGGGGCGGCTCTTAGAGTAGAACTTGTCGGCGTAGCAGATGATTTCTTCCTCGAGTGTCTCGGGCACAAAGTCCTGCGGTGGCAGTGGCAGGCCTTGGCGACGGATGTCTTCGGCTGTCAGCCCGGTGCCTGTGTGACGTTCCGCCACGCGGGCATGGCGTGGCAGATGTTCCTGTCGCAGCAGTGTGCCACCCAGCTGGCCGTGGCAGATGTAGGGCTGTGTGCCGTGGCAGTGAATGCCGGGTGCATCTGTCAGGAAAATGCCGATGTCGTGCAGCATGGCAGCCTCGAATACGAACTGCTCGTCGAGTTGCCACTCGGGATGGCTGTGTACGATTTGCAGCGCGCGGCGTGCCACATCGCGACTGTGGCGGAGCAGCAATTGCTCGAGCGGCGCGTTGTCGGCATAGTATTTGTGTATCAGCGCCTCGGTGTCGAGCGGCGTTGCCTGAGGCTCAGGTCCGTGGGTGGACGAGGCGTGAGCTGCGATCTGTGGTGCGTCACTTGCCATACTGCATATGTTGTATTTTCCTGTTGGCGCCTGTGGTTGCTTTTACAGCGCGCCTTTGATTGGTCTGAAGAATCGGCCTGCAAAGCGTTGCCGCGGGCTGAACAATTCTTTCCAGTTGTCCGGCGTCAGGCGGACGCTGGCTTGTGCCACGTCCTGTTCGAAGATGTCTTGCAACTGGCGCGTGACGTCGGCATCGAAGATGAAGCCGTTCACCTCGTAGTCGAAGCACAGCGAGCGGCCGTCCAGATTTGCCGTGCCGATGGTGCAGAAGGTGCCGTCCACCATCATCACCTTGCTGTGGTGGAAGCCGCCCGTGAAGTAATAGACTTCGGCACCGCGTTTCATCAGTCGCTGCATCTCCTGCGCCACCACATCGGGTGTCACGGACACGTCGCTGCTGAGAGAGGCCATGATTTGCACCCGCACTCCGCGCCGCAGTGCGCTGTAGAGGGCACGCCGTACGGTGCGTGTGAGTGTGATGTACGGGTTGATGATTTGTATGTCGGACTGCGCATTGTCGATGGCCGAGGCGTAGGCGTCGCGCATGATGGCTGGCGTGCCGTGCGGCTGGCGGTCCACAAGTGCGATGGGCACGTGCCCTTCCTGTGCGTGCTGCGCTCTGTATTGTGCAGGCGGCAGCAGCTGACCCGAGACGTCGAACCACATCACTTCGAAGAGGTGCTCGTAGCCGTCCACCACCGGACCGCGGAGCTTCATGTGCATGTCGCGCCACATTCCGACTCGCGGCTTGCCGAAGAGGTAGTAGTCGGCGACGTTCATGCCACCCGAATAGGCCATCAGTCCGTCTATGACAGCTATCTTGTGGTGGTCGCGGTGCAGCAGGTGGTTCACCCAAGGCAGGCGCACGGGGTCGAAGGCTTCTATCTGTATGCCGTCGGCTCGCAGTTGGCGCAGAAACTTCTTGGTGAGCGGCTGCTGGCAGTCTTTGTTGCCCAGTGCGTCGAAGATGATTCTCACCTCCACGCCTTGTCGCGCTTTGGCGGCCAGCAGACCGAAGAGTACCATGCAGATGCTGTCTTGCTGAAACTTGAAGTAGTCCATGTGGACGTAGCGCTTGGCCTTGCGGATGTCTGCAAAGAGCTCTTCGTACTTTCCCACGCCGGTGGGCAGTATCTGCACGCTGTTGTTCTCAAACATGGGCGCTCCCATGCTTTCCAGTTCGTGTGCACACTTCTGTGCCGACTGTGCTTGGGCGCACAGCGACATGGCAAGAAGGATGAAGGCGAAGGAGAGAAGTCGGAGCGTGGCGTGCATCTTTTCCTAAA
The DNA here is from genome assembly GCA_902787575.1 of uncultured Bacteroidales bacterium. Lineage (GTDB taxonomy): Bacteria > Bacteroidota > Bacteroidia > Bacteroidales > Bacteroidaceae > Physcousia. Next base: position 4,575 of record CADAGX010000007.1, on the reverse strand, counting down.
TCATGCAACGGAAGTTATCAACGACGCCTTGCAAACGGTGATTCTCGTCCACCACCAGTACGGCATGTATCTTTCGCGTATTCAGAATGTCGAGTATCTGGCTTACTTTCGTGCTGGGCGAGACGCAGACGGGATTGGGTGTCATGGCGTCGCTCACGGGCACGTTGAAGAAATTCTCCTGCAACTTCTTTACTGCGCGCCGCACATCGCCGTCTGTGATGATGCCCACGATGCGTTCGTTCTCGATGGCGATGCCAAGTCCCAGCATGCCGTTGCTGATGCGTATGATGGCTTCGCCGAGTTTCATCTGTGGCGTGATGATGGGCAAGTCGTCGGTCCGCATCACGTCTTGTGCGGTCACCAGCAGTCGGTGTCCCAGCGCGCCGCCCGGATGGAAGCGTGCAAAGTCTCGCTCGCCGAAGCCGCGTGCTTCCATGAGTGCGCAGGCCAGTGCGTCGCCTGTGGCCAGTGTGGCCGTGGTGCTGCTGGTGGGTGCCAGCCCAAGCGGACAGGCTTCTTCCTCCACGCGCACCGTGATGTGGCACATGGCGTGGCGGGCAAGCAGCGAGTCAGCGTTTCCCGAGATGCCGATGAGGGGTATGTTGCGTTCCAACAGGTTAGGTACGAAGCGAAGCAGCTCGTCGGTCTGGCCGCTGTTGCTGATGGCTATCACCACGTCGTCGGGCGTCATGGAGCCCAACCCGCCGTGGAAGACGTCGAGCGGATTGATGTAGAACGAGGGCGTGCCTGTGCTGCTGAGCGTGGCTGCCATCTTGGCTCCGATGTCGCCGCTCTTTCCTACGCCTGTGACTACGACCTTTCCCTTGCAGGCCAGAATGAGGCGGACTGCAGCGTCGAAACTTTCGTCGAGTTGCGGGATGACGTTCAGTATGGCCTGCGCCTCGTCTTGGAGGCACTTGCGTGCCGTTTCTCTGTATTGACTCATAGAAGTGATGTGATTACTCGTTCCAAATCCTCGAGGCGTAGCATGTTCGGCCCGTCGCTCAGTGCGTGGTCTGGGTCGGGGTGCACCTCGAAGAAGTATCCTGTGGCGCCGAAGGCTTTGGCAGCCAGTGCCATTGCGGGCACAAACTTGCGGTCGCCGCCTGTGGAGCCGCCAGCCGCTCCCGGCCGTTGCACGCTGTGTGTGCAGTCCATGACGACGGTGGACGAGAACTGTTTCATGTCGGCAATGTTGCGAAAGTCGACTACCAGGTTGTTGTAGCCAAACGTGTTGCCGCGCTCGGTGAGCCAGACGTCAGTGGCTCCGCTCTGGCGGCATTTCTCTACGGGGAAGCGCATGTCCTGTCCGCTCAGGAACTGTGCTTTCTTGATGTTCACGATGCGTCCGGTGCGTGCGGCTGCGGTGAGCAGGTCGGTCTGCCGGCAGAGGAAGGCAGGTATCTGCAGCACGTCGGCCACTTCGCCTGCAGGCGCAGCCTGATAGCTCTCGTGGATGTCCGTCAGTATGGGCAGTGCGTAGCGGCTCTTCACGTCGCTGAGCATCTGCAGTCCGCGCTCCATGCCCGGGCCTCGGAAGGAGCTGAGGCTGGTGCGGTTGGCCTTGTCGAACGAAGCCTTGAAGTATATCTCGATGCCCAGCTGCTGGCGTATGCGGCACAGCTCGCGGGCCACAATATCGAGCAACTCTGCGCTCTCTATCACGCACGGCCCGGCTATGAACACAGGTGCTTGGGCGCGTTCTTTGCTTTGTTTTTCGTTGCTCATCGTTTGGCTTTTCTTTTATTACGCTGCAAAATTACAAAAAAAAAGCCGACCGACGCAGACTTCTCGCGTAAAAGTGCTAACTTTGCAGTGCAAAAAAGTAAAATCGGACTTAAAGAAAAGAATATGAGCAAGGTTGTAATCAATTGTTACGAAGACTTCCTCCCGTATCTGGGACAGGAGATAGGAAAGAGCGACTACGTGGAGCTGAGCCAAGAACGCATTTGCCAGTTTGCCGATGCCACGTTGGACCACCAGTGGATACACGTCGATACCGAGCGTGCCAAGCGCGAGAGTCCGTTCGGCTGCACCATTGCACACGGATATCTGACGCTCAGTATGTTGCCTTACCTCTGGGACCAAATCATAGAAGTGAACAACCTTGAGCGGATGATGAACTACGGTATGGACAAGATGAAGTTCAGCCAGCCGGTGCTGAGCGGGCAGCACGTCCGCATGGTGACGGTGCTGGCCGAGGTGGCAAACTTGCGTGGTGCCATCAAGACGAGCATCAAATTCGTCATCGAAATTCAGGAGACGGGTAAGAAAGCGCTGGAGGGACTGGCCACCTTCGTCTATTACTTTAAGTCGTAGCGTCGTATCGTTTCACGCGACACGTCGCATTGCTTCACGCGACACGTAGTTTTCGCTCACGCGACACGTAGTTTTCGCTCACGCGACACGTAGTTTTCGCTCACGCGACACGTCGCATTTCATCAGGCGGAGCCAAGGGTTTTTCTTTGGCCCGCCGTTCTTTTTGTAGGGCGTGGGGTGGCTATTTCTTCTCGCGCAGTTGCTGCCGCATGTCGCGCAAGAGGGCGAAGTCTTTCTCTGGGAATCCCAGTGCGGTCAGGGGCTCGCGTTCGGCCTCGAAGGTCTCGTCGGGTGTGGGAGCGTAGAGCTGTAGTGCCTCGCGCCATCGGCCGATGACCAGTTGCACGCGGGCTGCCATCAGTGTCTCCTCGGACTGCAACGGAGCGGAGAGCGAAAGTCGCTTCTGCATGTACTTGCGAGCCACATCCGTGCGGCCGAGCCGCAGTGCGCTGTGGGCGATGGTTGTCAGCACGGTGACATCCTCGGGGCGATAGAGCTCCACCTTGTAGAGCAGGTTCAGCGCCTCGTCTGCCCGTCCCAGATGTGCAAGGCAGTCGGCCAGTTGCAGACTCAGGTCGAGGTCATCAGGCGCCTGCACTTCGAGCCGTTGCAGCACATCGAGTCGTTCGGCATGCCGCTGCAGGCGTTCGTAGCAGACGTTCAACTGCTGCAGCGTCCATGTGTCGTTCTCGTCCAGCAGGTCGGCCTGCGTGAAGAAGCTTACGGCCTTCTGCCATTGTCCCATCTGTTGCTGGCAGCGGCCCATGAGGCGCAGCATCTCAGCACTGACGCTTTCCTGACGGCTGAGTTGCTGCAGCAGTGGGAATGCCTCGGCCTCGCGGTGGAAATGGATGAGCATCTGGCACGTCTGCATCATCGTTTGTCGGTTCAGCAGCGGTCGCAGGAATGCGTGACGCGGCAGGCAGGTGTCGCTGGCGAAAAGGCTTTCTGTCTGCTGTGCGAGCGGCGAATGTGCAAAGAAACGTGCCATGTTCTGCACCACGCTGCGAAAGTATACCTGCTGTGGAATGGCGTCGGTGAGGTTGGCCTCGATGGATTCCCAAAGTTGTGTGAGTTGCTTGTCAATCGATGTCACGTCCGAGTGGCTCAGCATTGCCTCGCAGATGGCGTAGCGATTGACGCTGCAGTCGGCGCTGTGCTGGAACATCTGGCGCAGCCCCTCGGCCATGTCTCCGTCCTTGCGGATGAAGAGTTCCTGCAGGAAAGGCCGGCTCTCGTCGAACGGTGCCCACCAGTGCGAGATGCGGCGCAGGAACTGCGAGCTGTGGAGCAGTGTGGCCTTGTGGAAGTCGATGTCCACGCCTTCGACAATGAGTGCGCGATAGCGTTTCATGGTGGCTCGGATGCGCTCCTCCACCTGCTGGGGTGTGGAGTGAACGAAGTCGATGCCCGCCATCTCCTGTGCAATGGCCTGACTGGCTTTCGGGCTCTCCTGCATCAGTATCAGCTCGCGCTGCAGCAGTGAGAGTTCGTCGGCTAGCTTGCGGCCCTCGAAAGCTGTCAGCAGGGCAGGGTAGAAGCTGAGCCGCGGCTCGTACTTGAGCAGAAGCAGCACGAGACCCGTCAGGCTGAGGGCTCGCACTTCGGGCTGCTCGGAGTCGGCTATCAGCGAGAGGAAGATGAGCTTCTCGGCGTCCATATATTCGCAGGCCGAGAGGATGACTGCGCCTACGAGATGCTGCTGCACGAGTGTGTCCTGTCGGCTGATGAACTCGAACCACGAAGCCGTCTGGCGTTGGTCCCAGAGCGGTGTCGTCCAGAGCAGGTCGAAGAGCAGGTCTTGCGTCTCGTAGCGTTCGGCAGTGCCCTGCTGTGCGTCCCATTGCTGCAGCACGTAGGGCGCTGCATCCTGTCCGCCAAGTAGAAAGAGTTGGTAGTGAGCATGTGCGTAGAGGTCCTCGCGGCGCGAGAGACGGATGAGCCGGGCTGCGCTGTCCAGCGTGTGCAGTGCCTGCCGCACCAGTCGGTCCTGTATGTCGGCTCGCTCCTCGTCGTGCCCGCCCTGCGAGAGAAAGTGCAGCATCTGCGTGTAGCTGTCGCGTATGTTCTCGAGGGCGTTGGAGAGCTGCTGGTCGGGACACTCGCGCATCAGTGCCTCCAGTCCGAAGAGTCCTTCGCTGATGCGATAGCTCAGCAGCGCGTCGGCCGCCTGCTGTCGGATGACGTTTAGCGTGCTGAGATCGGTCATTTCGTGGCTACTGAGTGGATGAGGCTGTCTGTGACAAGTCCTTTCGG
>CADAGX010000006.1 GCA_902787575.1 uncultured Bacteroidales bacterium | reverse complement strand
TTTCAAAGAACGATGCTTCACCGCCCCGTTTTTAGGGCGAAAGCGAGTGCAAAGATACGGCGACTTTCCGAACCGGCCAAATCTTTCTGCAACTTTTTTTCAACTTTTTTCTTCCCGGCCGCAAACAATACCTTATATATAGTGTGTGCGCACGGGAAAAACGGCAGGAGGGAAAGCGACGGAGCATTACCCATATAATTTTTTTCTCGAAAAAACCTACAAACCTACACAGAAGGCGCCTATTCAGCTGTCCAGTAGGCGTTTGCGGAGTGTAGGTTTCGGTGTAGGCAGGGCGAAAACGTGTAGGTTTTGCGCTGTTTTGGAGCGGGAACAGCTTTATTTTCGTTTTTAATCGTTACCTTTGCGAAAACTAAGGGACGAAAACAGAGAACGACATGAGAAATCTGGGTTTGAAAAGGTGGTGGCTGCTGATGGCGGCCGTGGTATTACAGACGGGACTGGCGTGGGCTGCAAAGGAGGGGCGCATCGGCGGACGCCGCGCCTCGTCGTTTTGCATCGTTTACCGCGGAAAGGCCGAGGCGGAAGAAGGGATACTGCGGGCGCAGGAGCTGCAACATGCCATCGAAACGGACTTCGGCACACGCTTGGAAGTGCGGCCAGACTCTTCTTTCGGCCAAGGAAACGCCATCGTGCTGCAACGAGGCTCCGACGGCCCGTTCGACTACGAAATCAGCGAGCAAGCTGGCAGGCTCACTATCAAGGGCGGCGGAGCATGGGCCTTGCAGGCTGCGACAGCAAAGGTGGCAGCGACACTGGCGAATGGCATCCCGAAAGGCTGGAAGGTGAGTGGAACGGTGGCCGGAGAGCAGATTTTCCCGCTCGAGGGTGCCAACCTGCGCATCATGGACGACAACATCTGGAACAATCTGGGGTTGGCCACGATTCCTGCCAAATGGGAGAAGCGTGGCGCCGACCCGAGGGACGCGGCACGTGCGCCGCTCTTTGCGCAGCTGGTCCGCGCCTATATGCCCGACGTGGTCTGCCTGCAGGAATATGCGCCAGAGATGCATGCCCTCCTTTTGCCGTTGCTCCGCGACTACGGCTACGAGATAATCCGCGAGGACGACAAATGCTACACACCCATCTTCTATCGCACCGAGACGCTCGAGCCCATGCACACGACGTTCTGCCGATTTGGCCCCAAGCAATGGTGCGACTACGACAGCAAGTCGTACACGGCGGCCGTACTTCGACACAAGAAGACGGGACGCGTATTTGCCTGCGTTACTACGCACCTCATGTGCTCCACCGATGCGAAGTCGCCCGGCACCACACAGGCGCGCGCTGCACAGTCGCGTCTCATCCTGGCCGAGACGGATGGCATCGGGGCGCGTTTCGACTGTCCCATCTTCGTGATGGGCGACATGAATTGCTACGAGCCCGACGTGCCCATGCAGCAATTCTTCGAGGCAGGCTACATGCCGTGCTACAAGCTGGCCACGGTGCGCACGAATTACGACAACGGGCACCACGTATGCAACGCTTCGGCTGGTTTCTCGCGCCGCAGCAAACGCCCCAGCCCCATGCGCGAGCGTGGAGCCTTGGATCACGTTTTGCTGCTCGACAAGCAGCAAAACGTGGAAGTGAAAGTTTTCGACTGCATTCAGGCTCGCTTCACGCTAAGCCTGACGGACCACTACCCCAACGTGGTGGATGTCCTGCTTAAGTAATCGGATGACAGCCGCCGGAGCAGCGTGCAGCGCACCATGATGGGTGGCAGATAGTCGCGGCTCTGTGCATACACGAAGGCAGAGCCGAGGGTGGTGAACATGCGGCGCAGACGCACGCGGTCGCTGGAATAATAAGGACGTTCGGGAGGCACCTCTGCCTCCCACAGCATCTCGGGTTCCAACTCCACATGTTCCTCGGGTACCCACGCGGCGCCGTTCAGGAGGAAGCGATGCCATTTGCGGTCTACGAGCGGCAGCGAAAGCGCCAACTTAATCTTCGGACTCAACTCCTCGAGCCATGCATCGGCCCTGAGTGTCACGACTGCGACGTCACCCGTACGCATGTTGCGCAGTTCCATTTCGTATAACTCGGAACTGCGTTTTAGATTTCTTTTCATACGCATTCAGCATTAAAACAAAGAACACACTTCGCCCTGTCCTCCCCTTTGACGGTTCGGGCCCAGCGACGTGATGTGCTTGCTTCTGAATGCTGATTATGTCATTTTCACGGTCGAAAAGCGGCGCAAAGGTACATCTTTTTCTGGAATCTCCGCACGGCCGTGCCACATTTTTTGTTCCGAAATGCAGAAAAACGCCGCCTTACGAGCAAAGCAGCAGAACGATGAGCTGCGCCGTAAGGATGCGCAGGAACATGCTGAGCGGATAAACGGTGCTGTAGCCCACCGAAGGAGAATCGCCCGCCGCCGTCTGATTGGCAAAGGCGAGTGCGGGCGGATTGGTGGTGCTGCCTGCGATGAATCCCATGAGTGTGAAATAATTGAGTTTATAGCGCAGGCGTGCAACAAGTCCGACAATGAGCGCCGGCAGCAGCGTGATGAGGAATCCGCACCACACGTAAGTGAGTCCGTCGCCCTGCAGCACAGTTTCGGCAAAGGTGGCGCCGGCCTTCACACCGACGCTGGCCAGGAAGAGTGCCAAGCCCACTTCGCGCAGCATCAGGTTTGCGCTGGTGGTTGTGTAAGCCACCAGCTTGGCTTTGTACCCGAAGCGACCAACCAAGATGGCCACGATGAGCGGACCGCCCGCGAGTCCCAACTTCACCGGCGTAGGCACGCCCGGAAGGGCGAAGGGTATGGAACCGAAGATGATGCCCACGAGAATGCCGACAAAGATGGCCGCCAAGTTGGGCGTGTCGAGGCTCTTGACCGAGTTTCCCATCATGCTGGCCACGCGGTCTACGGCGTCCTCCGGTCCAACGACCACCAGTTTATCCCCCACCTGCATACGCAGATGGCGGTCGGCGAAGAGATTCATTCCGCCTCGGCGGATGCGTGTCACGTTCACACCGTAAACACTGCTGAAATGGAGCGAGCCGAAAGTCTTTCCGTTCATACGTGGCTGCGTCACCAAGATTTGCTTGCTTACGAACGGCACGTCCTGCTCGTCCCACTCCACGTGCTCCTCGGGTCCGATGAAGGCCACGATGGCCTCGGCGTCATCCTGCGCGCAGGTGATAAACAGTTTGTCGTCGATGTGCAACACGGTGTCGCGCGTCGGTATGCTGACGTGTCCGCTCTGCAGGATGCGGCTGCACACAAAGTCGCGGCCCAGGAACTGGCGCACCTGCAAAATCGTCTTGCCGGCGAGCGAAGGATTCACGGCGCGGAGCGTCATACGATGCGGCACGGCGTGCGGATTGGCCGCCTGCTCGTGCTGTATCTGTTCTTCCTCCTTCTTCAGACTGATGCGGCACAGCACGCGCAGCAACAGCATGGCCAATATAATGCCCATGACGCCAAGCGGATAAGCGCACGCATAGCCGTTGGCAATCGACGGAGCCACGTCGCCGAAAATCTGCTGGCAGGCCTCGGTGGCAGCACCAAGGCCGGGCGTATTGGTAACGGCGCCACAGAGCACGCCTACCATCATGGCCAAATTGGTGGAGTTCTCGCGCTGCGGCAGGTGCCCGTCGTAGAAAACCAGATAGAACAGCCCGATGCAGCAAACGACATTAAGCAGAATCAGGGCGCAGGCCAACAGATTCAACTTTATGCCGCCCACTTTCAGACTTGCAAAGAAGCCGGGACCGACCTGCAGACCGATGCAATAGACAAAGAGTATGAGTCCGAAATCCTGTACGAAGTTCAGCACGTCGGGTGTTCCCGTGAAGCCGAGGTGACCGGCCAAGATGCCGGCGAAGAGGACGAACGTCACACCGAGCGAAATGCCCTTCAACTTGATGCGTCCCAGCCCGATGCCTGCCGAAATTACCACGGCGTAAAGCAATATGATGTGCGCCACACTGTCAGAACTCACAAGCAACGATTTCAGCCATTCCATAGTGTTACTCAAGTATTTGCGTTTGCGATTGGATCATTGTTATCCCGTTTCGGCTGCAAAGGTACGAAGTTTTTCTCATTCCGCCGCCCGCCGTACTGTATTTCTTCTGACGCAGTTGAAAATGCGACGCGTAGTTTCGACTCACGCGACACGTCGCAATGGTCAACGCGACGCGTCGCAAAAATTTTGCCACACGTAGTTTTCTGGCGCCTCACAAGTGCCGAAAAGAAGAAAAAACGTCAAACGATGACGGATTCCTGCACATAAATTTTGCCACGTCCCCAAAATTAAGTAATTTTGCGCCGCTTCTAACAAGCACACACACATTATTATTTTTTATACAAAAATGGCAGAAAAAGAAAAGCTATTCTCCGATTTCACTGCGCCCTCGCGTCAGGAATGGCGCGACAAGATTGAGGTAGACCTCAAGGGTGCCGACTATCAGAAAAAGATGGTCTGGAGAACGAACGAAGGCTTCAGCATGGAGCCTTTCTACCGCAAGGAAGATGTGGACCAACTGGCCACAGTGAACGCCTTGCCCGGCGAGTTCCCGTATGTGCGCGGCAACAAAGCCGCCGACAACGAGTGGTGTGTCCGTCAGGACATCAAGTGCGAATCGGCCGAAGAGGCCAACGCCAAGGCACTGGACGTGCTCTGCAAAGGCGTGGACAGCCTCGGCTTCAAGATTGAAGGCAAGGACGTCAGCCCGGCGTTCGTGGCCACACTGCTGAAAGGCATCTACCTGGATTGCGTAGAGGTGAACTTCACCACTTGTCCGCGTCACACGGCAGAGTTGGCACAGATCCTGGCCGAATACTTCCGCCAGTCTGGCATCGCAGCCGAGAAGATACGCGGCAGCATCAACTTCGACCCGATTGAAAAGATGCTCACCAAGGGCAAAGATCTCAGCGAGATGATCTCGGAGGCAAAGGCCGTAGTGGAGACGTTGGCCGCATGGCCCAACTTCCGCGCCGTTGGCGTAAACGCTTACCGCCTGACGGATGCCGGCGCCTACAGCTATCAGGACCTTGGCTATGCTTTGGCATGGGGCAACGAGTACATGCAGCAGCTCACCGAAGCAGGCGTGGCACCCGAAGTGGCTGCCAGCAACATCAAATTTAACATGGGCATCAACGGCGTCTACTTCATGGAGATTGCCAAGTTGCGTGCCGCACGAATGCTGTGGTCGCAAATCGTAAGTCAGTACACGACAGACAAGGAAAGCGCCAAGATGCACGTACTGGCCGTTACCACGACCTACAACCAGACACTCTTCGACAGCTACGTGAACATGCTGCGCTCGCAAACCGAGACGATGAGCGCTGCACTGGGCGGCGTGGAGAGCATCGTGGTGCGTCCCTTCGACGAGCCGTACGAGACTCCCACCGAGTTTGCCGAGCGCATCGCACGCAACCAGCAGCTCCTGCTCAAGGACGAGTGCCACTTCGACCGCATGGTGGACGTGGCCGGCGGCAGCTACTTCGTCGAAGAACTCACCGTAGCTCTGGCAGAACAGGCTTGGAAGCTGTTCCTCAGCGTTGAGGAGCAGGGCGGCTTCCTGACAGCAGTCAAGGGCGGCGCCATCCAGAACACCATCAACGAGACAAACCAGACACGCCACGCCAACGCAGGCAAGCGCAAAGAGTTCCTGCTCGGCACAAATCAGTTCCCCAACTTCACCGAGAAGAGCGAAGGCAAGGAACCGCGCGAATGCCAGTGCGGCTGCGGCACCGAGTGCGGCACACTGCCCACCATACAGCCCACACGTCTGGCCAGCGATTTCGAGACACTGCGCCTCACAACCGAGAAAGCAGCCAAGACACCTGTTGCCTTCATGCTCACCATCGGTAATCTGGCCATGCGCCAGGCTCGCGCTCAGTTCAGCTGCAACTTCCTGGCAGCCGCTGGATACAAAGTGATAGACAATCTGGGCTTCCCCACCGTGGAAGAAGGCGTAGACAAGGCACTCGAGGCTGGCGCTGACATCGTTGTCATCTGCTCCAGCGACGACGAGTACGCAGAATACGCCATTCCGGCATTCAAGTACCTCAACGGCCGCGCCATGTTCGTAGTGGCCGGAGCTCCCGCATGTGCTGAAGATCTGAAAGCCGCAGGCATCGAAAACTTCATCCATGTGCGCGTAGACCAACTGAAGACATTGAAAGAGTATAACGCTAAACTGGGAATCTGATAGATTATGGCACGTAAACAATTCAACAACATAGACATCTTTGCCGGCATAGAGGCAAAGAATGGCCAGCAATGGCAAAAAGAAAATGGAATCACTGCCAACTGGAAGACTCCCGAGCAGATAGAAATCCAACCCGTCTACACAAAAGAAGACCTCGAGGGCATGGAACACCTCGACTTCGCAGCCGGCATCCCGCCGTTCCTGCGTGGCCCGTACAGCATGATGTATCCTTTCCGCCCGTGGACCATCCGTCAGTATGCCGGTTTCTCGACGGCCGAAGAGAGCAACGCTTTCTATCGCCGCAACCTGGCCAGCGGACAGAAGGGTCTGAGCGTCGCATTCGACCTTCCCACACACCGCGGCTACGACCCCGACAACCAGCGCGTGGTGGGCGACGTCGGCAAGGCTGGCGTTAGCATCTGCTCGCTCGAGAACATGAAGGTGCTCTTCGACGGTATTCCCTTGAACAAGATGTCTGTCTCCATGACGATGAACGGCGCCGTGCTGCCGATTCTGGCATTCTACATCAACGCCGGACTGGAACAGGGTGCACAACTCGAGGAGATGGCAGGTACCATCCAGAACGATATCCTCAAGGAGTTCATGGTGCGTAACACGTACATCTATCCACCCGCATTCTCCATGAAGATTATCGCAGATATCTTCGAGTACACGAGCCAGAAGATGCCTAAGTTCAACAGCATCTCCATCTCGGGTTATCACATGCAAGAGGCAGGTGCCACGGCCGACATCGAGTTGGCTTACACGTTGGCAGACGGAATGGATTACCTCCGCGCCGGTATCAACGCAGGCATCGACGTGGATGCCTTCGCACCGCGTCTCTCGTTCTTCTGGGCCATCGGCGTAAACCACTTCATGGAAATTGCCAAGATGCGCGCAGGCCGTCTGCTTTGGGCCAAGATAGTGAAATCCTTCGGTGCCAAGAATCCCAAGTCGATGGCTCTGCGTACTCACTCGCAGACGTCGGGCTGGTCGCTCACCGAGCAGGACCCCTTCAACAACGTGGGCCGCACCTGTATCGAAGCCATGGCAGCTGTGCTCGGTCACACACAGTCGCTCCACACGAACGCACTGGACGAGGCCATCGCACTGCCCACCGACTTCTCCGCACGTATCGCACGTAATACGCAGATTTACATCCAGAACGAGACACAGGTCTGCAAGCACATCGACCCGTGGGCTGGTAGCTACTACGTGGAGAAACTCACGCAGGAACTCTACACCAAAGCATGGGAGCACATCCAGGAAATCGAGAAGCTCGGCGGAATGGCCAAGGCTATCGAGACAGGTCTGCCCAAGATGCGCATCGAGGAAGCTGCCGCACGTACGCAGGCTCGTATCGACTCTGGCGTTCAGACCATCGTGGGTGTAAACAAGTATCGTCTCGAGCACGAGGATCCCATCGACATTCTGGAAATCGACAACACCGCAGTGCGTCTGCAGCAGGAAGCTTCGCTCAAGGAAGTTCGCGCTAAGCGCGACGAGGCTCAGGTGAAGAAAGACCTGGCTGCCATCACAGAATGCGTACGCGAGTTCAACGAAGGAAAGAAGAGCAAGAACAACCTGCTCGACCTGGCTGTCATAGCCGCCGGTCATCGCGCCACACTGGGCGAGATAAGCGACGCATGCGAAGCCATCGTGGGACGTTACAAAGCAGTAATCAGAACAATTTCAGGTGTGTATAGCAGTGAAAGCAAGAATGACACAGAGTTCGAGGAAGCCTGTGCATTGACCGAGGAATTTGCAAAGCGCGAGGGACGTCGTCCGCGCATCATGATTGCCAAGATGGGCCAGGACGGTCACGATCGTGGCGCCAAAGTTGTAGCCACCGGCTATGCCGACTGCGGCTTCGACGTGGACATGGGTCCGCTCTTCCAGACGCCCGAGGAGGCAGCTCGTCAGGCAGTGGAGAACGACGTGAATGTGCTGGGCGCCAGCTCACTGGCCGCCGGTCACAAGACGCTCATTCCGCAAGTCATTGAGGAACTGAAGAAACTTGGCCGCGAGGACATCATGGTTACCGCAGGCGGAGTTATCCCCGCTCAGGACTACGATTTCCTCTACAAGGCAGGCGTCGCCGCCATCTTCGGCCCCGGCACCAGCGTTGCCAAGTCTGCCCTCGAGGTAATGAAGCTGCTGCTCGACAAAGAGTAAGTCGCGCACGCGCGCGTATAATTAATAAGGTGTCGTCCTTCGTGGGCGGCACCTTATTTTTCTCTTGAGACTTTCGCCGTCGCGCCTCGCAAATCTGCCACGAAATACGTCGTTTTGCTTGCCCGATTGCTCGCTTCTTCGTAACTTTGCCCTCGTTATGACAGACATCGACATCGTATATAAGTTCCTGCGCGACGTTGCTGCGCACAACGACCGCACTTGGTTCGCCGCCCACCGCGACGAGTACGACCGCGCACGCCTCATTTTCGAAACCATGGCCGAGCAGTTGATTGGCGGCCTTGCCGTCATCGATCCCTCGGTGGCCCACCTCTCGGTGAAAGATTGCACCTACCGATTCTACCGCGACATGCGTTTCAGCGAAGACAAGTCGCCCTACAAGCGGCACTTCGGACTCTACGTCGCGGCCCACGGCAAGAAGGCTTTCCACGGTGGGTACTATCTCCACATCGAGCCCGCGTCGTGCATGATTGCCGGCGGTGCCTACTGCCTACCACCCCCATATGCTACGTGCTGTGCGTCAGAGCGTTGTGGACGAGATAGAAGAATTTCGCGGCATCGTGGAGGCACCCGAGTTTCGCCGCCTCTTCCCCACCCTTGGCATGGACCGCGTGAAGACCGTGCCCAAAGGTTTTCCGCGCGAATTCCCTTTCCCCGACTACATTCGCCCGAAGGACTACTCGGTGGCCACGCAGATTCCCGACGATTTCCTGCGCCAGCCCGACTGGCTCCAGCAGACGCTCCACGTCTTCGAGGTGATGAAACCATTCCTCGACTTCATCAACTACACAATCGACGACTATGAATAATACGTACAACGGAGAAATAAGGCTTCGATATGGAGTAATCGGCACGGGAGCCGTGGGAGGATTCTACGGTGCGCGGCTGGCGCGGAGCGGACGGGAAGTTCATTTTCTGCTTCACCGCGACTATGATTTTGTGAAGGAGCACGGGCTGTTTGTGGACTCGTGCGACGGGGATTTCCACCTGTCGAACCCTCACGTTTATAACGACGTGGCGAGGATGCCGCAGTGCGACGTAGTGCTGGTGGCGCTCAAAAGTACCAATAATCACATGTTGCCGCGACTGCTTCCGCCGCTGTTGCACGAGCGCACGCTGGTGGTGCTCATACAGAACGGCATCGGCGTGGAGGAGGACGTGCAGCAGCAGTTTCCCGACGTGTGGCTGGCCGCCGGACTGGCGTTCATCTGCTCGGCCAAGACGGAGCCGGGGCGTGTCTGCCACCAGTGCTATGGCAGCATAAACATCGGAAATTATTCGTGTCCCGACGAGGCGCTCATACAGAGCGTGACGGCCGACTTGCAGGCCGCCGGAATAGAGGCGCACGAGGTGGAATACGCCACGGCACGCTGGCGAAAAGCGGTGTGGAACATGCCGTTCAACGGCATGACCGTGGCCCTGCACTGCCAGACGGATGAACTGCTACAGATGCCCGCCACGCGCCAACTCATCCGCGAGCAGATGATGGAGATAGTACGCGCCACACGAGCAATGGGCGTGGAGGGCGTAGACGAAGAGTTCGTGGAAAAAATGATTGTCACCACCGACGCCATGACTCCCTACAGCCCGTCGATGCGGCTCGACTGGGACTTTGGCAGGCCGATGGAGATAGATTATATCTACTCGCGCCCGCTGCAGATAGCGCGGCAGGCGGGATGCCCAATGCCACGCCTCGAAATGCTGGAGGCCGAGCTGCGATTCATGCAGAAACAACGGCAAGAAAAAACAAAACCTCACGTGGCAACCTGACTTGCCACACGTGGAAATCTGCGAAACTGCACGTCAGATTTTGTTTTTCAAACTAAAAAGCGTAACTTTGCGGACGAAATGACGGATAAGGGAATTCGGTGAAACTCCGAAACTGTCCCGCAGCTGTGTGTTCCTCACATGTGCTTCCGTGCGTATCAGCCACTGGAGAAGAAACGTCTCTGGGAAGGTGCACCGCGAAGCAGGAACGAGTCAGAAAACCTGCCGCCATCAGAATACGCGCGGACGTAGAACATAACATGTGTAACCTTAAAATAACAAAATGATGAAACAGACAAAGTTTCTGGCGATGCTGCTTTTTGCCGGCTTCGCATTTACGGCTTGTGACGACGAGAACGACGACTTCAACCCCAGCACGGAAGAGGCTGCCAACACGATGACGCTGACATTCGAGGAGTCGAAATGGGACGCCCTCATCGACAACCCGCAGAACTACGGCCCGCTGCTCTACGGCGAGAACGCCAAGGATTATGCGTGGACCGACGCCACGACTCAGCTGCACGGCGGAATGACGAATGCCTACGGCGGCAACTACGGTTTCTCGGAAAGCGGTATTGCCATCAGCAATTACGTGGACGAGAACAGCGACTCCATTCGCTCGTACGACATACAGTTGGCCGTACCCGTGAGCAACGGCAGCAAGAACTTCGCTGTCGTTTATTGCAACGACGGCGCCACGCTGAGTTTTGCCGACGGTGTGGCTCGCGAAATCCAGTCGTTCGATGTCATCGCCACGACCTACGTGCTGAGCGTTATCAAGAATGGTAACGACTACGCCAAGCCGCTGACTGCAAAAGGCGACTTCCTGAACATCATCGTGACGGGCTTCAACGGAGAGACCGAGACGGGTGTCAGCAAGATTGCCGTGGCTCTGGACGGCGGAAAGCTCTCGAAGTGGTACACCCATCCGCTCAGCGCATTGGGCAAGGTGACGCATCTCCACTTCACGATGGAAGGCAGCGACAAGAGCGACTGGGGCCTGAACACTCCGGCCTACTTCGCTTTCGACAACGTGGTAGTGAAGAAATAATCAGAACAGGCGGTTGGGAGTGAGCAATTCACTCCCAACCTTTTCTACTCTCAGCCGTAGCATGATGAATCGCACCGGTGCGGCATCGTCCACCTGCTGTCAGGAGTCTCGCTCCCGAGCCTCGAAGCAAAGTTTCCGCCTTAGCACGGCCGCATGGCTCGGTCTGCTGCCGATGCTGACGGCCTTGGCTTTTCAGTCGTGCAACGGCATAGGCGACGAGAACGACGAAGAAACGTTCACCGACACGGGCACCGGCGTTTTTATCCTTTGCGAAGGCAACTATCAGAGCGGCAACAGTTCGCTTTCCTACTACGACCCGCAGACGCGGAAGGTGGAGAACGGCGTGTTCCAACGTGCCAACGACCGCAAACTGGGCGACACGGGCCAGTCCATCACGCTCCACGACGGGACGGCTTACATTGCAGTCGAAAACAGCGGCATCATCTGGGCCATCGACGCCGAGACGTTTAAGGTGAAAGGACAGCTGACAGCCGGAGCGGGAAACAAGATTGTGAATCCGCGATACGTCCATGTGGCCAATGCCGAGCGTGCATACGTCTCGGACCTCTACTCGCCTTTTATCACCGTATTCAACCCAGCAACGATGCAAGCCGTGGGAAGCATCAGCACACAGCAGCCACAGGCCTACGGCTACTGCAACACCGAGCAATTTGTGGCCTACGGCGACGTACTCTTCACCAACTGCTGGTGCTACAGCCGTAGCATTCTGGTCCTCGACACGCAGAAAGCAGAGGTGACAGACAGCATTGTGCTGACGAGTTGGCAGCCAAAATGCATGGCACTTGATGCCAGAGGCAAACTGTGGGTCATCACCGACGGCGGCTACGGCACCGACGCAGCCAGCTTTGGAGACAACGAGCCGCACCTCTATCGCATCGACGCTGCCACACGCAAAATAGAACTAGACCAAGTGCTGGACACGGACGAGGCCAGCGTGCAACTGGCGCTCAACCCGAGGCGCGACACGCTCTATCTGGTGAACAACGACATTTATCGCATGGGCGTCGCAGAGAGTCACGTGCCAGTACGGCCTTTCATACTGGCGCCCGTGGACGCGAAGGGGCGCCGTCACAAACTCTACGGCCTCAGTGTGAACCCACGCGGTGGAGATATTTACGTGGCCGACGCTGTGGACTACAGCCAGTCGGGCGTCGTCTATCGTTACTCGCGTGAAGGCGCACTCCGCGACCAGTTCCGAGTAGGAATCAATCCCAACGGATTTGCATTCAAATGAGCCGCGCGCATTGGGACTGCAAGACATAACTCTGATTCAGATGTGCAAGAAAAATAATTCGTGGCTTCGCCTTGCGGGAAGTACCTTTGGCCTTTTTGCCGTGGCCTGCATCCTGTGCCTGGCCGCCTGTTCCGACGACGATGCCAGCGGTCCGCTGCCCGTCATCACGTGGAACATGTCGGGAGCTCGCTTTAAAGTTTTAGAAGGCGAAGTGCTGAGTCTCGTGCCCGACGTGGCAAACACCGACGAGACCACGCAGTATCTGTGGTTGCGCGAGGGAACAGCCGTCGGGACGGCCGACAACTACAGTTTTTGCGAGGAACACGCCGGCGAATACTACATTCTGTTTCGTGTCTCCAACCGCTTCGGAACGGCAGAAGATGAGCTGAAAGTCACCGTTGTGGAACGCATCGGCGGCCAAACCGACTCCATCCCCGACAACGACAGCGTCTTCGCGTGGCGCTGGCCCTTCACGGAAATGAACATTCCCGTGGGGCGCAGCATCCACCTGACGCCCTACTGCGTGGAAAACGCAGATGGCGCCACTTATCTGTGGGCCGACAACGGCACGCCCGTGGCCGGCACGATGGATTACGTCTTTACGGCGTCCGAGCAAGGGCTGCACACGCTCACACTTACGCTGTCGATTGACACGTTCCAAGTGAGCCAAGACATCCTTTTACGTGTCTGTCCGCCAGCTGGCACCTATCGGCGAGAAGCCACGGCACGAAGCCAGCAAATGGTGACACGCATCTTTGAGTTTGTGCCCGCTCCCGGCCATCAGGTGAACGGCTACCGCCTGACGGGCGACGCCTTCCCGGCCAATTGCTCGCACGAGGAAGCCTGCGATACGGTGCTTCAGCATTTCCTTCGCGGGTGGTCCACAAGTCTTGGCGCGTGCGGCGGCTATCTGGTGGCAGGCTTCGACCACAGTGTCGCAGTCAGTGGCAATTATGACTTGTGCATAAAAGGGAATCCCTTCGACTACCAGTCAGAACCCGGAATCATATACGTGAGCCAGGACGTGAACGGCGACGGTCTGCCAAACGACATATGGTACGAGTTGGCAGGCTCGGAGTACGGCACCGAGAGTCACACCACCGGCTACGCCGTTACGTACTATCGGCCATCGCAGCCGCATTCGGCCACGGTATGGAAGGATAACAAAGGCGGCCGCGGCGAGATTCCATATATGAGCTATTGGAATCCAAATCCCTACTATTGGCAGGACTGGATCGACGGCAGCGAGAAGACTTACTTCGGCAGCTGTCTGGCCAGTCACGTGAGCTATTCGGGCGGCATCTCGGACTTGCCGCCATATCCTTGGGGGTACGCAGACAATCTGGGCAGCGACTACCGAAACGGCACGTTGGGCCGCATGGGCTATTATAAGGTAGAGAATGCGCGCACGTGGGACGGCCAACCTGCCGCACTGGAATATTTCGATTTCGTGAAGGTGCAGACGGCCATCACAGGTGCCACGCCAAATCTGGGCGAAGCCAGCACCGAAGTTTACGGCATCTTTGCTACAGAATAGCCTTAGGCCATGACCGCTCGCAGTTGCTTTCTATCCGCCCTCCTGCTATGCCACTCACTCGTGGCCGTGAGCAAGGCAACTGTGCCACAACGCGACACGCTCTCCACACTGCGCACCGTTCCTGTGGAAGCCAGCCGCCGCCTGCGCGACACGGGCTTGCAGAAAATCGTGCTTGACACGCTCGTTCTGCACGAGAACATCTCGCACTCGATGGCCGAGATACTGACACAGAATAGTGCAGTCTTCGTTAAAAGCTACGGACGCGCCACTGAATCGACGGCCGAATTTCGCGGCACATCGCCCAGCCACACGCAAGTGACGTGGAACGGGATGCGAATCAACTCGCCGATGCTGGGCACCGTGGACTTCAGCACCATTCCTTCGCACTTCATAGACGAGGCGGCACTCTATCACGGAGCCTCCAGCATCCCACTCACCGGTGGCGGCTTGGGCGGCGCCGTAGAAATGAAGAGTGTGGCCCCACAGTCCGACGGCTTCGGAGCGCAATATGTGCAGGGCATCGGTTCGTTTCGGACTTACGACCAATTTCTGCGTCTCAACTGGAAAGGCCGCCGCTGGAGCAGTACGACGCGTGTCTTCTATGGCCGCAGCGAAAACGACTTCCGATTTACCAACTACGACAAGAAGACGGATGTGCGCGACAGCCAGGGCCGCCTGATCCGCTCGTACCATCCCACGGAACGCAACAAGAGCGGATATTTCCGCGACCTGCACGCACAGCAAGACGTGTTCCGGACCGACAATCGCGGCAACCGCTACGCAGCCTCCGTGTGGTACACACACTCGCTGCGAGGGCTGCCCTTCCTCAGCGTGGATTACAAGGAAGACAGCGACTTCCGCAACGAACAAGGAGCGGATGCCCTGCGTGGCATTCTCTCGTGGAATCATACACGCGACACGTGGTCCACGTGCCTCCGAGCGGGCTACGCTTGGCAGGACATTGCATACGACTATTTCACCACGCGAACCGACATGCGCACAGACATCACACACAGCCGCAGTCGTGCACATTCAGCGCTCGTGCAGGGCGCAGCAGACTGGATGCCAGCAGCCGCGTGGCTTCTGACGGCCAGCGCCGAGTTGCGCTACGACCACATTCGCAGCCGCGACCGCAGCCCCTTCCATATCGGACAGAACTACAACCTCGGACGTGCCGAGACAAGTGCATCGGCACAGGCGCGATGGCGACCCGTGGAGCCATTCACCCTGGCCGCCGTGCTACGCCACGAGTCGTTCGGCTCTCATCTGGTGCCGCCCATCCCTGCCCTGCTGGCCGACTACGTGCTGTATCGGCCGTGGCGACTGACGGCAAAAGCCTCCGTGGCGCGAAACTGTCGCCACCCCTCGATGAATGACCTGTACTTCCAGCCCGGCGGAAATCCCCACCTGAAGTCGGAGCAAGGTTTCACTTACGACGGCGGGCTGGAGGCCGTCATTCCGCTGCGGCCATGGACGCTGAGCGGCAGTATCGCGTGCTTCGACTCGCACATCACAGATTGGATTCAGTGGACGCCGAATGCCAAGGGATACTGGGAGCCGAGCAACGTGAAGCGCGTCCACAACTACGGCGCCGAGCTCCACCTGCAGGCCAAGGGCCGCGTGCGGGCCGTAGAAATGGACATTGCAGGAAATTTCGCCTACACGCCGAGCCTCAACCGAGGCGAGCGAACGAACGCTAACGACGCTTCGTATGGCAAGCAACTGCCCTACGTGCCACGCCGCTCGGCCAACCTGACGGCGCGGATGGGCTGGCGCACGTGGACGCTCGCCTGCCATTGGACGCACTACGGCCAGCGTTTCACAACCACCTCGGCCGAGGCCGACCGCATCACAGGCCGCCTGCGTCCCTACTACATGACCGACGTCTCGCTCGGCAAGGAGTTTCGCTGGTCGTGGGCTTCGGCCAACGTCCGCCTCGCAGTGAATAATGTGCTCGGCACGGAGTACGTGACAGTTCTCTCGCGTCCCATGCCGCCGCGCAACTTCGAAATCTACGTGGACCTGAAATTGCACACAAAATGAAACACGCCATCCGTATCGTCCTCGCACTCGTTTTGGCCATTCTCGGCTGCACCGCCTGCCAGCCCGGCCGCCAACAGTCTGCCACGGCCGAGCCAGGCGACACCATTTGCCTGCGCTACGCCCGAAACCTCGTGATGGTTCAGCACGACGGCTACCTCGAAGCCACCATGCGCAACCCGTGGGACAGCACCCAGCTGCTGCACCGATACATCATCCGACAGGCCGAAGATTCCGCTTCGGCACTTCCTGCCGAGGCAGCCGGCGCCACCCTTGTCTGCGCTCCGCTGCGACGCGCCGCCGTTTTCACCAGCGTGCACTGCGCCCTACTGCAGGAACTGGGCTGCCCAGATGCTATTGGCGGCATCTGTGAGTTGGAATACATACATCTGCCTTTCGTTCATGAGGGTGTGGCCTGTGGACGAATTGCCAACCTCGGCAACGGGATGTCGCCCGACCTGGAGCGCGTCATTCAACTGCAGCCCGACGCGCTGCTTCCCACACCTTTCGAGAATAGCGGTGGCTACGGCCGTCTCACCCGCCTCGGCATCCCCATCGTGGAGTGCGCCGACTATATGGAGCGCTCGCCTTTGGGACGCGCCGAATGGATACGCTTCTACGGCAGATTGTTTGGTCGCGCCCGCGAAGCCGACAGCCTGTTTGAAAGCATCGAGCGGCGATATCTCGATCTACGTCGGCTCGCAGAGACGGCCAGCACACGTCCGCGCCTGATATGCGAAGTGCCGAAGAGTGGATATTGGTACTTGCCAGGCGGAGAAAGCACCATGGGGCAGCTCTATCGCGACGCCGGAGCCGACTATCTGTTCAGCGACCTGCGCGGAGCGGGCAGTGTGGCCATGAGCATAGAGCGCGTGCTGGACCGCGCCATGACGGCCGACGTGTGGATTATGAAGAACAATGGCGTGCTGACCCGCCGCCAAATCGTGGCAGACTGCCCGACGCTGCGACCCATCGATGCGCAGATGTGGTTCTGCGACATCGGTTCGAACAATTATTACGAGGAGACACCCTTCCACCCCGAACGCCTGCTCGAGGACATCATCAGCCTGCTGCACCCCGAGCTCGGCCTCCATCCCGAGAAGTCGTACTTCCGCCCGATGGAGTGACACGTCGGAGGCCGAAATGCCACGTGTCGCAAAGACAAAAACTACACGTCGCAAAGACAAAAACTACACGTCGCAAAGACAAAAACTACACGTCGCAATTTTCGTGCGACGTGTGGCATGCGAAATTCCACACGCAAGTTTCTTCCGTCCGGACGTGTGAGACCGAAAACCGTCGTCTTTCTTTTCTCACATCGCTCGCTTATTCTCAACTTTGGCTGCGCCCAAATTACTCCCGCTCGGACGTGCCAAACCGAAAAACTTCGTCTTTCGTTTTGCACATCTCTCGCTTATTCATAACTTTGGCCTGACGGCCCAAGTTACTCTCGCTCGGAAAAGAAAAGAAAAGCGTGATTTTCTTTTCTTTTCTCTCGCTTATTCGTAACTTTGCAGTCAAGAAGATGAGACAACACGCTGCAATCATACTCCTGACGGCCTGTGCGGTGCTGCTTGTGGCGGCCAATCTGCTGTGGGGCTCGCTCGACATCCCGCTCGAGAGCGTGGTGCGCATTCTCTCCGGCGAGAGCGAGAGCCAGAACCCTGCGTGGCGCTTCATTGTCCTCGAGAGCCGTATTCCGCAGGCGCTGACGGCGCTGCTCTGCGGCGCGTCGTTGAGCACGTGCGGCCTGATGTTGCAGACACTTTTCCGCAACCCGCTGGCCGGCCCAGGCATTCTTGGCATAGATGCCGGCGCCAATCTGGGTGTGGCGCTGGTGATGCTGTTGCTGGGCGGAAGCCTCGGGCTGGGCGGCCTCTCGCTGGGCGGATACGTACTGGTGGTGGCAGCCGCCATGGTGGGCGCCACAGCCATCATGCTACTGCTGCTGGTGCTCTCTCACACACTACGGAGCGCCACAATGTTGCTCATTACGGGCGTTGTGGTGAGTTACGTCACGGGATCCGTAATCTCGCTGCTCAACTACAGCGCCACGGAGGAGGGCGTACATAACTTCATAATCTGGGGAATGGGCAACTTCGGCAGCGTGTCGCTCGCACATTTGCCGCTCTATGCTGCGCTGCTGCTGGTCGGACTTGTCGCAGCCGTACTGCTGGCCAAGCCGCTCAACGCCCTGCTGCTGGGAGAACGATATGCCACCAATCTGGGCATCAATGTGAGGCGCACGCGCGGTTTTCTGCTCTGTTGCACCGGACTGCTCACAGCCACCACCACGGCTTTCTGCGGTCCCATCTCGTTTCTCGGCTTAGCGGTGCCGCATATCGCACGCATGCTGCTGCGCACCAGCGATCACCGCGTGCTGCTGCCGGGTGCCATGCTGACGGGCGGCTGTCTCACCTTGGCCTGCAACCTGCTGTGCACACAGCTGCGACAGGGCAGCGTACTGCCCATAAACGTGGTGACGCCGCTCATCGGAGCGCCCGTCATCCTATATGTGATACTGAAACAAAACAAATACACGTAGTAGGAACAAGGATTAGGAAGGATTAGCGATTAGGATTTGGCCGAAATATAAAATATGAACTATAAACTACAAAAACTCCACACAGAAATGAAAAAACTGACTGCACTATTCGTGGCCGCCATGCTCGGTATGGCCGCCTTTGCCGAGGTAACGTACAAGACCGTGCCGCTGGCACAGAAAATTGCGCTCAGCGAGAGCGGAAAAACCACGTTCCTCATCAAGGGACAGGCCGTGTCGTACCCGGCCGGCAACGCCCAGATGCGGCGAAACGCACTCTTCGCACAGGAATTCTTCGGTCTCGTGCCACAGGAAGCCGCCAAGAAAAAAACTACGCCCGTGAGCCTGACGCTGGGCCTTGAGAGCGAGAATCCCGATGCCTACCGCATCACGGTGGATAAGAAAGGCGTGCAAATACAAGGCGCCAGCGAGAGCGGCGTTTTCTACGGCCTGCAGACACTGCGCAAAAGCGTAGCCGGAGAGACGGCCGACACCATACGTCTGCCGTGGGCCGTCGTGGAGGCAGAACCGCGCTTCCAATACCGCGGTACGATGCTCGATTGCGCACGCCACTTCTTTCCCGTGGAATTTGTGAAGAAATACATCGACATTCTGGCGCTTCACGGCGTGAACAAGTTCCACTGGCATCTGACAGACGACCAGGGCTGGCGAGTGGAAGTGAAGGCGCTGCCCGAACTGGCCAAGCGTGGCAGCCGGCGTCCGCACACTATCATTGGCAAAAACATCGGTCTGCACGACCCTGCCAACGCCATCTACGACGACACGCCCGAGGAGGGATACTACACGCAGGCTGAGTTGCGCGAGGTGGTGGCTTACGCAGCCGAGCGGTATATCACTGTTATTCCGGAAATAGACTTGCCAGGCCACATGGTGGCTGCGCTGAGCGTATATCCCGAGCTTGGCTGCACCGGCGGCCCGTATTTCGTCCGTCCGTACTGGGGCGTGGACCCCGACGTGCTGTGCGCCGGAAATCCCAAGACACTGGAGTTTATCAAGACCGTGCTGGGCGAAATCTGCGACGTCTTCCCCAGCAAATTCATTCACATTGGCGGTGACGAAAGTCCTCGCACGCGCTGGCAGGCTTGCCAGAAGTGTCAGGCAAAAATGCGCGAGCTGGGGCTCAAGAAAGAAGCGGAGCTGCAGACTTATATCAATAAGGAAGTGGAATCCTTCCTGTCAGGGCGCGGACGCGAACTGATAGGTTGGGACGAGACACTCGAGGGCGGCCTCTCGGAGAACGCCACAGTGATGAGCTGGCGCGGATTTAAGGGCGGCATTGAGGCCGCACGACTGCATCATCGCGTGATAATGACACCTACGAGCCATTGTTACATCGATTACTACCAGTTGAAGAATCACGATCATCAGCCGCTGGCCATCGGCGGCTACCTTCCTCTGAGCAAATGCTACAGCCTGGAGCCCGTGCCCGACGAGTTGAAACCCGAGGAACAACAGTTCATACTCGGAGCTCAGTGCAATCTTTGGACCGAATTCGTCAGCAGCCCCGACCACGCAATGTACATGCTTTTGCCTCGTTTGGCGGCCATCGCCGAAGTGCAGTGGCTGCGGCCCGAGGAAAAGAACTTCGAACAATTCACGGGCCGACTGGCAGAATTGCAGACGCTCTACCGTCGCCTTGGCTATAAGTACTGCACCACATTCGAATAACACATCAAGAAATCAGAAAGATGAAACGCACGATTCTTTTCCTTGCAGCCGCCGCACTGAGCATCAGCGCCTCGGCAGAAGTAAACTACCAGACCATTCCATGCCCGCAAAGCATCGTATTCGATGGAAGCGGCAAGTCGGCGCTCCTCGTCAAAGGGCAAACAGTATCGTATCCGGCCGAGAACGCTAAGATGTGGCGCAACGCACTTTTCGCACAAGAGTATCTCGGACTCACGCCCGAAGTTGAAAAGAAAAAACCTGCGTCCGTGAGCCTGACGCTGGGCCTCGAAAGCGAGAACCCCGACGCCTACTGCATCACGGTGGGAAAGAAGGGAATACAGATTCAGGGTGCATCGGAGAGCGGTGTGTTCTATGGCATCCAGACTTTGCGCAAGAGCATTGCTGACGAACAGGGCGACACAATTCGGCTGCCGTGGGCCACAATCAAGGCGGAGCCTCGCTTCCAGTATCGCGGCACGATGTTGGACTGCGCGCGCCACTTCTTCCCCGTGGAATTTGTGAAGGAGTTTATCGACATTCTGGCGCTTCACGGCGTGAATAAGTTCCACTGGCATCTGACAGACGACCAGGGCTGGCGAGTAGAAGTGAAGGCGCTGCCCGAACTGGCAAAGCGTGGCAGCTATCGTCCGCACACCATCTTGGGCAGTAATCTGGGCGTCAGAGAAACGCCGCCAACCCCACTTTACGACGATACGCCCGAAGAAGGATTCTACACACAGGCTCAGCTGCGCGAAATCGTAGCGTACGCCGCCGAACGCTACATCACGATTATTCCGGAGATTGACTTGCCGGGCCACATGGTGGCAGCCCTCAGCGTCTATCCCGAACTGGGATGCACGGGAGGCCCATACGCCGTAAAAACTTTCTGGGGCGTCGATAAGGATGTTCTCTGCGTCGGCAACCCCAAGACCCTCGAGTTCATAAAGACAGTGCTGGGCGAGGTATGCGACATCTTCCCGAGCAAATTCATCCATATTGGCGGCGACGAATGTCCGCGCACAAGATGGGAGAAATGTCCGAAATGCCAAGCAAAAATGAAAGAACTGGGCGTGAAGAAAGAATCTGAACTGCAGACCTACATCAACCGCGAGGTGGAAAGTTTTCTGGCATCTCGTGGCCGCGAACTTATTGGCTGGGACGAGATAGTAAACGGCGGTCTGTCGGACAACGCCACCGTGATGTTTTGGCGTGGAGGGGACGGCGATGTGGTGGCTGCGAAGCAACATCACCGCGTAATCAACAGCAACAAATGGTTTTGCTACCTCGACTATTATCAGTTGGAGAAGCGCGAGACGCAGCCGCTGGCCTTTACGCGCTATCTGCCGCTCAGCAAGTGTTACAGCATGGAACCCGTGTCGCCTGAGCTGACACCCGAGGAAAGCAAATATATCTTGGGCGCGCAGTGCAATCTCTGGACGGAGTACGTCAGCAGCCCCGACCACGCAGAATATATGTTGCTGCCGCGACTGGCCGCCCTCAGCGAAGTGATGTGGCTGCAACCCGCAGAAAAGGACTTCGGGCAGTTCAAAGTGCGACTGGCCGCGCTGGAAAAATACTACCGCCGGCTGGGCTACAAATACTGTCCGCACTACGAATAAAAAACGACAAGAGAGGAATGATAGAACTACGGCACCTGTCCACCGGGTACGGCACGCACATTGTGGCTGCCGACCTGAACGCCCGCCTAAAAGAGGGTGAGCTAACCAGTCTGCTCGGCCCAAACGGTGTGGGAAAGAGCACGCTGCTGCGCACGTTGGCAGCCTTCCAACCCGCGCTGGCGGGCGAGGTTTTCGTGCAGGGACAGCCCCTGGGAGATCTTTCGGCCAGCGAAATCAGCCAGAAGATAGGCGTGGTGCTGACGGAACGGCTCGACGTACGCAACATGACGGCCTACGACATGGTGGCTATGGGCCGCAGCCCGTACACTGGCTTCTGGGGCCGTCTGACGGACGAAGACCGACAACTCATAAACGAGGCGATAGAGCAGACGGGCATCGGTCCGTTGCGCGAGCGCAGCATTCAGACGCTGAGCGACGGCGAGCGGCAGAAAGTGATGATAGCCAAGGCACTGGCACAAAGCACGCCCATCATCCTACTCGACGAGCCAACGGCCTTCCTCGACTTCCCGAGCAAAGTGGAGATGCTGCGGCTGCTGAAACGGTTGGCACACGAGATGAACAAGTGTATCTGCCTCAGTACCCACGACGTTGAAATGGCATTGCAACTGAGCGACTGCGTGTGGCTCATGGAAGCAAGCGGTCGGCTGGCCACTGGCTCGCCCCGCGAGTTGGCCAGCGACGGCAGCATCGCACGGTTCGTCAGCCGCGAGGGTGTCAGCTTCGACGCCGAATCATTCACGCTGAGGATAGAAGGATGACTTTTCGCGAGTTCGGACCGTGGCTGCAGCAGCAACTGGGCTGCAAGGTGCAGAAGATTTCGGTGAACGCGGGCTTCACCTGTCCCAACCGCGACGGCACGCTGGGCAGCGGCGGCTGCACATTCTGCAACAACCAGACGTTCAATCCGGCATACTGCAAGCCGGAGCTCAGCGTTGCGGCGCAGCTGGAGGAGGGGAAGCGCTTCTTCGCGCGCAAATACCCCACGATGAAATATCTGGCCTACTTTCAGGCCTACACAAACACATACGCTCCGCTCGAAAAACTGCAGGCGCTGTACGAAGAGGCACTGCGCGTGCCCGACGTGGTGGGCCTTGTCATCGCCACGCGCCCCGATTGCATCTCGGACAGCGTGCTTCGGTATCTGTCGGAACTGAGCGCCAGAACGTTCGTGCTGCTGGAGTACGGAGTGGAAAGTGCCAGCGAGGAGACACTGCGCCGCGTGCATCGCGGACACACTTTTGCGCAAAGCGCAGCAGCCATACGCGCCGCAGCCGAGCTTGGCATCCGTGTGGGAGCGCATATCATACTGGGCTTTCCGTGGGAGACACACGACGAACTGATGCGCCAAGCCGACGAAATCGCCCGCCTGCCACTCACCACACTGAAAATCCACCAGTTGCAGATTATCCGCGGCACGCAGTTGGCCGAGGAGTACATGCAGCGGCCGTGGCAAGTGCCTTCGGCCGAGGAATACATCCGCCTGGTGCTCGACTATGTGAGCCGTCTGCCAAAGACGCTCGTGCTGGAGCGCTTCGTCAGCCAAAGCCCGCCAGAGATGGTGCTGGCGCCGAAATGGAACCTGAAGAACCACGAATTCGCAGACCTGCTGAGACAAAGAATGCGAGACGAAGCGCCGCAAGCGTAGCAGCCAAAGGAAGCAAACGTGTTTTTATGCGCAAAAATTTCGCCATATCGAGAAAAATGTGTTATTTTGTGGCTGGAATAAAGAAAAACGAAAACAAGAAAAATAAAAACTATGAAGGAGAATTTGCAAAAGAACGCTGGCATCATTCTGATTGCACTGGGTGCCCTGATGCTTATGGTGAGCTATTTCACAAAAGACTGGGTGGACTACAACTGGTATCAGCTCGTCTGCCTGCTGCTTATCATCGGCGGCATCGTGGCTCACATCGTCATCAGCAAGAAGAACTGACCGCGGCAGCCGCACTACGGCCTGCCGACTGACATCCCGTAAGCCCCATGAAGAAGAAAAATACACTCATCTGCCTCGCAGCCGCGCTCAGCATGAGCCTTAACACGTTCGCACAGATAGAAACGGACGAGGACTACGACGACGGGCTGGGGCTGTACTACGATGAGGAAGAGGACACGGTGCAGAAACCGAAGCACAAAGAGTATAAAAACATGCTCCACGTGCAGTATTCTCCCTCGCAGTATCATTTCGACGGCGCCACGCCTCATCTCCACTTCCAAGAGTTCTCGATGGGATGGGCGCACATATTTCAGGTGGAAGAGGAGAAACCCTACTTTGTGGAACTGGGATTGCAAGCCAAATACTCGCACTCTGGCGGAGACGACGCCCACCAGCACGCAAAGTACAGCCTGCTCACATTCCGCGTGCCCATCAACGTGAGTTATAAGCTGTATCTTTCCTCGCATCGCGACATCGCGTTGGCGCCCTTTGCCGGCGTGTATATGCGGGCCACGGCTGTGGCACACGAAAAACTGGGCGGCACAAAAACTTCGCTGCTGGACCACAAGAAAGCCAACACCACGGGAGCCGAATGGGAATGGGCGCAGCTGGGCTGGCAGGTGGGGCTGCGAATGTGGTGGCAACGCTACTTTGTGGGCGTATCCTACGGCCGCGACTTCCCCGACGACAGCAAGTTGCCGCAGATTCACGAGTGCGGCGTACACGTTGGCGTGTGCTTCTGAAAATGCCACACGTCGCAATGACGAATGCGACACGTAGTTTTCACTCACGCGACGCGTGGCATGAAGAGATGCCACACGTAGTTTTTTGAGTCCCCAAACGTCAGGAAAAAGCAGAGGGCGTGCCAACGTTGGCACGCCCTCTTGCAGTAGCTGATTTCTACCCTATTCTTCCACCAGATTCGGCACGATAAGGCGATAGCCCTTGCCGTGCACATTGTTGATTTCGATGGCCGGGTCGTCGCGCAGCAACTTACGCAACTTCGTAATGTACACGTCCATGCTGCGGGCGTTGAAGTAGTTGTCGTCAATCCAAATCGTCTTAAGTGCCTGCTCGCGCTCCAAAACTTCGTTTGCGTGCTTGCACAACATCGTCAACAGCTCGCTCTCTTTTGTCGTCAGCTTGGTCTGCTTCTCGCCAATGGTGAGCATTTGTCGCTGTGTGTCGAATGTAAATTGTCCCAGCTGGTATCGCGTTACGTTGCGCTGGCTCTTGCCACGCACGCGCCGCAGTATGGCCTCCATGCGGTAGACCAACTCGTCCATCGAAAATGGCTTTGTCAGATAATCGTCCGCGCCCAGTTTGAACCCCTCCAGGATGTCGTCCTTCAGGTTCTTGGCCGTGAGAAAAATGATGGGGACTTCGGCGTTCACCATACGAATCTCGCGAGCCAGCGTGAAGCCGTCCATGCGTGGCATCATCACGTCAAGAAGGCACATGTCGTACTTGTTCTTCATGAAAGCCTTATAGCCGGCTTCGCCGTCGAGAAAGAGCTCGGCTTCGTATCCCTTAGCCTGCAGGTATTCGCGCACCAGCATTCCCAGGCTTTCCTCGTCTTCGCACAGGAGAATGTGCAGTTTGTTGTCTGTCGTGTTCATAGCTACTTTTTTTATTTAACGTTTGGTAATGATATTGTAAACTTCGTGCCTCTGCCAAGTTCGCTCGTCACACGGATAGTTCCGCCGTGCAGTTCCACCATTTTCTTCACGTAGGCCAGACCAAGGCCAAAGCCCTTTACATTGTGCAGACTGCCTGTATGTACGCGATAGAACTTGTCGAAAATCCTTTTCAGGTTGTCTTTCTGGATTCCTATGCCGTTGTCCTGAATGCTGATGCAGAGGTTGGCGCCCTGATTCCACGTCACAACTTCGAGATGTAAGTCCACATCTTCGCGCTTATACTTCACGGCATTGTCCATCAGGTTAAAAATCACATTTGTGAAGTGCATCTCGTCCACCTTCACCACGGCATTGTCGGCGTTCAGACGCGTGTCGATGCTGCCGCCGCTCTGAGTAACCTTCAGCGAGAAGGTCTCCACGACGGAATCTATCAGTGCATTTGCATCCAACTCGTCCAGTTTCAGCGCTATGTTGTCGCGTTCGAAAAGACTGACCTGCAAGACTTTTTCCACCTGGAATCGCAGTCGGCGCGTCTCGGCATTGATAACTCCTCCCAATCGTTCGTACGTGGCTTCCGACTTCGGCAGCGACTTGTCCGACAGCATCTGCGCAGCAATCGAAATGGTGGAAATAGGCGTCTTGAACTCGTGCGTCATATTGTGCACGAAGTCGTTTTTCATTTCCGTCACTTTCTTTTGCCGAACCACAAGGTAGACTGTCACCAAGAACGTGATGAAAAGAATAAATGTGAAGAGCATGGCCGGAGTTACG
The DNA here is from genome assembly GCA_902787575.1 of uncultured Bacteroidales bacterium. Lineage (GTDB taxonomy): Bacteria > Bacteroidota > Bacteroidia > Bacteroidales > Bacteroidaceae > Physcousia. Next base: position 65,737 of record CADAGX010000006.1, on the reverse strand, counting down.
TAACTTCCCACATCACGGATATAGCCTTTGCGCCCAGGGAAATGAACCACCACATAACCCATCTGACCTGTCGGATCGCTGCGGAAAAGCGGTTGCGTGTAATTACGCTCCTTGCCCTGCTCGTCGTACTCGCGGCAGCGGAATACCTCGCGACCGTCGGAAGTATAGACAATGAAGTGGAACGGCAACATTATGCCGTTGCCTTCCAATGCCCTACGAAGGCAGATATCCAAAACCGATGGCTGCAGGCGCTCCTGAAAATTCAGGTTGCTGGCCGTATACATCACGGCGTAAATCACCTCCTCAAGTATGTTCTGCTCGTATGCGTAAGCCTGTTGCACATGTTTCTGCAGGTTGGCAGCTGCACGGTCGATGCTGTTGCTGCGCGGCATCGTCAGCGTACTCGGGAAACGATGAGGACGCTTCCCCACATACTGCAGCTGCCCACCATATTTCTGCATAAAGGTGTCGGGCAGCGACAGGTCATTATCCACCAAGGCAAACGTGTCTGCCCTCGCAGCCAACTCCTCATGCTGGCTGATGACCTGCTTCAGGTATCTGTACGTCTCGTCCTTTTCCAGGTCCCTCGAGGCCATATCAAGGCTGCGGCGCACCGTTTCGTCGAACTGCTCCTGCCGCATCCTCACCATCGCGTCAGCATATCGCGCTTCCAAGTATAGCAACACCAGGAACGACACGCCGATGATGATACAAATAAGCCAAATTGTGTTTCGTTTCATATCCGCAAAGTTAGACGCTAATGCGCAGTAAAACAAAAAACCGACGCAAAAGAGCGTCGGTTTTTAACTTATTTAAGAAATAATCGCGTGCAGAGTTGCGAATTTCGCACCTACGCATCAATCCTTGTCTGTCTGCGAAGCCTGATATTCTGCAATCAGTTTCGTCTGTACGTCGCCCGGAACGAGTTCATACGACGAGAACTTCATCGAGAAGCTGGCGCGGCCGCCCGTCAGGCTACTCAGAGAAGTGCTATAACTCGACATCTCTTTCAGCGGGGCTTTTGCCACCAATTTTTCGTAACCGCTCTCGCTGGTCATTCCCTCAATCATGGCGCGACGGCCCTGCAGGTCGCTCATCACGTCGCCCATCTTGTCGCTCGGAACGAGAACTTCCACATCGTAGATGGGTTCCAAGATTTTTGGACCTGCCTCCTTAAATGCCTGGGCAAATGCCTGTCGGCCTGCCAGCATGAAGGAAAGTTCGTTGCTGTCCACAGGGTGCATTTTTCCGTCGTACACGATAACACGAACGTCGCGAGCGTAGCAACCGGTCAAAGGTCCCTGCTCCATTCGCTGCATCACACCTTTCAAGATAGCTGGCATGAAGCGGGCATCGATGGCGCCACCCACCACACTGTTGATAAACACGAGTTTGCCGCCCCATTCCAAGTCGATGGTTTCGCTGCTCTTGGCGTTGATTCTGTACTCCTGACCGCCGAAACGATACACATCGGGGTCGGGCATTCCATCATAATAAGGCTCCACAATCAGATGCACCTCGCCAAATTGTCCTGCACCACCCGACTGTTTTTTGTGGCGATAGTCGGCACGTGCAGCCTTGGTAATGGTTTCGCGATACGGAATCTTAGGTTCTTCGAAAACGATTTGTATCTTCTCGTTATTCTCCATACGCCATTTCAGCGTACGCAGGTGGAATTCGCCCTGACCATGCACAATAATCTGGCGGAGTTCCTTGCTCTGCTCGATTCTCCACGTGGGATCTTCCTCGCGCATCTTCTGCAGCGCATTCATCATCTTCTCCGTCTCAGATTCGTTGGCCGCCTTAATGGCACGGCTGTACTTGGAATTGGGATACTGAATGAAGTCGAAACGATTGTCAGCGTCCTTGCCATTCAAAGTATTGCCCGTCTTCACATCTTTCAGCTTAACCGAGCAACCTATGTCGCCTGCGCACAGTTCCTCCACCTTGAAGCGGTTTGCACCTGCACAAGTGAAAATCTGAGCGAGACGCTCCTTACTACCGCGATCGGCATTTGTCAGGTCGTCGCCTTCGTGTACTTTTCCGCTCATCACCTTGAAGTACTGAACTTCTCCGATGTGGGGCTCCATAGCCGTCTTGAAGAAGAACAGACTGGTGGGGCCATTTGAGTCGGGTGCGACCTCTGCTCCTGCCGTATTCGGCGTGGCGGGCATTTCATTCACAAAGGGAACAACATTGCCAAGGAACTCCATAAGACGGCGAACGCCCATGTCTTTTCCAGCGCAAACGCAGAACACGGGAAAAATGCCACGCATTGCCAGGCCTTTGCGAATGCCCTCACGCATTTCGTCCTCTGTCAGAGCTTCGCTCTCGAAGAACTTTTCCATCAGCGTCTCGTCATTTTCTGCAGCCGCCTCCACGAGAGCGTGATGCATCTCCGTGGCCTTATCGAGCTCGTCTGCTGGAATATCTTCGATGGTGGGCGCGCCACCCTCGGGTCCCCAACTATATTTCTTCATCAACAGCACGTCAATGACAGAATTGAAATCCGGACCAGTCTTCACTGGGTACTGCACCGGCACGACTTTCGGGCCGTAGGTTGCCTTCAACTGCTCGAGCAAAGAATCGTAATCGCAGTTCTCGTCGTCCAAACGATTAACAAGGAAAATCACTGGCTTGCCCAGTTTGTCTGTATAGCGGAAGTGGTTTTGAGTTCCCACCTCGATGCCGGCAGATCCATTAAGCAACAAAACTGCGGTATCTGTGACACTCATTGCCGAAACTGCAGCCCCGGCGAAGTCGTCGCTGCCCGGGCAGTCGATGATATTGAGCTTCTTTCCATTCCATTCCACGTGGAAAACCGTAGAAAACACCGAGTAGCCGTACTCGTGCTCCACAGGGAAATAATCGCTCACAGTGTTCTGCTGGCTGATGCGTCCACGACGTTTAATAATTCCAGCCTCGTACAACAGCGCCTCGGTAAGTGTGGTTTTACCGGCGCCGTCATTGCCCAGCAAGGCAATGTTCTTGATTTCGTTTGATTGATAAACCTTCATATCTGCTTTTTTTAGTGTAATTTGCAAATTTCGGGCATAAATTTAGTAAGATTCCTTCAGATGACAAAACAACCATTATATGTTATACAGCATAATTTGGCGCGCTATTCTGAAATTGAAACGCCCGTCAACGCATCAAATCGCTGATGATATCGTTCGAAACGAAGAGTCCAATTCGCGAAAGCGACACGTGGTTTTCGCTGAAAGTCAGTCGATTTCCATCAATGTGCGGCTGAGCCATCCGCAGGAAGTATGTGCGGTTTTCTGTGGAGAGAGCCGTCAAGTCCACACCTTCGGGCAGTCGCAGCCGAGTCATCACATATTCATTATATAATTCGTCATCCGACAGTGTTTCGCTCTCGAAACGCGGATTACCTGCGTCTCGGACGTAATCTTTCAGGTCGGCGTAGTTCCATCGGCGCACACGTTGCCCGTCGTAGGAATGGGCGCCAGGACCGAAGCCCAGATAAGGAAGGCCCAGCCAGTAGCTTTTGTTGTGGCGCGAGAAGAACCCGGGGCGGCAAAAATTTGATATTTCGTAGTGCTCCCAGCCGCGGCGCGCGGCTTCGTCCTGCAGCCAACAATACATGTCGAGGCTCAGTTCTTCGTCCGCTTCCCGCACAGCGCCTTTTTGTCGCATGTCATACAATGCCGTTCCCTCTTCAAACATCAGGGCGTAGGCGCTCAGATGCGTGACGTCGAGCTCAAAAGCCTGTGCCACATCCTGTCGCCACGCAGTCATGTCCTGTCCTGGCAAACCATAGATAAGGTCGATACTGAGATTTCGGAAGCCGGCAGCGAGGCATTGCTCCACTGCTTTCACAGCACGGCGCGCGTCGTGCCTACGATGCAGAAAGCGCAAAAGATCGTTGTGAAACGTCTGAACACCCATGCTGATGCGATTTACCGGCGTATCGCGCAACGCAGCGAGCCAATCGGCCGTCACGTCTTCGGGATTTGCCTCCACCGTAACCTCGGCCTGCGGCTCGAGTTCGAAATTTGCCAGCAGCGCCTCGAATATGTCGCGCAGCTGTATACTGCTGAGCTGACTGGGTGTGCCCCCACCTATATAAATAGTACGCGCGCGCGCGTTAGGCAGTTCGTCACGACGTGCGCGAATTTCGCGCTGCAATGCCATAACATACTGCTCGCGCCACTCAGTAAAAGTCGTAGAGAAGAAATCGCAGTATATGCACCGCGACTGGCAGAAAGGCACGTGTACGTAGAGCCCGACCTCAGTCACGCGTCTGCTGATAACTGATTTCGTAGAAACAAGGGTACACGCCCTTTGTGGCATTCTGATGCCCCTGCGAATGCGGTACGATGAGTCGCACCAGAGCTATGCCCTCTTCGCTGTTCTGACGCCCAATGCGGATATAATTCAGCGGCACCTTCCATCCGTCGGGCACCTTCGTCTCGTTGTAAGCCGTGTACATGGCACCGCCGCTGTGATACGTGGTATTCCAGGTTGCCGAGATTGAGCCCGACACATTCACCACGTCCATAATCCCCTCGTCGGTCGCCCAATACGGCACTTCGTCGCGCAGTTGCAGGCTGTCTCCCAGTATGTTGTACTCGAGGAAGCGCGTCAGCACTTGCTTCGACTGCCCCGGCAAGATACGTTCGCCCACGCCACGGCGCACAATCTGCATGTAAACGCCGCTGTTCTTGAAGACGACATACTGGTTTTCCTCCAAGTCAGTTGTAGAATCCTGCGCCAGAAATTGCGACTCCTGTATCACTTTGATGCGTCCGATGTGTCGCAGTGTATCGCCCTCGGCGCTGCGTATCACCACATCGCGCTGCAGAAAAGCGTTGATGGCCTTGGCTTCTTTTTCCTTCTGCTCGGCATACGTTTCGTCGTCGTGGCATGCCGTAAGCACGGCAGCCAGCGCCGTCAGAAGCACAGAGAAGTAGAGTTTCTTCTTCATAACATACGTTTTACGTCTGCAAAGATAGTTATTTTCGTTCAAACGCCATTGCTTTGTGGCAGGAATTATACTTGTCCCTTCAGCAGCGGCGCATATTTCTGCAACGCGCGATCCACCACTTTCAGCGCTTCGTCCATTGAGCAATAGAGCTTGCCGCCACTGGCATTCAGGTGTCCGCCGCCGCCAAAGAACTCCTCGGCCATCTTGTTGCACGGGAAATCGTCCACGCTGCGCAGGCTTACCTTCACCAGTCCCTCCAGTTCCGTATCTTCCGTCAGGAAGATGCTCAGCCGCGTGCCGCTGATTTGCAGCGGCATGTTCACCAGACCTTCCGTGTCGCCGTTCTTCACTCCGAAACGGCGGCGCTCGGCGTTGGTGAGAGTCATCACAGCTGCGTGCAGGTTCTTACGCATCCGCAGATTCACGTACAGCATATATCCCTGCAGCCTCAGGCGGGCAAGCGATGCCGTGTAGTAAACGTTGCGGTAAATGCGGTCTTTGTCAATGCCACGCGCCAGAAGGTGACTGACGCACTCGTAGATGACGGCGCGCGTGGAGGCATAAGTGAAGGCTCCCGTGTCGCACATCATGCCCGCATATAGGCAAACGGCCTCCGCCTCGGCCAGTTGCTGCAGTTCTCCCAGTTGCCAAAACAGATGGCACAGCACCTCGGCCGTAGCGCACATCTCGGGATGCGAGATCGTGACGTCACAGAAGTCGGCCGGCGACATGTGGTGATCAATCATAACCTTTGGCGCAGGATTGGCCATCACCAGTGTTTCTATGTCCATCAGACGCGAGGGAGAATTCAGGTCGGCTATCACGAAGAGATCTGCCTGCTCGATTATCGGCGCCACCTCGGCCTCGTGCCGGCGGTAGGCTTTGACATCCTTGGCGCCGGGCATCCAAAGCAGAAAGTCGGGGAATGTATTGGGCAGTACCACAGTGCATTCCTTTCCCTGCCGCTGCAGCCAGTGCTGAAGCGCCAGTGCAGAACCCACTGCGTCGCCGTCGGGATTCACGTGGCCACAGACCACAATTCGCTGTGCCGCGGCTATCAGAGCCCGGAATCGGCCCAACCCACCATCATCGATAACCTTCTCCATATTTTTCTTTCGGGCTACAAAGTTACAAACTTTAATCCATATTTCACAATCCGCCCGTCATCATTTCTAATATCACGCGCTGTTTTGCTTCGTGCGACAGCAAGAAAAAATAAAAGTGGCTGTCGCATACGAAAAACCACGTGCAGTAACCGACGGCGGTACAGGCTACAGGCTTCAGCGCAACACTACGCGGTCGCCACTTTCCTTGGCCAGTTCGCCGGCGCGCTGCGTCTTAGCCTTGAATTCGTCCATCAGCGCACGGAATGCCTCCTTGTCGCTCCGCAGTGCCGGGTCTTTGGCTTTCTCGGTGAGGCGCTTCAGGTCCTCGCGTACGACGCGCAATTTCAGCGTGGCTATGAGTCGCGGGATGGAAGCCAGCGGGTTCTCGAGTTCCACATCGCCGTGGTAACGGCTTAGTTGCTCTTTGTCTATCGAGAGTTCGAAAGCCGTTCCGCTGATTTGCGGGTCGGGATGGTTTAGGAAGTAACGCTCCGCCACAAAACCTTTGTCGTGAATGTGCTGCATTCCCTCGTCGAGAATACGACGGTACAGCTCGTTTTGCAGTTGCACGCCGTCATCTTGCAGGCTGTAGTACGTGAATTCGATGACACTGAGTGGGATCTCTTTGTCCCCTTCCTCCACATAACACAATTGACGCTCGCCGTAGCGGACTACAGCCTCTGCGAGCAAACGCTCGCTGCCGTCCTTGCCCTCCGATGCACGAGGTGCGACCACGGGCTCCGGCCGCGGCGTTTCCTCTGCAGGGCCTACCGCAGTGTCGTCCGGCCCTTCGGGCTGCGGCACATTGCGGCGTTCCTCGCGCTCTCGTTCCTTGCGCCGCTCATCGGCGAGCCGCTGCATCTGTTTTCCCACGGCCGTCTGTATGAGCCGCTCGTCCATCTGCAGGGTCTGCGACGCCTGTCGGACATAGAGCACACGCGTGATTTCGTCAGGAATCACAGCAATACTTTCCACAATGTTGTTGATGAGCTGGCTCAGCCGCACGGGGTCGCCCTGCGCGGCGGCCAACGTATTATTAGTCTTGAAGTGGATAAAATCCACCTGATGTGTGCGCAGATAATCCTGATACTCGGTGGCGTTGTGCTTGCGCGCGAAACTGTCGGGGTCATCGCCGTCGGGCAAGAGCAGAAGCTTCACATTCATGCCCTCAGCCAGCAACATATCGATGCCGCGCTCGCTGGCATGAATGCCGGCTTCGTCGCCGTCGAAAATGACGGTGATATTGCTCGTCATGCGGTGGATAAGACGGATTTGGTCTGTGGTAAGCGCCGTACCCGACGAGGCAACCACGTTTTCCACGCCCATTTGATGCATGGCCATCACGTCGGTGTAGCCCTCCACCAGATAGCAAAGGTCGTTGCGACGAATGGCTTCTTTGGCCTGGAACAAGCCAAAAAGTTCCTTGCGTTTGCTGTAAACCACACTTTCGGGCGAATTCAGGTATTTCACGTTCACGCCCTTCGTGGCGGCGTCCAAGACGCGGCCGCCGAAGCCAGCCACACGGCCGCTCACGGAAAATATGGGCCAGATGACACGTCCGCGGAATCGGTCGCGCAGCTTGCCGTCAGCGTTCTTCAGGCAGAGTCCCGTGCCTATGCTGTTCTTTGGCTCGCGCTCGTCGATGATATTCACAAGGTACTTCTCCTGATAGCCCTGCTTCAGCGCGTCGTCGGCCAAAGTATGCTTCGCATCGTTGGGACTGAAGCCCACCTGAAAGCGGTTGAGTATGTCGTCGCGGAATCCGCGCCCGCGAAAATAAGCCAAGCCCACAGCGCGTCCGTCTTCCGTCTCGAGAAGTTCGTGGCGGAACCAGTCGCGCGCCCATTCGTTCAGGATAAACATACTCTCGCGGTCGTCGCGCGCCTGAATCTCCTCGGCCGAAACTTCCTTTTCCTTAATGGGAATGCCATATTTGCGCGCCAGATAGCGCAACGCGTCGGGATACGTGAGCTGTTCGTGCTCCATGATAAATCCCACGGGATTGCCGCCCTTGCCGCAAGCAAAGCACTTGCAGTAATTTTTTGCAGGCGACACCATAAAAGACGGCGTGCGATCGTCGTGAAACGGGCAGAGCCCCTTCAGGTTGGCACCTGCACGCTTCAGCGTTACGAAGTCGCTCACCACATCCACGATGCTGGCGGCGTCCATGATTTTATCTATGGTAGCGCGGTCTATCATTGGCTGTTTTCTGTTTACTCCTCGTCGTCCGAATCGTCTAAGTCGAAATCAAAGTCACCGACAAACGTGGGAACATCGCCGGCAAACTCGTCCAGACTACGGCGGTCCTTCTTTGTCGGACGTCCCGTGCCTTTGGCGCGATTCACGAAGCCGCTGATTTTACTCATCTCGAGCAACTCGTACTGCTCGGCCGCCGTAACGTTCTCCAGTATCTCGGGCAACAACTTTGCGCCCACGCGCTTTTCTATGGGTTGTAACACGCGGAAACTATATGTGACGGGCGGCTTACGCACATCCACGACGTCGCCCGCCTTCACGGTGCGACTGGCTTTCAGCTGTACGCCGCGTAGCATCACCTGCCCTTTCTTGCAGGCTGCTGCCGCCAACGTGCGAGTCTTAAAGATTCGTGCTGCCCACAGCCACTTGTCGATGCGCGCTTCTGTGTTTGCCATGTTACTCGGCAGTTATTCTGCAGATGTTAACGACGGTCATCATGGCCTTCTGCATACTCTGCACAGGCACGAACTCGTTTCTTCCGTGGAAATTCAGTCCGCCCGCGAAGATATTCGGACACGGCAGGCCTTTGAACGACAGCTGCGCACCGTCCGTTCCGCCACGAATGGGCACCACGGTACAGAAGCCGCACGCCTCGGTGATGGCACGACGTGCCGTATCTATGATATGAGGCTTGTCGCTCACCTGCTCCAGCATGTTGTAATATTGATCCTTAAGCGTCACGCTGACGACGTCGCCATAACGCGCGTTCATCGTCTCTGCCGCCTTCAGCACAGTCTGCTTGCGACGCTCGAAATTCTGGCGGTCGTGGTCGCGGATAATATAGCTCAGGGTGGCCTCTTCCACCGTTGCCTGCACGCCGCAGAGATGATAGAAACCTTCGTACCCCTCGGTCATTGCCGGCGTTTCGCCTGCAGGAAGCAGGGCGGCAAACTCACTTGCCATCAGACATGCGTTCAGCATTTTTCCCTTGGCATAGCCGGGGTGCACGTTGCGCCCTCGGATTTGCACTTTTGCGCTGGCGGCATTGAAATTCTCGTACTCCAACTCACCGACTTCGCCACCGTCCATCGTGTAAGCCCAGTCGCATCCAAATTTTTCCACGTCAAAGAGGTGTGCACCTGCCCCTATCTCCTCATCGGGATTGAAGGCGACACGTATCTTTCCGTGCTCGATTTCCGGATGCGCCTGCAGGTAAGTCATAGCTGTCACAATCTCGGCAATCCCGGCCTTGTCGTCAGCGCCAAGCAGCGTCGTGCCGTCGGTGACGATAAGATCCTCGCCAATGTGCGAACGGAGTTCGGGAAACTGACTAACGCACGTGGCAACTCCCAACTCAGCGTTCAACACGATGTCCGAACCGTCGTAGTTCTGTATAATGCGCGGCTTGACGTTAGCACCGCTGCAGTCGGGACTTGTGTCCATGTGCGCAATAAATCCGATTGTGGGCACAGTTTTCTGCGTATTCGCAGGCAGCGTGGCATAAACATAAGCGTGCGCATCCATCTCCACATCCTCGAGACCCAGCGATTCAAGCTCACTTTTCAGATAACGCGCCAGTGCAAATTGTTTTTCCGTACTTGGGCATTCTGCTTCGTTCTCTTCGCAAGACTGCGTATCGAACGACACATATTTCAAGAATCTGTCTACTAATTCCATTTCTTCAGCTTATACCTTATTATACTACACGCGTGCGCGCGAAAGACGCACGATGTTATTTTCCATTATAGTTGCACATTGCAAATTGCATCCCGCAGAGAGCAAATGCCTTGACAGCGTCGCACGCCACCAGCGCCTTCTCATTTACCAGTGTCTCCTCTTCCGGCGTGAAGCGGCTCAGCACGAAATCCACCTGCGTGCCGCGAGGAAAATCATTTCCGATGCCAAAACGCAGCCGGTTGTACGCCTCCGTTCCCAAGACTTGTGCAATATGCCGCAATCCATTGTGTCCGCCCGCGCTGCCCGAAGGCTTCATGCGAATTGTCCCGAGCGGCAGACTCAAATCGTCCACGACAACCAGCAGATTCTGCAGCTCGATTTTTTCCTGCTGCAGCCAGTAGCGCACAGCATTACCGCTGAGGTTCATAAATGTGGAGGGCTTCAGCAGCACCAGTTCCGCATTCTTCACCCGTGTGTGCGCCACGAACCCATAACGCCGGTCGTCAAAAGCAGTATTGGACGCCTTAGCGAGGGCGTCCAATACTCTGAATCCGATGTTGTGGCGGGTGCCGTCGTACTCGTCGCCGATGTTACCCAGCCCCGTTATCAAATATTTCATTCAGTGCTTCACTCTTCCTTCTTGGCCGCCGCGCTCATTGCACTACGTGTCATCTTCACCTGGCAAACAACCACGCTCGGGCTGGTCACCAATTCAAGGCCTTCGAAACTCAGTTCGCCCACCTTAATTGTCTTTCCAAGGCCGAGGTTCGTTACATCGATGTCCAAGCGCTCGGGAATCTGCGTGTAGGGAGCACGAACTTTCAGTTTGCGGACGCTGGCGGCAAGCTTACCACCGGCGCGTACGCCCTCTGCCAATCCGTTCAACTTAATGGGAACTTCCATGACGATGGGCTTCGTTTCTGTAATTTCATAGAAGTCCACGTGCAGAAGTCGGTCCGTCACGGGGTGGAACTGCAGCTCCTTCATCACGGCCTTGCACTCCTTACCGTCGATATTGAGGTTCACGCTGAAAATGTCGGGCGTGTAAACCAACTTTCTGAGCTCTTCCTGTGTGGCTGTGAAGCTCTGTGCCACGGGAAGTCCGTTCTCTCCTTTTGCTTCTCCGTAGAGATTACAGGGTACGCCACCTTGGCGACGAACATCTTTCGCGCCCTTCTTACCGTTTGCGACGCGCGCTGTACCTTTTACGTCAATTGTTTTCATTTTTTCTCGTTTTGTGTTACTCTAAATTAAGTTATTAAATGCTTAATTCGCCATCACACGGCTGCAAAAGCGGGTGCAAAGTTACAACTTTTCCCCGAACTTTCAAAATTCCAAGTCCAATTTTATTGAATCGTCGCGTTCCGCACGAGGTTCCGCCTCGCCTTGTTGCTCGGATATGTACTGCATCGCCTCGTTGATGCACTCCATGAATTTCTGGAAATCTTCCCGATAAAGAAAAATTTTGTGCTTCTCATAATTTATTGCCGGCTGTTCTACCGTTCCCGTTTGCACCTTCTTGCTTTCGGTAATGCAGAGATACATTTCTTCTTTGCGGTTTATTTTTACATCTATGTAGTAGATGCGCTGTCCGGCTTTTGCTGTCTTTGAGAAGAGAATATCCTTTTCTTTTCCCTCTGTCGTGTTCAGTTTTTCTTCCATATCACTTTGTTATTTTGCTCCAAAATTCATCATATTTTTTTTAACTGCCAAAAAAAATGGTATAAAATGTAGTTATTTGAGTTAAAATTCGTACTTTTGTTCAATATTTAAGTAACTTTGACATGATAAATCGCGAATTAATACGACAAAAGGCAGTACAAATAACCTATTCCTACTATCAGAACGGAGACGGAAACCCCGACACCGCAGAGCGCGAACTGCTGTTTTCTCTCTCCAAAGCGTACGACCTGTATAACTCCATGTTGCTGCTGATGGTTGACCTGAGCCGGATTGCCACCCGAACGTTGGAAATGAGACAGAACAGGTTGCGCCGTTTGGGCGACTACACGACATTGAGCCGGCGATTTGTTGATAACAAATTTATGTTACAGTTGGAGTCGAACAAGCAGCTGAAAGAATTTCGCGAGAACATGAAGCGGAACTGGGCCGACGAGGAGGAATTCCTCCGCTCGCTGCTTGCCAAAGTGGAAGACGCTGATTTCTTTAAGGAATATATGAGTCGAAAGGAGTCTGGCTACGCCGAGGACCGCGAGGTCTGGCGTATGATATACCGACATTTCATCTGCAACAACGAAGATTTGGACGCCATTCTGGAGGATATGAACATCTACTGGAATGACGACAAAGTGGTGGTGGATACTTTCGTGCTGAAAACAATAAATCGCTTCAGCGAGGAAAGCAACGACAGTCAGCCGCTACTTCCAGAATACAAGGACGAAGAAGACCGCGAGTTTGCTGTCCGGCTGTTGCGCCGCACGCTGGCGAACGAGTCTTACTTGCAAAATCTCATTTCCAACTCCACGCGCCGTTGGGATGTGAACCGCGTAGCTCTGATGGACCGTGTGATACTGCAGGTGGCACTGGCCGAAATCATTTCTTTCCCGTCCATTCCCATCAGTGTCACAATCAACGAATACGTGGAGATGAGCAAAATGTACAGTACGCCGAATAGTAGCAAATATATTAACGCCACGCTGGATGCTATCTCAAAGAGACTCGTCGAGGAGAAACGCATCGTCAAGAGTATGTAACTTCATTTAGCGGCTGCCGCGTGTGGCAGTGCGGCAACGGCACTCAAACAGCAGAAAACAAACTTTAAAACTATAATTCCTATGTTTACTTTTATGCAAGCGGCGAATGGCGCCGGCGGAGGCGGCATGTCAATGATGGTGATGATGCTGCTCATTTTTGTGATTATGTACCTTTTCTTTTTCCGCCCGCAGCAGAAAAAGCAGAAAGAGATACAGAAGTTTCGCAATTCCATAGCTGTTGGCCAAAATGTGGTGACTGCCGGCGGAATTTATGGCGTTGTTAAGCAAATTGAGGAAGCCGACAACGCACTTCTGATAGAGGTGGCCAGCGGTGTTCGCATTAAGGTGGACCGCAACTCCGTGTACGCGTCGCCTCAGCCCGTGCAGTAACCACATTTCTGGCTGCAGGCCGCGAAATTCCGACGTATGAAGCAAAGTTTCCGCCGTTTCACAAGCCATTTTCAGACTTTCTTCCAGAGCGTCCGCGCTCAGGAAGGATTCGTCTTTCTCTTTTTTCTGCTGGTGGCGGCTGGATTTTGGCTCATGGTAAGGCTCAACGACACGTTCGCGGTCGAACTTTCCGTGCCACTACGGCTGACAGAAGTCCCCGAGGGCGTACATATTACCACGGAGCTGCCCGAGCAGGTCAGTGTGTCGGTTCGCGACAAGGGTACCATGCTTGTGCGCTTTGTCAGCAGCCGCTCTATGCGTCCGGTGACGCTTGATTTCCGCAACTATGACAACGGAGCGGTGAGCGGCCGCGTGCAGATTCCGCAAAACGACGTGCTGCGTGCCGTGCAAAGTCAGCTCGAAAGTACCACGCACATAGAAGGTTTGCGTCCCGACACGCTGGAGTTTTACTACAACCGAGGCTTGCGGCACCGACTTCCGGTGCGCGTTGTCGGCACTTTCACCACGTCGCCGCAGAATTATCTGCAGGGCGTAAGCGTCGTGCCAGACTCGGTAGATGTGTATGCGCCAGCCAGCGTGCGCGATACCATGACTGCGGCTTTCACCCAGGCGCTCTCGCAAATGGGACTGACACAGGACGCAGTCTTCGAAACACGCCTCATGCCGATACGCGGCGTCAAGTACGAACCCAGCCGCGTCACGGTGTCAGCCAGCGTGGATTACTACACAGAAAAATCGGTGCAGGTGCCAATCATCGGTCTCAACTTCCCGGCCGAGCGTCGCCTGCGCACGTTTCCCGCACAAGCAACCATCACATTCCGCGTCGGCGCAGCCCGTTATCAGGAATTCACGGCCGACAACTTTGTGCTGGCCTTCACCTACGAGGAACTTCTACGCAACGAATCAGAGAAACTCCACTTGCATCTGAAATCCCTGCCCGAGGGCGTGGCGAATGTGCGCATCGCACCGCAGGAAGTGGACTATCTGATAGAAGAACGCACCGCTGAGGGGGACGGTTCGGAGGAATGAAACTGCTGGGCATCACAGGTGGCATCGGCAGCGGCAAGAGTTATGTCTCTCGGTTGCTCAGCGAGCATTGGGGCATACCGGTCTATGATTGCGATGCTGCGGCCAAACGGCTCGAGGAGGACGACGCACAGCTGCGAAGCGCCCTCACGCAGTTGGCCGGTCCACAGGTGTACGATGCCGAAGGCCACTTGCAGCGACGTGTGCTGGCAGCCTACATTTTCGGCGATGCGACGCATGCGCAGGCGGTAAACGCACTGGTCCACCCTGCTGTTCGCCGCGACTTGGAGCAATGGCTCGCCCGGCAGACGGCACCACTGGCTGCGGTGGAGAGCGCCATCCTCTTCGAGAGCGGATTTCACGAGGGTCTCGACGCCACACTCTGCGTGGAGGCACCGACACAGACACGCCTGCGCCGTGCAATGCAGCGCGATGGAGCCACACAGGCACAGGTGGAAGCGCGCATGGCACACCAGAAGGCCGAACAGCGACAGCGTGCCGACTACATTGTCACGAATGACAGCGAAGGATGCGACACGTTGTTGCCACAGTTGCGACACGTCGTATCGGAATTGCTACACGAGGAAAAATAATTTTCACACGTTACAAATTTTTAAATGCAAAATAATATGTTAGAAACAATCTTAGCCATCTCCGGAAAGCCGGGACTCTACAAACTTGTGTCCCGTGGCAACAGCAATCTCATCGTAGAAACGCTCGATGCAGAGCACAAGCGCATGCCAGTCTTCGCCACCGACCGCGTAATCTCGCTGTCGGACATCGCCATGTACACCGACACAGAGGAAGTGCCGCTGCGTCAGGTTATGAAAAACATACAGCAGAAAGAAAACGGCGGCCCTACGTCGCTCGACCCACGTAAGGCCACAAAGCAGGAACTGACGGCCTACGTGGCAGAAGTGCTGCCCGAATTTGACCGCGACCGCGTTTATCCCAGCGACATGAAGAAGCTGCTTACGTGGTACAACCTGCTGCTCGAAAATGGCATCACCGACTTCGACGAGTCGCTGCAGGAGACACAGGGCGACAACATCGCCGACCGCGAAAAAGCTGCGTCCGACGACGCAAAAGCCTAAGTCCGCAAGAAAAAAATGTGCCGGAGGCTGTCTTCATCCGTCAGCCTCCGGCTTTTTTGTGTACCCCTACAGCGCGTACTGCCTCAGAAGAGAATCAGCCCGGCTATTCCGCAAAGCAGCAAAATGTGTATGGGATTCATCTTATAGACACGCTGACTGATGAATGCGAAGGCAAAGATTGCCACGCTAATGCAGAATTGCCACGGCGACTCGGCGTAGCTGCTGAAGTTCTCGGCGTTCATAAGTAACAAAGCGGCTGCGGCAAGTAGGCCGACAACTGCGGGACGCAGGCCAGCAAACGTATTTTCCACGGCGGGATGCGTGTAATACTTGAGCAGGAACTTGCTAATGAGAATCATAAGCACGAAACTGGGCAATACCACAGCAAAGCTGGCCACAAACGAGCCGAGCACGCCCCAAGCGTGGCTGTAGCCGGCATTTATTATGCTGGTGTAGCCCACATAGGTGGCGCTGTTGATACCGATGGGACCCGGCGTACTCTGGCTGATGGCCACGATATCAGTGAACTCGCCCATCGTAAGCCAATGGTAGTGCGTCACGATTTCTCCCTGAATCATGGAAATCATGGCGTAGCCGCCGCCAAAGCCGAAAAGACCTATCAGAAAGAAAGTCCAGAAGAGACGAAGGAATAAAAGTATCATGCAGAAAATATTTTGCTGTGTGTGCTATTCAAAGTTGCCACGCGTCACTCGTTTTTAATGTACTGGCCATAGACGTAGCCTCCCATGCCGGCAATCAGAATAACATAGATGGGACTGACACCCAGCAGCCATATCGCCAGCGCTGCCACGGCAGGAATCCACACATTGTAGCGGTTGATCTTTGCACTCTGGGCCATGCGAAACACGGGTGCGGCGATAAGCGCCACCACTGCCGGCCTGATGCCGCGGAAAATCCGCTCGACGTAAGGATTCTGGCGATACTGCTGGAAAATGAGCGCGATGGCAAGAATGATGAGAAACGACGGCATAACCGTACCCAGCGTGCCCATGAAAGCACCCCATAGCCCACGTCGTTTGTAGCCCACGAAGATGCTGATATTTACGGCGAAGATGCCAGGACACGACTGCGCAACCGCGATAAGGTCCATTAGCTCAGCCGAACTGAGCCATTGCTTGCGTCGAACCACCTGTTCCTCGATGAGGGGAATCATGGCGTAACCGCCGCCAATGGTAAAAAGGCCGATGCGAAAAAAAGTTATGAAGAGTTCCATGCAACGTCTCGCGTTCTGTTTTCGGATGCCGTCGAGGCCGGATTCTGAGGGCCGGCCTCGGCATGCTGTCTCCGACCTTCGGTTTTATTTCCCCGCGCCTTGTTTCTGCTTCTTCACCCATTCGCGAGCATTTACGAAGGCTTCAATCCATGGCGTCACCTCGTCCGTCAGCCGTCGCGACTCGGGGTAGCATCCGCATTGCCACGGGTAGAAGGCACGCTCCAGATGTGGCATCATGGCCAGATGACGGCCGTCGGCCGAACAAATGCCCGCAGTGGCAAAGTCGCTGCCATTAGGATTGGCAGGATAGCCCTCGTGGGAATATTTCAGCACTACGTTCCAGTCTTTCTCGTTGCCCGGCAGCGAGAATTTCCCTTCGCCGTGAGCCACCCAAATGCCCAACTTAGCACCGGCAAGCGTGCGCAGCAGGATGCTTTCGTTGGGCTGCACCGTAAGTCCCACGAAGCCCGATTCGAACTTGTGCGAGTCGTTGTGCAGCATCCGGGCCTTCGTCTTGCCGCCGCCCACGAGTCCGAGTTCCACCATTAACTGACATCCGTTGCAAACGCCCAACGACAGGGTGTCCTGCCGCGCGTAGAAACGATCCAACGTCTCTTTGGCTTTCGGATTATAAAGGAAGGCACCGGCCCATCCCTTGGCCGAGCCGAGCACATCGCTGTTCGAGAATCCGCCGCAGAAGACGATGAAGTTCACATCGTCGAGCGTCTCACGGCCGCTGATGAGGTCCGTCATCATCACATCCTTCACGTCGAATCCGGCCAGATATAGCATGTAGGCCATTTCGCGCTCGCCGTTTGTACCTTTTTCGCGTATGATGGCAGCGTGAAGGCCTGTCGGCTCGCGTCGGTCGGCGTTGATGCCATATTGTTTCAGCTTGCCCGTGAACTTTTTGGGCAGCAGCCATTCGAGCGGCTGCCGCTTGTAGTTCTGGAAGCGTTCGTCGGCCTTGCCGTTCCGGCTCTGCTTGCGGTCGAGGCGGTGCGACGTTTCGTACCATACGTCGCGCAGATGGTCGATGTCCAGCACCTCCTGCTGCTCGCCCTTGCGTATGCTAAGAAAGCGTTCGCGCTGCGGAACTCCGATATAGGCGTATGCCACGCCGGCTTCGTCCATGAGTTTCTTGAACTCTGCCTCGTGCTGGGTAGAAACCTGCACCACGACGCCGGGATTCTCGGCAAAGAGAATCTTCACGATATCTGTCTCGTCGATATTCACAAGGTTCAATTTGATGCCGCCATGCGTGTTGGCGAAGCACATCTCGAGCAGCGTCGTCACAAGTCCGCCCGCGCTGATGTCGTGGCCAGCCAAAAGGAGACCACGCCGCACGCAGTCTTGCACAGCGTCGAACGCGTCGCGGAAATATTCGGCGTTCGTCACGGTGGGGACATCCGAGCCAACGCGTCCCATGCTCTGTGCCAGCGCACTTCCGCCCAGTCGCAGTGCATCAAACGAGAAGTCGATATGATAGAGCGCGCTGCGAGGCTCGTCGGCCAGCACGGGAGAAACCACTTTGCGTATGTCAGAAACCAATCCGCCGCTGCTCACGATGACGGTGCCGGGCGATACAATCTTCTCGCCGTTGGGATACTTCTGTGTCATCGACAGCGAGTCCTTGCCCGTCGGCACGTTGATTTGCAGCTGGCAGCAGAAGTCGGACAATGCTTCGACAGCCTGATACAGACGGGCGTCCTCGCCTTTCTGTGCACGGCACGGCCACATCCAGTTGGCACTAAGGCTGACGCTGTCGAGTTTCTCCTCCAGCGGTGCCCAAACGAGGTTTGTCAGCGACTCTGCCACGCTCAGCACGGAGCCTGCTGCCGGGTCAGCCAGTGCAGCCTGCGGTGCGTGACCCAGAGCAGTGGCTATGCCTTTGCGGCCACGATAGTCGAGCGCCACGACGCCACAGTCCGAAAGCGGCAACTGAAGTTCGCCTTGGCACTGCTGACGCGCCACTTTTCCGGTGACGGAGCGGTCCACCTTGTTGGTGAGCCAATCTTTGCAAGCCACGGCCTCGAGGCGCAGCACGCGCTCCAGCTTGTCGGCGATGGAATCGGGCGTATAAGTCGCATTTTCGTATGTACGAGTGACGGTTTCGTCCTTCATCACGGTCTTTGGTGAGTGTCCGAACATTTGCGCCACGTCGAGATCGAAGGGTCGCACGCCGTCGGCCTGCTGGAAAGCAAAGTGCGCATCGCCGGTTGTCTCGCCCACCACGTAGAGCGGTGCACGTTCGCGCTCGGCAATCTGCCGCACGTGTTCGATATGCCGCTCGTCGATGAGCAGGCCCATGCGCTCCTGACTTTCGTTTGCGATGAGTTCTTTTGCCGAAAGCGTCGGGTCGCCGACAGGCAGTTTGCTCATATCAATCAGGCCGCCACACTCCTCAACCAACTCCGAGAGGCAATTCACGTGCCCGGCCGACCCGTGGTCGTGAATCGACACCACGGGATTTACGTCCTCCTCACAGAGGGCGCGCACCAGATTGTTGGCACGTTTCTGCATTTCGGGGTTTGCGCGCTGCACTGCGTTGAGTTCTATGCCGCTGCTGTAGCGTCCGGTCTCTACGCTCGACACGCTGCCGCCGCCCAAGCCGATGCGATAGTTGTCGCCGCCTACCACCACAATCTTGTTCCCTTTCTGTGGCGTTCCCTTCAGGCAGTCGCGTTTCGTGCCGTACCCCACGCCGCCGGCCAGCATTATCACTTTGTCGTAGCCATACTTCTCGCCGTTTTCCTCGTGTTCGAAGGTCAGCACCGAACCTGCCACCAGCGGCTGGCCGAATTTGTTGCCGAAATCGCTGGCGCCGTTGCTTGCCTTGATGAGAATCTGCTCGGGAGTCTGATAGAGCCACGGGCGGCGCTCCATCGTGCCGCCTTCGGGATAACTGGTCATATACACGGCCGTGCCGGCGATGGGCCAGCTGCCGGTGCCACCGCCCATGCGGTCGCGAATCTCACCGCCGGTACCTGTGCTGGCGCCGTTGAACGGTTCCACTGTGGTGGGGAAATTGTGCGTTTCGGCCTTCAGGCTTATCACGCTCTCGATGTCCTTTACACGGAACCAGTCGCTCGTGGCGTGATTCTCGGGCGCGAATTGCTCCACCACGGGGCCTTGTGCGAAGGCTACGTTGTCTTTGTACGCCGATATGATGTGATGCGGATTCTCCTGCGTAGTGCGCTTTATCAACTGGAAGAGGCTGCTTTCCTTTTCCTGCCCGTCGATGATGAAAGTGCCGCCAAAGATTTTGTGGCGGCAGTGCTCGCTGTTTATCTGTGCGAAGCCAAACACTTCACTGTCCGTAAGCCGGCGGCCCAGCTGCTGCTCGACGCCACGCAGATACGCTATCTCCTCGGGCGAGAGGGCAAGGCCCTCAGCCTCGTTGTAGGCTTCCAAATCCTCGATGTGACGTATCGGAGCCGGCTTTATGTCCACGCTGAAAATCTGCTGGTCCAGCCCGTTGTACATTCGCTGCAGCATGGGGTCGAATTCTGCCTCGGCACTTTCTACGGGGAAGAACTCCTCAATTCGCATGATGCCTGTGATGGCCATATTCTGAGTAATCTCCACGGCGTTTGTGCTCCACGGCGTTATCATTTCGCGACGTGGGCCTACGAAATAGCCGCTGAGAGAACCCTCGGCGAGAGCCTTGGCACCGCCGTAGAGCCAACATAGTTTTTCCGTTTCTGCGGTCTGGAGGGCCGACTTGCTCTGCGTGGCAATGATGCTGCCCGAGGGCGTCTGGAAGAAAGTAATCGTCATATTTCTTGGGTTGAATGTATTTGCCCACAAAGATACGACAAATTATTCAGATTTCACAACCCGCGATTCAATATTTGCGCGTGGTTTCTGAAATATCTGCACGCAGTTTTG
This sequence comes from uncultured Bacteroidales bacterium, assembly GCA_902787575.1. Lineage (GTDB taxonomy): Bacteria > Bacteroidota > Bacteroidia > Bacteroidales > Bacteroidaceae > Physcousia. Next base: position 45,440 of record CADAGX010000006.1, on the reverse strand, counting down.
CCGAAACCACGTGTAGGAAATTTTTTCTCACGGGCAGGAATAAAAGTTTCCACGGGCTGGAATAAAAAAACGACGGGAGGCACGACATGTGCCTCCCGTCCTGTGTCGGTCTTCCGACCGCAAGAATCTTCTTTATTTCTCTCTCAGGAAGAATGTGATGGACACTTTGTACTTTTCGTCCTTGCCGTTCTTCTTGTTCGTAATGTTGTCGGACTTCAGCGTCAGCGTGTAATAAGTAACTTTCTTCAAGGTTCCGGTGCCGAAGACTGCGGTAGCGTCGCCGTAATCGTTCTCATTCTCGAAGATGGTCTTCATATCTTCGTTTTCCCACTTGTAAGTGATGTATCCGACCTTCTGATCCCACTGCCAGCCGCCGACGAAACATTTTCCGTTCTCGAAGAGGAGAATAAACGAACCGCTGCGAGTGAAGATAACATCTGTGATGGCCATTCCTTCCTCGAGCTCTTCGTCGATATCTGCCTGCGTCTTTGCATACCTCAGAACGTCGTTCAAACTGTTGGGAGCGTAGTCTTTGTCGAGACCGAATATCTTACCAACGGCGGCAAAGTCTGCTTCGTACTGAAGGTCAGTATAAACGATTGTCCAGTCACGACAGAGCGTATTTGTCATGCTTTCTTCGTTCTTCTCCTCAGCGTCGGCTTTTGCAACTACTTCTTCCTCATCGCCGATTTTAATCGTCACATCCGTGGCGGTGCCTGCGGCATTTGGCGTAATATTCAAGGTACAGTAAACGTTGCCCACGTTATCGATGATAGTATACACGTTACCTTTCACCGTATACGTGCCAATAAAATAATCATCGCTGGCAGTGGCGCGGGTATCGTTCGAAGCCAGCTCGCGACGGTTGAGAAGTGCCTTGCCGGTCTCGGTAAGAATGATTTTCTCGAATGGCGCTGTCAAATCGGCGGTAAATTCGAGTTCTACGGCCTGCTTCGCCAGAGCCAGCGGCTTTGTCGTCGGCAGTTCGGGAGCCTTCGCTTCGTTGTCATCGTCTCCGCTGCAAGCTGTGAAGCCCAGCGTCATGCCTGCCATCAGTGCAAGATAAAGAAAATGCTTTTTCATAATTCTGTTCTTTAATTTAGTTAAACGTTTTTGTCATTCTGTTTTCTGGTTTCCTCGCGTCAGATGGGACGGAAGTAAATGCGGAAATTCATCACCGGGTAGAGAACGATTTTATCCTTCACGTCGAAAATATCGTCCACCGTGTCGTCCTTGATGTCACCTTTCTTTATTTCTACCCATCCGTCGTTCAGTGTCGGATAAGCCTTCAGCTTGGGTTTTCCCCAGAACTGCACGCCGAGGTCGAAAGCACAGCTTACTCTGTTGCGCTTGGGCACGGCACGGCCGAAACCGAGGCCCACATAGGGTTTGAATTTCGAGGTTTCGAGGTTGATACGCAACGTACCGTTGGCGTCGGGCATCACACGTTCGTTACCGATGGCAATATATTCGCCGGGACCAAAGCCATTTGGATTGCCGGGCTTGGTAATGTCATTGGTATTCCAGACTTTCACGAGATTGGGTTTGCCAAAGTAGGCACCGACCGTCACATGGAAAGAACTGTGTGTGAAAGGATGTACATCGACAAGGAACTTGAAGTCTGTCATGTAGAACTTTCCTTTTATCTCGGCTTCCACTTCGTCTCCGTTGTTCTTCTCGAAATCAATGTCGGTGGAGTAGCTGAAGCGCGGCATGGTGGTCATACCGGCACGGAAGGTGACATAACGGGTGCAGGGTGCGGCAATTTCGCCGCCGAAGCCCGTTGTTCCCAATTCGGCGCCCACGGAGAAATGATTGAAGATGTTGGTCTGTGCCGACACAGCAGACGATACGGCCAGCGACACGAGGATTGCTACGAGGTGCAGTGACTTCTTCATAATGTTTCGTTGTGTTTTACGGGTGATACGTTTAATTCTTTTTCCTATTTCTGCGCAAATTTAACTTGTTTTAGGCAAAATCGCAATTATTTGCGCGAATAATTGTTCAAAAGGGTGAAAAAAATGGGTTTAATTGTCTAATTTGCACACATACGACCCGTTGTAAGTCCGGAAAACGGGTGTGCCAGGCACCCTGCTTCACGTGCCGGCTAAAAAACTATGTGTGGCAGCGTCTCACGCGACGTGTAGATTTTCAGAAACTACGTGTCGCATTTCGTCGTGCCACGCGTGGCATTTTTCGGTGCGACGGCAGGCCTCGGGAAAAAGGAAGCCCCTCGCGCCAGAAAGCGCGAGGGGCCGGTATTCGTCTGTCGGGCAGGAAATCAGAGTTCCCAGCCGAGAGCGCTGGCGCCCAACACGGCGGCACTGGAGCCGTCGAGCTCGGAGAGCAGCAGCTTGGCTTTGCCCTTGAAGTTCATCAGCACGTTTTCGTCGTATGCCTTGCGGATGGGATTCATCAGCAGGTCGCCGGCCTTGGTGGGACCGCCAAAGAAAATAAATGCTTCGGGGCTGCTGAAATTGCAGAAGTCGGCGCAGGCTTTTCCCAACAGGTCGCCCGTGTAATTCATAATCTCCTTTGCCAGGAAATCGCCTTGCGCAGCTGCAATGCTGATGTCCTTCGCCTCGAGTTTCTCGAATGGTATTTCGCGCAGCGTGCTTGGCGTGGTGCGAATTGCCATCCATTCGAGTGCGGTGCGAACCATGCCAGTGGCAGAACAATAGGCCTCGAGACAGCCCTTGCGGCCGCAACCGCAATCGCGCGCACTCGGACCGCGGTCGATTACCACGTGGCCGAGTTCGCCTGCAAAGCCGTCGCTGCCGTACACCAGCTGGCCGTTGACGACGATGCCGCTGCCGACTCCGGTGCCAAGTGTAATCATGATGAAGTTCTTCATGCCTTTTGCCACGCCGTAGGCCATTTCGCCGATGGCGGCTGCGTTGGCGTCGTTGGTGAGGGCCACAGGAATGCCGAGACGCTGGCTGAACATATCTGCCAGCGGTATGATGCCGGGCCACTCGAGGTTGGGAGCATTCTCCACGCTGCCAGAATAGTAGTTACCATTCGGCGCGCCGATGCCCATGGCCTGAATTTTCTCGATTCCGCCCACTTGTGCGATGATTGTATTGAGTGCCTCGCAGCAATTGTTCACGTAGTTTTCTGCTGTTCCATGCCCGCGAGTCTTCACTGTGACGCTGGCCACCACGTTGGCTTTGCCGTCAACAATTCCGAAAACGGAGTTCGTACCGCCCAAATCGAGGCCAATAACAAAAGGTTTCTTTTCCATAATTCTACATTTATTGGGTTCGTAAAAAATTTGTAACGCTTGCGGTTTGTCCCTACAAAGGTAGGGATTTAGTTTCACACTTCGTCACTTTTTCCATAAAAAAGTACGTTTAACTCGAAAAAAAGCGCGAAATTTGCACTCGCCTATGTTCTTGAATCCATTACAAGCCGCAGAATTGTTCATTAAGGGACTGATTGTGGGCATTATAGCGAGTGCCCCGATGGGCCCCGTGGGCATTCTTGTGGTACAGCGCACGCTGAACAAAGGACGATGGCACGCATTTGTAACAGGACTGGGCGCGGCGGTGAGCGATCTGCTCTACGCGCTCTTCACGGCGCTGGGCATGAGTCTGGCCATGGCCCTGATGGAACGCAACCGCACCGTGCTGTATCTGAAGTTGGCGGGCGCCGTAATGCTGTTCGTATTCGGACTTTACACATATTTGGCACGTCCCGCGGTGCGGCCTCCCAGCAAGAATCGTGGTACGCTGGCTCACAATATGCTGACGGGATTCGCCGTAACGCTGAGCAATCCGCTCATCATCTTCCTCTTCGTGGCGCTGTTTGCGCGCTTCGACTTCGTGGAATCCGAGTTCCGGCCTGAGACACTGTTCGGATTTGCAGGCATCGTCTGCGGCGCCCTGCTGTGGTGGTTCTGCCTGACGGGCGTCATAGACCACGTGCGGACACGCTTCCAGATGAGAAACATCGTGTGGCTGAATCACGCCATCGGTGCGTTGGTGATGGCGGCATCGCTGGTGGGACTGGCATATACCTTATATAATATATAGGATGAGCGCGCCGGCAGCCTTTTCGGAGGTGAGGGAAGAAAAAGAATGGGGAAATAAGTAAAAAAGCAAATCGGGAAATCAGAAAGATGTTTGTTGCACAGAAACTCAGACAGCAGAACGTGGTGGCCTACGCCTTATATATGTTTCAGGTGGAGGATGTTATCCGCGCTTTCGGCCTCGACACCGACAGAATCCGCAGCGAGTATCTGCCACGCTTCGGTTACGATGCCGAGCAAACGACAGCCGCTACCGAGTGGTACGGCCACTTGGCACGAATGATGCGAGAGGAGGGAGTAAGCGAAAAGGGGCATGTGCAGGTGGTGCGCAACACGCTGATTCTGCTCGCCGACCGCCACCAGGAGTTGCTCCAAGACCCGAAACAGCCGTTCTATGCTGCGGCATACTACAAAGCACTGCCCACAATCGTGGAACTGAGAGCACGTGGCGCAGACAAGGAGAAGGGAGAAATAGAAAACTGCCTCGACGCAGTGTACGGACTGACCGTGCTGAAGATGCAGGGACGCGAGCCGTCGGCCGAAACGAAGGCCGCCATGCAGCCAGTAAGCCACCTGCTGGAGCTGCTGAGCGAGGGATTTGCGGCAGCACCCGAAGAAACTTAAAAAACGAAACGCAGAAGCAATGAATCAAGAAATAGAAAGAAGACGCACGTTTGCCATCATCTCGCATCCCGACGCGGGAAAAACCACACTCACCGAGAAGCTTCTGCTTTTCGGCGGGCAGATTCAAGTGGCGGGGGCAGTCAAGAATAATAAAATCAAGAAGACGGCCACCAGCGACTGGATGGAGATTGAGAAGCAACGAGGCATCTCTGTGACGACGAGCGTCATGGAATTCGACTATGCGGGCTTCAAAGTGAACATACTCGACACGCCGGGCCACCAGGATTTCGCTGAAGATACGTTCCGCACACTCACGGCAGTGGATTCGGCAATCATCGTTGTGGATGGTGCGAAGGGTGTGGAGGCACAAACCCGCAAGCTGATGACCGTCTGCCGCATGCGGAAAACTCCGGTCATTATCTTCATAAATAAAATGGATCGGGAAGGAAAGGATCCGTTTGACCTGTTGGACGAGTTGGAAGAGGAGCTGCAAATAAAAGTGCGACCGCTGAGTTGGCCGATAAATCAAGGCGCGCGCTTCAAAGGCGTATATAATATCTACGAACAGCGGCTTAACCTTTTTACGCCCGACAAGCAGAAAGTCACCGAAAAGATAGCCGTCGACATTCAGAGCCACGCGTTGGAAGAACAGGTTGGCGAGCGGGATGCACAGAAACTGCGCGACGACCTGGAACTTGTGGACGGTGTCTATCCGGAATTCGACAAGCAAACGTATCTGGATGCGGAGGTGGCACCTGTTTTCTTTGGTTCGGCGCTGAATAATTTCGGCGTTCAGGAGTTGCTCGACTGCTTCGTACAGATTGCGCCCTGCCCGCGGCCGACGCAGGCTGAAGAGCGGGACGTGCAGCCCGATGAGCCGAAATTCACCGGTTTCATCTTCAAGATTACGGCCAACATAGACCCGAACCACCGCTCCTGCATTGCGTTCTGCAAAGTCTGCTCGGGGCGCTTTGTCCGCAATGCGCCGTACCTGCACGTACGACAGGCAAAAACAGTGCGCTTCAGCAGTCCCACGCAATTTATGGCACAGCGCAAGGAGACAATCGACGAGGCGTGGCCGGGAGACATCGTGGGCCTGCCGGACAACGGCATCTTCAAAATCGGCGATACGCTGACCGAGGGTGAGCCGCTTCACTTCCGCGGGCTGCCTTCCTTCTCGCCGGAAATGTTTAAGTACCTTGAGAATGCCGACCCGATGAAGACGAAACAGCTGGAAAAGGGCGTCAATCAGCTCATGGACGAAGGCGTCGCCCAGCTTTTCATACATCAATTCAATGGTCGCAAGCTGATAGGGACCGTCGGCCAACTGCAGTTTGAAGTGATACAATACCGACTGGAGAACGAATACGGCGCCAAATGCCGCTGGGAGCCAGCCAGTCTCTACAAGGCGTGCTGGATAGAAAGCGACGACGAGGCGCAGCTGGAAGCATTCAAGAAGCGGAAATATCAGTACATGGCGCGAGACCGCGAGGGTCGCGACGTGTTTCTGGCCGACAGTGCTTACGTGCTGACGATGGCGCAGCAGGATTTCGAGCACATCCGCTTCCATTTCACCAGCGAGTTTTAGCAGAAAAAAAGAAACAGCGAGAAAAATGACACAAAAGGAAATAGCAGAAGACATACGGCAGGCCGTGGAAACGCTGCGACGAGGCGGCCTCATCCTCTACCCCACGGACACTATCTGGGGAATTGGCTGCGACGCTGCAAATGCAGAGGCCGTCAGCCGTGTTTACGCGCTGAAGCAACGCGAAGACTCGAAGGCGCTGATTTGTCTGGTGGACGACGCAAACCGGCTGCAACGCTACTCGCGCTCAATTCCCGACGTGGCGTGGGACCTGATTGACTACGCCGAACGGCCGCTGACACTCGTGCTGGACGGCGCGCTGAACGTGGCGCCCAACCTGATGGCCGAGGATGGCAGCATTGCCATGCGTGTGACACGCGAAAACATCAGCCACGAACTCTGCTATCGATTCCAGAAAGCCATCGTCAGCACCAGTGCCAACCTGAGCGGCGAGCCGTCGCCTGCCAATTTCAGCGAGGTGTCCGATGCGATACGACAGGGCGTGGACTACGTGATGAAGAGCCGGCAGAACGACACATCGAAGGCGAAACCGAGTCAAATCATACGCCTCCGCGCAGACGGCGAAATCAGTTTCATCCGAAAGTAAACGTCACACCGACAGACGCCACACGTCGCAAGAAAAATACGACACGTCGCAAAGACCGAAACTACACGTCGCAAGAAAAGAAACAGCAGGAGAAAAAATGAGAAACATACTGGCTTGCATCCTACACTGGCGGCGCCGCTACTTGAGCGACACGCAGTTTCTGCTCATCATCAGCTTCGCAGTGGGAATTCTGACGGCCCTCGTCGGACTATTCCTCAAGTGGCTGATTGCCGCCATCGAGCACTTTCTGACGCGGGGATTCGTGATGACCAGCGATAACTGGCTTTATTTGGTCTATCCCGTCGTGGGAATTCTGCTGACGATGCTCTTCATTCGCTACATTGTGCGCGATGACATCAGTCACGGCGTCACGAAGATTCTTTTCGCCATCGCGCGAAAACAAAGCAAAATACGCTTGCACAACACGTGGAGCTCGGTTGTCGCCAGCGCCATCACGATTGGTTTTGGCGGTAGCGTGGGGGCGGAGGCTCCAATCGTGCTGACGGGCAGCGCCATCGGCAGCAACTTGGGCCGGTTGTTCAACCTGAGCAACAAACAAATGATGCTTCTCGTGGGCTGCGGCGCAGCCGGCGCCGTGGCTGGCATCTTCAAGGCGCCGATTGCCGGGCTGGTGTTTGTCATCGAAGTGCTGATGATAGACCTCACGATGACAAGTCTTTTGCCGCTTCTGGTGAGTTGCGTCACGGCTGCGGGCCTCACTTTTGCAGTTTCCGGCACGAACCCCGTCTTCGAGTTCCACCTGCAGGACGCTTTCGCCGTGGACCGCATTCCCGCCTACATGTTGTTGGGCGTCGTCTGCGGCGTCGTGGCCCTCTATTTCACACGCATGATGAATCGGCTCGAAGGCATTTTCCGTCGGCTGCAACGTCCGATGTACCGTTTCCTGCTGGGCGCAGTCATGCTGAGCCTGCTCATTTATCTTTTCCCGCCGCTATATGGCGAAGGTTACGAGCTCATCAGCCTGCTTCTCAACGGCAACGGCGAAGCTGACTGGGCCACGGCCATGAATCGCTCGCTTTTCTACGGAAGCGAACACCTGCTGCTTTTCTACCTCTCGCTCATCGTTTTCTTCAAAGTCTTTGCCACCACCGCGACAAACGGCGGCGGAGGATGCGGCGGAATATTCGCGCCAAGTCTGTTTCTGGGCTGTGTCTGCGGATTTGTCTTCAGCAGTTTGTGGAACCGCTACGGCCTGCTGGGACTGTCGGTGCCCGTCAGAAACTTTGCGATGCTTGGCATGTGCGGACTTATGAGCGGTGTCATGCACGCACCCCTCACGGGAATTTTCCTAATCGCCGAGCTGACTGGCGGCTACGGCCTGTTCATGCCGCTGATGATTGTGGCCGTTTGCTCGTATCTCACCATTAAGGCTTTCGAGCCCCACAGCATATATGCAATGCGACTGGCGCAGAGAGGCGAACTTCTGACGCATCACACCGACCATGCCATACTCACTTTGATGAGTATGGACAGCGTGATTCAGCACTACGACCGTGTACTTTATCCAGACATGACGCTTGGTGACGTGGCTACGCAGGTCAGCGACAGCAAGAACCACGTCTTCCCCGTCGTAAACCGCCAGATGCAATTCATCGGCGCCGTGTACCTCGATGACATCCGACACTTGATTTTCCGCACGGAACTCTACAGAGATTTCCAGGTGGCGCAGCTAATGAAGCAACCCGAGGCCATTCTCACCGTAAACGACCCGATGGACGCCGTCGTTGCCGTGTTCGACCGCACCGGGGCATGGACACTTCCGGTGGTTGACGCAGATGGTGTCTTTGTCGGCTTCATTCGGAAAAGCACAATCCTCACGGTGTATCGTCAGGTGCTGACCGACTTCTCGCAAGACTGACGGGCCACGTCACTCGAAACCGCCTGGGGTATTCCGAAAATCACCGGCACGAAACTTTACGTGCAACCGCAGCGTGGCACACAACAGCAGCACGTAGGTCAGCACGACGGCCCACGTAGGCACATATATGTCGTGGAGCGTCGCTCCCGGCACGCGCAGCCACTGCCCCACTATCCACAACTCAGCACGCACGACACACGTCAGCGTCACAGCCAGCACATGCCACGGCAAGAGCAACAACAGCAGGCCGCCGTAGATGACAAGCGCCGTAAGTGGAATCAGCACGGGACTCAGCAACGGTGCTAACAGCGCAAATGTATGGAAATGATAGGCGATAAGCGGCATGGCACCCAGTTGCGCCACCAGCGCCACGCCCAACATCGACAGCAAGCGCCCGCCACGAACTTTCCAAAGACAGAATATTTCGTGTATTGGCATGTATAGCATCAGTATAAAGAACACGCAAACAAAAGAAAGCTGAAAGCCCACATCGTAGAGGGCACGCGGAGAAACCATCAGAACCACGAGCGCCGCCACGGCCAGCGAGTGCAACGACACGACATGCCGCTCCAGGAGTGTGCCAACAGCAAGCATGCTACACATGATTGCCGCACGCACCAGCGAGTTTGGTGCGCCCGCCAGCATTGTGTACCCCCAGATGCAAAGTAAAAGTGGCGGCAAGGCGTGCCACCGCCAACGTGTGTGCCCCACAAAAGAAAGGAAGAGAAGATGCAATACACCGTACACAATGCCCAGGTGCAGGCCGCTGAGCGCCAGCAAGTGGCCGGTGCCCGTCTCGAAGAACGCGTGGCGCGTCTCGTAGCTCAGCTGAGAACGTCGCCCCAAGAGCAAAGCAGACGTTAGCGCAAGCGTCTCGCCGTCCAGTCCGGCACGCTCCATGCGTAGCATCAGCTGTGCCTGCGCACGATGAGCGTGTGTCCGCATGGCAGACAACGCTTTGTCGGTTGTGCTGCGACCCGTCCCGACCTCTTGCACCGCATACGTCATGCGGGCTGCGCCAAGCAGCAGCCAGAATGCCACAGCCAACACCTCAGGCCAATGGCGCCGGCGCCACACAAAACCTTGTGCCAGCAGCGCGACGGCTGCCAGCCACAAATAAACAACAGAGGGTAATTGCCTACCTATCAGCAGGCCAAAAATGAAAAACGGAACGAGCCAGACCAAAGGCAGGCTTATCCTCATAACGCGCTCAGCAGGCGGCACGCTTCCAGCGGGTCGGACGCGCCGAAAATATAATTGCCGGCAACCAGCACATCGGCGCCAGCCTTGCGCAATTGTGCGCCCGTCTCCAGATTTACGCCGCCATCCACCTCAATAAGTGCCTTGCTGCCGCTCTGATTTATCAGGTCGCGCAGTTCGGCAACTTTCGTCAGCGTGTGCGGAATGAACTTCTGACCGCCAAAACCTGGGTTCACACTCATCAAAAGCACGAGGTCCACGTCGCATATGATGTCTCGCAAGACAGAAACCGGCGTGGCGGGATTGAGCGTCACACCCGCCAGCATTCCAGCCTCGCGTATCATATACACAACGCGATGCAAGTGAGTGCAGGCTTCGAAGTGCACATTCATCACGTGCGCGCCTAAGTCTTTTACTTCTCGCACGAACTTTTCGGGCTGCACTATCATCAAATGTACATCCAGCGGCTTGTCGGAAAGTCGGGCCACATGCTTGAGAACCGGAAAACCAAACGAGATATTGGGCACGAACACGCCATCCATCACGTCTAAGTGCAGCCAGTCTGCGGAACTCTGGTTGAGCCACGAAAATTCGCGGCGCAAGTCGCTAAAGTCGGCTGAGAGCAAAGAAGGTGCTATCATGGCTCGCGTTTTTTAATTCAAGTGTTCGGGCTGCGGACGATACGCGCGAGCGAATTCGCGGATGCGGGCCAAGACTGCCTGACTGGGTGTAAAATAGGGAAGAGGTAACGATTGTTCCATAGGCGCTAAACATGGTTTTTATGTTGCGGGCAGTGTTTCTGCTCGCTTCTACATATAAAACGTACCTATGGCGCCTTTTATTGTATCGCTGCCAAACTTTTTTCTGCTCAGACGGCAAGGCTGAGGTTGTGCTTCTGGATGAGCTTTCGCAGATTGATGAGCGCGTAACGCATCCGGCCAAGTGCGGTATTGATGCTGACGCCTGTCCTTTCTGCAATTTCCTTGAACGACAAATCTTCGTAGAAGCGCAGGATTACGACATCTGCCTGCGGCTCGGGCAGATAAGCAAGCAGCGATTGCAGTGTTTTGGCGTCCTGCATCTCCATAATCTGCGTGTCAACAGCCTGCTCGCTGTGCTTCGTACTGTTGAGAATATCCTGCGGAAAATCTTCGTTGGACGTCACATTGCAGTTTTCCGAGCTTCGCATGTTGTCCACCACAAGGTTGTGGGCGATGCGTATCAGCCAGGCGCTGAATTTCCCTGTGCTCTGATAGCGGTGATTGCGTATGGCTATGATGGCGCGTGTGAATGTTTCTTGGAAGATGTCCTCTGCCAAGTCGCGATTCTGCACGAGAAAAAGGATATACGAAAAGACGTATTCCTGATGTCTCCTTAATAAAGCGTCGAATGCACTGTCATTACCTTTCTCATACAACGAGACCAATTCATAATCGGTCATTGTTTCCCAGTTGCTCATTTGTAGAAATGTTGGTTCTGAGTAACGATTGTTCTATAGGCAATGCAGTTTTTAGTGTGGTTAAACGTTATATCGGACGCAAAGAACGGAGTTTTTTTTCTAACAGCCAAATATTTTCGAAAAAAATCACGCCAAATGCGCGTTTTGGAGCTTTGCACCGCGCAAAAACTCCTCAACAGGCATGCGTTTCTTGCCTGCCAACTGCACTTCCTGCAGGCTGAGCCACCCGTCGCGAAGTGCAACTTCGAGCGTAGCTTTGCCGTCGGTGTGCAGAGTGCCGGCCGGCACGTCGGTCGCCGCCCGTCGAAACGAGGCACGGAACACCTTGAGTTGCGCCTCGTGGCCGTCGGCAGTGCAGAGTGTAGCCCACGCAGCCGGATAGGGCGAGAGTCCGCGCACAAAATCGTAAGCCTGCTTGGCGCCCAGCTCCTGCCAACGGATCTGGCACGTCTCGCGGAAAATCTTGGGGGCAGGCTTCAGCGATGCATCGCCGACGAGCGTTTCCTGTGCAACCGAGTCTGCCCGACCGTCTGCGATGCGCTGCACAGTTTCCACCACGGCCCGTGCTCCCATCTCCATCAGGCGGTCGTGAATCGTCTCGGCGTTGTCCGTCTCAGCAATGGGGCAACGCTCCTGCAGAATGATGCGCCCTGTGTCTATATCGTGGTCGAGGAAAAAAGTTGTGACGCCCGTCTCGGTCTCTCCGTTGATGATGGCCCAGTTAATCGGCGCAGCACCGCGGTATTGCGGCAGCAGGGCGGCATGGAGATTGAAGGTGCCAAGTCGCGGCATGTCCCACACCACTTCGGGCAGCATGCGGAAAGCTACCACCACCTGCAGGTCGGCATTCCACTGGCGAAGCGCTGAAAGGAATTCTTCGTCGCGCAGTTTCTCGGGTTGCAACACGGGGAGTCCGTGCTCCACAGCGTACTGCTTCACGGCGCTGGCCTGCAGTGTATCGTGATGCCGGCCGACGGGTTTGTCGGGCATCGTCACCACACCCACCACATTACAGCCCGCACCGAGCAAAGCGTCGAGCGACGCCACAGCAAACTCGGGCGTTCCCATAAAAACGATACGCAGTTTTTCTGCTGCCACACGCAGTTTTTCCTCCATCACACGTGGTAATTAAATTTCTTCACTTGATAAGCGACAAAAACTCCTCGCGGGTTTTTGCCTGATTAAAGGCGCCGCTGAAATCGCTGGTCGTGGTAATGCTGCCCTGTTTCTCGACACCGCGCATTTGCATGCACATATGCTGAGCCTCCACGACCACCATGACGCCCAGCGGCTGCAGTGCCTCCTGAATGCACTCGCGGATTTGTTTGGTCAGACGTTCCTGAATCTGCAGACGACGTGCAAAACACTCCACCACGCGAGCCAGTTTGCTCAGTCCCGTCACTTGTCCGTTGGGAATGTAAGCCACGTGAACGCGGCCGTAGAACGGCAGCATGTGATGTTCGCAGAGCGAATAGAAATTTATGTCGCGTACGATGACCATCTGCCGGTAGTCTTCGTGAAATTTTGCCGAGTTGAGAATGGCCACGGGATCCTCGGCATATCCGCGCGTCAAGTCCGTCATTGCCTTTGCCACACGCAACGGCGTACGCTGCAGGCCTTCGCGCTTCGGGTTCTCATCTATCAGTTCCAGAATGCCGGCCACATGTTTTGCCAGTTTCTGCTGCACGGGCGAGAGTTCTTGCTTCTTCGTATCCATCTCAGTACGTTGCATAAATCTTGCTCTTCACGATGACAGCCTCGCGGAAACGTCCGGTTTCCTTCATCTGGCGGTACATTTCGTTGGCTTCCTCGTACGTCTTGAAATCTCCCACGCGACAAATCCAATGGGGATTCGAGAAGTGGGTATAAACCGACAGATCGCCAAACAGGCTTCGCACGCGCTGTCCCATCATGGCGGCCTCGTTCTTCGATTGTCGCGAGTTGCCGCCCGAGTAAACCTGAATGCGATAACCGTTCATGCGAACCTTCACCGTATTGGTTACGGGCGCTTCCGTCGGGTCGTACGGCACTACGTCCTGAGGATGCTCGCCTGCGGCAGTGGCCGTGGCGGGCGTCTTGGGCGAAGCGGCAGGCGTCGCAGTGGCCGAAATGCCGTTCACCAAGTCGGCCAGTGCCTGACTCTGATGCAATACCACGCTACCCTCGCCCGGAAGCGTGCGTTGCAGGCGTTCGGTGAACTTTGTTTGCGCCTGCAGTGACAGGGCGCCGCACAAGATGGCTGCGCAAAGGAGGCTTTTTCGTGACATCGAATTTCTGTTTTTGGTTTGAAAATTCCTTCCCGCCGCCTTCAGTGGCGACGGGAAGGACGTGTGATATCTGTTTATTTCCAAGCGTCAATGATTCCCTTGAAGTCGGGAGCCTTCAACGATGCACCGCCGATGAGACCGCCGTCGATGTCGGGCTTTGCAAACAGCTCGGGAGCATTGCTGGCCTTGCAGCTGCCGCCGTAGAGAATGCTCGTCTCGTCTGCCATTTCTGCGCCATAAACCTCGGCTACGCAACGACGAATGTAGGCGTGTATCTCCTCGGCCTGCTCAGCGGTGGCTGTCTTACCGGTTCCGATGGCCCATATCGGCTCGTATGCAATGACGATGTTTTTCCACTGCTCGGGTGTCAGATGGAAGACGCTGCCCGTCAGTTCGTCCTTGCAGACCTTCTCTTGGAGGTTTGCCTCACGCTCTGCCAGACTTTCGCCGATGCAGAAAATCACCTTCAGGCCGTTGGCCAGTGCCAAATCAACCTTCTCTTTCAGAATTTCGGGTGTCTCGTTGTAGTATTCGCGACGCTCGCTGTGACCCAATATCACGTAGTCAGCACCGGTGCTCTTCACCATTTCTGCGCTGACTTCGCCAGTATATGCACCGCTGGCGTGATTGGCGCAGTTTTCGGCGCTCACTTTGATAACGCTGTCCTTCAGCAACTCACTTACCGTAGCGAGGTGGATAAACGGCGTGCCAATGACAACTTCGCATTTGGGCTGCTCCGATTTCAGCGCCTCCTTCAGTTCTGTAGCCAGCGCTACACCTTCTTGCAGGGTCTTGTTCATTTTCCAGTTGCCTGCCACAATCTTTTTTCTCATAGCTTTTGTAGTTTTTTAATTATTATGGTTCGAAAATGTATGTAGCTTCCTCAGTTTCCATTGTACCCACAGTCGGTCGGCCAGCGTCAGCACGAGCAAGGGCAAGACGTACCACAACACAATGCGCAGTACACGCTGCAGAAATCCGCGCAGCTGCGGATGCGCCAGCGGCAGCTCGTCAAGTGGCGCCGTCAACTGCTCTTCGCGCGGCAGTTTCGTGCTGGGCCACTTGTTGGCAACCACGCTTCCTTTCAGCAGCAGCAAGCCCGGATTGGAACGCACCATCGTCTTCAGCGGAATCGCGTCCACGCGGTAGAACGGATACTCAGCGCCAGTGGCATCGCGCCAACGCTCGATATCCTCGTCGCCGCTGGCCGTCAGCCCGAGAAACGCGTAGCCGTATTCCTGACAGTAGTCGTGGATGGCCGCGATATGATCCATCACTCCGTCGTCGGCAGCCGTCAGATGCGGCGAAACGAGCACAAACTTCCAACCGCTGTCGGCCAGCAGTTCGTCTGTCACCTCGCGGTTTTCGTCAATCGACGTAATGACAAGGTCGTGTATCTCGGGCAGTTCTGCACCTGCGTGCTTCAGTGTGGTGCGCGAATCCACGAAGTTCCAAGTGCTGTCGGGGTAGTCGTCGAGCGTAAACTCCTTTGTCACGCCATTTTTCTCGAGCAGAAACGTAGTTTCGTACTGCGCGGCCTCGTCGCCCAGGCTCATCTTTTCGTAGATGTCGGCGCCAATATGATAGGGCCGGAAGTCAATGAGTGGCAGTCCGTGCAGGTTGAGCAGTGCAAAAGCAAAGGCGAAAGCCCACGAATAAAGCGACACAAGCCACTGATTGCGCTCCGTAATGAAACGCGTCATGCGACAGCGATAGCGCCACGCCACGTACCACGCCGCCAGCAGCACTACGTTTTTCCAGAACGTCTGCCAGTTGGTCAGCACCAGCGCGTCGCCGAAGCAACCGCAATCCGACACAGGATTCGCGATGGCAGTCCACAGCGTCAGCGGCGTGAAGAAGAGCAGCAGCGCCAACACGAGCCACAGCGTCCGCCGGCGGTGAATGGAAAAGAAAAGATACACGCCAAGGCAGAATTCCACGGCTCCCAGCAGCACCGACGCGCACAACGGCAGCGGTGCCGGCAGCAGGGAACCCAAGCCCATGGCGCTGGCGTAGTCCTCTATCTTGTATTGCGTGCCCAGCGGGTCGTTTAGTTTTGCCATTCCGGAGAACAGAAAAACCACCGACAGCAGCAGGCGACAGAGATTCACGCCCAGCCAACGCAACAAACTACTCAGCGTTTTCTTCTTCACCAAACGTCAATTTTATCAGACCGAACACGGCATAGTTCATCATGTCCATATAATTCGCGTCCACGCCCTCCGAAACGAGTGTGTCGCCCTCGAGCAACTCGATTTGCTTCGTGCGGAAAATTTTCATCAGGATGAGGTCGGTGTAGCTGCTCACGCGCATTCCGCGCCACGCCTCGTCGTAGTCGTGGTTCTTGCGCAGCATAAGTTCCAGCGCGGCCGCCGCCTTACGGTCGTACGCTGCCAGCGCCTCATCGGCCGACATGCAGTCTGCCGTTTCCGACGGGCCGAGTTCCAACTGAATGAGGCCGATAATCGCATAATTGACGATGCCGATAAATTCCGGCCGCACGCCTTCCTGCACCAGCGCCACGCCCTTTGTCTCGATACTGCGTATGCGATTTGCCTTGATATATATCTGATCTGTCACCGACGAAGGCCGCATGATGCGCCACGCCGCGCCGTAGTCGTGCAACTTCGCGGCAAAAAGTTGGCGGCACTCGGCCATAATTTTCTCGAATTGTTCGCGCGTATCCATTGCTCTGTGTCAAAGTCGCTGCAAAGATACGACAATTTCTGCAAACAACGTTTCTCTTTAGAGAAAAAGACGCACGGCAGCACCGTTTTCGCATTTGCGAGGCACCGTCGCACGTCTGCCGTCCGGCCTACTTCACGTGGTAGTCGGCCCACGTGTCCTATCGCTGCCTGTACCAAATTGCAGGCACATAAAAACAGGGCTTCCGAAAATTGCTGTCGGAAGCCCTGCTATTGTTTTCGGCCGCTGTAACTTGTGCCGTGGCGTGTCAATTATACTTCAGAATCTGTCCGACACGCAGTACTGTGGTCTCCTTGATGCCGTTCAGGCGGCACAATTTGCTTACCGACGTGTGGTACTTGTGAGCGATGACCGAGAGATTCTCGCCCGAACGCACCTTATGCACGCCGCTGCGCGGACGAGCCTTCTGTTCGGCGCGTTTCTGCTCCTGGAATGCACGACTCTCGCTCTCTTTCTCGGCTCGCGCCATCAGTTGCTCGTTGCTTTCCACTTCGCCATTCACTTCGAGGCTGTGGGCATCCTGTATGAAACCGCGGTTACCGGGGCGGAAAACGAAGCAATCGCCACGCACATCCTGCGCTTCGAAGCTGAAGATTCGCTCCGGGTCGATGGGCTGGCCGAGGAAACGCGTCTCGAAATGCAGATGCGAACCGGTGCTGCGTCCCGTGCTGCCGCCCAAACCGATTGGTTCGCCGGCCCGCACGATCTGGTCTTCCTTCACCAACTGGCGGCTGAGGTGTCCGTAGAGTGTCTCGAGGCCGTTGGGGTGACGCAGTATCACGTAGTATCCATAGCCCTTGCGGTTGTATTTCGCCACGCGCACTTTGCCGTCGAATGCCGCCACAATGGTATCGCCCGTATAGACTTTGATATCCGTGCCGTAATGCTGGCGGCGGAAGCTGCGACGGTAGCCGTAGTGACTCGTCACGTTACGGCTTAGCGTAGGCATACGGAAGCCGCGCAAATCGATACGATGTTCCTGCGGAAGCTGCACGTCGTAACCAGCCACGAACTCGTTGTTCCATTCGGGATAAAGTTCGGCAGCTGGGAAATCCAAGTCCACTTCCTGCTGTATGAGCCGCACCAACGAAACGCTGTCAATGGCGCGCATCTTCACATCGATGGGCGCCACGCTGGCCAGCCGGTCTTGCGCCGTCACGGTCAAAGCCGTGGCAGAGGCAAGCCACACGCAGATGCTTCTCAGTATTGTCTTACTTTTCATTCTCTCTCCTTTTATTTTTTCGGCCGCGGCTGCAACGGTGACGAAACCGCCGGCGCCAAGCCAAATCTTTCTGTTCAAATTTCCACCCGCCTACATCTCATCTACGGCGTAGAGGCGATCCATGTTCAGGTCTCGCAGGTCGTAGATTTCCTCCGGACGGAAGAAACGCGCCAATTCATTGGCGGCAGCTGTGGGTGAGTCGGATGCATGCACAATATTCTGCTGGTTGCTCATACAATAGTCGCCGCGGATTGTACCGGCGTCGGCCTTGCGACCGTTGGTGTAACCTGTCAGATATCTCACCACGGCAATGGCATCTACTCCCTCGAGACACATCGCAACCACAGGCGTCTTCTTCATCGACGCTTTTAGTGAAGGAAAGAACGGTTTTTCCACGAGGTGGGCGTAGTGTTCCTCGAGTATTTTGTCGTCCAACTGCATCATTTTCATTCCGGCAATGCGCAGGCCTTTTTTCTCGAAACGGCTGATAATTTCTCCTATCAGCGCCCTTTGTACGGTGCTCGGCTTGAGCAGTACCAGCGTTCTCTCCATGCTTTCGCAGTATCTCTTTCTAATTTGTTTTTAAGGCGTTCTACACCTTTTCGGCGGCAAAGGTACGCAAAATCTGCCACATGGCCAAATCTTTTACTCTTTTTAACGGAAAACGACTGCCGACTGCCGCTGTCGGGAATCGGCAGATGGCGCCGGAACTGCTGCGTGCAGGAATCTTTTTCTCTCGTTCGAAAATATTTTTCCGACACGCGAGAAAAAATTTTCCGCAAGGCGGCACCGTCGGATCAATATCCCATTCGTGAGGTATCGACTGCCTTTTTCTTGCGCTCCTTGAAGTTTCCGATGCGCCACACCACGTTGAGCGCGCCGTAGCCGTATTGCATCCTGACGCGCATGGCGTAATCTTGATTTCCCTGCCGCGAGTGCGTGCTCACGTAATTGTTCAGCAGGTTGTTTCCGCTGGCCACAATGCTCCATTTGGTGTTTGGCGACGTCCAACGCAGCGAGGCATTGAGGATAAATGCAGGGTCAAGGTCATAGACACCCTGCATGGCTCGCGTCTGATAATAGGGATTTACCATCAATTGTAAACGCGGCGTCAGTCGAGCCACGGCCTCTGTGCTAAAAAATCCCGTGAGGCATGTGCGATTGAACGGCAGGTCGAAGAAAGTGCTGCTCTTGTCGTGACGGACGAGAGCCATGGCAGTCAGATTTACGACAAGCCATTTTCCGGCGCTGAACTGCGCGTCACCTTGCAGCCCGTAGAAGCGGGAAAAATCGAAATTGGTGACTTTCATGATCACTGCCATGCGGTCGGTGGGCTGATACGGCAGCTGTACGAAAAAATCGGGCTCAAGATGAACAAAAGCAAGCACGGTATATTTTTTTCTTGCCTGCCACATCAGATTTATCTCGTGCTTCGTCAGGGGTTTCAGCGCAGGGTTTCCCCAGATTTCGCTGTAGGCTGACGTATAGTAGATGTTACTCATCGTACTCCAATAGGAGGGATAGATGGTTTCGGTGCTGAAGGAGAGGTTCAGCATGTGTCGGGGCGTGACGTTCCACATGGCGCTGACAGCCGGGAAGGCGCGCCATCGGTGCCACTGCGCGGTGTGGTACTGCTCCGCCGTGACGGAGGCCTCGAGCCCGACCGGGCCGACGGTGCCGCTGGCGCCCACATAGGCGTTGAGAATGCGCTCTTCGTATTCCACCCGACTGCTGGCGTCGGGCAACTGGGTGTGGGAGGCGTCCCACGTCGTCTGGTAGCTGCAGTTCTGAGTCAGCTGTGCCTTCAGGCCATAGTTCACCTCGAAGCCGCGACCCACGTCGTGCGACTGGTCTGCCGTGGCCATCCATTTGCCGATGCGTTGGCGGCTCTCCACGTCGAGGCGGCGCGTCTGGTCGAGCAGCTGGCCGTCGAGATGCTGCGTGCGCGGGTTCTGGTAGTTGGTGTACGAGGCCGTCAGTTGCAGGCCGAAGGGCGCCGCATACGAGGCATCCACGTTATGAACGTAGTAGTGGAGCGTGGAATGCTGTGTGGAAACCGACGTACCGTGGGTCGTATTCACGCCGTGTGTCTCGCTCCAATGGCCCGTGTAGGCCACGCCCAGACGGTGCGACGCGCTGAAGGCGTAGTCGAGCCCGAGGCGATAGTCGTGCCCCATGCCGCGGTCAACCCTATCCGTGCGGTCGGCATAGTGCACCCTGTCGGTGCCCAGCGGATGATGGGCCTCGTGCTCCACGCGGTCGTAGTGTTTTCCGTCGGAGAACTTGTAGGAGACATCCACGCCCAGCCGTCCGCGATTGTACAACAGGCTGCCGCCGGCGTAGCCCTTGGTGTAACGGTCTTGGCGAAGTGTGGCAGAGAGTTGTCCCGAGAGCTGATTTGTGCCTGCGAAGTCCTTCGTCACCACATTCAGCGCCATGCCGCGTACATGGTACTTGGCGGGAGCCGAGGGCATCACCTCTGCCTGCGCCAGTGTCTCAGCCGGCATGCTCTTCAGTCGCTCTACGACCTGCTCGTCGCTGAGCGTCGTAGGTCGGCCGTTGATGATTAGTTTCAGCGGTCTGCCGCAGAACATCAGTCCGTCCGATGTTTCGACGATGCCCGGAATGCGCTTCAACGCCTCGTATGCGTTGTCCGCCGGCATCATTTTCAGCAGCGGCGGCATCAGGTACGACAGGTGGCCGTCGTGGGTGGTGACCATTACCTGCTCGGCCGTCACCTGCACGCCGTCCAGCAACACAGCCTCCGACTGCATACGCACGGTGCCGAGGTCGGTGTCGTCGCACAGCACGAAGTGCGTCTTGCAGCCCACATACGAGATGCGGGCCACCACAGGCCGCTGCTCGCAGGGAATAACGAAGACGCCGCTGTCGTTACTCATACCGCCGGTGAGCAGCGTGGAGTCTGCGGGCGCCAGGAGCGCTATGTTGGCGTACGCCAGCGGTTCGCCCTGCTCGTCGACCACCGTGCCCGTATAGCGCGGAGCTGACTTCTGAGGGCACTCGACGTAGATTTCGTGCTCCACCACTTCCACGCGGATGGGATAGAAACCCACCAGCAGCCGCACTGCCTCGGGAACGGAGCGCCGCTCGAGCGAGACGGTGACGCGGAAATCCTCGAGCTCGTCGTAGAGGAAATTTATCTCGTAGTCGCGGCTCAGTTCGTTCAGTTCGCGGAGTGCCTGACTGAGTGGCACATTCTCGTAGCGCTGCGTGATGCGCTGGCTGCGTGCCGACATGGCAAGCACGCAGAAGAAGAGAAAAACGATGCGTCTCATCTCCTACTCCACCGTCAGCGTTTCTCCTTCGAGCGTCACGTGCAGGCTCTCGAATCTATTGAGTTTCTCCACCGTCCGCTGCAGGCCGTCCTCGGGATGCCACACGAAATGGAAGCGCAATCGGCCGACGCTACTGCTGCGCCACTCCACGCGGGCGCCGTAGTGAGCCGCTATCTGGCTGAGGATGGACTCGAGCGTCACGTTGTCGAAGACCGTAGGTTCGGGCTCTGCATCTGGCGCAGACTGTTGCGGGGTTGAGGCGGAAGGATGCTGCACGGTAGTTTCTGTTGTGCCACGTGTGGGTTCGGAAATCTGACGTGCCATGCGGATGGCGGCAAACGCGACGCCCGTCAGCAGCACAGCGGCCAGCATCACAGCCGCCACCTTGCGCAGTGGCGCCACGGGCAGGCGGAAGACACGGCGCATGGGTTCGCCGTCGGGCAAGGCTTCCAATTCGCGGGCATGGAGCGCCGCAAAGCGTTGCCAGGCCTCTTCCGTCTGTGCCGCGTCGGGCGTCGTCTCACGTTCCTGCAGGGCACGCCGCAACTGCGACGCTTCGTCTATAATCTGCCCGAAGGCTGGGTCTGCAGCGGCACGCTGCAATGCTTCGTCGGGCTGGCAGGAATCGCCGTCCAGGGCCGACAAAATCTCGATGCAATCCTTCTCAGTCATCATTTCTCGTGTGTTTTGGGTTAAAGTATGCGCGAACTGCCTGCAGGGCAACGGTCAGATGATGGTGGACACTCTGGCGGCTCAGGCCAACGGCGTCTGCCACCTCGCGGCACGTGAGCCCGTGCAGGTAACGAAGACGGAAAATCTCTAAGGCAGTGGGCGTGAGAGCCGTGTCTGCGAAGTGCAGCAGTTCGTTCACTCGCAAGCGGTCCTCGTCGTTGCCAGCCGTCAGACACGCCTCGGCCGAAAGCAAGCGCTCGGCACGCTGCCGCACCTGCTTGTGCTCTATCGCGTTGCAGCAGGCGTTCCGAACGGCCGTGAGCAAATAACTGCGAGCCGTCGTCTCGTGAAGCGACGGGCCATCCATCAGGCGGACAAACACGTCGCTCACCACATCTCGGCTCTCCTCGTCGTCTGCCAGCAGCGACAGCGCGAGGCGGTACATGGGCTGATAATGCGTACGAAAGAGATTTTCCAGTTCTTTCTTCGTCATACTCTTAATACAGCACAGAGAAAGAAAATGTAAAGCAGGGAGCAAAAAAAGTTTTGCCTTCGGGCGCTACGAAATGAGGCTCCAGTTCTCGTGGCCCTCCTTCATGGCTTGCAGCTGCTCGACGAGGAGTTTATTCTCGGGCGCTGAGAGCGTGGGGTCGGCATCGAGCACAAAGGTGGCTGTGTCGCGCGCCAACTGCACAAGTTGGCCGTCGCGTGCCAGGTTGGCAAGCCGGAGGTCGAAGGCCACGCCGCTCTGCTGCGTTCCCTCCAAGTCGCCCGGACCGCGCAACTTCAGGTCCTCCTCGGCAATCTCGAAGCCATCTGAAGTCTCGGTCATTATCTGGATGCGGCGGCGCGTGTCGCGGCTCAGCTCGTAGGACGTCACCAGAATGCAATACGACTGGTCGGCACCTCGTCCCACACGTCCGCGCAACTGGTGCAACTGCGAGAGGCCGAATCGCTCGGCGTTCTGTATGACCATTACGCTGGCGTTGGGCACGTTCACACCCACCTCGATTACCGTAGTGGAGACGAGAATCTGCGTTTCGCCCTTCACGAAGCGTTGCATCTCGGCGTCTTTTTCGGCCGGCCTCATCTGTCCGTGCACCATGCTGACTCGCAGGTCGGGGAAGATTTGCTGCAGCCGCAGGTATTCGTCCTCCACGTTTTTGAGGTCCATCTTCTCGCTTTCCTTCACCAGCGGGTAAACAAAGTAGGCTTGACGGCCGGCATCTATCTCGTGACGCACGCCGCGATAGAGCTCGTCGGGCCGGTTGTCATAGGCATGAATGGTCTTTACCGGCTTACGACCGGGTGGCAGCTCGTCGATGACCGAGACGTCGAGGTCGCCATAAAGCGTCATAGCCAACGTGCGAGGAATGGGCGTGGCGGTCATCACCAGCACATGCGGCGGTTCCACGTTCTTGGCCCAAAGGCGGGCACGCTGTGCCACTCCGAATCGGTGCTGCTCGTCGATTACCACCAGTCCGAGGTTGCGAAACTGCACGCCGTCCTCGATGACGGCATGCGTGCCGATGAGTATCTGCACCTCG
Organism: uncultured Bacteroidales bacterium; assembly: GCA_902787575.1. Taxonomy (GTDB): domain Bacteria; phylum Bacteroidota; class Bacteroidia; order Bacteroidales; family Bacteroidaceae; genus Physcousia. The sequence goes on along the minus strand of CADAGX010000006.1, from coordinate 22,346 downwards.
CCTGTGGCCAGTCCGTCGAGCACCGACTGGCGACGCTTGCCTTTGACCGTTCCGGTGAGAAGTTCCACACGCAGTGGCATATCGGCCAGAAACGTGCGAAACGTCTCGAGGTGCTGCTCGGCCAGAATCTCGGTAGGCGCCATGATGCACGCCTGATAGCCGTTATCCAGCGCTATGAGCATAGCCATCAGCGCCACCAGCGTCTTGCCGCTGCCCACATCACCTTGCAGAAGGCGGTTCATCTGTCGGCCGCTGCCCATGTCTATCCGCATCTCGCGCAGCACCCTTTTCTGTGCTTCGGTAAGCGGGAACGGCAGGTGGCGGGCGTAGAAAGTATTGAACAGCGGTCCCACCACTCGGAACACGTGGCCGCGAAGCCGCTGGGTGCGTTCGCGCGCGTACCTTATTATAGATAGTTGGATGAGAAACAATTCTTCGAACTTCAGACGCATCGTTGCGCGCGAGAGTTCGTCGGCAGTAGAAGGATAATGTGCGGCACGCAACGCTTCGTCCAGTGGCATCAGGTGCAGGCGCTCCAGCAGGTAGTCGGGCAGCGTCTCGGGGATGCGCTCCTTCAGCAGCGAGAAGAGCGTGCTGGTGAAGCGCTCGATGGTGCGGGACGAGAAGCCTCGCTTCTTCATCTTCTCGCTCACCGTATAGTAAGGTTGCATCCGCATTTTGGCCAGCGAGAGGCTATCCACCGACTCCACTTCGGGATGCATCACATTGATGCGTCCGCTGAAGAGCGAGGGCCGCCCGAAAATGATGTAGTCGGTATTGAGTTTCACACTCGAGGTCACGTACCTGATGCCGTTGAACCACACGAGATCCATCACGCCATGTCCGTCGGTGAAGTGGCCCACCAGTCTTTTCTTGCGCCCTACGCCTTGCTCTTCGAAACTGAGAAATCGTCCCTTCAGCTGCACGAATGGCATATCAGTGGTCAGTTCGGCAATCGAGTAGAGGCGGCTGCGGTCGATATGCTTGTAGGGGAAATAATAGAGCAGGTCGTGCCACGTGGCGATGCCGGCTTCGTCGCGCAGAATCTTGGCCCGCGTCGGTCCGATGCCAGGCAGATAAGTGATGTCGGTGTGTCGGAGGTCTTGCATCGCGTGTGTGGCAGTTTCTGTGATGTGTTATTGCCGCGCTGAGAGCAGGCCTTCGGCAAAGCGGAGGTCGGCCGGAGTGGTAATCTTCACATTCTCGGGGTTCCCCTCGGCCAGTGTTATCTCGCATCCCAGTGCCTCCACCACCGAGGCGTCGTCTGTGAACTCGGGGCGGTACGCCTGCCGATAGGCTTGCTTGAGCAGGCTGAGGCGGAACGTCTGCGGCGTCTGCACAAGTCGGTAGGCCGAGCGGTCGACGGTGCGGCTACAGCCCTCGGCATCCAGCTGTCGCAGCGTCTCCACCACAGGCACCACGGGCACCACGGCGCCTCGCTCTTCGGCCAGCGCATAGCAGCGGCGAATGACTTCGGCTGAGACAAAGGGCCGCACGCCATCGTGCACGCCCACCACGCCCTCGGCATCGTCGTCGATGAGTGCCAGACCGTTGGAGACGGAATGGAAACGTGTCTCGCCGCCGTCGGCTATCTGCAGCGGCACGTCGAACGAGTATTGCCGACACAGCTGCTGCCAGTATTCCTGCTGCGAGGCAGGCAGCACCAGCACTACGCGAATATTCGCAATGGCCCGACGGAAAGCCTCGATGGTGCGCATCAGCACTGGCACTCCGCCCACCGGCAGGAACTGCTTGGGCACTTCGCTGCCCATGCGCAGCCCGCGCCCTCCAGCCACTATGATGACGTATCGGTTCATTGGCCCAGCAGCTGCGAGTACATCATGCCGTCGCGGAGTCCCTGCACCACCGATTCACTCACGAAGAGCGATGCCAGCGCGTAGCCGAACTCCATTGCAGCGCCCGGTCCTTTGGCCGTAATGAACTGTCCGTCGATTTCCACCATCGCACCCGTGTATTCGGCGCCCTCCAGTTCGCTTTCGAAACCGGGATAGCACGTAGCCCGATGGCCGGCCAACAAACCCATGCGCCCGTACACCAGCGGAGCGGCACAGATGGCAGCCAGCGGACGGCCTGCAGCATGATGCTGGCGGATGGCCTGCCGCAGCGACTCGCAGGCGTAGAGATTGGTGGCACCGGGCATTCCGCCGGGCAGCACCAGCAGGTCGGCCTGTTCCAAGTCTGCCTCAGAGATCAGTCTGTCGGCCACAATGCCCACACCGTGTGCACTCGTCACGATTTTTTCGCCTGTCACCGACACGGTCTCCACCTCGAGTCCTGCCCTGCGCATGATATCCACGGGAGCTATCATCTCCACGTCTTCGAATCCGGAAGCAAGAAATACATAAATCATACGAAAAACTGCGAATTTAAGTTTATATCCGTTGCAAAGTTAGAAAAAAACCTTAACTTTGCCACTCAATCAGGCATAAAAATATGAAGAGACCCATCAGATTCGCCCTCTTCGGCAATGTCTATCAGCCGCGCAAGGCCGCTCCGATGCAGCAACTGCTCGACGCGCTACGTCAGCACGAGGCCGAAGTCCTCATCGACACGGCCTTCCACCGCTTCCTAACCGAGGAACTGCGGCTCAGCGTGCCCACTGCCACCTGCATAGAGGGCAACGACTTCGAGGCCGACTATGTGCTCAGCGTGGGCGGCGACGGCACGTTTCTGGAGGCGGCACGCCGCGTGGCCGAGAAGGAGATACCCATCTTGGGCATCAACATGGGGCGCCTGGGCTTCCTCTCGGACTTTACGCCCGACGATGTCGACCTTGCCATTCGTCAGATTTGCGAGGGCCGCATCCGCAGCGAAGCTCGCAGCGTGCTTGAGCTGCAGTACTCCGAGGGACAGCCGGCGGGTCATCCGTATGCGCTGAACGAAGTGGCTGTGCTCAAGCGCGACAACAGCAGCATGATAAGCATTCGGGTGGACATCAATGGTGAATACCTGACTACGTATCAGGCCGACGGACTCATACTTAACACACCCACTGGCAGCACGGGCTACGCCTTGAGCGTGGGCGGTCCCATCATGCACCCGGGCAGTGCCACGCTGGGCTTGGTGCCTGTGGCTCCTCACAGCCTAAACGTGCGGCCTGTAACGCTGGACGACGACATGGAGGTGACACTCACCGTGGAGAGCCGCAGTCACAATTTCCTTGTGGCCATCGACGGCCGCAGCGAGTCGTGTCGCGAGGGCGTCCGTCTGCTCATTCGCCGTGCGCCCTTCCACGTCTTCGTATTGAAACGTCCCGAGAGTTCCTTCTTCGGCACCCTCCGCACCAAACTCATGTGGGGAAGCGATGCAAGAGACAAAAGCCCCCTCCCCGAACCCTCCCGCGATGGGAAAGAGTAATAAATAGAAACTTGGTAAGTTGGCAAATAGTAAATCGGAATATTGGCAACAGTCGGCGGCTCACTCCACTCTTCAGAAAGGAGCAGCCGGTCCGCTTTCTTGGCTCTTTCACGCCTCGCGCGGCCTTCGGCTGCAGTCGTGTGTAAATGCGCTGATGGGAGTGATTGGCGTGGCGCTCGATTTCTCGTTCATTGCCGCCACCAAGCTGGCCGTGGACATCGCCACGGGAGCCAACACAGCCCTGCCCCTGCGGCTGGCAGCCGTGCTGCTCATTTGCATCATGGTGAGCCAGATAGGCCTCGGCTTTGCACGCCGCTGGGTGGCCGCATTGCTGGGTGTGCGTTCGCAGAACCTGATGCAGTTGCGGCTCTTCCGCCACATCATGCAGTGCGAGTGGAACGGCCTCGAGCAGCGCCACAGCGGTGACGTGCTCAACCGCCTGGAGCGCGATGTCAGCGATGTCACCTCCGTCATCACCGAGACGGCGCCCTCGCTGCTGGGCGTGCTGGTGCGACTGGTGGGCGCCTTCTTCTTCCTCTATTCGATGGACGCCATGCTGGCCCTGCTGTTGGTCTTCATTGCACCCGTCTTCATCGCCCTGAGCAAACTCTACATCTCGCGCATGCGACAGCTCACTCGCCGCATCCGCACCACAGACAGTCGCGTGCAGAGCATCCTGCAGGAGAGCGTGCAACACCGCGTCGTACTCAAGACGCTCGAGCAACAGGGCACCATGGTATCTCGCCTCTCTGAGACGCAGGACACCCTGCGCCAGCAGATACGTCAGCGCACCTGGTTCAGCAGCTTCTCTTCTGCCCTGCTCACCACCGGCTTTGGAGCAGGCTATCTGGTCACTTTCCTTTGGGGCGTAAGCCGCCTCCACGAGGGCACCATCACCTACGGCATGATGATAGCCTTCATACAGCTCGTGGGCCAGATACAGGGTCCCTTCCGAGAGCTCACACACTACATCCCGGCCATCATCAGCAGCCTCACGGCCAGCGAGCGACTGATGGAACTGCAGGCCGTACCCCTCGAACAGGAGGGCGAGCCTGTGGTATTCCCACACGGAGCCGGCATCCGCCTGAGTGACGTCTCGTTTGCCTACGATAGCAGCAAGCGCCAAATACTCAGCAACCTCAGCTACGATTTCCCGCCCGGCAGCGTCACTGCCATACTGGGCGAGACGGGAGCCGGCAAGACCACCCTCGTGCGTCTCATCCTCGCCCTACTCCGCCCGCAGCATGGCAGCGTCCAGCTATACGATGCCGAGGGCCGCGGGGCCGATGCAAGTCCGCTCACGCGCTGCAACCTTGTCTATGTGCCGCAGGGCAACACCCTCTTCAGCGGCACCATACGCGACAACCTGCTGCTGGGCAATCCCGACGCCACCGAGCAGGAGATGCGCCAAGCGCTCACCACCGCCTGTGCCGGCTTCGTCATGGAGCGACCCGAAGGCCTCGATGCCCCCTGCGGCGAACTCGGTGCCGGCCTCAGCGAGGGACAGGCACAGCGCATTGCCATTGCCCGCGCCCTCCTACGCAAGGGCTGCATCCTACTGCTCGACGAGGCTACCAGCGCCCTTGACCCGTCCACCGAGCGCCAATTGCTGCAGAACCTGCAGTTGCAAGGGCAGCGCCAGACCGTCATCTGCGTCACCCACCGCCCAGCCGTGGTGGAATACTGCACACAGGTGCTGGAGCTGCAGAAAAGTAGGGAGTAGTATTCATAGTCCATAGTTCATAGTGCATAGTCCATAGTTCGGATGGACTTCAAAAAATGGGCTTTGAACTCAAAAAAATGGGTTTTGGAGGCATTTTTTGGTTATTTTTAACTTCGAAAAATAGCGGTTTTTTGTGCCAAAATGCCGAAAAAAGTAGGGTTTTAGGGTGGGCAAATGACCCTTTTTCCTCGTTTTTGCTGTGCTTAATGACCATAATGACCACACATCAAACGATTCAACAGACGCAATATCAGCAAGTTAGGCCACTCTGTGCGGTCACGTGGTCATTTGGTCATTTGGTCATTTTGAAATTCGAAAAGTGGGAAAACACCTATATTTTTATAAATATCTATATATTAAGTATTTATACTAATAATAAGAGAAAAGTGCGTTTTGAAAACGAAAATGACCAAATGACCAAATGACCAAATGACCGCGCATTTTGTGAAAAATCTTGTCACCCATCCCGCCTTTTCCTGATTTAAGTTGACTGTTTTCACTGTTTTTCTGATGCAGCTGACAGTCGTTTTACTAAACAAGTTGACACATTCCTGAAAGCGTTTACATCATTCCTGAAATGGTTGTCGTTTTCCTGTAAAGGTTGACAACAGCGGAATCTGTCTTCTGTAAAGTTAGTTATTAATCCGTAATATCTGTCCGATGCATGTCTCTTGTGTCATTCTGAGGGAGCGAAGCGGAGGATATTTGTGAAAGAGCAGGCGGGTGCCTTAACTTTGCGACGTGAGACAAAAGGAAAAGCCACACGTCGCGTAGGCTTCTGCGGCGTGTGGCTTAGTGCGTCGTTCATAGTGCATAATCTGGACTTGCCCTAATCTCTAATCCGGGCACGGCTCACCAGATATCCTCGGGCGTATAGGGGTTGTCGTACACTTCCTTGGGGCAGTATTCAAGGTAATCGACATAGAACTCGCGGCTGGGGTCGTCGAGCACAGACTTGAAGCGGATGTAATAGGTCTGGTCGGGGTCCATGGGTTGCCGCACAATGATGCGCCGTATGATGAGTGGGTCGGCACGCGCCATCTTGGAACCGCCCGAACCGCCGTCGCAATAGAGTTCGGCTCCCTTCATGAAGCCGGCGTTGCGCATCTTCTTGTCCACCTCGGAATTGTAGTCGTCATCGTCTGTGTCGGCCTCCCACCCTACGTTGCTGGGGAAGGTGCCGGCCGTGGTACGCCGCTCGAGGCCGCTCATGCGGATGTCCATTGGTATACCCATGGGTGCCAGCCGCTGGCGGTCGCTGCCCCAGTAGAACTGTACCATGCCGCGGTTGTAGCCGTCGCTCTGTATATTGAAGCGCAGTTCGTAAGTTCCACGAGCTGGCACGGGCGGAAGGCGGAAGGTGACGTCGAGGTTGCCTCGGATGTTGAGTTCGTCGCCCTGGTAGTTCTTCATCGACTCGTCGTAGCCGTTATAGTAGAAGAAATAGCTGTCGTCTTCTATCCAGCAGTCGTCGAGATAGGGATAGACGGTGCTAGGTGCTATGCCAGTGCGCGTGGAGCGTTTGTAGTACTGGAGGCGGAGGTCGTTGTTCATGAACTCGGGGAACTGGGCGCAGATGTCCCAGCGGATGCGCTCGCGATGAAGGTCGTTGCGGACGTCCTGGGTGTAGGCGAGCAGCTGAGAGAGGGGGTAGATGATGCCGTTGCGGACGTTAAACTCGCCGCTGGTCTCAGGTGTCTGGACGAGGATGCCCTGACGGGACGGGTCGCAAGAGAGCTCGTGGTACGTTCCGTGACGACCACTGTCGATCTTCGGGAAGCGATTGATGAAGACACCGTTGGACTCGGCGCTCTCGAGGAACTTCATGAGGCGACGCTTGCCCATGGTGGTGTAGTAGTCGTACTGCACGACGGATGGTTGCTTGAGCGAGGTGCTGTAGCCTTTCTCGTTCCAGTGGAGGACAAAGCGGTCGGCAGCCAGTCGCATGGGCAGAAAGTGGTAGGTGACAAAGAGGTTGAGCAGGTTGTCGGGCTGACTATAGTCGGTGTTGGCCTTTCCTTCGGGATAGATGCCCTCTGAGACGAGATAGGCCTGTACGTCGGCCGGTGTGATATCGAACGCGTCCTTGCCCAGCCGGGCAGTCCAGAAGGAGTCGGTCTCGGCAAAGAAGGTGTAGCCATAGTAGCGATGCTCGGGCAGGACGCCCTTGGTGTAGCCGATGCCCGAGGTGTGGGCGATGAACTCGGGCAGGATGTGTGTCTGATGGAGATTCTCGTAGGTGTCATCGCGATAGACGGAGAGGGTGTCCAGCAGGCCGACGGCCTTGGCAAGCATGGCGGAGACGTAGTAGCCACGCAGGCGACGCTTGATGATGCTCTGGAGGAGGTAGCCCAGCGTGTTGTTGGACGGTGCGACCACTCCGTTCATGCTGTGTATGATGCCATTGATGGTGAGGATGTCGCGGTTGCGGGTATCCATCGAGGCTCCGTTTATCCAGAGGCTGTCGGGATTGCGCGAATAGTTGACCACGAGTTTGCGGTCGTACATATTGGAGAGCGGGAACTCGCCGCTGTTGGATGGCGGGAAGTCGTTGGTGCGATAGGGGTCGAGCTCGTCGCCACTGTTGATGATGCTGTTATAGGCAATGACACGGCGGATGGAGTCGAGCGTAGTGCTGTCGGGGAAGCCAGCCCAGCTGGCCTCGGAGATGAGCCCCGTGGAGAGGAGCGAATCGAGGTAGAGCTGGATGGCCTGGTTGGTGGGTGCGAAGACGGTGTAGTTGCCTCGAGCCGACAATAGTTGCACAAGGGTGGATGACGAGATGGGACCGGCAGGCACCTTGCCCAGCAAGGACACGTAGTCGGAGTACTGCGGATGCTTCTGCAGGTAGGTAAGTACCGTGTCGTACTTGAAGACATACCGTGTCGACGTGTCCACTTCTTCCTTACAGCCTGCCAGCAAGAGGAGGAAAGAAAGGGAAAGGAGAAGAGTCCTCATAAATATAAGCCTGTAAATGTTTTTATGCCCCTCCCTCTAAAGAGGATTAGGGGGAGGGGCTATTGGGTTTTGTTATTTCACCACTTGTTTCTTACCATTTACTATATACACACCCTTGGCGGTACGCTGCACGCGGCGGCCGGAGAGGTCGTAGATGGCTGTTGGCCATTGGTTATTGGCTGTTGGCGTTTGGATGGCGTCCTCGAGATTGTAGAACGTGCCGTCTTCGGTGCGCTTGAAGACCACTTTGTGCGTGCTGTCCAGTACGGGATAGGGATCGGAGGCGAGGGTCTGATACCAGGCTACGTTCTCTGTCTCGCCAGCATTGAGTGCATAGCACAGCTCGCCAGTGGGTGCCATGCGGGCCACTTCGTCGGCTGCATAGCAGTTGATGAGGCTGGGCATGAACTGTTCGTTGACCGTGAGCAGTGTCTCGGAGGTGGTGAAGCAGCTGCGCACGATGGCTGTGTTGCCAAACGAGAGGACGCTGCCCGCGAGTCCGCCCTTCTCGGGATTCTCGGTGCTGATGGTGATGTCGCCAATGGTGAAGACGTTCTCCACGCGGCCACGCAGCACGATGCCGGCCAGTACTCCGGCTCGGATGGCATTGGTGCTGACGATTGTGGCGTTCTCGAAGCCGAGGTTACAGATAGTGGCGTCGCAGGTGCGGCCGAAGAAGCCAGCCTCGCCGTAGTCGGAGCACTGAATGGAGAGGTTGCGGATGACGTGTCCCTGTCCGTCGAACGTGCCGCGGTAGTCCCAGTCGCGACCTTCCACCAATCCTTCCACGGGGTCGATGTGCTGTCCGATGGGTATGAAACCTTCGATGCCTGCCATGTCTATGTCGTTCGTGAGCGCTGCATTGATGTTCCTATAGGCGGCTTCGGGCGAGGAGTCGGGATGTCCGAAGCCCATGTTCACTCGGCGGCTGAACCAGACGAGGTTGAGCGGCTTGGCGATTTGATAGACGCCGTTCACCAGTTCGGGTGTGAGGCCGTTGTATCGCACATAAGTCTCGTCGGCCAGAAGCTGGCGTGTGAGTGCCTCCACGTCTGCCTGGCTGGTGATGCCTTCGGAGAAGAGGTCCACTATCTTCTCGGACACCTCTGTCTGGAACTTCACTTGCTCCTCGGCCGAGGTGTAGATGCCATAGACGTCGCCCACTTCCTCGTTTACGGCCATCAGCCGTTCGTAGGCCTGCTTGCAGCTGAGGATGCGGCCGAAGAGTTCAGAGAAGCGACCGATGAGTTCGTACTTCTGCGCTCCTGTGGTGGCGGTCCGCGCTGCGGCCATCAGTGCGCTGAGTTCGGCATCGAGATGGCGGTCGTAGTTGGGAGCGTCGGAGTATTCGATGTAGTCGGACTCGTAGTCCTCCACCATGTAGGCGGCACGCTCCACCATCGACTCGAGCACGCCATCCATTGCTTCCAGTGCGTGGGCGTTCTCCATCTCGCCCTGATAGATGAGCGACACCTTGGTGAGCAGTGTCCAGTTGTCGCCACGCAACGACTTATTGTTCCGGACGCCAATCTTCAGCACCGAGTCAGTGACGTTCACCAGAATGCGGTTGTCGTAGAGACCCATGTCGGCTGCGAAGCTCAGTCCGATGCCATGTATAGGAGCGTATCCCAACTCGTTGTTTTCCTCGTCATAGCAGAGCGAGAAGCGCTTGGTGTTGAAGCCCAGTTCGGTGGCGCGGTCTATGTCGTCTTCGCCGAGCAGGTCGCTGTACTTCGTCTGCAGGTAGTTCTGATGCTCGTTTGCGTAAATGAAGCCTCCGTAGTTGTACTGTCCGATGGTCTGCGGGTCGGTAATGTTGCGTTGCACGGTCAGTCCGCCCAGTCGCACCTCGTAGATGCCGGGCTTCAGTCCGCTCACCGTCTGGCTCATGTCCACGTCCTGCTTGATGGTGACGTAGCGTTTGTGTTCGATGGAGTTGTTGGCATTCGACACGGTGCCCGAGCCCGTAGCGAAGGTCCATCCGTTCAGCTTATCCATGAAGTCGGCGTTCACCAGCAGTTTCGTCAGGTCTTGTCCAGCTGGGTAGCTCCTCTCGAGCATCTCGGCAAACAGTGCCTCCACGAACTTCGTCTCCTCCTTTATCTCGTCTGTGCTGAGTGCGAAGATTTCGGAAATCTGCGTATAGGAGCCGTGTGGGAAATCCTCGCCCGGCAGCACATCGTCTTCAAGGTAGGCCATCAGTCGGTCATACTCGCCGCCCGAGTAGCCCACGTTCTCGGTCAGGTAGGTCTTTATCTCGTCCACCTTGGCCTCGTAGTCGGCCCACGCCTGCACCGACTCGGTCAGTGCCTTGCGCTGCCCATCGAGTGCGGCATAAGCCGTCAGGAATTCGGTGTACGAGACGGCCTTCAGCGCGTCGAGGCTCTGCAGGTACGTCTGTATGAGGCTGCGCGAGGCGGCAGCGTTCTCCCAGTAGGCTGTCTGCTGTGCCACCACGGCCTCCACCAGCTGGGCGTAATCCTCAGGCGTCACTGCGCATGCGTATTCGCCGCCTTCGGTCATATAGACCAGTCCGTGCGTCTTGTCCCAAGTGGGATAGTCGTCCGTGCCGAGCGTCTGGAACCACGTGGCACCCTCGAACGTCTGCCCGTTCAGGTTGTAGCAGAGCGCGCCCGAGAGCGCATCCAGCAGGGCCTGCTCGCCGAAGTAGGAGTTCTGCAGCTTGGTGCCCTCGCCGCCCACTATCTTCTCGTAGAGCGTGTAGCAGTTCGTGAACGTGGCATCGATTGCCTCGCCTGCTATGCCACCCATCTGGCCGGGGGTAGGCAGTCCGTCGCCGCCCAGCCTTACGGAACTGATGCTGAGCGCACCAGCCGAGAAGCAGTCCGAGACCTTGCAGGCGTGAATCTCGCCTGCGAAGATACCTGCGCGAATGCCCTGCTGGCTCGAGACGTCGGCCCCCACGATGCCCAGATTCTTCAGCTCTCCGCCGCCATTGATACGACCGAAGAGGCCCACCTCCTGTCCGTCTGCCGGATTCACGTGAAGGTTCGTCAGTATGTGCCTCTGTCCGTCGAACACGCCTTGGAAGGGCGTCTGCTGTCCGAAGTCGTCGTAGTAGCCGATGGGCGGGAAGTTCTCTATGCCACCCATCTCCAAGTCGTTCATCAGTCGGATGTTGATGCGCGGGTGACCTGCGTTCACAAAGCGGCTGATGTATCGCAGCTGCACGGGCGTCTCCACCTCATACCATCCGTCGGCTGCCGGCTGCATGAAGCCCGCGTCCGCACCGCAGACCACGCAGTATCCGTCTGTGTCAAACTCGTGAGGCGGCCGCACGGAAGTATTCTCGTTGCTGTACGTCAGTTCGGTGCCCTCCACTGGCGAGCCGTCGCATAGCAGCTGTCCGTTGCCATAGACCACGCGGTGCGTGGCGTCCAGCGTGGGCAGCGCATCCACGCCCAGCGTCTGGCGCCAGGTCGTTACCCTCTGGTCGCCGTTCAGCACATAGCACAGCTCGCCTGTGGGCCCCATGCGCTCCACGTCTTCGCCCTCGAACACCAGTTCCAGCGCTCCGTCCACATTGCCCAGAGCCTGCTCGCCCGTGGTGAAGCAGCAGCGCATGGGCTGTCCGCTACCTCCGAAGTTCTGCTGGAAGGAGCCCACCAGCGCGCCCCGCTCCTCGTGCTCCGTCTCCACCGAAAGGCTGCCCGCCGTATAGCAGTTCTCCACGCTGCCTCGCAGCACTATTCCGGCCAGCACTCCTGCGCGAATCTTGCTTGTGCTCACCACAGTGGCGTTCACGATGCCCAGATTGCGGATGGTGGCATCAATGGTGCGGCTGAAGAAGCCCACCTCCGTGCCGTTGGCATTGCTGATGCGCAGGTTGCTCACCACGTGCCCCTGTCCGTCGAACGTGCCGCGGTAGTCCCAGTCCTTCACGGTCATGCCCGTCACCAAGTCGATGTCCATGTGCGAGCCGATGGGCGCAAAGTTGGCCACGCCGCTCAGGTCTATGTCAGCCGTCAGTCGGGCGCAGAGCAGTCTGTTCGCGTCGTTCGACTTGTCGTTTGTCATGGCCGAGAATTCCACTAGTTCCCCGGCAGTGCCAATCAGGTAGAAGCCCTCAGCGTCTCGCTGCAACTCGGCTCGGATAGCTGTGCCGGCCAAGGGGCACACCATCAGGAAGAAAAGTAATATCCGTTTCATTTGCGTTTGATGTAAGGTTTATTTAAGTATTGTTTTCAGTGCTCAGAATTGGTCGTTTCGTACTATTTCGAGCGCTAAAATACAGAAAAAGCTACAGAAAAGCAAACATTCGGGGAAAAAAGAATCCTTTCCCCCACTTGCTGCACAATTCAGTTCGATAAACAAAAACGGAGGGAGCACGTATTTCCACGACTGTCCGTCAGGCGGGCTACGTAGGTGGCGGGAGCCAAGGAGCCAAGGCCCACCATGGCCGTTCCGCCTCGCAAGTGGACTTGCTGCCGCATGGCCAAGGTGCCACCCAGCGTATAGACTTCGAGGCAGGCCCACTCGGCACGTTCGAGGCCGTCGGGGCCGTCATCTTCGACACTGAGCAGCAGGTTGCCACGGCTCAGCACGATGCGCAGGTTGCCGTCGCATCTGGACGTGGCCATCTGCGCACGATCGTAGCTGGCCATCTCAACGCGCTCGATGGCTGTGGGCAGCAGGGGCTGGACGGAGAACGGGAGATCGTAGGAGTCGGAGAGATTGGAAACGCAGATGGTGGGGCGCTGGAGCACGCGCAGCTGGCGACAGCCATCGGGCACTCGGCCCACGCTCTGGCGCCCGTCGTGTTGGCAATAGACGAGGGTGTCGGACCACGAGAGGTCGGGCGCCGAGAGGATGACGCAGGAGCCGTCTGTGTTGGAGAGCCGGAAGTTGGCATGCAGCCCTCTCGACAGGCTCGGGGCAGACTCTCCGTCGCACCAGACCACGGCAAAGCCGCCTGCAGGCAGCGTGGCTTGGGCGCTGTCGGCCTGCTCGCCCAGTCGGCACTTGCGCAGCTGGCTGGCATCGTCTGTGAGGTAGAGGCCGCGCAGGGAGACGGCGGCGGAGGTGGTGTTATAGATTTCCACCCAGTCGCGCTTCTCGTAGCGGTCGTTCACAAAGATGCTGTTGGCAGCACTCACTTCGTTGATGACAAGCGGCGGCACGGCCAGCTCACCACGCTCGAAGCGTGCAAGGAGAAGCCCCACCCCTGACCCCTCCCGAGGGAGGGGAGAATTAAGTGTGAGTTGGGGACTCGTCTCGAGCAGGGTGTCTTCTTGATACCAGCCTACGAAGCGCCAGCCGGCAGGGGCCTGCACGCTGAGCCGGCAGGGCAGATAGACGGTGCCGGAGAAGGTGCCCGTGGGGACGGGCTGGCCATTCAGGGTGAAGCGCGCCTGAGGGATGTTAGAGCGGAACTGGAGCGAGAGGCTCTGCGCCTGGCTGAGCCCGAAGGGGGAATAGGCGCGCAGGTAGGCGTGCATCCGGGCGGAGCGCCCTTCGAGGGCTGTGAGGACTTCCTCGGCCATGGGAGCGGGCGAGGTATTGCGGCCCGGATAGCCGCTCTCGCGCACCTGCATGGGCGCGGCTATGGAGGCGCACCGACTGACTACGGTCTGGCAACGCTTGCTTTCGAAGACGGAGCCGGCCACGAGGGTGAAGGCAGTGATGAAGTGCTGGCGGAAGCTGCTGTTGCGGAGCAGGTTCACGAAGAGGGGCACGACCTCCACCTCGCGGCGAAGGTGCTGGGTTCCGTCGGGCACATCATAGAGCTGGCAGAAGGTGTGCCACTGGCGCTCGGCGAATCGGCTGAAGGGGTTGCCCGAGGCGAAGGAGTGGTCGAGGTCGTAGATAATGAACCGAAAACGTCCGTCCGGACCTATGGGACGCCACGCCTTGAGATTGTTCTGCGGCCAGTCGTCGTTGCCCAGATAGAGCTGCACGGCCATGTAGTTGCAAAACTCGTCTATGTGGAGCAGCTGGCGGATCTGGTCGTACACCTTGGCGTCTGAGGCGCGTGCGCTGAGGGCCACCAGCTGGCGCCAAGCGTCAGGCGTGCCGCACATTTGCACGTAGCCCGAGTCGCAGTCTATCTCGTAGAGGTCTATCTCGTCTTCATCGAGCCCGTAGTGGGCATAGACGTTGAGACGGTTGTTGGGCTCGCGCATGTTGATGGTGCCCATGAAGCGGCCATTGATGTAGTGGCAGACGGGCTGATAGTCCTGCAAGTCCACATCGAGTCCGCTGGTGCGGACTATGGTCTGCAGGGCTGCGTCCTTGAGCCGATAGGTGTAGTCGTTTCCGCCACAACGAAACTGCAGGCCGCGGTGCTTAAGGTAAGGGCAGTCGGAGAAGAACTGATGTGGAAAGAAGTTCTGATGCTCGAAGCGCTTGGTGGCCTTGAGCTTGAAGCTGTAGGGCGTGAAGCCCTTGCTATGCCCGCCACAGCGGCTCAGCTCGGCTTCCATGTTGAGCAGGCAGCGGCCGTCGCGGTCGAAGTATTCCACATTCACGGGGCGGTCCCAGTCCATATTCCAGTTGCAGGGGTCGCCGGCTCCCTTTCCGCGGCGCCCATTGACGCCCTTGGTGAAGACGCCCCACTGGGCGCTGTAGAGGTGGTCGGGGTCGGTGACGATGGAAACGATGGGTATGTTGCTGTTCATTGCCTTGCGGATGAAGGAGCGCGTCACTACGGGGCTGGCCAGCTCGCTGTCCGAGAAGAGGGCAAAGCGGTAGACCCGTGTGGTGGTTAGCACGAAGCGACCGTCCGCGCTGACTTCTCCATGTGAGGCGGTGGGCGTGGTACCATCAGTTGTGTAGCGCAGTGTGGCACCGGGCGGAATGGCAACCTGCACATCCAGCGGGCGCGAGAAGATTTGGCTCTCGTGGCTCACCTCGGGCGCCGGCAGACGGGTCTCGGCAAAGTGCGAGCCGGAGTTAGAGGCGGCAGGCGTGGGCGTGTCGGTATACTGCCACGTGCCGGTGGCATCGCGTGTGCGAGCCCAGCTGCAACGCGAGATGGAGGGAGGATAGCTGGCTGCGCAGACCACGCGCCCCTCGGCTGTGGAGAGGCAGACCGTGCCGCCATCCGCATCGAGCGTCATGGGCAACTGGCGGGGCGAGAAGACGTAGTCGTAATGGCCGAACCAGAGGACGGCAAACGAGTGGCCGGGCACGGGACAGTCGAACGTGATGCGTGCCTTACGCAGCTGCTGCAGGTCGTCCGTCACCCAGAGGCCCTGCAGGTTGAGCGTCTGCGAGCCGGTGTTGTAGAGCTCCACCCAGCAGCCGTAGTTGCCCGACGCATCGAGCGTCTGGTCTATGTTGGCCGCCATCACTTCATTGATGCGAAGCCCCGTGTACGACTGCGCCCAAGCAGGGGCGCACGCGGCGAGCCACAGCATGCCTGCTATGAAGCGTCTGATACTCATCCCTGAAAACAATCTTTATAGTCTTTTGGCTCTTGTGCCGTTTATTTGTTGATGCCCACTATGGTGGTGGGAGGCATCTCAAGGTTGCGCTTGTCGACCTGCGTCACCACTCGGGCAGCCAGTTGCAGGAACGACTGGCCGGTGAGGGTGTCCAATTCGAGCGCCTTGGGCGTGCCGCTGTCGCCACTTTCGCAGATGCCCTGCACCACCGGAATCTGTCCGAGCAGCGGCAGCTGCATTTCCTCGGCCAAGCGGCTCACTCCCTCGCGTCCGAAGAGGTAGTATCTCTCGGAGGGATGCTCGGCGGGCGTGAACCAAGCCATATTCTCCACAAGGCCCAGGATGGGCACGCCCACCTTCTCGTTGCGGTACATGTCGATTCCCTTGCGCGCATCGGCCAGCGCCACCTGCTGCGGAGTGCTTACGATGACGGCTCCCGTGATGGGTATGGTCTGAACGAGCGTAAGGTGGATGTCGCTCGTGCCAGGTGGCGTGTCGAGAATGAAATAGTCGAGGTCTCCCCAGTGGGCGTCGCCAATAAGCTGCTTCAGCGCGTTGCTGGCCATGCCGCCTCGCCAGATGGTGGCTTGCTCGGGACTTACGAAGAAGCCGATGCTGAGCACCTTCACGCCAAACTTCTCGACGGGCACAATGAGGTCGCGGCCGTCCACGCGCTCGCTGTATGGCTGCGCGTCCTCCATGCCAAACATCTTGGGAATGCTGGGACCGAAGATGTCGCAGTCGAGCAGGCCCACGCGGTGGCCCAGCTGAGCCAGTGCAATGGCCAAGTTGGCGGCTACGGTGCTCTTGCCCACTCCGCCCTTCCCACTGGAGACGGCTATGATGTTCTTCACTCCGGGTAGCAACTGAGGCAGATCGGGACGCGGCGCCTGCAGGCTCTTGGTCTTAATCTCCACCTCCACATCCCTGCTTACGTAGGCATGAATGGCGGCTTCGCAGGCCTTGACGAGTGATTTCAGAAACGGGTCGGTGGGTTTGTCGAAAATGAGCGAGAAGGAGACGTGCAGGCCTGCGATGCGCATGTCGTCCTCCACCATCTGCATCTCCACCACATTCTTGCCCGTGCCCGGGTAGCGGACGGTCTTCAGCGCGTCCAGTATCTGTTGCGGATATATGGTCTGAGGCATAAGTTCTTTGATGTTTCGTTTTTCTGTTCCGATGGGCTGTTTTTACCGGCCCTGCGATTTGCCGCTACGCTTTGTGCGAGCGTAGCTGCGATACTCGTCGAATGGAATCTCCACTTCTGGCTCCACCAGTTCGCCCTCTCGGGGCAGGCGGAAGCAGAGATACTTGATGTCAATGCCGCGCTCGAGCCACATTTCCTCGTAGTGCGTCTGTATGCTGCGGGCCACGTCTTGCCACTGGCAGGTGGATGCGCCGCCATAGAGGTCGCGCGTGCTGAAGAGCGGCTGCAGGCTGTTGGCACGCAGCACCTCCTCCGTGTAGGTGAAGAGGAAGTTGCTGTCGGTCTTCAGATGCACGATGCCACCGTCTGAGAGGAAGCGGCGGTAGCGCTGCAGGAAGTAGGTACTGGTGAGCCGCTTCGTGGGCTTCTTCATCTGCGGGTCGGAGAAAGTGAGCCAGATTTCCGCCACTTCATCCTGCGCAAAGAAGCTATCTATGAATTCGATGTGCGTGCGCAGGAAGGCGACGTTCGTCATGTCGAGCTGCAACGCTTCGCGAGCACCCGTCCACATGCGGGCGCCCTTGATGTCCACGCCCACAAAGTTCTTCTCGGGGTAGGCCTTGCCCAGCCCCACCGTGTACTCGCCGCGCCCGCAGCCCAGCTCCAGCACTATCGGAGCCGCGCTGTGGAAGAACTCCTCGTGCCAGCTGCCCTTCAGCGCAAAGGGTTCTCCCTCCCACGCGTTGGGGCACTCCACCACCAGCGGGTTCTGGGCCATCTCGGCAAACTTCTGCAGCTTTCCCTTTCCCATCCTCCTACTTCTCGAAGCCAAACGTGGTGCTTCCGATGTTGTGCCCGTCGGCAAAGATGTCCACGCGGTACGTGCCGGCGCTCAGTGCCTCGGCCACGTCCCAATAGACGGTCACCTGCTGCTCCTCGCCCGTGTATTCTATGTCCTTGCGGATGCTGTACTCGAGGTTGCGATTCTCGAACTGGAAGGTGCCGCCCTTCGTCAGCACGTCGCCCGTGGGCGTTGCAATGCGGATGTAGAGGCTGCGAATACCAGTAGAGGTGGTGACGTTGCGTGCAATTGTGAAGGAGACCACAAACTTCTTCACGTCCTTAATTTTCTTGGCGTCCTTGCCACGCTTGTTACGGCCCTCGGCACGTATGCCTGTGGCATCGAGCTGGCTGGCAATCTCCACCTTATTGGAGAGCGTCTCGTTCTGTTCGCTCAGATTTGTGATGTGTTCCTGCGCCTGACGGTTCTGTGTCTTCAGATTCGAGTTTTCACGTGTGAGCGCCTCGTTCTGCCGGTTCAGCGAGTCGATTTGAAGGACGTAGCTACGCAGCACCTCACGCAGCGTGGCCAGTTCCTTCTTCAGTCGCATTATCTCGGCCGCATCGCTGCTCTTCACGCGCCGCAGCTCCTCGAGCAATTCCTCGGTGCGCTTCTGCTCCTGCTCGAGCTGTTGCACCAGCGAGTCGTTGTTTATCTGCATCTTCATCTCGTTGTACTGCATGGCAAACTGCTCGTATTCGTTCTCCATCTCGCGTTTGTCCATTTCTGCCAGTTCGAGCATCTGGTCGCTCTCTTTCTTCTGATGATGCATACGCACGGCCATGAAAGCCACCACCGCGCAGAGCAGAACCACTGCCGCCACGGCTGCCACAAGGTTACGTTTGTTATTCATATCCGCTTTCCAATTTTTACGTATAGTCGGGGCAAAGGTACAAAGAATAATTCAGAATCTGCAAAACAGCCCGTCAGATTTTTCACGCCACGCGTCGCAACGCACCACGCCACACGTGGCTGTGCGCAACGCCACGCTTGGCTGTGCGACCTACTTCAGTTGGTTTCTTCTGCGCCCAAATCGATGATGCCGCGAACGATGCGATGCGGCCTTCGGAACCACGAGCCCCGTCTTCTGAGCATACTCTGCCCGAGCCTTTCGCATCTGCTCGGTGAAGTCCGCACTGGCATGCAAAGCGCAATAGCCGATGCTGGCTGCCACACGACTGGCATCGACATCGCTCTGCCAGTGTGCGCCCTCGATGACGCGACTCTCGCCGTACATCCAGCCGCGGGCAAAAAGTGTGTCGCTACGCTGCGGAGCAATCTCGGAGAGCAACAGCGCGCACATCCATCCGCGCACCGTGTGGCCGCTGGGGTAACTGCCCTCGCCACGCAACTCGTCCTCCGTCTCCTCGGAAAGCAGGTGCTCGCCGTACATCTCGAAGGGCCGCTGCCGGTGATAGAAAGCTTTCGGAGCCACGCGCATCTGGTCGGTGGTGACGAGGCTTGTCTCCAGCAGGCGCCAAATCTCGGGCGTTTCGTCCTTCGAGATGTGGAGGCCAAAGGGCACGTCGAACTCGGCCAGCAGCGCCTCGTAGCTCCACACTGCATCGCGTCGGGCAATGGCCGCACGCTCGGTGTCGAGGCGCTGACGCTTGCCCCACTGATAGCGAACCACATCGTTGGCAAACTCGGGGCTGGCGAAGGCTGGCGGTGCCGGCAGGCACTTCAGCAGATTAGGCAGTTGCTCGGTGGTGAAATACGGAACCACCGAGTCCGACTGAGCCGACACGCGAAAGGCTGTCGCCAGTGCGGCCACCAGAAACAGAAACTTTATCTTCATAACGCTGCAAATTATTTTATCTCCACAGCCTCCTCGGGAATGTCGAGCTGCATGGGCGTCTGATTGCGGCGCAAGACGTTGCCCTGCAGCGTGATGTCGCGAAACTCTCCCACTCCATCAAAGCCTTTCACATTGCTGGCCGGTGCGATGTAGATGCCCCATCGGTTGTCGAGCAACTGGTTGCCCGAAATCAGCGCGTCGGTCATGTAGAAATTGCCATAGAATCCGGCGCCGGCATTGCCGAATACCAAATTGTTGGAGACGGTGATGTGGCGCGCGCCCTGCACAGAAATTCCGTGGTTGCGGCCGTTCTTCACGATGTTGCCCGTGATAATCTGCCCGCGTCCCGCAGTCATGGGCGTGCGGCCGTTCGCGCCGTTACCAAAGCGAGCCTGGTCCTCCACAAAGATGCCATTGTTGCCGCACCCCACACAGATGCAATTGGTGATGATGAAGTTCTCGTCTTCGTAGCCTCGCAGCCCGATGCCGATGCCACTGCCGCCGCCCTTGCCGGGACTCCAGAGGCGACCGCCCTCGATGACGCGCACATTGGAGATAAGCACGCGGTTGAGGAAATCTACGCCCAGCGAGGTGGCCGGTGTGCCACGCAGCACCAAGTCGTCGAAAACGGCATCGGTGAGTGGTCGGATGTTGAAGGCCTTGCAGTTGGTCGTGTACTCCTTGGGCGTCATGCCGTAGCCGTCTACGGTGAAGTGCGTGAACCGCACCGATTCGATGGCCTTGAAGCTACCTTGGGCCGTGCTTTCTCCGATGAAAAGCGACCAGTTGCGGTCGCCCACCATACGGAGCACGGTGCCCTGCACCGAAACGCCCTCGAGCGAGACGCCCGAACGCCACTTCACGGTGCCGCGGAACGTGTACTCGCCCACGCCAAGCCGGATGACACCGCCGCCACGCTGCGAGACGCTGTCCACCAGCGCCTGCAAGGCCGGCGTATTGTCGGCCACCTCGGGCCGCACGCCAAAATTGGCAGCACAGAAGTCCGTCTGCTGCGCACTAAGACCCAACACGGACACGAACAAAAGCATCCACACGGAGACAGTCCGGCGGATGCTACAGGGTGTTTGTTTCATTTCTCTTATTCTATCACCACGCGCGTCCAGCCGTGTACGTCGGGC
Organism: uncultured Bacteroidales bacterium; assembly: GCA_902787575.1. Classification (GTDB taxonomy): domain Bacteria; phylum Bacteroidota; class Bacteroidia; order Bacteroidales; family Bacteroidaceae; genus Physcousia. The sequence continues at coordinate 1,956 of CADAGX010000006.1, read as the reverse complement.
TCGATGCCGTACTGGATGTTGCGCAGCTTGTTATACAATTTCGTGCTCACAGGGCCGGGCTTACCGTCCTTGCTGAAGACGAAAGACTGCTTGGTGTCGAGGTCATCGATGCGCTCAATGGGACTGATGACAGCCGCCGTGCCACAAGCACCGGCCTCCTCGAACGTAGCCAGCTCCTCCTCCGGAATCTGGCGACGCTCCACCTTCATGCCCAAGTCCTCTGCCAACTGCATCAGGCTCTTGTTGGTGATGCTGGGCAGGATGCTGGTGCTCTTGGGCGTCACGTAAGTGTTATCCTTTATGCCGAAGAAATTGGCAGCACCGCACTCGTCCATGTATTTCTTCTCCTTTGCGTCGAGATAGAACTCGCAGCTGTAGCCCAGGTCGTGCGCCATTTTGTTGGCCCGCAAGCTGGCCGCATAGTTGCCGCCCACCTTGTAGATGCCCGTGCCAAGCGGCGCCGAACGGTCGTACTCGCGGATAATAACGTAAGGATTCGTGCTAAAACCACCCTTGAAGTACGGACCCACGGGTGTAACGAATATCAGGAACAGATACTCGTCTGCCGGATGCACGCCCACCTGAGCACTGGTGCCGATGAGCAGCGGACGGATGTAGAGCGTGGCGCCGCTCTCGTAGGGCGGAATGAAGCGCTCGTTCAGGCGCACCACTCGTTCCACCATCTCGATGAACTTCTCGGTCGGCAACTCGGGCATCAGAATGCCACGACACGTGCTCTGCAGTCGGGCAGCGTTCTCGTCGGCACGAAAGACACGCACCTTGCCGTCCGGGCAGCGATACGCCTTCAGTCCCTCGAATGCTTCCTGTCCGTAGTGCAGGCAGGTGGCAGCCATGTGCAGCGGAATGGTCTCCTCCGAGCACGTCTCTATCTCTCCCCACGCGCCATTGCGGAAGTAGCAACGCACGTTGTAATCCGTTTTCATGTAACCAAATGAAAGGTTACTCCAGTCAATCTCTTTCATATTACTCAAAAATTACGCCTGCAAAGTTACGAATAAGCACACAAACAGCAAAAGAAAAAGGATTTTTTCTTGGAGGAAGCAAAACGAATACAAATAAAAAAACATTTTTCACCCTTCACTTTTGTATTTCCATTTAAAGTTGTATCTTTGCATCGTACTATCTGTATCCAAGCGGCGGAAAGACATGAGTTGAAGCGAACGGATGGGACACACATATTAGAAGGCGTTTACTCAGCGCTTTGCTCTTTGACTGCTCGAATCTAGCAAATTCCAAAATCTGTCAAAAAGACAAAGCAACGGTAGATGTCCAATGTGGGAATATGAATGTATTATCCCCGTGTGCCTTATTTTATTTTAAGGTTCGCGCGCGTGATAACAGACATATTTCTCGCGTGGGCTTCTGCGTTGCACCGTACATGACAGATGGGCAATGCTAGAGCCTTGAGCAGTGGGACGATGCAACGGGGTTATAGTTCCCACGCTTTTTTGTATGTGTCTGTGACAACGACCATAACCCTAATCAAGATTGTGTATGAACATCTTGGGCACCTTCATCGAGCAGGCGAGCAATATCTGGTGGGGTATTGCAGCAGCCGTTTTTGCCGTCGCGGTTCTTTACGCCACCGTTTATTATATCTTTGACGGCAAGAAGAAATTCTCGCCCCTCAGCTATCTTGTGGCAGTCCCACTGCTGCCACTGCTGGCCATTCAGTTTTTCCTGCTTTTCGGTTCCGTGAGCCTGAAGCATACATGCACGGACGTAGCAGGCTGGATAGACGCATTTGTGCCCGAGACGTCTGCCGACGGTCCCATCTCGCGCGAGACAATTAACGAGATAACAAGTCAGGCCGCAGCCGTATTCCCTATTGCCACGAAACTGATAGACGTTGAACTGCTGACACAAGACAACGGCATGTCGTTGGGCGAAGCTCTCACACACAAAGTATACACATATCTGAACTGGTACATCGTT
>CADAGX010000005.1 GCA_902787575.1 uncultured Bacteroidales bacterium | reverse complement strand
ATGCGGCAGTTCCTTCGTTTATACCATTTTTTCCTGCTTTACCTTCTTGTCGATCACGTGGCGGGAGGCGAGCTCCTTCGTCACGTCGTCGACGGAAATGCCCATCTCCGCCATCAGCACCATCACGTGGTACGCGAGGTCCGCGATCTCGTAGACCGTCTCTTTTTTGTCGTCGTTCTTGGCGGCCACGATCACCTCGGTGGATTCCTCGCCGACCTTTTTGAGGATCTTGTCCATGCCCTTCTCAAACAGGTACGTCGTGTAGGAACCCTCCTTCTTTTCCGTCTTGCGGCCGAGGATGAGCTGCATCAGGCCGTCGTAGGAAAACGCGGGCGGGATGTCGTCGTTGTCAAAGACCTCGCGGAAGAAGCAGCTCTCTTCGCCGGTGTGGCAGGCGGGGCTGGTTTCTCGGTCAGCACCAATTCGTAGAGCGAAGCACCGTCAAGCGGCGTCCAACTGATGGAGAATCCGTTCGTACCCACATCGTAGGCATCGTTCAACTCGGGCAAAGGCATTGCGTCGCGCATCGCCTCGAAAGAAATCAGGCCGTCCGTGCTCTCCTTGATGTTAATGATAGGCTTACCAAGCAACATATCGTTCTGCGGACCCGCATTATACATCTTGGCAGCCGGCGTACTCGTGTCGGTGAGCGACGTATTGTTCTTCGTACCCGGGAATGGATCGCCTGCATACGTGCCACCACTCAGCATATCGTCGGCCGGTATTATCGTCATACGTTGCCGACTGCCTGTGTTATTCACCGTGTTGGAGTTCCACACATAATCGTCAAAGTCCACATGCGTCACCAGCAGTCCATGAGCTGCCAGCGAAGCACCCCACACCTTGTTCTGCCGGTTTTCCAAAAGCAGATACTCGTCGCGGTTGTAGTAGTTATAGAGCACGTAGGCTTCGGGCTCATCGTCCAGCGCCTTCATGTCCTTTACTTCGACGAACGAATTAATCTCCACGGGCTTCAGCCAGCCCGACACCCAGCGTTCGTAGGCCGTATATCCCACTGGGGTGTTGGACGAATTGAGGTACGAACCACCGCACATGACGTCCCACTGCCCCATGCCGAAGTTTTCTTGGTTGCCGGTATCGTAGAAGTCAGGCAGCCCGAGGCAGTGAGAGAATTCGTGGCAAGCGGATCCGATGCCGTCCAGCGTTGTGCCAGAATTCCCGCGCAGTTCGCAGGTGCAACCATACGTGCTCACCATCACACCATCCAGCACCGGCGCTCCTTCCATAGAGTAACGCAGTTGCCATTCGTGCGGCCAGACAGTGTTTGCTTCACCGCCGTAATTCTGTCCGTAACCTGCATAGATGAGGAACACCTGGTCCACTTCTCCATCGCCGTCCCAGTCGTAGTCGGCAAAATTCACTTTATCCTCAATGCTCTGGCAGGCCTCAATCACCATTTTATAGGCATTCTGGTCGTGCTGTTTCTCGCCGTCGCCGCCGTAATACTCCATAGTTCTGCTCAGCAGCACGGGGCCCACCACGTCAAAGTCGATGTCGAGCTGGCCGTAACTCTGCGCAAGAAAATAGTCGCGCACCGAGCCCGTCAGTCCGCCTTCCGTCAGTCCAACCTGATTGAATCGTTTCTGAAGCGTGGCCTGTGGCAGCGGAGTAACGAACTTCACGTCCTGGTATTCCACCAGAATCACCAGTCCTTTCTTCTTTCCCACTATGGAGTTGAAGCCGCCAAAACGCACCTTGTTGCGGTTAGGTCGCTTAGCCAGTCGTTCGGCATTGCGAGCGTTCAGTCTGCGGCCCCACTCGGCACGCACCTCAGCCTCGTCCACGAACTGTGCTTTACCGTTCTTATCTATGACAGCCGTGCGGCCATCTGACAAAAGATAGAAACTCATGTGCTCATCACCACATAGCTGCGCCTCCACACGGCGTCCGTCGGCCAGCGTGATGACACTTCGCGCACCCGGAGCTGCCGGCACGCCATACACTGTCATCGATGCGGCGAACACCACAAAAGCGAAAGCCAGTCTCAGCATTCTCACACTCAACTTTTTATTCATTTGCACGTCGTTTTCTTAATACCGCCCGTCGTTTTTATCGCAACAGGCGTCGTAACACAAAAAATCAAAGCTCCCTCCACGCGGGAGGGGGCTTTGAAAATATGCTTTCCCGTTACACAATTACTTAATCACAGCCTTAGAGGGCTGAATGCAACGCATAGTATTCTTCGCTACGCGCTTGCCTACAAAAGGATTCTTCTTGGCAATACCAGCCTTGAAGGCGCCGTTGAGTTTCTTGGCGACGCTTTGCTTAGCCGTCGGGCGAGCGATGCCAGCGGGAACTACTCCGGGCAGAGCCAACTGGAAGCCTTCGCCAGCTAAGTAGCCATCCGTGCCCATGAAGACAAGACTCGAATATTTTTTACCATTATTGTTGGTAAAGTCGGGCAGCGTAATGACACCGTCCTTCAGCGTACCCAGATAACCGGCACCCTTCAAGTCGGCAAATGCGTTGCCACGTGACATCATGTATGCACCATAGCTAACAATTGCCATCGCACCGTAGCCCCAATCGAAGCCAAGTTCTTGCTGAGTGATGTAAACGCCCTCAGGATCCGTGGCGTTAATCTCGATGAACATGCCATCCTCGGCGCAGTCGTCTTCGGCGTAAGGATATACCGTGTTCGAGTAGGGATTCATCACACGATACAAACCCGGCATGTCCTCACGCTCGGTAACCTCCACCTCATAAGAGGGAGCCGACATACCAAATATGGGAGCCAAGAAGACATCTGTGAACTGGGTTGTACCAAGGCTTGTCCAAGTGATGTTGCTCAGTACCTCGTCGGTTGTACCGTATTCGATGCTCTCATCCTCGTTGGTGAACGTCAAGTTCAGCGAAACAACCTTTTCGCTCCACGAAGACTGACCTGCGTTCAGGCGAGCAAATACGGGCTCAGCCAGTGCGTCAATACCAGTTTCCTGCAGTTCGTAGTCGGGCAGCACCTGGATGCGGCCGTCCTTCACTGCGAAGTAGATGTTGTAGTCCTCAGCATAGGGAGCAGCCAAGATGTACGGCGTGCCGTATGCCTCGATGAAACGCTCGAAGGCAGCCTTCATTTCCTCGGTAGTCGTGTCGGCAGGAACACCCTTATAGAGCGTAGCTTCAGACTTGGTGCCAAGTTTGCCGCTTGCGAAGTCACCGGTGAACACTTCTTCCCAGTCGAAATCGTTCTCCACCGTGTACTCATAGAGATCCTTGCTGGGATCTATCACAACACAGAATTCACCATTTGAGTTAGCATAGTAGTAACCTTCGCCACCAACAACCATCAAGAATGAACTTGCAGGGAACGTAATCTTGCCGTTCTCATATTTACCAAAGTATTGTGCATAGTCCTCTTTGAACTTAGCCAACTGGTCCTTGTTGCTTAGGTCCACGCCAGTGCGCTGTGCGTAATAATCCGTGAAGCCGAAGAACTGGAAGTCTTTGCTGTTGATGGTAACGCCCAAGTCCACGAGTCCGCCATTAGAAAGGAATACATAATCGGGATCTGTTGCGTCAATCACAATGTAATATTCCTTCGAGCCATCGGCATACGAAGCGTAAGGCCATTTTTCGTTATAGGGATTCACCAAACGGAACATGCCAGGCTGGTCTGCGCGCTCCTGCAAACGAACAGGATACGAGAAATGGTTGATGCTAAAGTAGCTGCTGACGATGTCTTCAGTATACATAGCCCAACCTTCCTTCTTCTCGTTTTCTTCCATCACATAGCCAGCAGGATTCCACTTCACACGCGTCACAGCAAATGAAGCAGATGCGGCATCTGAGTAAGGACTGGTAAACTTAGGATCGTTCACACCAAAGTTAACGGTATACTTCGTACCAACTTCTGCATTGGGGAAGCTAAGAGTGAACTCCACGATGCTATCGCCGTCGGCAAAGACAGCGTCAGAGATTGTGAAGATGGAGTCCGCACCACTGGTGATGGTGATGGGCACCGTGATGGCACCGCTGGTGTTACGACGACTCATGTGGAGCGTGTAGCTCGTCGGGTCGGAGGGATCGAGTTCCTTTGTGGTGGAGAGTTCCACAAACGAGATGTCGGCATAGTCCTCACTGGCCTCAGCCGTCTGAGCGGGCTGCTCCCAAAGCAGAGAATCTACGACTTCGTCATCATCGTTACATGCTGCCAAGCTGAACACGCCAAGCGCCAGCGGCAGTGTATATTTGAATATGTTCTTTTTCATAATCTATTCTCTTTTTTATGTGAATGATGCAATTAGTCGGTCACACCGTCGCGCAGTTCGGGGTTCTGGCCCGGCTTGGGCTGCGTGCCGCCTTCGTTATCCACGATGCCGTGGTTGGCATCAACCTCGTCCTGCGGGAAGCGCATGTTCAGCCAAGGATCATCGGCCTTGATGTTGAACTTGAAGGCATCGGGCACATTGCTCTCCTCGTCTGCGTGGAAGCGTACGATGGGCTTGTTCAGACGACGGGCGTCGGCCACGTCGAAACCTTCCATCCACAGTTCAACGCGACGCTGATACCAAATCTCGTCGGCCAGCGTACGGCCACCGGCGGTGCTGCTGTAAGAGGGATCGCGGAAGTTCTTCACGAAGTTCTCCAGCGTGGTGCGAGCGTCGGCTTCGTTGCCGGCCTTTGCCAGACCTTCTGCCTTGATGAGAATCATCTCCTCGACGCGCATCAGAGGCCAGTCGTTGTTGTTCACAGTGCTGGCCACACCGCCCTTCTGGGCAAACTTAATGCTGGTGTAAGGCAAGAACTCCACCTTGTTACCTTCCTTATCGGTAAACTTGGCAATGTCGTCGCCCTTGGCAGACTTGCCGGTCTTCGGGTCGGTCCATACGAGGTTAGCCCAAGCGTCGGAATGCAGCGTAGCATCGAGCCACCACTGCTTGCGGACGTCGCTGACGGGAATCTTGTTGTAGAGCAACACGTTGATGCAGGGAACGTTCGTCGTGGCGGGAGCATAACCCTTGCCCGAGAAAGCGCTCACCCAAGCCGACGGGTTGCGAGCCCAGTTGTTGGAGGCCTGGTCTTCGGTAATCAGCACACCCCACATCCAGTTCTTCTCCTTCAGGTTGCAGAAGGCAGGAACGCTGACGTCCTTCATGCTGGCGGGCGTGTAGCCTACCATTGCAGAGTCGGCATCGTCGGCAGCAGCCTGCCAATTCTCCATATAAAGGTTTGCACGTGCGCGAAGGCCGAATGCCACGTTGCGGTCGATGTACACCTTCTGCGAAGCGTCTTCATCGGTAATCTCGCGCTCGTAACCCTTCAGGTACTCGATGGCGTTGTCGAGGTCGCTGATAATCTGCTCATAAACCTTCTCCACCGTGGCACGGGGATTGTTGCTTGCATCGAAGTTTTCGTCTGTGCTCAGCATGGGGATGCAGAGGTCGTTCTTGTGGCCGGCGTAGTTGCCTGCAAAGTAGGGAGCCAGCGACAGATAGTCGAAAGCACGGATGGCATAAGCCTGACCCAGCTTGTTGCGAGTCACGGTGTCGCCAGGTGCAGAAGCGAGCATGTCGCCCAGTGAATTAATCAAGCCGTTGGCCACACCAGCCTGACGATAAGGCGTGGTATAGCGGATGAACGGGTTGGCATAGTTCGGGTCGCGGTCGGAATACTCGCTGGCCGTAGAGAACCAGTTGTAACCGTTGTCCGAGCCAAAAGCGTCGGCGCCTTCCAGAGAGAGAGAAATATGGCTCATAATCATACCGAAGTCGTCAGCGCGGTTTTGACTGGTGATGACGCGACCGGAGCCGCCAGCCCACATATAGCCATACATACCCACGAAGGAAGCATCCACGCGAGAGGGCACAGCCACATTGGCAGCCAACAGCTGCTCGGGCGTAATGGAGCCTCCCTCGAGGTACTGCTCATCCATGTCGTTGCAAGCCGTGGTAAGCAGGGCTGCAGCGAGAGCAAAAAGGGATATCTTATATTGTTTCATATCTTTATGTCTTTATTTGTTTTCGAATGTAACTCTCGTTTTTTAGAACTTCACGGTCAGACCTGCGGTGAGACTGCGCATGGAAGCGTAGCTGCTGGAGGCCATACCCGAGCCGCTGGTCATAGTACCGACAGCCACGGTGTAGCGAGGATCGAGACCCTTGCGAGCCGTCAGCAGGAAGATGTTCTCGCCGGCGAAGAAGATACGCAGGCTGTTAATCTTAGCCTTGCGAGTCAGGCTGGCGGGCAGCGTATAACCAACAGTGAGGTTGTTCAGCGTCAAGTAATTGCTCTTGGTGAGGAAGCGGTCGATGGCAGACTGCGAGCTGGCGTCTGTGTCGCTATAGACGAGACGAGGAATGTCGCTGCCCGTATTCGAGGGACTCCATGCATTGAGCAGGTCCTTGTGGAGATCCTGACCTTGCGAACGGCCGTTCTGCATCAAAGCCTGATAGCCACCATCGATCATCTTACCACCCAGCTGATAGCTGAACTGTGCGCTCAGGTCGATGCCTTTGTATTCGAGCGTGGTGCCGAAGCCACCGACGAGTTTAGGCAGCAGGTCGCCCACGTCGTACTGGTCAGCAGCATCAATGGAGTTAACCACAATGTCCTTGCCCGTGTAGAGCGGATTACCTTCTGCGTCGGTAACTACGTTGCCGAGAGCGTCGGTCTGCTTCTCGCGAGCCCAGTAGAGAGCCTGACCGGGCTGGAACTTGTTGCCAGCAGGCACTTCGCCTGTATAAGAACCCTGATACGTACCAGCGTAGCGAATCATGTAACCCTGATACTTAGAGCCGCCCACGCGGATGATGCTGTTGCTGTACTTGATACCACCGGCAGCCTCGTCGGCCGGGTCGAGTTCGGTGAATTCGTTGTGGTTGTGAGCCAGAACGACGTTCACGTTCCAACGGAAATCCTTCGTGCGGAAGATGTCTCCGTCGAGAGAGAGTTCGACACCACGGTTAAGCAGCGTACCTACGTTGGTATAGAAGCTACGAGCGCTGATACCGCCAGAGAGAGGCAGGGTCTTGGTGTAGAGAAGGTCGCGGGTGCGGCCGGTGTACACATCGAACGAACCGTTGAGACGATGCTTGAAGAACGAGAAATCAACACCGAAGTTCCACTGATGCTTCTTCTCCCATGTGAGTTCTTCGTTACCCTTCGTGGTCTGCGATACGGAGTATTCGCCAGATTCGTCGTTGTAAGATGTCGTATAGAAATCGGAGTATGCGTGCCAGTCGTCGAAACCGTCGTTACCGTTGGCTCCGAAGCTTGCACGGAGTTTCAGCAGGTCAATCCATGTGGCATTCTCGAGGAATTTCTCCTTGTTCATCTGCCAGCCCAGACCAGCACCGCCGAAGGTACCCCAACGGTGGCCAGGAGCAAAGATGGAAGAACCGTCGCGACGAACGTAAGCGTCCACGAAGTAACGCTCGCCCCAGTCGTAGTTGACGTGAGCCAGCGCGCCCTGACGCATCAGGTTGTCGGTGCTGGAGTTCACATGCTCGTTGGTGTGAGACAGAGCATTGTTAAGTTCACCCACGTAGGGGTTGAACAGGTGGTCCTTGTCGCCAGAGAGCGACTGCGACTTCTCGTTGAAGTTTTCGTAACCAGCCAGCACCATGAGGTTGTGCAGTCCGAAGGAGTGAGTCCAGCGTGCCATGTACTGGCGGTTTACGCTGAACGTGCGGCTGTGGCTCGTATAACCCTGACCGTCCACAGCACCTGCGCTACCAAAGCGGCTATAGAGGCGGTTGGAGCGGCTATTGATGCTGGTGGCAGCAAGTTGTGCCCAAATGTCGAGACCCTCGATGGGAGTGAAAGTGGCCTGCCACTGTCCGTTGAATACATCACCATAACCCTTGCGGTAGTCGTACTGATTGTCGCGAACAGCGTTACCAGTGAAGTTAGGACGCTGCTGGTTGGTCTGGTTCGTATCGTAGATGGTGATACCGTTCTCGCGGAGAATCTGCGGGTTGCCGTTGGCATCGAGCGTACGTACGTAGAGCGGATAGATCGGGCCAATGTTGTTGGTGATGTAGAAGAGGTTACCGCTGCTACCCCATGTAGTACCATAGGTCGGGTCTTGGCTGTCGCGATGCGTGAAGCCCATGTTAGTGGTCAGCGTGAGCCACTTCTTGGCCTTGTATTCCACGTTGGTACGAGCTGTGTAACGCTTGTAGTCAGAGTTAGCCACCGTACCGCCGTCCTCGAGGAAGCCTACACCAGCGTAGTAGCTCAGACGGTCTGTGCCACCGGTAACGCTGACGTTGTATTCCTGACGGAAGGAGTTGTGGAACGTGAGGTCGTACCAATCGTCGGGGCAGTAGTAGTACTCGCCGTCGTAGTAACCGAGCGTAGCATTGGGGTTGATCTTACCATTGGTACCGATGAGGTTCTGGCCCGTGGGCACCGTGTAAACCTGATAGCCCAGACCACCGTTGTTGCCATTGAAGAGGTTCTGGTTGGCACGCTTGTAAGCGTCAGCCACCGAAGCACCATTCAAAAGGTAGGAGTTGTAGAGGCTGGCATACTGTGTCTCGTAGTACTGAGCGGGATTGTCGATTACGTCGTACTGCGGTACGAGGCGGCTGTTGCTACCCCACTTGGCATCGAAGGTAACTTCTGCATCCTGCTTGCCACGTGCCTTCTTCGTAGTGATGATGACAACGCCATTGGCACCACGTGCACCGTACAGAGCGGTGGCGGAAGCATCCTTGAGCACAGTCATGCTCTCGATGTCGTTGGGGTTAACAGTTACCACGCTTGCCGTCATAGGCACACCGTCAATGATATAGAGCGGAGTGGTGGAGGCAGACAGAGAGCCGAAGCCACGCACGCGCAGTGTAGGTGCGCTACCAGGACCTTCGCTCACGCCCGTAGCCTGCAGACCGGCCACCTTACCAATAAGGGCGTTGGTGGCGGTGGAGGTAACGTGCTTCTGAATGTCTTCTGCCTTCAGTTCGACAGCTGCACCCGTAAAGGTGGAACGCTTGGTGGTACCGTAAGCCGTTACCATCACTTCGTCCATCACCTTCTCCTCGCTCTCGAGGCTAACAGAAAGGTTGGGGCGAATGGCCACCTCGACGGGCTTCATTCCCATGAAGGAGACTGTCACCGTCTTGCTGTTGTTAGGCACATTGGTGATAACGAACTTACCGTCCGCATTCGTCAGAGTGCCGAGGGTCGTACCAGGAACCTTAACAGCAGCTCCCGGAATCGGTTCGCCCGTCTCACTGTCAAGCACCGTACCGGTGACTTGCTTCTGGGCGAGCGCCATGCTCGCGCTCATGAACGCGCAAGCAAGGAAAAACAAAATTCTTTTACCCATGTTGTTTGTGTTAAAAATGTTTGTAATAGTTAATAATTTGATGTTTGCTCGTAATTTCTCTCTTATACCTTATTATATATATAGGGCGTGGTGCCCAAAATGCGTTCCGAAGTTTGTCATTTTTGATCTGCCTACGGCGCACCCAATGTATTCAAGGCGCAAAATTAGACAATTTTATTTAAATCCACAAGCAAAGACGCAAAAAAGGTTTCAATTTGTTTAAAAATCGTATTTTTATGTTATAAAAACCTCTCATCAAGCATCGTTTTTGGGGGAATCTGACGTTTTAAGAACGATATCTCAGCCCTTGTCATCGCCACAAGAAATGGGAAAAGGTGGGCCTACAGTTCCTCAGGCTCGCTTATTCGTTGGGGCCAAACAGTCGTTTGCAGATTCGGGGATACAGATACTACCCCATAATTTTTTTTCGTAAAAAAACCTACATCCTACACTTTTGTGGACTTATGTCGCTGGATAGCAGCGCATTGAGGGCGTGTAGGCAAGTGTGTAGGTTCGGGGAAAAGGTGTAGGTTAGCGCTTAAAAGCGAACAATTTTCTAAAAAAAGAGGTAGAAAAGCATATAAACTGTGCGTGATGAAAGGCGAAAGAGATGCGGCCTCAAAGTCAGCTTTAACAATTTTTACGTGCGGCACGGAAAAAAGTGCGGGCAGAAAGTTGTATTTTTGCAGGCGAAAATCAGAAAACAACATGGAAAAATGAAAAGAACGATGATGAAAATGCTGGCCGTAGGCTTGCTCATGGCAGCTACGACACAGGGAATGCAGGCTCAGGGCCTGCTGAAGGGGCTGAAATCAATAGCCAAAGAAGTGGTGACGGAGAGTGTGAAAGAAGCGGTAGACTCGGCAACTGGCACAAACGCCACGCTAAGCAAACACGCCGTGACGCGCGACAGCCTGCTGGGCAAGTGGACTTACACGGAACCATGCGTGGCTTTTGAAAGCAAGAACGCACTGACAAAGCTGGCTGGCAACATGGCGAGCGAGAAGGCGGAGAAGGAACTGGGCGCTGCACTCTCGAAGATAGACTTCACGGGCGGCAAGGTAACGCTGACACTGAATGCCGACTCCACGGGCGTGCTGACGCTGGGCGAGAAGGACGTGCAGGTGAACTGGAACGTGAAGGAGAGCGACCTGGTGCTCGTATTCCCGCTGACGGAAAAGGAAGTAAGCATGAATGCAAGCATGGCTGGCAGCGAACTGCAGCTGGCCATGAATCCGGAAAAGATGAAGACGCTGCTGACGGCGGCCACAGAGAAGGCCGAAGCCGTGGGAACGGCGCTGACCGCCGTCACTTCCACGCTGAAGAACGTGGAAGGCGTCTATCTGGGAATGAAATACAAGAAGTAAGAAGAAAAAAAGAATTACGCGAGCCGTAGGGAACGCGCCTGAGCATTTGGCCCAAGCATCCTTACGGCTCGCGTAATTGCGTTTACAAAGGAAAAAATCAGTCGTTCAGCAGGTGCTCGAGAAAGGCATCGAGGTCTTCTTCCAGTCCGTCGAGCAAATTGCCGTCGAGCACCACAGTTTCCTCGTCGTCGATGAGCACGAGGTCCTGCAACGTCTCGTGGTCCTCGTCTATCAGCACGAAGGAGAAGGGCCGCAGGATGTTCATCTGGTCCACCACAGGGCGCATTCCCTCGATGGTCTGACGCAGGATGGGTGCCACGCTCTCGTAGAAGTCCTCTTCGGGGCTCTTGATCCACTCCTCTACCACGCAGCGGTCGAGTTCTTCGTCGTCATCGTTGTACGCGCGAATCTCGCCCGTGTAGGGATTCACCAAGAGGTGGATGTCAGTGAGCAGCGCGTCGTCGCCCTGCGGGAACTTTGCCGCGATTTTGCGCAGCGAGCGCTCAATCTGCTGAATGGTTTGTTGGCTGGCTTTCATTTTCCTTTTATTTTTGACTTTGGGACAGCTGACTTCGGGCTGTGAAGCGCCCGAGGCGCCCTACCCCATGCACGGAGTATGCTGTCCGACGGTCTATGTTCTCGGTTCTCTTTGGTTCGTCCTACAGGTTGCGGCCGTGGCACTGCTTGAACTTCTTACCACTGCCGCAGGGACACGGGTCGTTGCGGCCAGGCAGTTTCTCCACACGGACAGGCTGCACGGGCTGGCGCTCGCGTGTGTCGCGGGCTGCAGCCTGCTGTTGCTGCACATCCGTGAGGTCGCCACGCGACTCCTGATACTGCGGGCGGCGCTCGGGAGCCGGCTCATTGGGAGCAGGCGCGGGCTGCAACTCGGGTATCATGGCACGCATGATGACGGACACGGTGCGGTCGTTGATGGTATTGACCATGTCGTCGAAGAGCTTGACGCTCTCGAGTTTGAAGATGAGGAGCGGGTCCTTCTGCTCGTAGCTGGCGTTGTGCACGCTGTGCTTGAGTTCGTCGAGCAGGCGCAGGTTCTCCTTCCAGGCATCATCTATGGTATGCAGAATCATCACCTTGTGGAAAGCCGTCACGATGCTGTGAGACTCGGACTCGTAAGCCTCCTTCAGGTTGGCCGGCACGTTGTAGCGTCGAGTTCCGGCCTCGATGGGTACCATGATGTTCTCGTACATCTGTCCCTGCGGGCTCTCGTAGACCATTTTCACCACGCGGTTGGCATTGGCTGCCATGATGTCTGTCTTCTGCTTGAAGCGGAGAAGCACCTTCTGATAGGCGTCCTCGGCCAGATCGTCGAGTTTCGTATTCTCGAGCTGCTCTGCCGTGAACGGCACTTCCATGGCCAGAATCTCCAAGAAGCGCTGGCGGCATCCTTCCCAGTCGTTGTTTTCGATGATGTTGCATACGCGATCCCAGATCATGTCGCTGATATCCATGCCCAGACGCTCACCGATGAGGGCATGACGGCGCTTCTCGTAGATGACGGTACGCTGTTTGTTCATTACATCGTCGTACTCGAGCAGACGCTTGCGGACGCCGAAGTGGTTCTCCTCGACCTTTTTCTGCGCATTCTCGATGCTGCGGGTAATCATCGGGTGCTCTATCATCTCGCCTTCCTCGAAACCGAGACGGTCCATGACGCGTGCGATACGCTCGCTGGCAAAAAGTCGCATCAGCTTGTCCTCGAGCGAAACGAAGAACACGCTGCTGCCCGGGTCTCCCTGTCGGCCCGAACGTCCACGCAGCTGGCGGTCCACACGGCGGCTTTCGTGGCGCTCCGTGCCAACGATGGCAAGTCCGCCGGCGGCTTTCACTTCGGGAGAGAGTTTAATGTCAGTACCACGGCCGGCCATGTTGGTGGCGATGGTGACCGTACCGAGCATACGTTCCTCGGCCTTCCCGTCCACCATGACGGTTCCCTTGCTGCTTTGTCCGGCCAGTGCCACGATATCTGCCTCCTTCTGATGGAGTTTGGCGTTCAGTACCTGATGCGGAATCTTGCGCATCTGCAGCATCTTGCTCAGCATTTCCGAGATTTCCACGCTGGTGGTACCCACCAACACAGGACGGCCACTGTTTCTCATCTTCTCCACCTCCTCGATGACGGCCTTGTACTTCTCGCGCTGCGTCTTATAGACACGGTCGTTCATGTCGGTGCGTATAACCGGGCGGTTGGTGGGCACCTCCACCACGTCGAGCTTGTAGATATCCCAGAACTCGCCGGCCTCGGTGACTGCCGTACCGGTCATACCGGCCAACTTATGATACATGCGGAAGTAATTCTGCAGCGTAATGGTGGCATACGTCTGCGTGGCTGCCTGCACTGTCACGTGCTCCTTGGCCTCGACGGCCTGATGCAAGCCGTCGCTCCAGCGGCGGCCCTCCATGATACGGCCCGTCTGCTCGTCGACAATCTTAATCTCGCCGTCCTGAATGACGTATTCGTCGTTCAGATTGAACATGGTGTAAGCCTTCAGCAACTGCTGTATCGTGTGCACGCGCTCGCTCTTGATGGCGTAGTCGTTATACACCTTGTCCTTTTGCTGCAATATCTCTTCCTCGCTTTGGCCCGACGCCTCGATCTGTGACATGATGGTGGCGATATCGGGCAGGATGAACAGCTCGGGATCGTTCACTTGCGAGGCAAGCCACTCGTTGCCCTTGTCGGTCAGGTCCACGCCGTTCTGTTTTTCGTCCACCACGAAGTAGAGCGGGTCTGTGGCCTCCGGCATTCGGCGGTTGTTGTTCTCCATGTAGATTTCCTCGGTGGAGAGCATGCCGGCCTTGATGCCAGGCTCGGAAAGGAACTTGATGAGCGGTTTGTTCTTAGGCAGCGCCTTGTGGCTGCGGAAGAGAGCCAAGAAGCCGTCGGCTGTCTTTTGCTTGTCGCCCGACTCAGTTCCCTCGGCTATCAGACGCTTGGCGTCGGCCAGATACTGCGTAGCCAGTTGTCGCTGCACGCCGACGAGGCGCTCCACCAGCGGCTGGTACTGCTCGAATTGCTGATCATCGCCATGCGGCACGGGACCGGAAATAATCAACGGGGTGCGCGCATCGTCGATAAGGACGGAGTCCACCTCGTCCACAATCGCATAATTGTGCGAGCGCTGCACAAGGTCTTCGGGACGCTGCGCCATGTTGTCGCGAAGGTAGTCGAAACCAAATTCGTTGTTCGTACCGAAGGTGATGTCGGCCAGATATGCCTGACGGCGCGCTTCGCTGTTGGGCTGGTGCTTGTCGATGCAGTCCACACTGAGGCCGTGGAACATGTAGATGGGCCCCATCCACTCGGAATCTCGCTTTGCCAGATAGTCGTTCACTGTGACGACGTGGACGCCGTTGCCCGTGAGGGCGTTGAGGAAGACAGGCAGGGTGGCCGTCAGCGTCTTTCCTTCGCCGGTAAACATCTCGGCAATTTTTCCCTGGTGCAGGACAGTTCCACCAAACAACTGGACGTCGAAGTGAACCATGTCCCACTTGGTGTCGTTGCCACCTGCAACCCAATGGTTGTGATAGATAGCCTTCTCGCCGTCGATGTCCACGAAATCGTGCCGTGCGGCCAGTTGGCGGTCGAAATCGTTTGCCGTCACCTCGACCGTCTCGTTCTTTGCGAAGAGTTCTGCCGTGCGCTTTACGATGGCAAATACCTCGGGGCGCACTTCGTCGAGTGCCTGCTCGAAACGCTCCAGCACATCCTTCTCCAACTTGTCTATCTGCGCAAAAATCGGTGCACGGTCTTGTATGTCGGTGGAGGGAATCCGACTGCGCAGTTCGCTAATCTGTGTGCGCAGCTCGCTCACCGAATCCTGTACCTTCTGCTTAATCTCCTGTGTTCGCGCGCGAAGTTCGTCGTTGCTGAGTGCCTGAATCTCGGGGTACACCTTCAGCACGGCTTCCACCTGCGGACGATAGGCCTTCAGGTCGCGCGACTTTTTGTCGCCAAAGAGTTTGACTAATATTTTCGATAAATCCATTTCTATTTTTTATTCCTTTATTCTGTTGAAACCTTTTTTCCTATTTGCTCTGCAACTGCACGCCCTGAATCGGCGGCTGGTTGCAGGCATTGGGCGCACGAATGCGCATCACCTGCGCAAGCGTGGGCGCAATTTGGTCTACGGACACGGGCGTATGCACCACCTCGGCCGGCAAATTGCATCCAAGGAAGAAAAGAGGAAATCCCATGTAGGATTCACGGCTGAGACTTTGCTCGTGTGTATTGTCATTCACCAAAACCCAGCCGGGAGACACCTGAACGAGAATGTCGCCCGAGCATTTCGGATTGTAAGCGTTGCGAAGTTTGCTGATGCCCGGCGTCCACGCGCCAAGAGCCAAGCGCTGACTGGTATAAACGTCGCGAACACCACTGAGTTGAATGAGAAAATCGCTGCTGCGCTCCAATACCTCGGCCAAATTGAGGTTTTTGCTCTCGATAAGCTTCAGATTGAGGTACACCTCGTTTCCCATGCACGTTTCGACGTATTGTCCCTGGCCGTATACGGCAATCAGATACATATTGAGCAGCAACTGGGCGCGTGTGATGGAGAAATTTCCGGTTGGCACGCGATAGCGGCTCAGGTCGGACGGGTCTTCGGGATCGGTGTAGCCCGTGCTGGTGACGACAAAGAGCACGCGGCCCTCGCCCACACGGTTCTCGACGTTCATAAACAGCTCTGCCAACTGGTGGTCGAGACGCACATATGCGTCTTGCACCTCCACCGGATAACGACGCACGCTCTGATGGTCGAAGCCTCCAGCGTAGAAAGTCACGTTCAGGATGTCGGTGACGTCGTCGATGCCCATCATGGTGTTCTGCAGGGCGTGCTTCACGAACTGGTTTACCTCATCGTTTACGCACGGGCTGGCCTTGAACTCGCGGAACTTACGCTCGCCGGAGAATTTGTGGCTAAACGATTTCTTGGCTGCCGAGGATGTAAAGTAGTTGAAGTTGGCAATAGACTCGTTCATGGGCGACCACGTAATGCCGCCAATGCGCTTGGCAAGCGAGTTCTTGCCCACATACTCCGTGGCCCACTGGGGGAAATCGCCATAGTACGACGTGCTGCACCACTGGCCCGACTCGTCGTCTATCCAAAATGATCCGTCGGCTGCGTGGCCGGCGCTCAGCACAGCCGCGTCGCGATTGGGTGCCACCGAATAGACCATGCCTCGGCCCTCGGTTGCAATCTTCAGTTCGTCGCCCAACGTGGTGACCTGCAGGTAATGCGGCGAGGTGGCATCTTTGGTCTGCTGACCGGCAAATTTCTCGTCGTCCACGCAGAAAACGGGCTGCAACGTCTGGCGGTCGAGCCAGCGCTGGCCCACAATTCCGTTTACATACGGACTTGTGCCACTAAGCAAGCATGCCACGGCCGATGCGCGGTCTGGCGTATCGAAAGGGTACTCGGCCTGCGTATAGGCGCGCCCCTTCTGCATCAGACGTGCAAAACCCTGGCCGCTGTAGAAGGGCGAGAAGGCGTCCATGTAATCGGTGCGAAGTTGGTCGATGACAACGTTCACAACAAGGCGCGGCACGTCGGGCGCTGTCTGTGCCTCGGCCGACATGATGGATACGAGCACCACCAACGAACTCAACCAATACCTCTTAGGCCATTTTGTATTCACCATATTTATCTTTTAGCCTTTAAATCTACAACTTTCGCAACCTGCCTGTCATAACTTCGAACGCGAAGGCGAAATTTTCCACCTTTTGCCGCTCAGGAGATAACTCAACGGACGAAGCCACAAAACAAGTGTCAAAGGTACAACTATCTGTCCGAATTTCTGCGAAAGCAGGGGAGAAATAAGTATAAAGAATGTTAAAACTACGAAATTAAAGGCGTGCCAGCGAGAAATTCCGCCTTTTAAGGCGGCTCGCGCCACGCAGAAAGCGCCAAACAATGGCAGCGGATTGAATACCCAAACGAGCCAATTGGAGCCAACGGCCGGATGCTCGGAAAAGAAGAACATGAAAGCCAAAAGGCAACCGGCCAGACCCTGAAGAGTGAGCAGCACAACGTCGTAAATCCACCATTTCCGCCTCAGGGATCTCTCCACCAAAAGAATCAGGAGATTCACAAGGAAAAAAGCCCACGCAAGCCCTTTCGGTGAACGCCAACGTGACGGCCTACGCGCAACAGCCACTTCCTGTAAAAGTATTTCTTTCTTTCCGACAAGCGAACGAACCCCATTCTCGTCGCGAAGCGTAGCGCCGTCGAGATAAGACATCAGATGCAACGGCAGGAACATGCTTTCGCGGTCGCTCAACGGCTTATCGACGTCGGCACCAAGCAGAAAGTCGTTTCCTTCCTGCGACCAAGGATAATTTTTCGTCAGTTGATGGAGCAACTGCCGGTAGGTCTCTCCATGGGCAAGGGCGGGATAATCAATCTCGCCATTCACGACCTGCTCGATGACGTCGCGAACTTTTGTCGTGCAGTTGTTGTAAAGAAAATTATAGCGATATTCGCGATTCTCGGGCTGGCAGTTTACTATCAGAAATGCCTGCAGGCGGTTGGCTTCCGCAGGAGTAAGGTCAAGGATCTGCGCGTAGATGCCTGAGCCACGACGCACGTAATCCTTCACAAAGATGTCCCACGGCAGCGGCATCACCATGTAGTCGCACTCGCCCAGCACGAAGTGCCACGTGAAATGGGGCTTCGTAAAGTCGAAAACGCCGTAATTGAAGACGAGGTCGAAGTCGCGCGTGAAGTTTTCCACCCGCAGGGCCGTGTGCCCGTAGAGCGAATAAACCTGGTCGCCGGGCGTGCACGTGAGCACGCTCACACGTAGCGAGTCCTCGGGCTGCGCCTGCAAGCGTACAAACGCAAACACGAGAAGGAGAAAAACACAGAGTCGTCTCATTCGGCTGCAAAGGTACGACAATTAATTCATAGTGCAAAATCCAGCTCGTCAAGGCTCGCCAACGGCATCGGCCGTACGCAGCAGGTGGCAGATGCTGTGGACGGCGCAGTTTATCCACATGTCGCTGATATTCGCCGTCTTCTTGCTTCGCCGCCAAATGGTGGGAATAAATCCGGAGCGTGCGTCCTGCGCCACAGTGATGGCGTTGGTCAGCGCCAATGCCTTGGCCAGCGCCAACTGGTTGCCCGTGCAGAGATAGCAGGAGAGAAAGCCGCCAGCCACATTACAGGCGCTGGCATCGACCGATTCCTGATACTTATATTGCTCGAACACACACGGAACAATGTGCTTCCGGATGCCGTCCGGCTCGGGCCGCATGTCCCAGAAAACAAACTGGTCCTCGCTAAGTCGCATCAGGTCGCGTGCATCCTCCAAATCTGCGGCCGACGGTGACTTTTTTCGCCAGAGGTAGTCGGCATATGGGGCTGCGGTACAGTTGGTTAGGTTCTGATACGGCTTCAGGTTCAACACCGAAACATCCTCGAACTGACCGGTCATATCGAATGAACGTATCGCCACATCGTGCATCCAAAGCTCGCCAGCCTCGCGGACGCCTTCGAAATCACTAACGCCGAACTCATCTTTCAGGCGCTGAAGGTAGTTGAGCAGCGGATGCAACATGGCGCATCGGTCATTGACGGGCTCGCCAGTACTATAGACAAGCTTTATGGGCATACTTCCATCGGGTCGTTGCAGACGTTTGTACGTGGTGGCAATCCCGATGGCCCAGTCGTAATACTGGCGCTCGTTCGTCTCTCGGTAGAGATCGAGCAGTGCCTGACCCACGTTGAGAGGCTCCATGCACATTGTGGCGTCCTCGCCTTCCTGCTTTGTAATGGAGGAGTTCACGAGCACGCCTCTCGTATAGGTGGGCGGAAAGTATGCCAGCGGCGCTCCCACAGGCTGACTGATGCCGTGAAGATAGGCGGCAACATTGCGCGCAATCTGCAGCGCCTGCTCGCGCTCGGATGGAAAATAATGCGCCACCATGCACTCGTTCCTGAGCGTGGCGCCAATAATCTTGCAGGCATACGTGCTGAAGCGGTAACTCCAGTCGGGTTCCGCGTGGTCTGCCCATTGTTGCACCATCGGCAAGCGATGCAGACAGAGCATCGCCTTCAGCGCCGCCTCGCGGTAGGGACGAGTCGGTGCATTACAGGGCAGGCGGAAGGGAAAATCGCGCAGAAATGTGCGATGGCCCAGCGTGTCGGATGTGTCGGCCGCTTTTCCCACAATGGGAAAGACATCGAGTGTCACCTGCGTGCCACCTGGTATCTGCTCCCAGACGGGCGAAAGTGCTGCTTTCGGGCTTTGGGAACGCATTTCCCACCTGTGTCCATCGTTGTCTGTAATAACAAATATGTACGCGCGCGCAAAGGAACGCTCCTGAAAATCAAAGGCAGGAGCATAGGTGAACTTGCGAGCAAACTCGTTCCAAAAAGGATTCTGCCCGCTGTAGCCGGGCCGAATGGGTTGCAAGTATTCTTTCAAAGCCTGAGCGTTCAACTTCTTCTCATTGACGTTCTTGGCCGTAATTGTCAAAGCCAGAGCCGACAAGGCCACAAGTAAAATTCGTCTCATATCAATCGCGGTTTAAGGTTTTCGAAGGTCAAAGTTACGAAAAAATTGAGTGTAGAACAAAGAAAATAGCATTTTCTTTTTATGCCGAGACAAAGTAACTTGGAGTTAAGACTCAAAGTTACGAAAAAGTTGAGTGTAGAACAAAGAAAATAGCATTTTCTTTTTATGCCGAGACGAAGAGCCGCAGCAAAAGCGACAGAGAGAAAGCAAAAAAATGACGTGTCGCGACCAAAAAACCACACGTAAAATAGAAATAACGACGCACAGTTTCTACTGAAACAACAAGCGACACTCCAAAAAGCAACTTCTAACCCAACAAAACGCAGGGGTAAGAAATACAAAAGCAAACTGAAAAAACAAAAGGCTTATTGTTTCGCAGCAAAGATTTCGTAGGTGCCATCATCGAAGAAAACACGTATTTCTGTAATTTTTCGCTGCGGTTTGTCAATATATTTTATCGTCTCACGAATAATTGGTGCAGCAGGCGTTGCAGAAACTGGCGCAGAAACGGGTGAAGACTCGCCGCCAACATTTGGCTGACTGAATAAGTCGTCCGAGGTTGCGTCAGCCGAAACAGGAGATTCTTTCACTTTAATGGTCTCGCCAGCATACATGTCACCCTCACCAAACATCAACCACGAAATACTTACCTCGGGAAAACGTTCGTGAATGGCAGCCACCATATTATTAGTAGGGCGTGTTCTTCCCGTAAAAATACTTGACAATGTTGCTTCACCCACACACAGTTCATTTGCAAACTGCTTTTGGCTCATGCCTTGCTGCTTCATCAGCTGATAGATTCTATCCTTCATTTTTATCAAAACTAAGAGGGGACACCTCAAAAACTACATGATTTTCGTTTGCAAATGTAGGAAAAAGGATTTAAAACCACAAATATTTGAAATTAAAAATCAGTATCAGAATTTGAAAATTATTCGCAAAAGCAAATTCAACAAATGTAATCACCATAAGATTCACGTTTGCATATCCGAAGAAGAACGAGAAGATGCGCCAATAATCTCCTTAAAGCAGTTTGGAAAGATAATTGTATATTATAAATTGGTTCTCTATGTTTTATACGTTTTAAAAACGTGTTTTAGGGCGCCTGGGGCGTGTTTTTGCAAATATTTCGAGTATTTTTACATATAGAGACCTATTAAATTTGCAATTCCAAACTTTAATGGTTGGTTTTTAATTAATTATGATTAATAATTGTGCGGCGAATAAAATGCATTCTTTAAATGCAAACGACAGAATTCGGATTATCAAATGTGGATTTACGAAGCAAAAGCTTACCTTATTTTACATTATAAATAATCGCGACCACATATCGAAATTCACAATTCAACACACGGCGCTCATTTAGATTTGCAAATAGAAATTCAAAAGAAAGTTAAACGTTGATGAAAGCAACGTCTGGTGACTAAATTTTTGCATGGCTGCAATTTTTCGGGCAGGACGACGAAATGGAAATTTCTGCGCGATTCTCAGAGCGTCACAAAGTGACGTAACCACCTATTCCTCAAATAAAATCGGACAAAATTTTGCGTCACAAAAAAGACGCAAACTAGCAATTCTGTTAGTGCAGAATGAAGAAAATTAGTTCCTGAAGCAACTCACCAGGAGCCGTACGGCACCCTCCTACCCCTTTCGACGCGCCGTCAATTCGACGTATTTCGCCCAAAATATGCATAACTTTCACGCCAGAATAATTTCTGCAAGCCGGCAAGATGTCCTGCCGCACCTTCCATCCTGGCTTTCCTAACCAGTCAGCTATTCCGTTCTCGTCCTTTTTCGGAGCGTAGAACGCGAGCATTACATCGGAAAAGAATGTAAAAATTCCGGAAAGACTCGCCTGAAGCGAAAAACCTTTAGGCGAACTTTGGAAATATTTGACGATGCGCATAGCACGCAACACGTCACGTTGAGCCAAGGCACCCATCAATTCGAAATTATTGAAGTCCTTGCTGACGCCTGTCAGCTCCTCTACTCTATCGGCCGTAATGCGGCCACCAGATTGTGGCAGGGCGAGAATTAGTTTATCCAGTTCGGCAGCGAGACGACTTAAGTCAGCTCCCACGTGGTCTGCCAACATCTGCACGGCCTGCAGCTCAATTTCTACTTTCTTGCGGCTGGCATATTCGGTAATAAAGGTCGGCAGCTGCGAATCGTAAAGACGTTTGCTTTCGTAGATGACACCCACCTGCTGTATGTTCTTATATACGGCTTTTCTGGCGTCGAGTTTTCCGTATTTGTGGCATAGAATGAGCACTGTGGTGGGCGTGAAATGTAGCGCGTACTGCTCCAAGCCGTCGAGCGAACGGATGGCTTGTGCCTCGCGCACTAAGACGACGCGCCGATCGGCCATCATCGGATAGGCATGGGCGAGTTCGATGACTTGATTCATCGAAACGTCTGCGCCATACACCACGTCCAAATTGAAGTCGCGATCCTCGGGTTTAAGCGCCGTTTCCACAAGAAAATCGCTTACCTTATCTATATAATAAGGTTCGTCGCCCATCAGATAATAGATGGGAGCCAGATTTCCGGCTCGCGCGTCGCGGATTATTTCCTTGTGTGTGATGCCTTTCGGTTGTGCCATCAATAATCGAACTTCAGATGCTTTACGGTTTTCTTTTCCTGCTGAATCATCTCGAGCGCCTGAATGCCAATGCGTACGTGGTCGCGCACGTAATTTGCGGTTACGCTGTTGTCGCTCTCGCTCGTCTTGACACCGTCAGGCGTCATCGGGTTGTCGCTCACGAGGAGCAGGGCGCCAGTGGGAATATGATTGGCAAAACCGCAGGTAAAGAGCGTGGCAGTCTCCATATCGACAGCCATCGCCCGCGTTGTCAGCAGGTATTCCTTGAAAGACTCGTCGTGCTCCCATACGCGGCGGTTGGTGGTATAGACGGTTCCGGTCCAATAATCGTGACCAAGGTCGCGTATCGTACTCGAAACGGCGCGCTGCATCATAAATGCCGGCAGGGCAGGCACTTCGGGAGGATAGTAGTCATTGCTGGTTCCCTCGCCACGTATTCCGGCTATGGGCAGTATCAAGTCGCCTTTCTGCGTCTTGCTCGAGATGCCTCCACACTTGCCAAGAAACAAACAGGCTTTGGGATGTATGGCACCAAGGAGGTCCATAATGATTGCCGCGTTGGGGCTTCCCATTCCGAAGTTGATGATTGTGATGCCGCTAGACGTGGCCATACGCATATTGGCCGTGTAATCCGGCTTTTCCACGCCCAATTCCTCGCAAAAGATATCGACATAGTTGTTGAAGTTCGTCAGCAAAATGTAGCGGCCGAAGTCCTCGAGCGCGTGATGTGTGTATCGCGGCAACCAATTCTCCACGATTTCCTGTTTTGTTGTCAGCATGGCTTTTATTTTATTTTTCTGCAAAGTTACGCGAAATGAACGAATAAAGCGTCACTTCGGCCCAACTTTTTTTTCATTCTTCCACTGCGCAGTCTCACGCTGTGGTGCGAAAATCTTTGTCCTGCAGTTGTTTTCAGCGTCTCCGAAGGCCTAAAATATTTTGCGGCACGACGTTTTCTGCCACAAGGCACAAAAAAATCGGGAAAGCAGCCTGCCATAAAAGAATTATTGCGTACCTTTGCTGCCACAAAAGACAGGAGCTACTGCTGGAGCCACCTGTAAATTCTGAGTTTTCATGGACACAACTGCAATATTACTGCTTCACTGCCCCGACCGTCAGGGCATCATTTCGGAAGTTACGAAGTTCATTACCGACAATCGCGGCAATATCGTTTATCTGGATCAATACGTCGATAAGCACGAAGGCATGTTCTTCATGCGCATTGAGTGGGAGTTGCGCCACTTCGCCGTGCCGCGCGAAAAAATAAAAGAATACGTCAGCACGCTCTATGCGCAGCGTTACGAGATGCAATTCGACCTTTACTTCAGCGACCAACGACCTCGCATGGCCATTTTTGTGTCCCGCATGAGTCACTGCCTCTACGACTTGCTGGCACGCTGGAAGGCAGGCGAATTTGCGTGTGACATACCTTGTATCGTCTCAAACCACGAGGACCTTCGCTACGTGGCAGAGCAGTTTGGACTGCCGTTCCACGTGTGGAGCATTAATAAGGACCACAGCAACAAGGCTGAGGTCGAGGCGGCAGAAATGGAACTGCTGGAGAAAGAGAAAATCACGTTCATCGTTTTGGCCCGTTACATGCAGATTATTTCGGACGACATGATTTCGAAATTTCCAAACCACATCATCAACATCCACCATTCATTCCTTCCCGCCTTTATTGGCGCCAAGCCGTATCATCAGGCCTACGAGCGCGGAGTGAAGATAATCGGCGCCACAAGCCACTATGTGACAGCCGACCTCGACGCCGGCCCCATCATAGAGCAAGACGTGACACGCATCACACACAAGGATACGCCCGAAAGTTTGGTGCTCAAGGGCAAGGACCTGGAGAAAATCGTGCTTTCGCGAGCCGTCTCGAAACACATCGAACGCAAGATTCTCACCTACAAGAATAAGACCATCATCTTCTCCTGACCGAGAAAACACCGCAGCGCATGGAGAAGCTCAACCTGCCCGAAGCCGACCTCAAGGTGGCGCACCGCGACGGTCGCCTCGTGGTTTTCGATCCACTACGCCGCAAATTCGTCACGCTGACACCCGAGGAGTGGGTGCGCCAGCATTTTGTTCACTTTCTCATCACACAGAAAAACTATCCGGCAGGCGTCGTTGCCAACGAAGTGAGCATCACATTCAACGGCATGACGCGCCGCTGCGACACCGTCGTCTATGGCCGCCACGCCGAGCCGCTGCTGATAGTGGAATACAAAGCGCCAACGGTGGAGATTTCGCAGCAGACATTCGACCAGATTAGCCGTTACAACATGCGCCTGCACGTGCAGTGGCTCATCGTAAGCAACGGGCTGCGCCACTATTGCTGCCGTGTGGATTACGAAAAAGAGGAATGCCGCTTCGTGCGCGACATTCCTCCTTACGATTCTCTGCTGTAATCCTTATTCTTCAGCCTTCTTGCGCGTGGTAGCACGCTTGCGCTTCGGCTTCTCCTCTGCTGCCTTTGTGGCCACACCCACGCCTGCCAACTCTGGGTCTATCATGATACGGCCGCAATACTCGCAGACGATAATTTTCTTTCTCATGCGGATATCCAGTTGGCGCTGAGGCGGAATCTTGTTGAAGCAACCGCCGCATGCGTCGCGCTGCACGTAAACGATGCCCAAACCATTGCGACTATTCTTACGGATGCGCTTGAAGGCGCTCAAAAGACGCGGCTCGATGGTCAGTTCTATGTTCTTGGCTTTTTCGCGCAGCTTGTCCTCTTCTGCTTTTGTCTCACTGATAATCTCCTCCAACTCGCTCTTCTTGATGTCCAAGTCAGTGCGGCGCTCGTTTACCTGCTCGTTGCAGTTCGTCACTTCGGCTGTCTTCTGCTCCATGGCGGCCTTTGCTTCCCCGATGCGCTTCTCGTTGAGCTGATTGTCCAGGTCGGCATATTCGATTTGCTTCGTCAGGTTGTCGTACTCGCGATTGTTTCGCACGCTGTCTATCTGCTCGTTGTAGCGCGCAATGTTCGCTTTGTTCGTCCCGATGACAGCTGTGCGTTCCGCGATGTCGCGCTTCAGCTCTGCTATCTCGTTTGTAATTTTCTCGATACGCGTAGTCAGTCCCTCGATTTCGTCCTCCAGGTCCTGCACTTCCAGCGGCAGTTCTCCGCGCTGCGTCTTTATCTCGTCTATCTTAGAGAGCACCGTCTGCAGCGAATACAGGTTCGACAGTTTTTCCTCCACGCTCAGTTCTGCGGGATCCTTCACTTTTTCTTTTGCCATTTTCTTTCTACTTTTTTATTTTCGTTCTTACAGATATTTCACGGGATTCGTGTTTATTGCCGTGCGGAAAAGCGGCAACTGCGGAAAAGCCTGCGAGAGCACCGAATACAGCAGGTCGATGGTGTACTGCTCGCTTTGGTAGTGCCCCAAGACGCCAATCTGTATCTGCTGGTCGTGCCCGAAGTACTGGTGATAGTGCATTTCGCCCGTCAGGAAAGCATCTGCCTGCCTGCGGATTGCCTCCTCCAGCATGAAATCTCCGGCACCTCCGCAGATGGCTACGCTCTGCACTGGCCGCTGCAACAGCTCGTTGTGCATCAGGCACTCCACGCCGAAAGCCTGCTTCACACGCTGCAGAAACTGCAACGAGTCCTCGCCCTCCGGCAGATACCCCAGCACACCGCTGCCCGACATGAGCGTCCTTTCCCGTCCTTCCTCGCGCACCGTCACGCGTCTGGGCTGCATCAGCTCCACATCCAGCAGGCCCAACTGCTCAGCGATGCGGAAGTTTACTCCGTCCTCAGCGTTGTCCAGATTGGTGTGGGCCGCATAAATGTTCAAATCGTTCTGTATTGCCAGCCGAACACAGCGCTGCACCTGGTCCTGGTCGGCCACAGTTTTCAGGCCGCGAAAGAGCAGCGGGTGATGCGCCACCAGCAGGTTGCACCCCATTCCGACTGCCTCAGAAATCACAGCTTCTGTGACATCCAAACACAATAAGGCCCCTGATACTTCCGCCTCCGTCAATCCGACTTGCAGGCCCGCGTTGTCGTAGCTTTCCTGCAAGGGCAGAGGCGCGAAATGTTCAAGGGCGTTCACCACGTCTCGAATAAGCACGCTCATAACAAAGCTTTTCCCGAGCCACAACACGTGACTCTTGGGCGCAAAGTTACGGCAAAGCCACGAAATACGCAAGCGAAAAGCATTTTTTCTTCCCCTCCCACCCGAGAAACCTCCTGCCGACGTCCTCAGAAACTGCGTGTCGGAAAAAACTTAGCACACGTCACTGCCCAAAAACTACGTGTCGCAAATACCAAAACCACGTGTCGCAAATACCAAAACCACGTGTCGCAAAAACCAAAACCACGTGTCGCAAACAGATTACCGCATGGCAAGAAACGCCACGCACACGGCCACCACCTCCACCACGAACGCCAAACGCAGGCTCACACGCGCATCCGCAGTGCTCAGCGCCCGCGCATTCTCTCCGATGTGCGGCTTATAGACGGCCTGCCCAAAGTAATTATGCGTGCCGCCGAACTGGCAGTCTATCACTGCGGCCAGCGCTGCCTCGGGCCACCCGCTGTTGGGCGACGCATGCTGCGGCCCGTAGCGCCAGACGAACGTGCAAAGTTCTCGCCACGACCTGCGCCGCTCCGGCTCGTGCAGCAGTTTCCCGTACACCCATCCCACGACCACCAGCAACACGGCCGTCAGCCGTGCCGGCACAAAGTTGGCCACGTCATCCATTCGCGCTGCCCAGCAGCCAAACTGCCTGTAGCGCTCCGTGCGGTAGCCTATCATAGAATCAAGGGTGTTCACCATCTTGTATGCCACCATTCCCGGCACTCCCAACAGGCACAGCCAGAAGAGCGGAGCCACCACGCCGTCAGAGAGGTTTTCGGCCAGTGTCTCCAGCGCTGCCGTGCGTACTTCCTGTGCCGTCAGCGTCTGCGTGTCGCGGCCCACGATGCGGCCCACCTGACGCCGCCCTTCGTCGAGACTGCGGTCCAGTGCCGCAAATACCATACCAACCTCGCGGCGCAGCGTGCAGCCCGCCAGACAGCAGAAGATAAGCAGCACTTTCATCGCTGCCACAAACCACGAATCCACCGACAGCAGCCATCGAACAAGGAAATATACTGCACACACACTCACCGCCGCCAGCAGCGCACCTTTTGCCACACGCCAGCGCCCACGATTCAGCCTGTGTTCCCAGAAGGCTATCCAGCGTCCCATGCCCACCACGGGGTGCGGCAGCCACGAGGGGTCGCCCAGCAGCAAGTCTGCCACCCATGCTATCAGTAGTTCTGTGTGCATCTTCTCATTCCTTTGTCCCGTGCTTTCTCTCTCGCCTCCTTGCCGAATCGCATCGTCAGAAGCTCATCCACTCTCCTATCCCACGCAGCAGCGCGTCGTCCTCGTCCACCGACTGCACAGCAATGCGGAAGAACCGCTCATCCAGCCCCTCGAAATTCCCGGCGTCACGTATCAGCAGTCCGCAACGCTCGGCCAGATACTCCTTCAGGCTCGCGGCATTTCCCATCCTCAGGCGGCAGAGCAGGATGTGCGTATCCGACGGCCACACCTCCACCACACCCAGTTGCTGCAGTGCTGCGGCCATCCGTTGGCGTTCCTCCAGCAGTTCCTCCACCGGCAACACGTAGTCTCCGCGGTGACGGAGCAGGAAAAGTCCGGCTTCCTGCGCCAGTGTGTTCACCGCCCACGGCTGCCGCTGCAGCCCAATGCGTTCCGCCAGTGCAGCGCAAGCCGTCAGGTAGCCCAGTCTCAGCCCCGGGATGCCGTATTCCTTCGTCATCGAATGCAGCATCACCACATTCGGCATCTCGGCCGCCACAGCCACCTCCACCAGCGGCTTCAGCGTGTACGGCGCGTAACTGGCGTCCAGTACGAACAAAGTCTCGCGTCGCCGCTCCATCACGTCCAGCAGTGCCTCGCGCTCCAACACGGCGCCCGTGGGGTTCCCTGGATTGCAAACCCATGCCACCTCGGCCTCCGCCGGCAAGTCCTCCAGCCGGTAGAACGCAGCCAGCCTGTGCTCGTGCAACCTGCAAGCGTCGGCATACTCGGCAAACGCAGGCTGCAGGATGGCCGACCGGCTGCGACGCATCGTCTGCGCCACCAGATAGATAGCCTCGGTGGCTCCATTCGTCACCACCACCTGCCTCTCTTCCAGCCCCATCGCGGCAGCCAGTTCCGCCTCCAGCCGTCGCGCCACGGGTTCCGGATAGTGGTTCACCGTCTGCAGTCGCGTGGCCAGATGCGCATAGAGCGCCGCATGATTGAAATGGGCGTACACATTCGAGCTAAAGTTAGCCCTGATGCAGCCATACCTATAGGTGTCGTCTCCGTGTCCCTCAGTCATATTTCAGGAAATCATATATCATTTTCATGTCCACACACGCTCTCACCTCGGCAGCCAACCGCTCGTACTGCTGCTCCTTGAAGTCCTCCGCACTCACGTCGGGCGCCGCATCCTTCGTCTTGCCGGCCAGCAGCCAGTCTATGACAGCCCGATTGTCCAGTATGCCATGCACGTAGGTGCCCATACAGCGCTCGGCCTCCACCACTGCGTCCTCCGCCGTGCTCACGCCCTGATGTATTTCATACCCGCGGCACAGCTCGCCGTGGAAAAGGAATTCCACCTGTTCCGTCTTTTTCTCAGCCCGCATTGTAGTTTCCACAGGCAGCAGTCCCAGTCCGGGCAGGCACGCGATGCCGCCTTCCACGCCCAGCGGGTCGGTCACTTGCCGTCCCAGCATCTGGAATCCGCCGCAGATGCCCACTATCTGTCGCCCCGCAGCGTGGGCACGCAGGATGGCCTGTGCCAGTCCCGAGCGTCGCAGCTCCACGAGGTCGTCCAGTGTAGCTTTCGTCCCCGGCAGGATAACGATGTCGGCGGCCTCTATGTCCTCCGCGCTGGCAGTATAGAAAAGATTCACGCGCGCGTCGCGCTCCAGCGTGTCGAAGTCCGTAAAGTTGCTGATATGCCGCAGCAGCACCACTGCCACGTTCACTTTCCCTGCCTGCAGCGTGCGCCGCTTGTGCTCCAGAGCCACGCTGTCTTCCTCTTCCACAGCCAGTCCCTGCAGCATCGGCACTACGCCCAGCACGGGCACGCCGCACACATCCTCCAGCATGCGCCGTCCCTCCTCAAAGAGTCGCCTGTCGCCTCGGAATTTATTCACGATGATGCCGCAGATGCGAGCCCTGTCATCCGGTGTTTGCAGCTGCACGCTGCCGTAGCACGACGCGAAGACGCCGCCTCGGTCGATGTCGGCCACCAGCACAACACGTGCGTCTGCGTGCCGTGCCATGGGCATATTTACCAAGTCCGAGTCACGCAAGTTCAGTTCCGACACGCTGCCGGCACCTTCCATCACGATGGGATTGTAGCACGCGGCCAGACGGTCGAATGCCGCGCACACTTCGTTTCGCAGCTCCTCCCTGCCCTCGCGACGGAAATAATCGTACGCCGAGCGGTTTCCCACGGGCCGCCCGTGCAGCACCACCTGCGTGGTGTGTTCCGAGTTGGGCTTCAGCAGCAGCGGGTTCATGTCGGTCTGCGGCTCTATGCCGCAAGCCTCGGCCTGCACGGCCTGAGCCCGCCCGATTTCCAAGCCCTCTTTCGTGGCAAACGAGTTCAGCGCCATATTCTGCGCCTTGAAGGGCGCCGGCCGGTAGCCGTCGTTCCTGAAGATGCGACAGAAAGCCGTGCAGAGCACGCTCTTTCCCACGTCGCTGCCCGTGCCCACCAGCATCAGCGGCCGCAGCCGTTTATTCTTTTCTTCGCTCATAGTTCACAGTTTTTGGCCTTGCGCCATCCATTCTGCCACGCGTCCCGTCTCCTTGCCGAAGGGCAGCAACGACGGGTGCTCCGCCCAGTACCAATGCGTATAGCCTGCCACGGTGTTCCAACGTCGGTACAGGGCTGTCTCCACGGCCCGTCCCATGGCCGTCCGCTGCCCGCCGATGCGCTCCACGTTGCCGGCGCCGTCGTCACTGCGGAGGCTCGAATAGTGGAATTCGTGTCCGCGCATCACGCCCAACTGCCTATAGCCCAGATGCAGCCGCGCACCCTCCATCGTGGCCGCGAAGGGGAAAACGCCGCACATCTCCCTGCCGTCTATCTCGCGGCAAAGGTACATAAATCCACCGCACTCCGCAAATATCTGCCCGCCACGCGCAGCAAACGCGCCAATGCTGTGTCGCATCTCGGCATTCGCCGTCAACTGGTCGGCAAACAGTTCGGGATATCCGCCCGGCAGGTACAACGCATCGCAGAGCGGCAGCGTGCCGTCGCGCAGCGGAGAGAAGAAAACCACGTCTCCCAGCTGCTGCAGTGCGCGCAGGTTCTCTGCGTACGTAAAATTGAAAGCCTCATCGCGTGCCACGCAGACACGCAGATTTCCGCTTCCTGCGTCAGGCGCCGTTTCTGCCGGCCGTCGCCCACATGTGGTGGCAGCCAGCAGGCGGTTTACATCCACGTGCCGCTCCACTTCCTCCGCGGCACGCTGTATCAGCCGCTCCATCTCCTCACGGGCGCTCAACGTCAAACCCAAATGGCGACTCGGCACAGCCAGCGCATCATTCCTCGTCAGGTAGCCGAAGCACGCCACACCGGCGTCCCTGCACGCCATTTCGAGGCTGCGGAAGTGACTCTCGGACGCCACCTTGTTGAATACCACGCCGGCCAGCCGCACCGGCCGCCCAATCACAGGCGCACAGAACGACCTGAAGCCCGCTATCAACGCGGCCACACTGTATGCCACAGATTGTGCGTTTACCAGCAGCACCACGGGCACGTCCAACAGCGCAGCCAGCGCGCCGCTGCTGCCACGTGCCCCGTCGTAGCCGTCGTACAGACCCATCACGCCCTCCACCACGCTCACGTCCGCCTCTCCGCCACGCCGGGCGTACAGACCCGTCACGTGTGCCTCCGATGCCAGATAGGTGTCCAGGTTCACGCTCTCGCAGCCCGCAGCCTGCCGGTGAAACATCGGGTCTATGTAGTCCGGCCCGCACTTGAAGGGCTGCACCCGCAGCCCCCGCTGCCGCAACGCTCGCATCAATCCCAGACTGAACGTCGTTTTCCCGCTGCCCGACGAGGCAGCTGCAATTATCATCTCATGCATCTCTCCGTCAGTAACGTCACATAAAACACCAGTTCCACCACCAGAAACGTAGCGCCGCAGCAATCGCCCGTGTAGCCTGCCAGACGCCGACGCATCCACGTCACCATCAGCCAGAGAGCCGCGGCAGCCATCACCACTCCCACCACACTCGCCTCACGCCACACCAGCGCCATCGGTGCCACGCCCAGCAGCAGGCTCATCAGCCTTTCGCTCCACGGCGTCCGCACGTACACCAGTCGGTTTTTAGCCTCCGCAGCGTTGCGCGCGTAAGGCAGGAAGTAGAGCATCGTCGAGGCAAACCACTTGGCCAGCGCGTCGCCGGCCAGCAGCATCAGCGGCGACATGCCGCGGCCCACCAGCGCGCTCAGCGTCTGCCACAGCAGCAGTTCGTAAAACACCAGTCCCAGCACGCCGTACGTGCCGATGTGCGAATCTTTCATAATGCGAAGCGTGGAATCGCGGTCCGTGCCGCCGCCCATTCCGTCGCAGAAGTCGGCCAGTCCGTCCTCATGCAGCGCTCCTGTCAGCAGCGTCCGCGCCAGTATGGCCAGCAGCGTCGCCACGCTGGCCGTCAGTCCTACCCACAACCCGGCCCAGCACGTCAGTGCCGACACGCTGCCAGTCAGCCAACCGGCCAACGGCCACAGCGGTACCACACGTTCAAAGTACCGACTTTCCACCTTCACAACGCGCCACAACGGCAGCCGCGTAAAGAACATCACGGCAGCCGCCACACGCTTAAAAGTATTTTGTAATCCCTGCATGGCTGAAATTATCCATTTCATTCAACATATTCACTGCCGACACCACCAGCGGATAGGCACACAGCGCACCGGTTCCTTCGCCCAGCCGCAAGTTTAGCCGCAAGAGCGGCTCAGCGCCCATCGCCTCCAGCATGCGGCGGTGCCCTCCTTCGTCGCCGCAATGGCCGAACACAGCGAAATCCATCACGCTCGGCCGCAGCCGCCACGCCGCCAGCATACAGGCCGTCATGATGAAGCCATCCACCAGCACCACCATGCGCCATTCCGCCGCACGCAGCATGCCGCCGATGGCCGCCGCCATCTCGAAGCCGCAGAACTGCGCCAGCATCCGGCTGACGTCGCCCGTGTCGCTTCCGGCCGCAGCTTTCCAGTTTCTCACCGCCTGCTCCAGCACCTCGCGTTTGTGCCGCACGCCCGTCGCGTCAAGACCGCTGCCAGCGCCCACACATTCAGCCAGCGGGATGCCCAACAGCAGGTGCATCAGCACGCTGCTGGCCGAAGTATTTCCCACGCCCATCTCGCCAAAACAAATAACATTGCAGCCTTCCCCGTGGCACGCGTCCACTTGCTCAGCGCCCACGGCCAGCGCCCTCGCCCACTCCTCGTGGCTCATCGCAGCCTCATGGCAGAAATTCTTCGTCCCGTGCGCCACCTTACGGTCTATGATGTGCGGGCACTCCGCCGCGTCGAAATCATAGTCCACGCCCACGTCCACCACGCGAAGAGCAAAGCCGTGCTGCCTACAAAACATATTCACGCCGCCACCACCGCGCCCGTAGTTTTTCATCTGCTGCCAAGTAACCTCGCGAGGCGACGCCGAAACGCCCTCGCGCTCAACGCCGTGGTCGCCGCCGAACAGGATGTGGCACGGATGCGTCAGCCGCGGCTCCAGCGTACGCTGTATCATTCCCACCTGCAGCGCCAGGCTTTCCAGCCGCCCAAGCGAGCCCTTTGGCTTGTTGAGGTTGTCTATTTTCGCCCGCAGCGCCGCAGCCAGCTGCGCGTCGTCCATTATCGGTTCAGTCGGCGTCATGCCACCTGTCCTCTTAGCCGCCTTCACGGTTACGGCCACACCCGACACCAGCAGCACCACCTCATCGGCCCTCGCCGCCACGTACTGATTAAACCATCCCAGCAGGTCCGTAAACTTTCGCTGCGCCGCATTCTCGCTCACGCCGCCGCACCCAATCTCGTTCGTCACAAACAGGAACGTGGCATCCTGCTGCGTCAGGCGGTCAAACTCCTCGCGCAGTTGCGCCAGCGCCCGCTCAACGCTCGGCTCCTGCCCTTCGCCTTCGTAGAAGAAATTCGTCGCCCACAGCGTACAGCAGTCCACCAGCACCACCCTACCCGTCACGTCGTGGCGGCTCAGCCAGCGCTCTTCCTCTATGTTCGTCCACTCCGGCCCGCGCCGCGCCTGGTGCTTCTTCACCCGCTCGCCAAACTCGTCGTCCCAAATGCGCGCCGTGGCCATATACACAGGACGCGGACTCAGCGACAGCGCACGCCGCTCGGCATACGTGCTCTTGCCCGAGCGCTGACCGCCTGTAATCAATATTATCATTCCCTATACCTTATTTATTATATCCATTTTTCTGTCCCATCAGCGAGCCACTCATCCGCTCGCGCATTCTTTTTCACACGTTGCCGCCGCCACCCTTCTTTCTCCTCAGTAGCACCCACAGTGCCACGGGCGCGCCCGTCAGTGCCGTCACGGAATTCACCGGCAGCGTGCCTTCAAATCCCGGCAGCCGCGCCAGCAAGTTACAAAGCAGAGCCATCGATGCTCCGCAACCCAACGACGCAGGCAGCAGCACGCGGTGGTCCTCCGTACCCAGCAAGCCACGGCAGATATGCGGCACAGCCAGACCCAGAAACATCACAGGCCCGCAGTACGCCGTCGCCACCGCCGTCAGCACACCGGCAGAGCCGATACACCACATTCGCGCACGTCGCACGTTCAGTCCCAAGTTCGCCGCGTAGCGTTCGCCCAGCAACAGCAGGTTCAACGGCTTAGCCAGCAACAGCGACGCAGCCACAAACACACCCGACAGCCCGACAAACACACCCACTTGGCCGCCCGTCACACGCGAGAACGAGCCCAACCCCCACACCACAAACGAGTGCAGATTCTCCTCGCTCGCAAAAGATTTCAGCACACCCGTCACAGCCGTCGCAATGTAGCCTATCAGCACACCAGCCACCAGCAGCGTCGCATTTCCCTCCACACGCCGCGAGAGAAACACCATGAGGCCCATCACAGCCAGCGCGCCAACAGCAGCTGCCAGCGTCAGAGCCGCATTCCCCAGCACACCAAAACGCCACAGGAACCCGCCGCCCAAAGCACCGCTCAGTAAGACCACAAAAGCCACACCCAGCGAAGCCGCACTGCTGATGCCCAGCACCGAAGGTCCCGCCAGCGGATTTCTGAAAACGGTCTGCATCTCCAGTCCCGCCACCGACAACGAAGCACCGCACGCCACTGCCGTCAGCGTCTGCGGCAAACGAGTCCCCAGCACAATGTTGCGCCACACCTCGTCCGTCCCCTCGTCGCCCATCAGAATCCGCCACACCGCACTCCACGGAATGCCCACCGAACCCACGGCCAGATTCAGCATTCCCAGCAACGGAATGCTTGCCGCCAGCAAAAATAACGTTACATCTCTCTGTCGCATAACATCCTAATTACAATTTCACCCGTCGGAAACACCTCCCTGCAATGCTGCTGGCAGAGTTCCCGCAGTCGCTCAAAAAATTCCGGCGGCATACAGCCCCAAAGCTCACGCGCCATCCGTATTCCCTCCACACGCTGCCGCGCATCCCCGACACCCACGCTTTCCGCCACTCTCACCAGAAAATCCTTGTCCATCGACACCTTGTGCGAATGCGTGTCAAGGTTGCCAGCCGCCAGTTTCACAGCCTTCCCTATCATTATGCCGAGCACCACGCGACGAAAACCCACCTCGTACGCCTTCCTGAGCGCCGCGCCCACAAAATTCCCATAGTGAATCACCCACAAATCAGGCTCCTCGCGCAGCAACATTTCCTCGCCCATTTTCCCCGAAGCAAGTCCGATGCCCCTCCGTTCTCCCTCCGTTCTTGCTCCGCTTTCGCTCCGATAATTTGCCGCCGCCACTTCCATCTCCCTTCCAATGCTCTCCACGAACGCTTCGTTGCTGAACGGAATCACCACGCCCGACGTCCCGATAATACTCAGACCGCCCTCCACTCCAACTCTGCCGTTGAACGTCTGCCGCGCCAACACTTCGCCGTTCTCTATCGAAAGCCGAACCCTCACGCCCCGCTCCGTCATCCCTTTCACTTCCGCCTCAATTGCCTTCCTTACCGCAACGCTCACCGCAACCTCTCCCACGGGAATCCCAAGTCCCTCCAACGTCGCAACGCCCACGCCACGTCCGCGCTCGAATCTCACACCCTTCGCGCCCCGTTCCAGAAAGGCCACTTCTGCCCTTACCCTGCACCCGCGCGTCACATCCGGGTCGTCGCTCCAACACTTTACAACCGACGCAGCGCCGCTCCCCTCAGGCTCCACCTCCACGCTCACACGCTCTCCGCACGGCATCAACACCGTCACAGCCTCCACTTCCGCCCCACTCAACAGCGACACCAGCGCCGCTTTTGTCGCCGCCTGCGCGCAAGTCCCCGTAGTAAGGCCCGTCTTCAGCTCGAAAAACTCAGGCACCTTTCTCTCTATCTCCCTCCTTAGCCCATGCTTCCCCGTCACATACGTCCACGCTTCCGGCAGCCTCGGTGGCTCAATCACCAAGCATCGCAGTCCCAGACGCTTCGCA
This sequence comes from uncultured Bacteroidales bacterium, assembly GCA_902787575.1. GTDB lineage: Bacteria > Bacteroidota > Bacteroidia > Bacteroidales > Bacteroidaceae > Physcousia. The sequence continues at coordinate 84,329 of CADAGX010000005.1, read as the reverse complement.
GCCTCCGTCTTTGCTTCGAGACCTCCGTTCGCTCCGCTCTGCTTTGTCAGCACGACATCGCAGCCTATCCGCTGCATCAGTTCCGCTTCTTCGTCCGTCGTCGGCAAGGAAAGTTCTTCGTCGTAATACAGAAGTTGCTCCGCTGGAAAACCAGCCTCGCTCGCACGCCGCAGGCTCTCCGGGCGGTTCAGGATCCGGAAGAACGTCGTGTGCTGCCGCCAATATGGCGCCAGCTTTTCGATGCTCTTGACGCCAGTAAGCGCAAGCAGCCGCCTTGCCGGCTCGGCCAGCAAGCGTTCGAGCGCCTCCTCCACGTCGCAGCAATACGTAACGCCCTCCGTCGGCTCGCCAAGCTCGCGCTGCAATCGCACCACCGGCACACCCGCCTCTGCGACAGCACGGTGCAATTCCTCTGCAAACGGATGCGCTGCATCCACGATACATCGTACGCCACGCTCCTGCACAAAGTGCCGGATTTCGGCGGCCGTCATGCCACCCGTCAGCCTTTGGCCGTGCACCAAAGGCACGTCCTGCCCACTGCCTCGAGTGGAATAATAGTACGTCTTGCCCGCTGCCTCGCAGACTTCGGCGGCCAAACGCCCTTCTGTGGTTCCTCCGAATACCAGTATCATCTTACGATTCGGCCGTGCCGCCCTTCCTAAACAAATGAGTAAACTTGCTATCGTAGAGGCGACTCAGCCCCTCACGATTGTCAACCGCCTTTCCGACGATAATAAGCGTCGTCAGCGTGAGTCCCTGCTCCTCCACCATCTGTGCCAAGTTTCGGAGTTCGCCTCGGAAGATTTGCTGGCCGGGCCACGTAAGCTTGTGGCAGACGGCCACAGGCGTCTCAGGCGCATATCCACCCGCCAAAAGTTCGTCTTGCACCTGCCGCACCAGAGTTGCCGAGAGAAAAATGCACATTGTGCTCTGATGCACGGCGAGCATGTGGAGTTTCTCGCGCTCCGGCATGGGCGTGCGTCCTTCTCCGCGCGTTAAGATTATGGTCTGGCACTCCTCGGGAATCGTAAACTGGCTGCGCAACTCGGCCGCCGCCGCCAGAAAACTGCTGATGCCGGGCGTGATGTGATAATCCATGTCGTGTGCATCGAACAGTGCCATCTGTTCTTGGATAGCCCCGTAGATGCAGGGATCTCCGGTATGAAGGCGCACGATCAGATTTCCGCGGTCGTAATGCTCCTTCATCAGCTGGAACTGCTCTTCGAGGTTCAGGGTGGCGCTGTTACGGACGACTGCACCGGGCTTGGCGCAGGCTGTCAACTGTCGCGGAACGAGACTTCCGGCGTAGAGTATGAGGTCTGCCTGCTCCAGAAAGTGGCGGCCGCGCACGCTCACCAACTCAGGGTCGCCAGGGCCGGCACCCACTATCTCGATGTGTCCCTGCCGCACCGCTGCAGCATCCTCGGCCAGGGCATAGGTGTAGTGGCTTATCTTTCCGTTCTGCGAAAGGCTGCCTTTCTGTTTTTCGACCACGAGTCTCGAGTGTATGTCGTGTGCTTTTGCACTGGCCTCGGCCACGCCGTAGCAGCCCGTCACTTCGAAAACTTTCTGACTGGGGTTCGGGATTTTTATTTTGGCCAGTTCAGAGGACGGGTAAATACGCACCATAGCCCACGGCATGGCCTGCGAGAGGGCGAGGAGCAACGGCTCGTGCTGCTTCAGTTCTATCGTGGCGATGGTGGCGATGGCCTCTGGCGCGTAGCCTGCCGCACGTAGTTCTGCAAGCAACTGCGGGGCAATCTCTACGGGCGCATCCTTCTGGCATCCGATGCCGAGGTGCAGACAGCGTGGAAAGTACTGCAGCGTCGGGACGTCCGACGCGGGGTAGCATCGATGCGACACGATGAGAAGCAATTCGAAGGCCGCTCCACTGCGCACTGCGGCCTTATAGTCTGCGTAATTGCGAAAGAGGCTGACGTGCTGCGGCAGATTGTCTGTCATCCTGCGGGCTCCGGCATCGTTGCATTCCACCACGAGCGCCGTGGGTCGCTGGCCAACGAAAGTGGCAATCGCACGGTTCATGGCCGCACGGCTTAGGCGCGTCATGCCCCAGCCATTCGTCCGGGCCAACGTGTCCAAAGGCCACAGCCCGAGATTGTCGCTTTGCGTGGTGATTACGGCCTCGCCGCCGGTGACGAGCGCAATCTGGCGTGCCAGTTCGTTGGCGCCACCCACGTGACCGCTTAGCACGGGAATGACGTAACGGCCCGTAGTATCCACACAGACGACTGCGGGGTCTGTATATTTGTCGTGCACCATTTCTGCCATGCGCCGCACGCAGATACCCAGGGCGCCCACGAAGACGACAGCCTCGCCCTCGAATGGAATCTCCTCCCGTTCTATCAACTGGGCCAAACGGCGGCCCGCCTCGTTTATAGTCTCAAATCGTATCATCGCAGTGTGCTTTTGTTGCTTTCAGAATGGTAATGGGATTGTGTTCATCTATGGCAATGCGCGTCTGGCCGCAAAGCGTGAATCCGCTGGCTGCCGCAGCGCGCAGGAAGAGGGCATGGCTCTCGTCGCTCACCGAATTTAAGACCAGCGTGGCACCCGGCAGTGCCACCTCGTGCAGGCGGCAGAGCATTTCTTCGAGGCGTCCGCCGTGTCCGCCCACGAAGATTGCATCGGGGCGCGGTAGCTGCGAGAGGTCCGACTCGAGGAAATCGCCAATCACTGTCGCTATTCCGGGTGTGCCAAAGCGGCGGCTGTTGAGTTCCATCAGCCGGCGGCCCTCCTGTCGAACCTCGAAAGCCGTAACCCGCAAATGAGGGAACTGAAGCTTGGCTTCGATGCTGACGCTGCCCGTGCAGAAACCTATGTCCCAGAAGGAAGTGCGGTGGCGAAGGTCGAGCAGCGAGAGCGAAAGCAGGCGGACGGGCATCTTCGTTATCATGCGAGCGCGTCCGTCCAACAGGTGGAAATCCGACTCCGGAATGCCAAAAGGTCGCTGCCGCACTTCGCGACGCTGCAGGATAAGGCAGTTGGGGAAGGCGTAGGCGTGCTCAGGCTCGAAGTCGGCCACACGTTCGGCCTCCTCGTTGCCCAGTTGCTCGCCGACCGTCATTTGGTAATTGGTGAAACCATACGTCGCCATCCGTTCCCAGACGGCCTGCGGCGTTTTTTGTCGGTCTGTAAGGCAACCAATCAGCGCTTCGCCCTCTATGAGCGCGCGGTCCAAACCGTCCCAGTCGCGGCCGGTAAGCGAGACGCAACGCATCGACTGGTAGGGCAACTGCATGCGGTGGGCCAGCATCTGAAGGGAGTTAAACGTTGGGAAGACACGCAGCAGACAGCCGGGGAACTGGCGGCGCAGGGTGGATGCAAAGCCGAAAAACAACGGGTCGCCCGAGACAAAGACCACTATCTCGTCCGTCGCCTCGGCATACTGCGCGTAAACGTCGGAGAGAGGCACCGTCACATCTATCCATTTGTGCCCCGCCGGCAGACGCGACTCCATGAGCTGATGATGACGCCGCCCGCCGGAAAAAATTTTCCCACGTGCAATAATCTGTAAAACTGCGGCCGGCAATTCCTGAAACTGGCTGTCGCAAATCCCAATCAACACGAAGCGCTGTTCCATACTACACGTCCCTCCCCGGCCTGAGTGCTTCGGCATCGTCATAAGTGAGAATGCTATTTACCAATGTGGCAGCCAGTCCGCTGCCGCCCTTGCGGCCTTCCACCATCAGCTTGGGGATGGCGGTGAAGACTTTGGCCGCATGTTTGCTCTCCTCGACGTGTACAAATCCCACAGGCGCCGCCACGATGCCTGCCGGACAGCACTTGCCACGACGCACGAGACGGCACAACTCCAGCAGTGCCGTAGGCGCATTTCCGAAGGCGTAGAGTGCATCGGGATGCTCACTTGCGGCCAGACGGATGCCCGCCTGCGCTCGCGTCAGACCTTGTGCACGCGACATTTCGACGGCTCGCGGGTCGTTGATATAGCAGACGGCCTTCAGCCCAAGCCGCTCGAGTGCACCACGCCGGATGCCACTGGCCACCATCGAGACGTCCGTCACTATGGTACGCAACGCTCCGGCCTGTACTTTCTGAAAAAGCAGCTCCGTGGCGCGCTCGTCCACCCGCAGCAGGCGTTCCATCTCGAAGTCGGCCGTCGTGTGAACGGCGTGCAGCAGCGGCCAAAGTCGCCACAGCGGCTGCCGTGGCTCGCGCAGTTCGCCCAGAATCGTGCGGAACGACTGCATCATGATGGACTGCCCCACTCCGTATTCCTCGCCCGCCGACTCCGCTGCCAAAGGATAGCCGCGCGGCGTGATAAGGCGGTCTTGCCAAATGTACGACTGGCTGTTCCCCAAGACAACGATGGTAAACATGTCTGCCTCCTCGGGATTAAAATCTTTCAGGGGCGTCAGCCGTACCGTCTGGCCGTCGCGTCCGGCCTGCCGCACGATGCCAACAGGCGTTTCGGGCGAGCGATGCTGGAGAAACAGCTCCTTGAGCCGCGCCAACTGCCAGTAGCGTTCCTCGCTTCGAGGGTTGTAAACAGCCGTTACGAAGTCGGCCGTCGCTGCTGCGACAATGCGTTTCTCTATCAGCTGCCACGGCGTAAGTATGTCGCTGAGCGAGATGACACAGAAATCGTGGCTCATCGGAGCGCCAAGCAGGGCTGCAGCCTTCTGAAACGCGCTGATGCCCGGCAGAATCTCCACGTCGATGGCGCTCTGGCGCACGCGCTTCAGCTCGAGCACCAGCGAGGCCATGCCATAGATGCCGGCATCGCCGCTGGAAACCACGCACACCGACCGGCCCTCCTCGGCCAGGCGGAATGCTTCCTCGGCACGCTCCTGCTCGCGCCTCATGCCGGAATCCACACACTGCGTGCCGTCCGAGAGAAACGGCGCTAGGAACCGGAAATAATATTTATAGCCCACCACTACATCGCACTGCGACAGGGCTTGCGCCACGGCAGGCGTGATGTCTTCCGGAGAGCCGGGACCGATGCCCACAACTGTAATCTTCATTGTTCTCTGGGGTTGAAGGTTGATGGATGAAACGTTGCGCCGCTCACTTCTGGGCGTCAAATTTCAGCGCCAGGCTGACCATAAACGAACGGCCGGGGCTGACAGTGGAATAGTTGGAAGTCCAGGGCGATGTGTCTCGCTCGTTGAAAATATTTTCGATGCCTATGCCGGGCTCCAAGACGAACTGCTCCATCTGCACGGAGTGCCGCACGCAGATGTCCCACTGGCTGTAGCCTTCGGCAAAACCATACGTGCTGCTGTAGCGGTGGCCCTGCAGATGTCCGGTCAGCGTCACGTTGGTGTGGTGGCGCCGCCACGAGCCGTCCCACGCAGCAAGCACGTTGCCGACGTTGCGAACCGACTTATCGACGGGCGAGACAGCCGTCACGTAGGTCTGCGTCGTTTTGTCGAGTGTCTGCGTCTTGGCCTCCGAGTCGGTGAAGGAGTAGCCACCGCCCAGTGTCACGCCTCCGGGAATCAGAAACTTGACGTTGGCACTGAAGCCGCGAAGCGAGGCATGGTCTATGTTGTCGCGTTGTCGGATGGTGGTCCAGCCTTCGGCATACAAGGCGGCAAGGCTGGCATCTGCAGCCACCTCGGCCTGTGTGAGCGTGCGGTAGTTTATCATGTCACGAATCTGGTTGACGAAACCGGTCAGGCTGGCCGTCATCCAGTGGTTTCCGTACTCGAGATTCAGATTCCAGAAGTGATTTTTCTCGGGATTCAGCGTGGGGTTGTAGAGCGTATAACGGGCCGCCGTCTTGGCCTGATCTGTGGCATAGAGCTGCGAGAGCGTAGGAGTGCGGTAGCCCGCCGCGTAGCTGGCACGGGCGCGGAAGCCGCCAAGATGGAAAAAGAGGCCTGCATTGGGTGTAAAGTGCGCGCCGAAATTGCGGTCCTGCACGTAGCGCAATCCCACGACACCCTCCAACGGGCTGAAAATGCGCACCTCGTCCTGCGCAAAGAGGTTATAACTCTGAGTGTGTCGGCCGTGGATGTTGTCGCTCTCGCTGGTGAGCGTCTCCTGCACGAACTCCGCACCGGCCGAAAGCTTGTTCCACGAGGCGAGACGCAGGATGCCGCGCAGCGTCTCGTTGGTGTAGTGGGTGCGTTTCCGCGTCTCGTCGTACGCCTCCTTCGTGGCCGTCTGCCAATAGTCGTAGTCGGAACGGAAATTGTCGCGATAGACATCAAGATAGATGTGGGTGTTGCGGTTGGGCACCCAGCGCGCTCCGCCGCCTACCGTGTACGAGCGGTGATGCAGGTCGTAGGTGTATGCCTGACGCGAGCTGTAGGTATAGGTCTTACCGCCTGTGGCGGCATCGGTCGTAACCTTCTGCGTGAAGTATGTGGCGCCCTGTGGCCGCTGCGTGACGTTGTCGTAGAAATCTCCGCGCAGGTAGGCCGACCACTGCTGGCTGAAGTTCCAGTCGAACTGCTCGCTGATGTTCTCGCTGCGGAAGCCCGTCGACATGGGCCGCCCTGTGAGTTTCTGCACTTCCTGCGCGCCCTCGCGGAAGGTCTGATAGGGATTCACCTGCCAGTTGTCGGCCTGCTGGTGGGTATAGGATGTGCGGGAGGAGAACTTGCCGGCGGTGGCATCCACGTCTATGTGCTGCGCGAAGCGTCCGTTGTTGAGCACTTTTGTGGAAGACGAGGCCGAGAGTTGCTCCTTTCCGTCATCGGTAATGATATTTATCACGCCGGCAATGGCATCGCTGCCATAGAGGGAACTGGCGGCACCGCTGAAAACTTCTATACGCTTCACGTTATTCATGCTGATGCGGCTCCAACGGTCGTCGCCACTCACGCGCTTGCCGTTGACAAGTATCTGAACGTAGTCGTCGCTCACGCCATTGAAATTTACGAACGTGCCCATGCCGTTGGTGTGTGTCGTAACGTTGGGCGTGAGTCTGGTTAGCGCCTCCTGAAGCGTGGTGGCGTGAGCGTCGCGTATCTCCTTGGCGGAAATGACTCTCACAGCCACCGGCGAATTGTCGGCTTTGTGATAAGTGCCCGTGCCGGTGATGACCACAGGGTTGAGCGTTACGGCGCGAAGCGAATCGGTTTTCTGTGCAGCCGCCACACCCGAAAAGATAAGGGCGAGGGGCAACAGTATTGCTTGGCGTTTCATCGTTTGTTGGTTCTTATTTTTGTCGCTGCCAAATGATATCTTCTACGCCTTCGTCGCAATTGAGTTTGCGCGCCAACACGAAAAAGTAGTCGCTCAGGCGGTTTACGTACGAGAGAAGCTCGGCATCCACCGCGGCTCCCGTCTCGGCCAGCCGCAGGATTTCGCGTTCTGCACGACGGCAAACGGTGCGACAGACATGGGCACACGAGGCAGCACGCGTGCCACCCGGCAGAATGAAGAGCCGCAGCGGCGGCAGGATGGCTTGCAGGCGGTCGATTTCCTGTTCGGCAGCCGCAATCATTTCGCCCGTGACGATGTTTCCCTGCCGGATTTCGCGTTGCGAATTGTCTGTGGCGAGGTAGCCGCCCACCACGAAGAGTGTGTTTTGGACAGAAAGAAGGAATGAGCGGTCGGCCGGCTCAGTGCAATACGTGAGCAACAGACCGACAAATGAGTTGAGTTCGTCTATGGTTCCGTAGCTTTCGAGGCGCTGACAGCATTTGCTCACACGCTGTCCGCCCACGAGCGACGTCTGGCCTTGGTCGCCAGTCTTGGTGTAAATTTTCATCTTATGAGTTTGTAGTATTTAGGATTGTAGTGAGGAAGCAGTTCGGGATGAAAGGCTTTCACGAAATCGGCCAGCAGGAAGTGTGGTTGCACGGCCGCCAACTCGCGGTATGGCGTCTGAGAGAAGTTGCAGAAAAGCACGCGACGGCTGCGGAAGGCGTCGAGCGTGGCGTAGCGGTTGTCTTCGGCCGCAAGCGTCTGCAACGTATATTCGCCGTCGAAGGCGCCGTCCGTCTGCCAGAAATCGGCATGCACGGCACGCGCATATGCTGCCTCAAAGTCGAGCGTGCGGCCACCGGAATCTTCGCCTCCGCCCATCACATATTCGGCTCCGGCATCGGCAAAGAGACGTGCCATATAGCTCTGCCCGCCCACCACATACCAGCCGTCGCGAATCTGCCTGCCGGATGCGACAGTCGGCAACTTTGCAGCCGAGTGCTGGCAATGCGCTGCCACCTCGCTGCGGAGCGTCTGGTACTTCTTCTCGATGTCGGCGAAGACGGCATTTGCCCGGCGCGTCTGGCCCGTAAGCAAGCCCACCAGCTTCAGCCACTCGGCTTGTCCCAGCGGGTCGGTCTCTTTGTAGCCGTGGTGAGTGATGAGCGGCACGCCGCACTGGCGCAGCACCTCGAAGCCTCCGTGCTTGGAAGCGCTGACAAGGATGAGGTCGGGCTTCAGCGCCAAGACGCCTTCCAGGTCGAAGTTGCCTTCCTTGCCTATCTTGCGGGTTTGCCCGCTGCGAATCTGCTGTTTCACGGCTGGCGAGAAGAGGTTCTTCAGCGAGTTGATGCCCACCACACGGTCTTCCAGTTCCAGCGCCTCGAAGGCGCCCAGCTGCAGCGCTGTGGTGCAGACGAAACGGCTAAGTGGCGCCGTGAGCACGAACTCCTCTGTCTGCCGCTGGCTGAGCGAGGGGTCGGGATTCGACACGAGGATGTGTACTCCGTCGGCTTCGTATCTGACTTGCAGGCCTCGGGCATATTTTATCTCCACCGTGTCGCTGAACTCCTCGGCTCTGGCGAGTGCCGAGTCCTGCGCCATGAAGAGTTCGTCTGCCACGAGCCTTTCGCCGCTGTGGACGCGGTTTCCGCAGGAGAGCAACGTCGCTGACACGGCGACTGCAAATAGTATTCGTCTCATCTCTCTTTTTTTACGGCTAAATAGGACTCGCCGAGCGAGGGTTTCTGGTGCGCCCTCACTGGCGGTCCTATTTCACACACATTTTATTTCAGAAAAATCACGAAAGCCGGCAGAGGCTTCCGGTATGCTTCTCGCGCTTATTCTTCGGGATACATCGAGTGGTAGTAGTCCTCGAGCTCCACGGGATTCTTGGTGTGCTCAATCCACACGTTGCGGAGTGCCTCCACTTCGAGCAGACCGAAGAGGTTGGAGACAGGCTGATAGCCTTTGTGGCTGAAGTATTCAAACCAGCTGTTGTCTTCGCTCTCCTCTTCTTCTGCATCCCAGTAGTCTTCGCCCTCGCCGGCCATGTCATTGTGTCCGTGGTCGCCGCAGATGCTCATCAGGGGATAGAGGTTTATCTTTCCGCCAGTGATGCCTTTCTGCTGCATTCTCTGCAGCACGTCTTGCTTGTAGTTGCCGTCCATATCTACGGTTCCCACAAAGTAGTTGGTGCTCTTCAGCTGCAGTGCCTCTTCGAGCTGTGTGTAGCGGATGTTGGCCTTGTAGGTGTCGTAGGTGTCGGGGTTGCCGTGTCCCATGAATGCCACCACGCCTTCCTGTGCCTTCTGGCTGTACAGCTGGTGGATGAGGTCGGCCACATGAGCCACATCATCTGTGTTGTTGAGCAGCGGAGTGCCCAGCCAGAGGTGTCCGTCGAGTCCCTTCAGATATTCGTCGTCGAGGTCGCCCAGATAGTTGTTGGCAAAGTCCTTGATGTAATTGATTACGCGGCTGTACTCCTCGCCGGGAATCACCTGCAGCGACTGCACCGTGATGTCCTTGTACTTAGCCGTGGCGAAAGCGTGGAGCCAGAAGTTGGGAGCGTAGTAGTTGCGCTTCACGATGTTGCCCTGCTCGTCTGCGTTCTCGCCTGCAGCAGCTCGGTTGATGCAGATGGCGGAGCTGTAGCTTACATAGACATCGCAGTCGGGGAACTCTGTTTCGTAGGCTTTCTTTGTAGCATCAAAGGCGAGGAACGCGTTGTTCCAAGTCGAGCCGAAGGCTACGAGCAGGATGGCCTTGTCGTGCTTCTTGGCTTTCTTCACATCGGCATCTACGGCTGCCTGATACTTCATGTAGTTGCTGCCCAGCACTACTTCCTCTCCGTTGCCGTTCACCACTTTGGGTTCGTCGTCATCGTCTCCGCAGGATGCGAGGGTTGCCATGCCGGCCACTGCGGCCATCATGGACACGAGAATTGTCTTAATCTTCATTTTCTTCGTTGTTTTTAAAGTTAGTTATTATGGTTTGTTTAACACTCTTTCCTCTTTTCAGGTGTATGGTCAGTGTGGTATAGAAGGTAGTTCCGGGGCTGTTGGTGCCCAGATGGTAGGGTCGCATGGTGCGGTCTACGTAGCCGAAGATGTTGTCCACTCCGGCCTCGAGCGTGAACTGCGCCCGTCGGCCTTCGCCTCCGAAGTCGTGCTTCGTATTGAGTCGCCAGAGTTGGTACTGCCGGCCGTCTCCGTTGTTTTGGTAGTAGCGTCGGCTGCTGCCTCGTGTGCTGAGGCTGGCCACGAGCCTGTAAGCGGGGCGGAAGCGGTGTGTCCAAGTGGCCGAGGCGTTCCACCTGTGGTGTGCCATGCCGTCTATGGTCACTCGCACGAGCCGCTCTCGACCGCTGTCCCACTGGTGGGCCTCTGTGTCGAGCCAGCTGTAGTTGCCGCCGAGTGTCACCTCGCGCGCGATATTATATGTAAGGTTAAGGTCGGCTCCGTGGGTGTGGGCGTCCTCCATGTTCATGTATTTGCGCGCCGTCACCGCACCGCTGCCGTCTCCGCTGTAGGCCGATGTGACGCTGGGCGGAATCTCGCTCACGGGCACGTTCACCAGCGCAATCATGCGGTCCAGCACGTTGCGATAGACGGTCACCGAGGCCGTCAGCCGGCGTCCGCGGTATTCGGCTCCGCAGCTCCAGTAGTTGCTCTTCTGCGCGCGGAGGTCGCGGTTGCCCATATTGAAGAAGGTGGCAGAGCCCATGGTGTGGAGGTAGCGATAGTGGAGCTCCTTGGTGGTAGGCGTCTTGAAGCCCTGGCTCCATCCGGCTCTCAGGCGGAAGTCGCCGAGCGAAAGCATGGCGCTCAGTTTGGGTGTGGCGCGGAAGCCGAAGGCACCGTTCTGGTTGAGGCGCAGTCCGGCCGTCAGGTTGAGCCATCGGACGGGGTCCAGCTCGTCCTGCACATAGAGGGCTCCCGTCCAGTCGTCGGCCGTGCCTGTGGCCGTGCGCATGGGTGCCGAGAGGTAGTCGTAGCGATACTCGGCACCTGCGCTCAGCGTATTGCCTGCGGGCAGGCTGAAGATGCCCTTCAGCGCCACGAGTGCCCGCTGCTGGTCGCTCTGCAGGTTCTTCTCTCCGGGGAAGTAGGGATAGTAGTTGGTGAAGCGTCCCAGCGGGTCGTAGCCGTCGCTCAGGGTGATGTCTGTGTACTCGTAGTAGTAGGCATGCTTGTTCCAGTCGGCATCCAGCGTAAGGACGCCTCCGCCCTTCGTCTTCCACTTGCCACCGGCCGAGGCCGAGGCGTTGCGGTACATCAGGTCGTAGGTATAGACATCGCAACTGGGGTGACGGCCGTCCGTGGGGCGGCAAATCTCCTTGGTGTAGTACCGGCCTTCGGCATAGACCTCCAGTCCCGTGGCCAGCTGATAGCTGAGGCGCTGTGCCAGCTGCCAGTTGGTGGCCTCGTTCACCGTCTTGTTGCGGCTGTCTGTGAGCACGCGTCCCTCGGCCGCCTCGCGAGTGGTGTTCTGCCAGCCGTCGCCGTGGCGCAGCTGCAGGTGGGTGTAGCCTTTCAGGCGTGCGGCCTGCCAAGCGAGGCCTTGGTGGTGGCGTGTCTCGCCGTGACTGGCCCAGACGGTCTGCGAGGCCTCGTAGTCGAGCCCCTCGTCGCCGCGTGCCTCGCGAGCCGCCCTGCGCGTGATGATGTTCACCACTCCGGCCATTGCATCGCTGCCATAGAGAGCCGACTGCGCACCCTTCACCACCTCAATGCGCTCTATCTCCTGCGCGTCTATGAGCGCAAGGTCGTTCTCTCCGCCCACGTCTCCGTGTATGCGCTTGCCGTCTATGAGTATCAGCACGTAGGAGTTGCCCAGTCCGCCCAGCTGCATCTGGCTGCCCATGTCGCCCTCGCTGAAGGCAAACGAAGCCGTCAGGCCGCTCAGTATCTCCTCGAGGCTGCGACCTCCGTAGGCCTCCAACATGCGGCGCGAGATGACCTCGGTCTGCACAGGCGCATTGCGGAGCAGACGCTCCGTGCCCGTACCCGTCACCACCACTTCGCGCAGAGTGTCCGTGTCCGTCTGAGCCTTAGCAGGCCATACCACAAGGGTCGCCACAAGGGCGACGCACCAAAGCTTTGTCTTTCGCTTCATTCGTCCGGCGTCTCCAAATCCTGGGAGTACGCAGCAGTCTTACTTTTCGGCGGACGTGGCAGGTCTTCTGGCTCGCCATCGGGGCCAACGTCTTCCCGCCCTCTCTGGGGCAGTGACTTCTATGTGTTGGCTCCGCAACTGAATGGCTTACAGCTGCAGGAACAGCTCAGGTCTTTCACCTGATTCCCTTGCGCAGATGGTGTTCGCCACAGATACCCTGCGGCACCCTCTGCTACCAAATCCGGCTGCAAAGTTACGAAAAGTTGAGAGCAGAACAAAGAAAAAACGGATTTTTCTTGAGAAGCTGTAGGGCAATCGCGCGTTATGCGTTCAAGCTATTGGTGAGGGCGTAGCCCGAAGGAGGGCAATGCTTGTCAAATTCCGAAACGTGGCGGCGTCTCATGGTGTGTCTTGTGCCATGCGGTAATGGCGCGACGCAGGGCCACACCTACCCCTTATTGCAAAATGCAAAATGCAAAATGCAAAGAAGTCCCCTAACCCATAAGGGGGCATAGCCGTGAACTACGGGCCGCCACCACGCCACACGTCGCATGCCACCACGCCACACGTCGCACGCCACCACGCCACACGTCGCTCGTGGCAGGGGCTGCGCCCGCAGTACATAGTGCAGAGGTGGGAGGTTGGGGAGGTGCGCCACCCCTCTAACCGCCAATTCCTCTAATCCCTAATGGGCGCTAATCCCCCTAATCCTAGAACCTCGGATTTTGCATTTAACCTTTGGTCGAACACCTCCCTCGCTCGGCATAGTCCGAAAGCGTGGCTTTCGCCTCTGCGCTCACTCGTTTTGCATTTTGCATTTTGCATTTTGCATTTGGCATTTGGGTGTGGATGTGGACTATATATATAATTATAAACATATATATATATAATAATTAATCAATCATTGATTAACTAATTATATAGGTGTGGTATACCCTTTTTGCAAATTGCAAAATGCAAAGTGCAAAATCGCTGCAGCCGTTTTTTTTTCGCTCGAAAAAAGCTATTATAAGTTTGCTATTCTTCCATATTTTTCGTAACTTTGCATCGTAATAAATAAAAAGAGATAATCATGAGACGACTGACAACATTTTGCCTATGCCTTGCAGCGCTGCTGTGGGTAGGGCTGACGCGGGTGGCTGCAGAGGAAATGCCGCGCCCAGAGTATCCACGGCCTCAGTTCGAGCGCTCGCAGTGGCTGTGCCTGAACGGCACTTGGACCTATGCCTTCGACTTCGGTCGGACTGGGCTGGAGCGCGACTGGCACGAGAGCAAGGGCTTCGACGGACGCATCACGGTGCCCTTCTGCCCCGAGAGCCAACTTTCGGGAGTGGGCTACACCGACTTCATCCCGAGCCTGTGGTACCAGCGCACCATACGCGTGCCGGAGGACTGGAGCGGCCGGCGCGTGCTGCTACACTTCGGAGCTGTGGACTACGAGACGTACATCTACATAGACGGCCAGCTGGCAGGGAGACACTGCGGCACGGGCTCGAGCTTCGAGCTCGACATCACTGAGCTGGCCAAGCCGGGCAAGGACGCCAACCTGGTGGTGCGCGTGCTGGACGACCTGCGCAGCGGCATGCAGCCCGGAGGCAAGCAGAGCACACGACTGAAGTCGCACGGCTGCCACTACACACGCACCACCGGCATCTGGCAGACGGTATGGATGGAGCCGGTGAGCGAGCAGGGACTCAAGCGCGCTGTCATTAGCCCTGACATAGACCAGCAGCAGCTTATCGTCCGGCCGCAGATGCGCAGCACGGCCGAGGGTAACACGCTGACGGTGACGCTCTCCGACGGACGCCGCACGGTGGCCCAGAAGACGGTGCCGGCAACGGACGAGGCCACAGTGGTGCTGCCCGTCAAGAAGCCGCACCTATGGAGCCCCGAGGACCCGTTCCTCTACGACCTGCGGCTGACCGTCAGGAGCCGCGACGGACGTGTGCTGGACGAAGTGAAGTCGTACGCAGGCATGCGCAAGGTGCACCTGGCAGGCGGATACTTCTGGCTCAACAACCAGCCCTACTACCAGCGGCTGGTGCTGGACCAAGGTTTCTATCCCGACGGCATCTGGACGGCTCCCACAGACGAGGCGCTGAAGAACGACATCCTGCTGAGCAAGGCTGTGGGATTCAACGGAGCACGACTGCACCAGAAAGTCTTCGAGGAGCGATACTACTACTGGGCCGACCGACTGGGCTACCTCACCTGGGGCGAGCAGGCCAGCTGGGGACTGAACGTGAACAACGAGAAGGCCGTGCGCAACTTCCTCTCGGAGTGGACCGAAGTGGTGGTGCGCGACCGCAACCATCCCTCTATCGTGACATGGACGCCGCTCAACGAGACGTGGGACGCACAGGACGGAGTCTACCCGCGCTTCGTACATGACCTCTACGACCTGACGAAGGCTATCGACCCCACCCGACCCGTGAACGATGCCAGCGGCGACGGACACATACGGACTGACATCTGGGCGGTGCACGACTACACACGCGAGCCGGAGAAACTGGTGAAGAACCATACCATACAGGCGGGAGTGGAGCCGTATCGCAACAGGCCCGAGATGAAGTTCCTCGCCAAATACGAGGGACAGCCCTACATGCTCGACGAGTTCGGCGGACTGCCTTGGATAAAGGAGAGCGAGCGCGAGACCTCGTGGGGCTACGGCTCGAACATTGACACGAAGGATGACTTCTACCGCATACTCGAGGCCGAGATAGACGCCATTGCGCAGTGCAAACACATAGTGGGCTACTGCTACACGCAAATCACAGACGTGGAACAAGAGAAGAACGGCATCTATTACTACGACCGCACGGCCAAGTTCGACACCGAGCGCCTGCGCGCCATCTTCGCCAAGATTCCGTCCGTGATACAGAATCCGCAGGACCTGAGCGGCTGGAAAAAGAAGTGAACCGAGGGTTCGCTGCAACCCATCAGTGACACAGAGCACGCATCACATTGCTGGCAGGACGCCCTGCCAGCAATTCTTTTTTCATGAAGTCCATGGCAGGAGCCACATGGCGGAAGTATTGGCGGTAGCCCTCGCAGAGATAACTGAGACGGGGCTCGCCCTGAGCCGAAGTGCAGAAACGCAGACGCGGACACTCGCCATGGCAGGCAAAGAGCCACTCGCACTGGCCACACTGCTGCGGCAGGCCTTCGCTTTTCGAACGCCCGAAGCGCAGCTGCCGCTCGCTCTGCATCATAGACCACAGGCTCTGGTTGCGCACACTGCCGAGACGATAGGCCGGAAAGACGTAGTGGTCGCAGCCATAAACGCTGCCGTCTGGCTGCACTGCTGCCGCATGGCCGCACTGACGCCCATAGACACAGATGCCGGGCGAGACACCCATCCAGCAGGCCAGCGTAGCGTCGAACGTCTCTACGAAATACTCTCCCACGTCTTGCCGCACCCACTCGTCGAACACGCCACAGAGAAAGCGTCCCCACTGCGCAGCCGTGACGCTGTAAGACGCAAGGACGGCCTCCACCTCGTCGGGAGCAGCCAGACGTCGCACTCCGTCGCGTTCTACATGCCGCTCCACCACCGGCGAGAGCTGCAGATAACGACAGCCCAGCTCATGACGAAAGAAATGATAGAAGCGCTCCGGTTCGCCCACGTTGGCAGCACTGACAGCGGCCATGGCATTCCACTCCACTCCGTACTGGTCCAGCAGTCGAGCCGCCCGCATCACACGCTCCCAGGTGCCGTGCCCGCCGCAGTCGAGCCTGTTGGCATCGTGCATGTCGGCCGGCCCGTCGATGCTGAGGCCCACGAGCCAACCCTCATCGTGAAGAAACCGACACCACTCGGGAGTAAGCAGCAATCCGTTGGTCTGAAGGACGTTGCTCACTTCGCACTGAGACGAATAACGCTGCTGCAACTTCACGGCTCGGCGGTAGAAATCGAGGCCGCGAAGCATGGGCTCACCACCATGCCACGTGAAGCACACCTCGGCCGAGGTCTGCGACTCAATATAGTTGCGCACGAAAATCTCGAGCAACTCGTCAGACATATCCGCCTCATCCTTCTCGAGATAATAACAATACGTGCAACGCATATTGCATCGTGCACCAACTGGCTTGGCCAAGGCATAAAGCGGACGCGAAAACGGGTAAATCGTACTCATCGGAACGCAAAATAAAACATTTTCCTTCGTACAAACAAATATTTTTACTACATTTGCAGAAATATAGTACATTACTTCCCCACTCCGAACATGAAACGAAACGTCTCGGCCTGTGTCTTTGCAGGCATCGCGCTCAACATCGCATCGCAAGAAGCCAAACGCTGGAACATCATCCATATCATGAGCGATGACCACAGCTATCAGGCCGTCAGTGCCTACGGGCACGCGCTGGGCCAAAAGGCTCCGACACGCAACATCGACCAACTGGCCAAAAGGGGAATGCTGTTTCGCCGCGCTTACGTAGAGAACTCGCTCAGCACACCCAGCCGAGCCTGCCTGATGACCGGCCTCTACAGCCACCAGAACGGGCAGCGGAGACTGGGCGAAGGCATTGACTCGACACTGACATTCGTCAGCGAACTGCTGCGAGATGCAGGCTACCAGACGGCCGTCATGGGAAAATGGCACTTGCGTTGCGAACCGAAAGGATTCGACGAGTACCACATCTTGCAAAACCAAGGCGAGTATTACAAGCCTCGTTTCCGCACGCCGAGGACGAATGGCAAATACGTTCCAGAGAAAGGCTACGTCACAGAACTCATCACAGACCACGCCATAGACTTCCTGAAGAATCGCGACAAGAACCGCCCGTTTGCACTCTTCGTGCACCACAAGGCGCCACACCGCAACTGGATGCCGCCCACACAATACCTCTCGCTCTACGAGGACACCCAGTTCCCACTGCCAGAGACGTTCTACGACGACTACGAGACACGTGGCAAGGCTGCTCACAATCAGGAGATGAGCATCCGCCGCAACATGGAACTCAAGAACGACCTTAAGACAGATGTGGCCGTAGGAGCAGACAATCATCTGGGACGGATGACGAACCAGCAGAAACAGGCTTGGTGGGACATTGTGGCACCCCGCAACGAGGATTTCCTGAGCGGCCATCTCGAAGGCGACACGCTGCTCAGATGGAAATTCCAACGCTACGTGCGCGACTACATGCGCTGCATTCATTCCGTAGACGAGCAAGTGGGCCGCCTCGTGCAGTATCTGGAGTCTGAGGGGCTGATGGAAAACACCCTCATCGTCTACACAAGCGACCAAGGCTTCTACATGGGCGAACACGGATGGTTCGACAAACGCTTCATGTACGAAGAATCGTTCCGCACGCCACTTATCATCTACGCTCCCGAGGCAGCGGAAGGAAAAGAATGTAGCGCGCTGGTGCAGAACATCGACTTTGCACCCACATTCCTCGATGTGGCCGGAGTGGAGAAGCCGGCAGAAATGGTGGGCACCTCGCTGCTGCCGATTATCGAGTCGGGCCGCCAACCCCGAGGCTGGCGTAAGTATCTCTACTATCACTACTACGACTTCCCGGGCGTGCACCACGTTTCGCAACACGACGGAGTGAGCGACGGACGGTACAAACTGATTCACTTTTATGGTCGCGAGGGCACATACGACGAGCTCTACGACCTGAAGAACGACCCGAACGAACTCCGAAACCTTATATCGGAAAAGCGATACCAAAGGCAAAAAAGACGCTTGCAGAAGCAATTAGATAAGTTCCGCACCCAGGAACATGTGGACGAATGGTAGATGAATCTTCTTCTCATAAACTGTGGAACGCCAATTACCTGAGGACGTGGACGGCCAACTTCATGCTGAACTTCGCCTTCATGGTGCTGACACCGCTGCTGCCGCTCTACCTGAGCGAAACGTACGGAGCCAGCAAAGACCAGATAGGCCTCGTCCTGAGCGGCTATGCGCTGACAGCCCTGCTGGTGCGCCCGTTCAGCGGCTTTCTGGTGGACAGCTTTCCGCGCAAGGCGGTGCTGCTGGCTTGCTACTTCCTCTTCTTCATCCTCTTTGGCGGCTATCTGGTGGCCAGCTCACTGCTGGCGTTCTGCATTGTGCGCACGCTGCACGGAGCGCCCATGGGAGCCACCACCGTCTCCAACAGCACCGTAGCCATAGACGTGCTGCCCAGCCAGCGCAGGGCTGAGGGCATCGGCTACTACGGACTGAGCAACAACCTGGCCACGGCCATCTCGCCCACCATCGGACTGCTCATCTACCACTGGACGGGACGCTACGAAGTGATTTTCGTGCTGGCCATGCTGATGGCCGGAGTGGGCCTGCTGGTCAATGCCACACTGCGCCTGAAGCCCCGCCCGCTGCAGAAAGACAAACGCCGCCTCTCGCTGGACCGCTTCATCCTGCTCAAGGGATGGAGCGAAGGCCTCTCGATGGTAACGTACGGCTTCTCGTACGGTGTCATCAGCACGTATCTGGCCATCTACGGCAAGGAGGAACTGGGCGTCACGGCCGGCACAGGACTTTTCTTCGCCCTGCTGAGCACCGGCCTCATACTGAGCCGACTGGTGGGAGCGCGGAGCCTGCGCGAAGGACACGTCTCGGCCAATGCCCGCGGCGGAGCGCTGGTGTCGGTGGTGGGCTATCTGCTCTTTGCCGCCGTTCACGAACCGTGGGCCTACTACGCCTCGGCACTCATCATCGGACTGGGCAACGGCCACATGTTCCCTGCCTTCCAGACCATGTTCATCAATCTGGCACCCAACAGCCAGCGAGGCACGGCCAACAGCACGCTGCTCACAGCTTGGGACTTGGGCGTGGGACTGGGCATCATACTGGGCGGAGCCGTGGCCGAGTTTGCTTCCTATCACGCTGCCTTCTGGATGGCTTGGCTGGCCAATGCCGCAGGCACGGCCTTCTTCCTCGCTTACGGCCGCCGACACTTCGAAACGAATAAACTCAGATAAAGATGAAACGAATTGCACTGCTCGCCCTGATTTTCTGCTTCGCCACTGGCACCGCGCTTGCAGCCCGCCAACCCGAAGCCACGTTTACGCCACGCTGCGACGGCAGCCAGATAGACATTCACGTCAGCGTACGCCACGGCCGCGTGCGGTGCGCCGAGCTGTGGGAGGCTCACTTCCTCTCGCCCAATCAGCGCAGAGACCGCTTCGAGAACGTCATGCAGATGCAGCCTCAGGACGGCGACTTCCACCTCAGCGTCTCGTTGCCCGAATATGAATACAAGAAATTCTATGTCCGCCTCGTCTTCGACCGCCCGGCCGACGCCACGCTCCGCTCGCAGACCTTCACGGCCGACGCCTCCAGCCTGCTAACACCGAACGCC
The DNA here is from genome assembly GCA_902787575.1 of uncultured Bacteroidales bacterium. Taxonomy (GTDB): domain Bacteria; phylum Bacteroidota; class Bacteroidia; order Bacteroidales; family Bacteroidaceae; genus Physcousia. The sequence goes on along the minus strand of CADAGX010000005.1, from coordinate 64,757 downwards.
ACACCCGAGGGCGACATGCTCTACGGCGACATCTCGCGCACGGGCGTTCCTTTCTCCAAGGACCCACATGTCATCCGCTTCGGCGGCCGCTACCTGATGTACTACTCCATTCCGCCGCGGCCAGACGACAAGGCTTCGGGCTGGAACATAGGCATTGCCGAGAGCCGCGACCTGCGCGCATGGGAGAAAGTGGGCGAGCTGACTCCGGCCGAGGGCCTCGAATACGAGAGCCGCGGACTCTGCGCTCCCTGCGCTCTGGTGAGGAACGGAGAGGTTCACCTCTTCTATCAGACCTACGGCGGCGGGCGCTCGGACGCCATCTGCCACGCCGTTTCGTCCGACGGGCTCACCTTCCGCCGCAATCCCACGAACCCCATTTTCTCGCCCAAGGGCGAAGGCTGGACTTGCGGGCGGGCCATAGATGCCGAGGTCTGCGAGTTTCGTGGTCGCTACTATCTCTACTTTGCCACACGCGACACCGACTATCGCCGCCAGCAGCTGGGCGTGGCCACCGCTCCGGCCGGCACCGACTTCAGCCGCGACGCTTGGACGCAAGCCGCCGACACCACGATTCTCTTCCCGCTGCTTCCGTGGGAGAAGAATTGCATCGAGGCGCCCTCCATCTGCATTCGCGGCGGCCGCATGTATATGTTCTACGCCGGCGCTTACAACAACGAGCCGCAACAGGTGGGCGTGGCCGTCAGCCGCGACGGCATCCATTTCCAGCGCCTCTCCGACAAGCCTTTCCTTGCCAACGGACCAGCCGGCAGCTGGAACGAAAGCGAGTCGGGCCATCCGCACATCTTCACCGACCGCGACGGCAAGACCTACCTCTTCTATCAGGGCAACCGCACACACGGCAAAAACTGGTTTCTCTCGCAGCGACGCGTAGTCTGGAAGCGCGGGAAACCGAAACTCGCGAAATAAAGAAGAAAGGTGAGTGGTTAGAGGTGAGTGGTTAGAGGTTAGAGGTTAGTGGTTAGAGAGTTCTTTCATCGAGAGTGAGATGCGTCCTCGCTGAAGGTCCACCTCCACCACTCGGACTGTGACGTGCTGTCCGGGCGCCACCACCGTTGTGGGGTCTTTGACGTAGCGGTCCGCAAGTTGCGAGACGTGCACCAGTCCCTTCGTATGCACGCCCACATCCACGAAGGCGCCAAAGTTCGTAACGTTCGACACGATGCCCGGCAACACCTGCCCCACCCTGAGGTCCGTAATCTCGTGTACCGTAGCATCGAAGGCAAACTGCTCGAGCGGCTCGCGCGGGTCGCGTCCGGGCTTCTCCAGTTCGGCCATGATGTCGCGCAGCGTGGGCATTCCCACGTCTTCCGACACGTAGCGACTGAGGTCTATCCGTTGCCGCAGCTGCTTGTCGGCAAGCAACTGTTCGACGGTGCAGTCAGCATCGCGAGCCATCTGCCGCACCAATTCGTAGCGCTCGGGGTGCACCGCACTGCCATCCAGCGGCTCGCTGCCTTTCACGCGCAGAAATCCGGCACACTGCTGGAAGGCCTTTGCGCCCAGACGCGGCACACTCAGCAAGTCGCGACGCGAACGGAAAGGCCCGTGCTCCGAACGGTAGCGTACGATGCCTGCCGCCAGTGCCGGCCCCAGTCCGCTCACATAAGTCAGCAGCCACGGGCTGGCCGTATTGAGGTTCACGCCCACACGGCTCACGCACGAGACCACGGTCTGGTCGAGGCTCTTTCGCAACTGCGTCTGGTTCACATCCTTCTGATACTGCCCCACTCCGATGCTGCTGGGGTCTATCTTCACGAGTTCCGCCAGCGGGTCCATGAGTCGGCGGCCTATGGAGACGGCTCCGCGCACGGTGACATCCTCGTCGGGGAACTCCTCGCGCGCAATGTCGCTGGCGCTGTAGATGCTGGCGCCGTCCTCGCTGACGCTATACACCTCCACGCCCTCGGGCAAGTCGAGGTGGCGGATGAAGTTCTCCGTCTCGCGACCTGCCGTTCCGTTGCCGATGGAGATGGCTTGCACACGATAGCGCTCCACCATTCGCTGCACGGCCAGCATGGCCTGCACGCGTTCGTTCTTGGGCGGATGCGGGAAAATAACGTCGTGATGTAGCAGTGTGCCCTGCTCGTCGAGACACACCACCTTGCAGCCCGTGCGGAATCCCGGGTCGATGGCCATGACACGCTTCTGTCCCAGCGGTGGCGCCATGAGCAGCTTCTCCAGTCCGAGGGCAAAGATGCGGATGGCCTCTTCGTCGGCAGCCTTTTTGGACGAAGCGGCAAACTCGGCCGCAATGCTTGGCTCCAGCAGCCGCTTGTATCCGTCCTCCACTGCCTCGCGCACCAACTGCGAGGCTTCGCCGTCGCCCTTCACGAACATGCGGCTGATGCGTTCGATGGCCGATGCGTCATCCACCGAAATCGTCACGCGCAGCACGCCTTCTGCCTCGCCGCGCCGCATGGCCAGCAGTCGGTGGCTGCTACAGCGTGCCAGCGGCTCGCTCCACTCGAACCACGAGCGGAAGTTCTGCCCCTCGGCATCCTTGCCACGGACGACGCGGCTCTGTATCACCGCATGATGCTGGAATGTGTAGCGCAGGCTCTGACGCGCCCGCTCGTACTCGCTCACGCGCTCTGCTATGATGTCTTGCGCGCCCTGAATGGCCTGCTCGGCCGTCTCGACGCCTTTATCCTTATTAATATAGCGCAGTGCAGCCTGACGGATGGGTGCGCCGTTCTGTGCCTGAATGATGTTGGCCAGCGGTTCCAAGCCCGCCTCGCGAGCCACCTGCGCCTTCGTGCGGCGCTTCTGTTTGAAGGGCAGGTAGAGGTCTTCCAGCTCGCTGCTGTCCCAGCACGCTTCGATGCGGCTGCGCAGTTCGTCGGTCAGTTTTTCCTGCGCCTCGATGCTCTGCAGGATGAAGTTGCGGCGTTTCTGCAGTTCCGTCAGTTCGTCCAGCAGGTTGCTTACCTCACTGATTTCCACTTCCGTCATGCCGCCTGTGGCTTCCTTGCGGTAGCGAGCGACGAACGGAATGGTGGCTCCGTCCTGCAGCAGGTCGATGGTGTTCTGCACGAACTGTTCCTTCAGTCCCAGCCGCTGAGAAATTATAAGTCCAAAGTCCATAGTTCAAAGTCCATGTTTAAAAGCCGTTTATGTTTCGGGCAGCGCCTCGAGTAGGAAACTCACGGGGCGAAAGCCGTCGTTGCAACTTATCATGGCCGACATGGGATTCTGCATCCAGCCGTCGTAGAAGTTTCCCTCGCCGCGAGAGAGCGAGCGCACAAACTTGCGCACAGACTCCCACGCCGAAGGGCACATGCCTTCGGGTCGCCGGCCGCCCACGGAAATCCACTCCTGCCCGAGGCACACGTCGCAGGTGTGCTCTATCGGGTTCTCGTAGCGCGCCATCAGATCGGGATATTCGGTCTTGCGCACGGCAGTTATTCTCACCTTTCTCATCTCTCTGTTTCTAACTTTTGGCTGTTGGCTCTCTCACCTCTCACCTCTAACCTCTCACCACTAACCTCTCACCACTAACCTCTCACCACTAACCTCTCACACTATTTCTTGTTTCCGCTCCAGCGCGATAGCAATCTCCAGCGCCACACGGCTCAGATACGGGATATTGAGCTGGCTCTCGGCACGGTTGTCGGCCAGCTGGCGGAAGGCCTCGAACTCGTAGCTCAACCTATGGCGGTCTGCGGTGGCACGAAAGGTCTGCGGTGCCTCGCCTCGCAGACAGAGCGTGAACTCGCGGAGGATGCTCACCGAGCCCGGGATGCTGATGTAGCCGCGCTCGCCCTGAATGGTGCCGTGCGACGTGCCGTCGCTGTCTTTGGCTGCCGAGAGTGTGGCCACGAACGAGGGATAGTGCAGCAGCAGTGTGCCGCTGGTGTCCACTCCGTTGAAGCCGCGGTTGCACATGTGATAGACCGTGCGCGGAGGGCCAAAGAGTCCGATGGTGAAGCACAGGTTGTAGATGTTCAGGTCCATCAGCGCTCCGCCGGCACACGCCGGGTCGAAGGCTGGCGTAAGTTCGCCCCTCAGGTAGCGGTCGTAGCGGCTGCTGTACTGCGCGTAGCAGCAGTCCACCATGCGGATGGTGCCCAACTGCCGCACAGCCTCGGCGAGCTGCGCGTAGAGCGGCATGTAGAGCAGGCTGAAAGCGGGCATACAGAGCACGCCATACTGCATGGCGGCATCGTAGAGCGACTCGGCCTCCTCGCGTGTGACGGTGAGCGGCTTTTCCACAATGACGTTTCGCCCGGCGCGCATGGCCTCGAGCGCATAGGTGTGGTGCACGTGATTGGCATTGGCGATGTAGACAAAGTCGGCCTCCGCCTCGGCAAGCATGCGGGCGTAGTCGGTGAAGACGAAACCCGTGGGTGCGTACTTCATGCAGAGGTCTATGGCGTGCTCCACGCTCTGCTCGCGGGCGTAGATGCCCGTCACCTCGACGCTGCCTGCAAACTCGCGCTGCAGCATCTGCATCACTTCCTCGGCTATCTTTCCGGTTCCGGCTATGGAGAGTTTCATTCTTTGACGGTCTGTTTTGTTGGTTTCTCTCCGCAAATTTAGGAATAATTCCCGAATTACGTAACCGCGACGTGTACTTTTTCAAGATGCGACGCGTGGCGTGAGCGATTGCGACGCGTGGCATGAGCGATTGCGACGCGTGGCATGAAACGATGCGACGCGTCATCTTGTCGGCTTTAGCGCCAGTTTGTCTGTCGGCGGCCTGTGTGCGCGTTTTTTGTTGCTGCCGGAGATAGAAAACGAAAAGAAAGGAGACAAGAATATGAACCTGAACAAATTTACCATCAAGGCCCAAGAGGCCGTACAAGAGGCAGTGCACCGAGTGCAGCAGCAAGGCCAGCAAGCCGTCGAGCCCGAGCACCTGCTGAGCGGAGTGCTGAAGGTGGGCGAGCAAGTGATACACTTCATTTTCCAGAAGCTGGGCCTCAATCCCACACTCATCCAGCAGGCAGTGGACGCGCAGATTGGCTCGCTGCCGAAGGTCTCGGGCGGTGAACCCTACCTGAGCCGCGAGGCAAACGAAGTGCTGATGAAGGCCGAAGACATGGCGCAGCAGAACGGCGACGAGTACGTGTCGCTCGAACACATACTGGAAGCCACGCTCGCCGTCAACTGCACCGCTGCCAAAATGCTGAAGGACATGGGCGTGACGGAGAAGGAACTGCACAAGGCCGTCGAAGAACTGCGTGGAGGCGAGAAAGTGAAGTCGCAGTCGAGCGAGGACACCTACCAGAGCCTGCAGAAGTATGCACGCAACCTGGTGGACGAAGCACGCGCCGGCAAGCTCGACCCCGTAATCGGGCGAGACGAGGAGATACGACGTGTGCTGCAAATCCTGTCGCGACGGACAAAGAACAATCCCATCCTCATCGGCGAACCCGGCACGGGCAAGACGGCCATCGTGGAAGGTCTGGCACACAGAATCCTGCGCGGCGACGTGCCCGAGAACCTGAAGGACAAGCAACTCTATTCGCTCGACATGGGTGCCCTGATAGCCGGCGCCAAGTACAAGGGCGAGTTCGAGGAACGACTGAAAAGCGTCGTAAACGAAGTGACGAAGAGCGAAGGCCGCATTATCCTCTTCATCGACGAAATCCACACGCTTGTGGGCGCCGGTAAGAGCGAAGGCGCCATGGATGCCGCCAACATACTGAAACCCGCACTGGCGCGAGGCGAACTGCGCAGCATCGGAGCCACGACGCTCGACGAGTACCAGAAGTATTTCGAGAAGGACAAAGCACTGGAGCGACGCTTCCAGACCGTCATGGTGGACGAGCCCGACACGCTGTCGAGCATCAGCATCCTGCGCGGACTGAAGGAGCGCTACGAAAACCACCACAAGGTACGTATCCAGGACGACGCCATCATAGCAGCCGTCGAACTCTCCGCGCGATACATCACAGAGCGTTTCCTGCCCGACAAGGCCATCGACCTCATGGACGAGGCTGCGGCAAAGCTGCGTATGGAGCGCGACAGCGTGCCAGAGGAACTCGACGAGAAGACACGACGCCTGAAGCAACTCGAGATTGAACGCGAAGCCATCAAACGCGAAGGCGACAGCGAGAAACTGGAGAAGCTGAGCGGGGAGATTGCCGAACTGCAAGAGGAGGTCAACGCCTTCAAAGCCAAATGGAAGGGCGAGAAGGAACTGGTGAACCGCATTCAGCAGAACAAGCAGCAGATTGAGCAACTGAAGTTCGAAGCCGAGCGTGCCGAACGCGAAGGCAACTACGGCCGCGTGGCCGAGATACGCTACGGAAAACTCAAGGAGCTGGAAGACGAGATTGCCCGCATACAGGAGCAACTAAGGGAGGCACAGGGCGCCTCGGCAATGGTAAAGGAAGAGGTGACGGCCGACGACATTGCCGACGTGGTGAGCCGCTGGACGGGCATACCCGTGAGCAAGATGATGCAGAGCGAGCGCGAGAAACTGCTTCACCTCGAGGAGGAACTCCATCGCCGCGTCATCGGACAAGACGAAGCCATCGAAGCCGTCAGCAACGCCGTGCGACGCAGCCGCGCCGGTTTGCAAGACCCGAAGCGACCCATCGGCTCGTTCATCTTCCTCGGCACAACGGGTGTCGGCAAGACCGAACTGGCAAAAGCCTTGGCCGATTATCTCTTCGACGACGAGACGATGATGACACGAATAGACATGAGCGAGTATCAAGAGAAGTTCAGCGTCACACGTCTGATAGGCGCACCTCCGGGCTACGTAGGCTACGACGAAGGCGGACAGCTGACGGAAGCCGTGCGACGCAAGCCCTATCAGGTGGTGCTGTTCGACGAAATCGAAAAGGCTCACCCCGACGTCTTCAATACGCTGCTGCAAGTGCTCGACGACGGACGGCTGACGGACTCCAAGGGACGCACCGTAAACTTCAAGAACACCATCATCATCATGACCAGCAACCTCGGCAGCCAGCTCATTCAGGGCAACACAGACCACGACGAGGCCGTGCGGCAAGTCACCGACCTGCTGAAGCGGACCATCCGACCGGAATTCCTGAACCGTATCGACGAGATTGTTGTCTTCCGGCCGCTGACACAAGGCCAGATAAAGCAGGTTGTGAAACTGCAAGTGGATGGAATCCAGAAAATGCTGCAGCAGAACGGCATTTCCCTGCAGTTGGAAGACTCGGCTATCGAGCTGCTGGCCGAAGTGGGCTACGACCCCGACTTTGGTGCCCGCCCCGTCAAGCGTGCCATCCAGCGCCTGCTGCTCAACGACCTCAGCAAGACACTGCTCGGCTCGCACATCGACCGCAACCGGCCCATACGTGTGCGTGCCGAAGGAGACCACCTCGCCTTCAGCAACTAAGGGCGCAACATCCCGGACAACGAGACGACGGAGAACTGCCTTTCGCAGTTCTCCGTTTTTTCTTGTGCGGTTTCGACAAAAAGATGGGCCGTTCGTTTCCACTTTTGACGAAATATTCCGAACTTTGCAGGTGAAAATTGGCAAAACAAACTACAACAACAAATAAAAACACCAAGTATTCAAGATAATGAAGTACACGAAAATGAGCATGAGAGCAGTGGCGGCCATCCTGACGTTCTGCAGCCTTGTCCTGACAGCCGAGGCGCAGACGCTGCGAGGCACGGTGACAGATGCCATCAGTGGCGAGCCGCTCATCGGCGCCACGGTGAAGATTTCCGAACTGACGGGCGTCGGCGCACGCACCGACATGGACGGCAACTATCGCATCAACATCCAGCAGCCCGGCCGTTACACCGTGGAAGCCTCGTATGTGGGCTACGAGCCCAACGTACTGAAAGAGCAATTGATTGTAGGTGCCAAGGAAAATATCATTCATATCACTCTGCGCGAGAACACGAGACAGCTGGGCGAAGTCACCGTGAAACCGCGCGTGAATAAGGAGTCGACGGTCAATCCCACAGCCCTCGTAGGTGGTATGATGCTCTCCATGGAGGAGGCCACGCGTTATGCCGGCGGTGCCAACGACCCGGCCCGACTGGTATCGGCCTTCGCAGGCATCTCGGCCAGCAGCAACGGCAACGGTGTGTCGGTTCACGGATGCGCTCCGCAGATGATGAAATACCGCATCGAAGGCGTAGAAGTCTTCACGCCCAACCACTACAACGATTTCTACGAGGCAGGATTTGGCATGGTGAGCGCCCTGAACGCCAACGTCATGGGCAATTCGGATTTTTTCACCTCCACATTCAATGCCAACTACTCGAACTCGCTGAGCGGCGTCTTCGACATAAATATGCGCGCAGGCAATAACGCCAAGTACGAGAGCCTTGTGCAGGTGGGCAGCGTCTCGGAGGAATTTACGAGCGAAGGCCCGCTTTCGAAAAACAGCAAGTCGAGTTACATTTTCAACTACCGATACGGCTTCACCTCGCTGGCCGACAAACTAAATATCATAGATTACGACACGAAATTCGACTTTCACGATTTTTCGCTCAAACTCAACATGCCCACAAAGGCAGGCACGTTTTCCATTTTCTCGCTTGGCTACTACGACGGTGCCGACGATCATCTGCCCGACATCGACGACGTGCATACCATCTACGACGCGTCGAAACAGAAGGGACACATGTGGGGACTGTTGGGCGGCGCCTCGCACAAGATTCACTTCGCCAAGCGTTGGACGTGGCGCACCACCCTGGCCTACAACGCACAGCACATAAATACCGACATCGGCTACTGGAGGCTCAATCAGAACGCGGCCGGCGTTTTCGACCCGGCCATGGGCTATGCCGAGCCTCATACCATCGCGCCGTACAGCCATCAGCGGATGAACGAAGACCGCCTGCTGCTGAATACCATGCTTTCGGAGCAGGTATCTGACAAGTGGCTCATGCAGTTCGGCGCAGAGTATTCGCAGCGCTTCTTCAATCTCGGCTACAGCTCCACGGACTACGTCTACTCCGCCAACGCGTTTTCCGACTTAGCAAAGGCCAAGGGCAACACCGGCCTGGGCAACATCTTCTGGCAGAACGTATTGAAACCCAATCGCCACCTCAGCCTAAATCTCGGCTTGGCGGCCAGCTACTTCGCTTTCTCCAAGGACACCAGCGTGGAGCCGCGTCTCAGCGCCAAGTGGGAGCCTAACCAGAAGAATTCCTTCGCGCTGGGCTACGGCCTCCACTCCATGATAGAACGCCTCGACGCATACTTCTACGAGGAGAACGGCCAGCGTCTCAACAAAGACCTCGGCCTAACCAAGGCCCACCACGTGCTGGCCACATACATGCACCGGTTCAACGACAATCTCAACCTCCGCGTGAACGCTTTCTGGCAGTACGGCTTCGATACGCCGGTCGGCATCGGCGGTTCCACCTTCTGCTCCGTCAACCGCTTCCTCAATTATTTCGACGAGCCGCTTGTGAACGACGGCAACACGCGCAACTACGGCGCCGACATCACGTTGGAGCAGTACATGAGCCACGGCTTTTTCGGTCAGGTCAATGCCTCCGTCTTCAAGTCGGAGTATCGCGCTCAGGACAACGTATGGCGCTCGCAACTCTACGACCGCCGCTATACAGCCAAGCTGCTGGCCGGAAAAGAATGGATGGTGGGAAATCGCAAACAGAACGTGCTGAACGTCAGCGTCAAGTACACGCTACAGGGCGGACTGCACTACACACCGATAGACATGGCTGCAATGAACGCGCTCTTGAACGCCGGACAAATCCCCGAGGAGGAGATATTCATGGAAGACAAGGCCATGAGCAAACAGTATAAGCCCGAACACACCGTAGACCTCACCGTAAGCTACAAACTCAACAAGCGACGCGTGAGCCACACCTTCGCATTCGAGGGCATCAACATACTAATGAACGAGACACCGTTTGCCCAGCGCTTCGACATTCGCGACCGCATTGTTAAGACCGATAAAGTGGGCATCTCGCTGCCCAACCTTTTCTACCGGCTCGACTTCTAACCGCCAAGAATCCTGCCAGGCATACACCGCCACGCGTGCCACGTCGCACGCCACACGTCAGATTTCCAAAAGTAGCTGCGGCCGCCTTTTTCCCGGCCGCAGTTTTCTTTATACTACACCCATATATTTGCTACAGAACAGCCAAAACCTACACCTTTTTGCCAAACCTACACGCGAACCTACACACCCTCATCGCACAGACAGCCAGCACCTTAACCCACCGAAAGTGTAGGATGTAGGTTTTTTCGTCGAAAAAAAATCTGGGTAGCAGACGCAGCATCATCCTGAAGGCTAAAAACCTAAGGAACGACCGTCCGCCGCCCTCGGCCGCATTCATTTTTTTCGCCCAACAGCGTGGAAGAATCACTCCTTTTCATTATATTTGTAGCCAGATAACCTCAAAGAGATGAAAACTGTTGCACGCATACACACGGACTTCAAGACTAAGTTTGGAGTGCCTCGCCAGAGCGGAATCGTGGCGGGGCTGCGGGGACGGATTGTCTTCGAGCCGGATTACAGAAACGTGGAGGCGTTGCGCGGACTGGAAGGCTACTCGCACCTGTGGCTGCTGTGGGATTTCTCTGAGGCGCACCGCGAGGAGTGGAGTCCCACGGTTCGTCCGCCGCGGCTTGGCGGCAACCGCCGCATGGGGGTGTGGGCCACACGCTCGCCGTTTCGCCCCAATCCCATCGGTCTGTCAGCCGTTCGCATCCGCAACATCAGCCTGCACACGGCAGAAGGACCTGTCATAGAGGTGGAAGGGGCCGACCTGATGGACGGCACGCCCATTCTGGACATAAAGCCCTACCTGCCATACGCCGACTGCCACCCCGAGGCACGAGGCGGCTTCGCGCAGGAACTATTCGAAGCCGAAGAGAGGCTGCAAGTGGAAATGCCGGAAGATTTTTGCCAAGCGCTGGACGACGAGACACTCAACGCTCTGCGAGGCGTGCTGGAGGCCGACCCGCGGCCGCAATATCAGGCAGATGCCGACCGCATCTACGCCTTGGAGTTTGCAGGCTGGGAAGTGAAATTTCGCGTGGACGGACGACGGCTAAAGGTGCTACAGGCGGAGAGAATCAGTGCATAGTCCATAGTGCATAGTCCATAGTGCATAGTGCATAGTCCATAGTTATGGTTTGCATTAACCTCTAACCTCTAACCACTAACCACTAACCTCTAACCTTTAACCTTTAAAACCTAAGAGGAAGGCGCGGAAGTCTTCGTAACGCGCCGAGATGGGTACGCTCTGTTTCTGCCCCTGCATGAAAGCGGCCAGACGTGGCGGGATTTCCACCTGCCGGCCCGTGATGTGCTGCACCGTGTCGCGGAACTTGGCAGGGTGTGCCGTCTCCAGAAAGATGCCCACTTCGCCCTGCTGCAGGCCGTCGCGCAACGCCTGGTAGCCGCAGGCACCGTGCGGGTCGAGCGTGTAACCGGTCTCAGCGAGGCACTGCCGTATGGTATCGGCAATCTGCGCATCGGTGTACGACGCTCCGGAAATCTGACGACACACGGAAGCGTGGTTCTGGCCGTGCAGTTCCATGATGCGTGCGTAGTTGCTCGGCGCACCGACATCCATGGCGTTGGCAATGGTTTGCACGCTTGCTTTCGGTTCGTACTGCCCACTGGAGAGATATTTCAAGAAGACATCGTTGGCATTGTTGGCTGCAATGAAACGGCTGACAGGCATTCCCATCTGTGCGCCGAAGAGGGCGGAACAGAGGTTGCCGAAGTTGCCACTGGGCACTGAGATCACGATATTTGGCTCGCGGCCGCCGAGTTCCTTCTGCAGCTGCGCCACGGCCCAGAAGTAGTAGAACGACTGGGGCAGGAAGCGTGCCACATTGATGCTGTTGGCGCTCGTCAGCATCATCCGGGCTGTCAGTTCAGCATCCACGAAAGCCGACTTCACAAGCCGCTGGCAGTCGTCGAACGTGCCATCCACCTCCACCGCCGTGATATTCTGGCCCAGCGTGGTAAACTGGCACTCCTGAATGGGCGACACCTTGCCTTTGGGATAGAGCACGAAGACGTGAATCCCCTCCACGCCAAGGAAGCCGTTGGCCACGGCACTGCCCGTGTCTCCGCTGGTGGCCACCAGCACGTTCACTGCGGCAGCCTGTGGCTTGGCTGCAGCCTCGCGAGAAATGAAATACCGCAGCAGGCGAGCCATGAAACGTGCACCCACATCCTTGAAAGCAAGCGTGGGACCGTGGAAAAGCTCCAGACAATAGATGCCTTCGGACACGCGCACCAGCGGAATCGGGAAGGAGAGCGTGTCGCAGACTATCGTGCGAAGCACGTCGGCAGGCACGTCCTCGCCAAAGAAGGCGTCTGCCACGCGATAAGCTATCTCGTGGAACGACATTTCCGACATGCGGTGGAAGAACTCTGCGGGCAGAGCCTTGATGCGTTCGGGCATGTAGAGTCCGCCGTCTTCGGCCAGTCCCCTGACAACTGCCTCTTGCAGCGTTGCCTGCTGCGCCCGATGGTTGGTGCTGTAGTATTTCATTTCGTCTGTTACTGAATGAAGAGTCTAATAAATTCGTCGCCCTGGAGTGTGCCGTAGGCTCCGGCCTGACAGGCCACCTCGTCGAACGTCTGCACTGCATCGGGCTCGATGCCCGGATACCATATGCAGAAAGGCACCGGCTCGGCCGTATGCGTGCGGTGTGCGCAGGGCGTCGGATGGTCGGGCAGCAGTGCCACGGCCACCGGCTCACCCGTCTGCTGCAGTCCCTCCAGCAGCGGCGCCAGCAGGCGGCTGTCCAAGTCGTGGATGGTGCGTAGCTTCAGCGGCACGCTGCCGTCGTGACCAGCCTCGTCCGAGGCTTCCACGTGCAAATACACAAAGTCGTCTGTGCGCAACGCCTCGAGGGCGGCCTGCGCCTTGCCTTCGTAGTTGGTGTCGTAAAGGCCGGTAGCACCCTCCACGTCAATGACGCGCAGCCCGGCGTAACGGCCGATACCGCGAATGAGGTCCACGGCAGTGATGACGGCACCGCGCCGAATTTGCGAAAATCTTTGCGTCAGCGGCACCATCTGCGGGCGGTATCCTCCACCCCACGGCCAGATGCTGTTGGCGGGGTCTTTGCCTTCGGCCATGCGACGTTTATTGAGCGGATGGTCGGCCAGCAGTTCCTGACTGTCGGCAATAAGGCGATTGAGCGTGCGAGCCGTTTCTTCGGCCTCGGCACACGCAGCTTTCGGCAGATTGGGGCGGAACGGATGAAGCGGGATGTCGTGTGGCGGTGTGCACAGCAGTCGCTTATCGCCGCCCCGCAGCACGAGCAGATGGCGGTATTGCACGCCCGTATAGAAATGCACTTGCGGCGAGCCGAGTTTCTCGTCGAGATACTGGATTAGCACACGTGCCTCCTCGGTCTCCAGCCGTCCGCAACTATGATTCTTCAGCAGATCGCCCTCGATGCAAACCAAGTTGCAACGCATCGCAAGGTCGTCGGGCTGCAGTTCCACACCTATGCTGGCCGCTTCGAGCGGTCCGCGTCCCTGGTACACCAGGTGTTGGTCGTAGCCCAGAATGCTGCTGTTGGCCACTTCGCTGCCGGGATGAAATCCGTCTGGCACGGTCTTGAGCATTCCCGAGCGTCCGTGGCTTGCCAGCCAGTCCATATGCGGCGTTGCGGCGTGCTGCAGCAGGGTCTTTCCGCCCAACTCAGCAACAGGCCAATCGGCCATACCGTCTGCAAGAACTATCAGATATTTCATATTCTTTGGTTCCAGTTTGACTGCCAGACTACGTCAGACTCATGATGTCGGCAAAGACGCCGGCTGCCGTGACGCTGGCACCGGCTCCGTAGCCCTGAATGAGCATCGGCGACTTGTTGTAGCGCTCGGTCGTAAGCATGACAATATTGTTGGAGCCCTCGAGCATATAGAAAGGATGGCTCTTGTCCACCTCTTGCAGGGCGATGCGGCATGCTCCGGCCTCGCAGGTTGCCACGAAGCGCAGGCGCTTGCCCTCGCTTTCGAGCTTGCGGCGGCGCTCCTCGAAGCCCGCATCCAGCGATGGCAACTTCTGCCAGAACTCTTCTTGCGAGCCGGCAAAGAATTCGGCGGGCAGGAACTGCTCGGCCACCACGTCCTCCTGATTCACCCTGTAGCCTGCCTCGCGTGCCAGAATCACCAGTTTCCGCCGTACGTCCGTGCCGCACAGGTCGATACGCGGGTCGGGCTCGCTGTATCCCTCGGCCTTTGCACGCCGCACCACTTCGCTGAAAGGCACGTCGGCCGAGAGCGTGTTGAAAATGTAGTTGAGCGTGCCGCTCAGCACAGCCTCGATGCGCAGAATCTTGTCGCCGCTGTTGCACAGGTCGTTGATGGTGCGTATGATGGGGAGGCCGGCACCCACGTTTGTCTCGAAGAGGAACTTGGCACCACGGCGCTGGGCTATGGTTTTCAACTCGCGGTAGTTCTCATAGTCGCTGCTGGCTGCTATCTTATTGGCGGCAACCACGTTGATGTTGTGCATGAGAAACTCCTTGTAGAGCGCGGCAACCTCCTGGCTGGCCGTGCAGTCGACGAAGACACTGTTGAAAATGTTCATGCCAATCACCTCGTCGCGCAGGCGACGGATGTTGCTGTCCTCGGAGCGCGCCAAATCTTCCCTGTAGGTCGCCAGATTGAAGCCCTCGCGGCTGAACATACCCTTGTGGCCGCTGGCAATTCCCACGACATTGAGCTTGACGCCCATCTCGCGCATCAGTTTCTCGCGCTGATGTGCAATTTGCTCGATGAGACTGCCGCCCACAGTGCCGACACCTGTGATAAACAGGTTCAGCACCTGATATTCGCTCAGGAAGAACGAGTCGTGAATGACGTTGAGCGACTTACGCAGCAAACGTCCCTCCACCACGAACGAGATGTTCGTCTCGCTGGCACCCTGTGCACAGGCTATCACGCTGATGCCGTTGCGGCCCAACGTGCCGAAGAGCTTGCCGGCAATACCCGGTGTGTGCTTCATGTTCTCGCCTACGATGGCCACCGTGGCCAATCCACTCTCGGCTTTCATCTCGAACATGGCGCCGGTTTCGATTTCCTTCTGGAACTCCTCGTTCAGCACACGGCACGCCTCGGCAGCATCCACGTCACGGACACCGATACTCGTGCTGTTCTCCGAACTGGCCTGACTGACCATAAACACGCTGATGCCACGCTCTGCCAGACACGAGAAGATGCGGCGGTTTACGCCTATCACGCCGACCATCGAAAGGCCGCTGATGGTAATCAGGCTGGTGCCGCTGATGCTGGAGATACCCTTGATGGCTTTGCCGCCGTGCTCCACCATTTTCTTGATGATGGAGCCCGGTGCCTCGGGGTTGAACGTGTTCTTGACGAGAATCGGGATGTTCTTGACGCAGACGGGATAGATGGTAGGCGGATAGATGACCTTTGCGCCGAAGTTGCACAGCTCCATGGCCTCGACATACGACAGCTCGTTGATGACGTATGCACCGGGGATAACCTTCGGGTCGGCCGTCATAAAGCCGTCCACGTCGGTCCATATCTCCAGCACCTCGGCATCCAGTGCAGCTGCGATGATGCTAGCCGTGTAGTCCGAACCACCGCGGCCCAGGTTTGTCACCTCGCCGCTTTCGGCGTCGCTGCTGATAAATCCGGGCACGAGGCTCACTTTGGGCACGCTCTGCCATGTCTGGCGCACAAGTTCGTATGTCAGCTCCGTTGCCAAGCGGCGACGTCCGCCTTTCTCCTCGGTCTTTATGAAGCGACGGCTGTCGAACCACTTCGCGCCACCTATCAGCGTGGCCACTATGAGGCTGCTGATGCGCTCGCCGTAGCTTACGATGGCGGCACTCGTCTTGGGCGTAAGGTCGCGGATGAGGTAAACGCCCTGATAGATGCTTCGCAGTTCCTCGAGCAGTGCCTTCACTTCCGCCCACAGCACCTCGCGGGCGTCACCGGCCGGAATAACGGCGTCTATCATCTGCTCGTGGCGTGTGCACATTTCGGCAAACGATGTCTGATAGTCTGCGTTTCCCTCCACTGCCATCTGGCTTGTGCGGATGAGTTGATCGGTGATGCCTCCCAAGGCACTCACCACCACAATCACAGGCTCTGGCTGCGACTCCACAATGCGCTTCACGCTGAGAATACTATCAGGCGTCCCGACCGACGAACCGCCAAACTTCAATACCTTCATTTCTGTACGCGTTATCCTTGTTTGTTTTGAGTGCAAAAGTACGTACTTTCTTCCGAATCTCCGCAAGTTTCAGGCATTTTTTCGCACTACGCACACGAAACAGATTTTGCGACACGCAGAAACGCCTGATACGACACGCAGTTTTTCTTCCGACTACACGTGGCTCTGCGAATGCCACGTGCCGAAATCTGGGCGTCTGCAATGCGACATTCAAATAATTTTTGTACTTTTGCAAACGCAACATTAAAAGGAATGGTTCACGAACTGCAACTGCGCCTGCTGCCACGCGACGCCTACAACGAGCAAAGCATCTGTGAGTATCTCCGACACGAACGGGGCTTACAACCCACGTCGATACGCGTACTGCGTCGCAGCATCGACGCTCGCCAACGCACGGTCTTCGTGAACCTGACGCTCCGCATCTTCGAGAACGAGATGCCGCACGACGACCTCTACACGCCCATCCGCTACGGCGACGTCAGCGAGGGCGAGCCGGTGCTGGTGGTAGGTGCCGGACCGGGCGGTCTTTTTGCCGCGCTACGGCTCATCGAGCTAGGTATGAAGCCTATCGTGCTGGAACGCGGCAAGGACGTACGCGAGCGCAAAAAGGACTTGGCACGCATACGACCCGAGCAGCGCGTAAATCCGGAGAGCAACTATGCTTTTGGCGAGGGTGGCGCCGGTGCATACAGCGACGGCAAGCTCTTCACCCGCAGCAAGAAACGCGGCAACGGCGAGAAGATTCTGCGCATCTTCGTGCAGCATGGAGCCTCACCAAACATACTTTCGGACGCACATCCACACATCGGCACCGACCGCCTGCCACGCGTCATCGAGAACATACGGCACACCATCCTGCAGTCTGGCGGAGAAATTCACTTCGAGACGCGCATGGACAGCCTCGTCACACGTGGCAACCAAGTCTGCGGACTGCGATGCACCGACCTACGAAGCGGCACAGAGCGAGAGTTCGAGGCACGGAAAGTGATTCTGGCCACGGGACACTCGGCACGCGACGTCTATCGCCACCTACTCGGCACGGGTGTGGAGATGGAGGCAAAGGGGCTGGCCGTAGGCGTGCGCTTGGAACATCCGGCCGAGACCATCGACCGCATTCAGTACCACAGCCGCGAGGGACGCGGACAGTGGCTTCCGGCGGCCGAATACAGCGTGGTGCGACAGGTGGATGGCCGCGGCGTTTACAGTTTCTGCATGTGCCCCGGCGGATTTGTGGTGCCGGCTGCCAGCGGGCCGGAGCAGATAGTGGTGAACGGCATGAGCCCCAGCAACCGAAACGGACGCTGGAGCAACAGTGGCATGGTGGTGGAAGTAAGACCCGAAGACGCAATACAGGCAGGCGCATCAGGCTGTAACACGGAAACAGAAAGCCAACTGCTCTCCACCCTACTGCTGCAGGAAAAACTCGAGAGGGAGTGCTGGCTACAAGGCAACCAGAGCCAGACGGCACCAGCCCAACGCATGACAGATTTCGTGAACGGGCGACTAAGCGCCGACCTCAACGAGTCGTCCTACGCACCTGGTCTGATTGCCAGCCCACTGCACTTCTGGTTGCCCGACTTCGTGGCAAGCCGGCTGCGAGAGGCATTCCGCGTTTGGGGACGGCAGATGCACGGATTCCTGACCAACGAAGCCACGGTCATTGGCGTTGAGACACGCACCAGCAGCCCGCTGCGTATACTGCGCGACGCAGAGTCGCTGCAGCATGTGCGCCTGCAAGGACTTTATCCCTGCGGCGAAGGTGCAGGATATGCAGGCGGCATCGTCAGTGCGGCAGTAGATGGCGAGCGTTGTGCCGAAGCAGCAGCCGGAAAGACAGAAGCCTGAACAGAGAAATCACAGTCCCCCGAATACGTTTTGAAGTGAAAGAACGATGCCAACGGAGCATCGTCTCGACACGACAAACGTCCCTTTTCTCACTTTTGCTTGCCGATTTTTCGTTTTTGCCCCAATTGGGCATGGCTATTACCGATTTATTTTATAACTTTGCAGTGCAAAATGGCAGTACGGACGCCTCTTTGCTACGAGACAAGCGTGCCTCGCATCTGTTTCAGACTCAACAAACGACCTAAGAAACACGACAACAGGAAACAGAATACTCCGGATTTAAGATGCATACTGCGAGTGTGCACTTTCCTATAAAAGCTGTTGTGGGTTCTTGGTCGTTCCCTTGAGTTAGTGATAGATGGAAAGTGTTACACTCGCTTTCTTTTTCACACAGACAAGTGCGTCATGCAATTTTCTATCTGCCTGAGCAAAAACAACGAAACTCGATAAATACGACCAAACGATGCAAGTTTCTTTTTTCGGCGTCTCCTTGCCGACATTCAGTTTGTCGTGGCACCGAAAGGGAAGTTCGCAACCCAGACACCTCTGCCGCCTATTCATCCTCTGCGCGTGTCTTGCCGTCACGCACGCCTGCGTATTTGTTCCCATTCAGGCGCAGGAGACGGCCGCCGACACGACGCGCCACCAGAAATTATTCCGTCCGCAGCAACTTATTGCACCCACGGCACTGATTGCTGCAGGTGCATTCGGAGTGAAGAACGGCTGGGTTTGCAAGCTGAAACATAAGGTTCACAACAAGATGCAAGACATGAACAGCAATCGCCACCTCCACATCGACGACTACCTGCAGTACCTGCCGATGACCACACAGCTGACGCTGGGGCTGACGGGCGTGAAAGCGCGCCATCCGCTGCGCGAGCGTATTGCTGTCACGGCCACTGCCTACGTGGTCAAGAGCATCTTGGTGACCGGCACCAAGTACACAGTGTGCGAACAGCGGCCCAACCAGGGCGTGCGAAACTCGTTCCCGTCGGGGCACACAGCCACCGCCTTCATGGGCGCCGAGCTGGTTCGCGAAGAATACGGCAACGCATGGGGCGCCGGGGCTTACGTTTTTGCCTCTGGCATAGCCTTCATGCGACTATACAACGAACGGCACTGGCTGAACGACCTCTTTGGCGGAGCAGGCATGGGCATACTTTCGGCACGCATCGGCTATTGGCTGCTGCCTGCCGAGCGGCGGCTGTTCCGCTGGAACAAGCGAGCAGCGCAGACCAGCGTGCTACCCACTTATTCGCCCGAAGGCCATACCGTCGGCTTCGCCCTCGTAAGCAGTTTCTAACCCAAGCTATTATCAGAGACACACGTGGCGGCACACCCGCCCGCTACAGCTATCCCCTGCCCGACTGCACGATTATGCCACGCAACCGCTCGGAGAAGTCCGTATGACTGGCCAGTGTCTCCAGTGTGAGGTGCATCCGATAGCGCCAATAGTGCCGCGAGTTGGCCGGCTCGTTGATGCGCTCCTCAGCCGCGTTTGGCCGGCGAAGCGCCTCGTCCGTGGCCAGCCAGTCCTGCAGGCTGAGGAGGCAGAGCATGGACGGCGAAGATAGATGGCGGCGAATGATTTCTTCGGCCATCGCACCAGAGAGTTCTGTCTGTGCCATATCGCGGCGACCGAAGAGCGCTTCGCAGTAAGCCTGCCGACGTTCGGCATCCTCCTTCCACCACTGCCGCAGCGTGGGCATGTCGTGCGTGAAAAGCGTGCAGACGCTGAGCCGCGGATTCTCCTCCAGCCGAGCAAAACGCTGCCCCATGCCCTTTGGCATGGACTGTATTTCGAGCGAAAGGATACGAAGGCGGTCCATGACGGGTCGCACACACGCCGGCACCATTCCCAAGTCTTCGGCGCAGACCAGCATCTGCGTGGCACGCATGAGGGCTGGTAGCTTTTTCATGGCTTCGGCGTACCAAAGCTCATCGTTTCGGCGATAGAAATAATCATCCGAAAGGTGGCAGAAAGCCGCTTGCTCGTCCTTGCTGAGACGACGGAAGGCCGGCGTGCCCTGTATGCCAAGACGTGGATGCAGCAGCGTGGGCTGGTGCTGGTCGGGCACAAAAAGCTCGAACACGGCCGGGCGGCGACGACCAGTGGCGGTGCGGCACGTAAGTCCGTAGGCCGCAATCTCCTCCTCGGAAAGAGCACGCGACGGGTCGAACTGCCCGAGGAGGGCATTCTCGCAATTGCGCGGAATAGACCAGATGCGGAAGAAGCCAAGCACGTGGTCGATACGATAAGCATCGAAATACCGGGCCATGCGCTGCAAGCGACGCCGCCACCAACGGTAGCCGTCGGCTGCCATACGCTCCCAATCGTAGGTCGGAAAGCCCCAGTTCTGACCATCGGCACTGAAAGCATCGGGCGGTGCACCGGCCTGACGGTCGAGGTGGAAGAGTTGTGGCTGCTGCCACGTCTCCACACTGTGCGGACTAACGCCGATAGGAATGTCGCCCTTCAGCACAACAGCGTGCTGACGTGCAAAATCAGCGGCTGCGGCCAACTGGCGGTGAAGCAGATATTGCACGAAAGAATAGTAGGTAACCTCGTCGGGATGCACTGCTGCATAGGCGCGCACCTGTGCTTCGTCGTATGTGGCAAGGCACGGCCACTGACGGCTATCGGCGGTTCCCGACTGGTCGCGCAGTGCACAGAAAACGGCATAAGGCAGCAACCACTCCTCCTGCTGGCGACAGAAGTCGGCAAAACTGGCATCATCTGCAAGCGTGGCCTGCTCCTGAGAGAAAAGTGCACGCAGCCACTTCTCCTTCAGCGCGCTGACGGCTTCGTAATCGAGGGTTGGCTTGAGGTTCTCAGCACTCAGTTTGCGCAGGAGCAACGCGCGCTTCCGACTGTTGCGAAGCGTGGTCTGACGGAGGTCGCAGTAGATGGGATGAAGGGCAAAGGCGCTAATGGCATTGTATGGGTAGCTGTCGGTCCACGTACCCGTCTGCGTAGTGTCGTTCACGGGCAGCAGCTGTACCATTCTCATGCCAGCATCGGCCGCCCACGAGACGAAACGGCGCAGGTCGCCGAAGTCGCCCACGCCCTGACTGCCCTCGCTGCGCAAAGAGAATACGGGCACCACCACGCCAGCCACGCGCCAGTCGGGCATGGCCAGACGCGCCACACCATCGGAGAGTGCCAGCACCTCGCCGTCGCGCACCGAGACGGACGGGCTGCGACGATTGTCGCCGTCCTCCCACGAGACCAAGCGGCCCGACTCGTCGAGCACTACGTATTTGTATTCGAAAGGCAAATAAAGCCCATCGGCACTGAGCGAAATAAACCACTCGTGCAAGCCGCCGCGCGACATACGCAGGGCGCGCTCGGGCCGCCAGGTGCCAAGCGGCGGCTGATTGCCCACCACGGCCAGCGTCTGGCCTGCAGACAGCTGCGGTGCCAACACGCGCAGCACCAGCGTGCGCCCGTAATAGACGAGACCGACAGATTGCCACGAGAGGTGAGTGCAGAACTGATAAGCGGAACTGAAGAAAGGGTTGGCCTCGGGGACATCGCGCCACCAATCGTGCAGCACGTAGCTCCTCTCGCCCACAGCGGGGAACGAGCGAGGCACTGCCTCCCACTCGCGGCGGACCACCGTGTCACTGCAGACAATCTCGTAGGCATACGAGAAGGCCACCACGTCACGCTCCGCCACACTGACAGTGCCCGCCCAGCAGACGCCATCAGCCGTTTCCAACATAACTGCGCGCCGTAAAGGCGTTCCAGCACGCCGCACTATCTGTAAATCTACGCGCACGCACTCGCCCGCGCGCGTACCATATTCTATTTTAAAAGAGATACTCGTCATATCCTGAAGATTACTACTCGCAAAAGTACAGGAAAAAGCAGAATTCCGCAAGCGCGAGACATAAAATTTCGGATTTGCTTGCGCATTTCGCGGAAAGTCTGTATCTTTGTCTTGCAAGATAGAGAATTCCACACCGCACTGGTTCGAATGGGAGACTCATCAAATAATTAATGAAACTGAGACCAGTTTTGCCAGCCAATGGCGTGCCATCCTCTGATGGTGACATTCGAGTAGGTGGATTACAAAGGCGGCAAACCCTCAAAACCTGTCTAACGGAGTTTCATCACATCTTCACCAGTGCGGTTTTCCATACGAGGCGGCTTCAGAACATGAAACCGCCTCGCTTTTTCTGCCTGTCGCACGAGCGAAAACGCAGCACACAAAATAGGTGTCGCACGTAGCGTGCATATCACCACACAAGAAAAAGAAGTGTGCCACCCGTCGGGGCGACACACTTCTTTTTTCGTAAACCAGAAAGAGGGTGTTTACTTCACCTTGGCTACGATTGCCTTGAATGCTTCGGGGTGATTCACGGCCAGGTCGGCGAGCACCTTGCGGTTAATCTCGATGCCGGCTTTGTGAAGCAGACCCATCAGCTGCGAATAGCTGAAGCCTTCCTGACGAGCAGCGGCGTTGATACGCTGAATCCACAAGGCGCGGAAGTTGCGTTTCTTGGCACGACGGTCGCGGAATGCGTAGGTGAGACCTTTCTCCCACGTGTTCTTGGCAACGGTCCAAACGTTCTTACGGGCACCGATGTACCCTCTGGTCAGACCCAGAATCTTCTTTCTCTTAGCTCTTGAAGCTACATGATTTACTGATCTTGGCATAATTTTTTCTGTTTTGAATGTTAGCGCCAGTCTTCTGCCTGCGGCTGCATCGCTGCGACGGCGGGCAAGATTCGCGGCTGGTCTTCTGTGCTAAACACTCGGTGAATAACTAAAAAGTATTAACTCTTTTTCTGACGTTTTTGGTTCAACGCATGCAGAGGAGTTCGCGAACCTGCTTTACGTTGGCGCGGTCCACCAAGTCGCTGTGGTCGAGGTTTCTCTTCTGCTTCTTTGTCTTCTTCGTCAGAATGTGGCTGTGATAAGCGTGGTGACGCTTGATCTTGCCAGTTCCGGTGAGCACGAATCTCTTCTTTGCGCCGGAGTTAGTCTTTACTTTTGGCATAATTGTTTTTTTAAATTATTAATTATTGTTATTAACGATGTGGCAACGCATATACCCGGCGTTACGCACGATCTCTTTCTCTCTATACTTTCTCGGTCTTAGTCGTCGAAATCCTCGCCTTCCACCTTCGGCCCAGTATATTCCTTGCGGGCTTTCTGCTGCGGAGCTTTCTTTTCGCGCGGTGCATCGGTGGCTTCGAGGGCGGTGCTCTCGAGAATCTTCTTCGGAGCGGCAGTCTGCTTCTTGGGTGCAATGAACATAATCATGCGCTTGCCCTCGAGCTGCGGCATCTGCTCCACTTTTCCGTATTCCTCGAGGTCCTGTGCGAAACGCAACAGCAGCACTTCGCCCTGCTCCTTGAAGAGGATGCTACGCCCCTTGAAAAAGACGTAAGCCTTCACCTTGTCTCCGTCGGAGAGGAAGCCCTGGGCGTGTTTCAGCTTGAAGTTATAGTCGTGGTCATCGGTCTGCGGTCCGAAACGTATCTCCTTAACATCTACTTTCACCTGCTTGGCCTTCATTTCCTTTTGGTGCTTTTTCTGCTGATAAAGGAACTTGCTATAGTCAATGAGGCGGCAAACGGGCGGTTCGGCGTTTGGCGAGATTTCCACCAGGTCAACCCCTTTCTGTTCGGCCAGTTGGATGGCCTTGAAAGTGGGCACCACGGCCGATTCGATGCCGTCGCCTACGATACGGACTTCGCGAACTCTGATTTGTTCGTTTACGCGATACTTCTGTTTTAGACTGTCTTTCTTCATTTAATGTGGTTAGTGATTTTGGTGCGTTTAGTAGTTCTCGGTCTGCTGGCGCACCTCTTCGTTGATTTTCGCTGCAAAGTCCTCGAATTTCATCACTCCTTGCTCTCCACCTCCTTGCTGACGGAAGCTGACTGTGCCGTCGGCCTGCTCCTTCTCACCCACGATGAGCATGTAGGGAATGCGCTTCATTTCGTTATCGCGAATCTTGCGACCGATTTTCTCGTTGCGGTCATCGAGTACGGCACGCACGCCTTGCTCGTCGTAGTACTTCATCAGTTTCTGCGCATACTCGTTGTACTTCTCGCTGACAGGCAGAATGGCCACTTGATCGGGACAAAGCCACAAGGGGAAGTGTCCGGCCGTGTGTTCGATAAGCACAGCCACGAAACGCTCCATTGAGCCGAATGGCGCGCGATGAATCATCACGGGACGATGCTTCTGATTATCCTCGCCCACATACTCCAGTTGGAAGCGTTCGGGCAGGTTGTAGTCCACCTGAATGGTACCGAGCTGCCAGCGACGGCCCAAGGCATCCTTCACCATGAAGTCGAGTTTAGGTCCGTAGAAGGCTGCTTCGCCCAATTCGGTGGTAGTCTTGAGTCCTTTCTCCTCGCAAGCCTCGATGATGGCGCGCTCGGCCTCTGCCCACACCTCGTCGGAGCCAATGTACTTCTGCTTGTCGTTGGGGTCGCGCAGGCTAATCTGAGCTTCGAAGTTGTCGAACTTCAGGGCGCCAAAGATAATCTGTATGATTTCCATGACGCGGATGAACTCGTCCTTCACTTGGTCGGGGCGACAGAAGATGTGCGCATCGTCCTGCGTGAAGCTGCGGACACGGGTAAGTCCGTGCAGTTCTCCGCTCTGCTCATAACGATATACAGTACCGAACTCGGCGCAACGGAAAGGCAGGTCTTTATAGCTGCGGGGCTTCCATGCATAAATTTGGCAGTGGTGAGGACAATTCATGGGCTTCAGCAGGTATTCTTCATCTTCCTCAGGCGTATGAATGGGCTGGAAACTGTCTTTTCCGTAGTGGTCCCAGTGGCCGCTGGTCACGTACAGGTTCTTTCCGCCGATGTGCGGGGTCATTACCTGCTGGTAGCCGTAGCGCTTCTGAATCTTCTTGAGGAAATCCTCCAGACGCAGGCGCAAAGCCGTGCCCTTCGGGAGCCACATAGGAAGGCCCTTGCCAACCATGTCGCTGAACATGAAGAGTTCCATTTCCTTGCCGATGCGACGGTGGTCGCGCTTCTTGGCCTCCTCGAGCAAGACGAGATATTCGTCGAGCAGCTTCTTTTTGGGGAAAGAAATGGCGTAGAGGCGCGTCATCTGCGGGCGTTTCTCGTCGCCACGCCAATAGGCCGAACTAACGGCCAGTATCTTCACAGCCTTGATGGGAGCCGTGCTCAAGAGGTGCGGACCACGACAGAGGTCGGTAAATGCGCCCTGCGTGTATGTGGTGATGTGTCCATCCTCGAGGTCGGCAATGAGTTCGTTCTTGTACGTCTGGCCGCGGTCGCCAAAGAACTTCAGAGCATCGGTTTTGCTGATGTCGCGGCGCTCGAGCGACTCCCTGCGCTGCACAAGTTCCGTCATCTTTTTCTCGATTTCGGCGAAGTCGCCTTCGCGAATCACAGTACCCTCGGCCGGCATCACGTCGTAATAAAAGCCGTTTTCTATGGCAGGACCGATACCAAACTGAATACCGGGATAGAGTTCCTGCAGCGCCTCGGCCATCAAGTGGGCACTGGTGTGCCAGAAAGCATGTTTGCCTTCGGCGTCGTCCCACTTATACAACTTCACGGATGCGTCCTCCGTGATGGGGCGATTCAACTCCACGGTTTCTCCGTTCACGCCACAGGCCAATACGTCCTGCGCTAAACGAGGAGATATGCTCTCTGCAATTTGCAAGCCGGTGACACCAGCCTCGTACTCGCGAACAGAGCCATCAGGAAATGTAATTTTTATCATCTTTCTACTGTTTTTGGGGCAGACACCCCGATTCAAGGGTGCAAATTTACGAAGAAAGTTTAAGATACGTGCCTCTTTGCCCGAGTTTTTTTCCTTTTCGCCTCATTTTTCACGATTTGAGAGCGGGAATGCCACACGCGGAACCATATTTCGCGCACTCAAAATGCAATTTTCCACACGTCGGACCTAGAAACACGCCATGCATTCCACAAGAAAAGACAGGAAGAGCAGAGCGAAGAAAAGATGACATTCCTCGGCTCTGCTCATCATCTATTATTTGACTCCACCTACCTCCTACTCCACCACGGCGGTGATATTATACGGAACGCCATTAAGGACGTCGAGGCGCCCTGCGTATTGTGTGCCCCACGCGGTCTCCACGGTGTCTACCGTAGTATTGCAGAAGACGGAGACGTAGAGTGTTCCCTGGCGCGGCTTTTCGATTGTAAGTTTCTGCTCGGCGCCGGGCTCCGCACTCTTGTACTGCGCGTTGTCCTGATAGGCAAAACGCTCGTTGTTGGCCATCAGATAGAGGTCAAAGTCGCCCCAACCCTCCTTAGGATTCAGCGTGATGGTTACACGGCTGGCGTCCTTGGGAACCTGAAGCGCGAAATGGTGGTATTGTCGGTCGCCGATACGAGTGAAAGCAGGTGTGCGATCAGCCGTAGTGCAGTACATCTGACGTGTCTGTCCGCTCAGCAGTTCGCCCTTCAGCCGAGGTGTTCCGTTTCCTTCCATCGCATACAGAAAAAGCGACTGCTCCAAGTCGCGCCGCTCACCGTCCTTCACGAACTCAGGATGTGAGCCGCAGAGAATGACACGGCCTGTATGCTCGTTTTCCTTCCATCCCCAGATGGCTGGCTGCATCTGGATGTCACGTGCCGGAGTGAGGTCGGTACGGCCTGCAACGTCGTAGCGCGCCAGTATCTCTGTGCCTTCGGGCCAGTCTATGCCCGTTACAGCAAAACCGCCGCCGTTGTGGTAGACGCTGTCCACACGATGGTCGCCACCAAAGTCGGCATACCGGAGGATGCCGGCCTTCTTTTCGATCACCAAGTCCATGCGATTCTTCTTCACGCCAGTGCTGATGGTATAGCCCGGCCAAATGCCCAGATAGTTGGCTGTGTACTTGACAAGACTATCGCCCTTCACGCCTTTGCTACCAATAAACATGCCGGCACACGAGCCCACGTAACTACCTCCCGCACGCACAAAGTCGCGAATGGCGTTGCGCGCCTCAGCTCCGAGCGAACGGCCGTGTGCGCCGGCCGAGCCTCCGTTCATAAAGATGCAGCGAAAACGCGGCGCGCCATCGGGATAAAGCAGGATGCCATTCTCGTCGAAGACATACCCACCTATCAGCGTGCGCTGAAAGAGCGTGTCGGCAGCGTTATAAGCCGTCGTGTCCTGGCTCTTGTGTGGCGAACAGAGAAACGACTCGGTATGCAGTTCCAGTTTCTGCGCTGCGGGTAGTTTGTCATCGGAGGTCAGATTGATACCTCCGTCCACGAATAAATCCTTATAATATCCCTGGGTATTGTCTTGCGCAACCAGCGTTCCGCTTGTCACGGCAGCAAAAGCCAGCGCCGCAAACGATAGCATACTTTTCTTCATCGCTTTTTGTATTGATGTATTAATGTTTCTGGGGTTTCTCCTTATATATTATGCATATCGCAAAAGATGAAGGAGAGGACACGCCGAAAAGACTTCGCAACACGTCCACTCCTTCATACACTTCATGCCGAACGGCGAAGGCCGCCCTCGGTCAGTCTTTTGGATAGTGGCTCGTTACGTACTCGTCCACCCACTGGTAATACTCGCGCAAGGCTTTTGCGCCGTCCTTGTCGTTGCGCACTTTCTGCAGCGCAGGCTTGGCGTGCTTGAAGACTTCGCGCTCCAGAGGTATGATGCGCTGCACAATACCTGTTCCGCGCTCGTTCACCAGTTTAGAGAGGTCGATGTAGTCGCGCACGTTGCCGCGCTTCTGGTTGAAGACTTTAAGTTTCTCTTCTATCGACTTGGAGCAGAGCCACGACTTGTCGCCCTCGCCACGCTGCACAATGGCGGGCAAATCCACGCCGTCAACTATCATCAGCGGCACAGCCACCGATGCGCAAGGCCAGCCGATATTGGTCCAACTGACAGTGTGCGACGGGGCCTCGCCTGCAGCCACGCCCTGGATGAGGATGGCCGACGAACTGAGGTAGCGCGGGATGTAGTCGGCAAAGTGTATCAGCCGCACGTCGTTCTCGTCGGCTGGCATATCTTCGTAGAGGTTTCGCTTGGTGAGCCCGTGTATGAGATAGCGCGGTGCACTGGCCATCAGGTATTCGCAGTCCAATTTTCCTTCGCTGTGGGCGGCAGCCATAAAGTCGGAGATGGCCGAGAAGCGCTCCACGCCACTGTCTATGTCGCGACAGCCAGTCATGCCGTGATTGGTACGCACGAGATATCCGTCGGGAGCCTCCTGCGGATCGTTGGCATCGAACTTCACGAATCCCTTGTTGCCCGTCTCGTAATAGGCACAGCCACCCTCGGCATCGAGCACACCAAAATTGGAGTTCACGCGCAGGGGCTTGGGAAGTGTATCAAGCAGATGTTCAAAATCGGCCAGCGTGCGGCAGACCTCCAGGGCACGCATCATCATCCATCCGTCGTGGTCAGAGTCGTCGCCACTGCAACCGTTCAGGTTGTAGGCCGCCGTGTTGATGATGGCAAAGCCCACTTCGTTGTGGCCGCCCCAGATGTTGCGCGGACGCTTGTCGGTGTAATAGGTGATTCCCACGTATTTGTAACGCTCGCCCTGCACCATTACCATCACATTGCTCGTGGCCTTGGTGTCGCGGTTCTTGAAAATAAGCGGACGTCCGTCCTTGGTGGCTCGCCCGGAAACGATAAACGACGTACATGCCATGCTGCGCTGCGGCAGGCTGATGCAGCTCAATACAAGTGCTGCGCCAAATAACACTTTGTGAAGGTTTTGCTGAAGATTTTTCATCATTTATTTTTGGTTAGTATAATTGCTTTTTGTCGTGCAAATTTATTTCTTTTCAGAGAAAAGCGCAAACATTTGAACCAAAATATAAGCAGGACAGAGCGTTTTTGTCACGTCGAAAGAAAAAACATGCAGCCACCGCCAAAATTACGACGTGTACTTTCGCGTCCGACGACGTGTGGTTTTCAGTTTCCCGACGTGTCGCAATTTCAGCCGCACAAGCACTATTTCTGCGGCTGAGAATACTTCTTGATTAAATTGTAGGCCGAATAAAGTCCGTATTCGCCGGCCTGACTGAGGTCACTGAGTCCCTCGGCCTTCTCGCCAGCCAACAAATGAGCCACACCACGGCTGTAGTATGCATCGGGGAAGTGGGAATCCAGACGCAGTGCCTCGGTGTACTCCTGCACAGCGCTGCCATAATCGCCCAGACGCACATGAAGGTTGCCTTTGTTGTAGAAGAGACTGGCCACGTCGGGTTGCAACTCGGCTGCGTGGCTGTAGTCCTGCAGCACCATGAGGTAGCCCAGTCGCAGGTCGGCGGCTGAGGCTGTGGTGCGCGACACCTCGAGTTGTGCATATCGACACTGAGCGCGCAACATCAGCGCCAGCACATTCTCGCCGTCGGCCTGCAGAAGCGCATTTAAGTCGGCAATGCCATTCTCAAAATCGCGGACATGGTAGTAATCCAACGCGCGGCGCAAGAGCAGGTCGGCGTTGCCCGGCTGCGACTCCAGTTGCTGGCCCTCCTGAGCAATCCAGTCGAAATGCTGCTGGATGTTGGCCTCAGTCATGCCGCCCTCGGAAGCTGTAAGATAAAGTGTGGCGGGCAGGATGTGACGGGTATTGAGCGCCTCAAGTTGTTTGCTATAAGCCACATAATTCTTCAGGGGCGAATTCTCGCGGTAATAAGTCAGCACGTAGAGCGGCTCCACACGCAGTTCTGTCTGATGATTTTGCACGCGCCCACGATACTCGCTGGCATACTCGTTCTCCGTCTCCTGTTCGTCCTCTTCCACCAGTTTGGCGTAGTCGTCGATATTGTGTTCGCTCTTCTTGCGCGTCTTTCCGCTGGACTTATAGGTGCCAGCCGAAGCGTCCAAGCGCGCTTTCAGCACCTTGAATTCGTCGCGTTCGGCACCGAACGTGTCACCCAACTTACGGCGAATTTCGGCACGCTTGCTGTAGCCTTCCCAGAACTCCGGGTAGTCTTTGATGACGGCACTGATGTCGCGGATAGCGCCATTGTAGTCGCCAACGTTGTCGAGCAGCAGCGCGCGGTTGTAAAGCACAATTGTGTTATCCGGTTCCAACTTCAGCACGAAATTGAAGTCTTCGATTGCCTGATTGTCCTCTCCAACCTGTGCACGCAAAAGGCCACGGTTGTAATGTCCAAGGTAATTATTGGGGTCCAAGTCGAGCGCCGCATCATAGTCAGCCATGGCACCTCGCAGGTTCTCCTGATTATAGCGGGCCAGTGCACGATTCACGTAGAGACCTGCCACTCGCGGCATCTGTATGATGGCTTTGTCGAGCGACCTCTCGGCCATCTCGTATTGACCGCGACTGCCCTGAATCATGGCTTTTATGCTCCACGCCGCCCCCTCGTAAGAATTAATTTCCAGAGCTCGCCCAATCCAATCGTCGGCCTTCAGCGTGTCCTTCTCAGCGAGAGCCACCTGCGCCTTTAGTGTGTAGTGCTGTGCCTCCTTTGGCCAATAGCGAATCATGCGATCGAGCGACGAGTCGGCACGCTCGTACTCCTTCAATTCCATCTGACAAAGCACGAGGTTGTGCCAACTATTCTTGTCGAGCGGATTGATGTCGAGCGATTTCAAATAATCTTCCTCGGCCAACTCGTAGCGCCGCTGGTTGATGCGACAGAGCGCACGCAACATATAATGGTCCGACACGTATGGGTTGCGTTCAAGGGCGTTGCCGCAGTCGATTTCTGCGCCTTGATAATCCTCGAGATAAAACTTGGCCAAACCGCGGTAGAAGTAGGCTTCTCCCATCCATGGTTTGGCGTTGATGACCATGTTGAATCGTTGTATGGCCAGCACGTAATCTTCGTAGAAAAGGGCGTTGCGACCCATCATCATCACACGTTCCGAATTGATTTGCGCACGCAGCGATACGGCTCCCACGAAAAGCAGGAGCGCCAGCAAAGCA
Source organism: uncultured Bacteroidales bacterium (assembly GCA_902787575.1). GTDB lineage: Bacteria > Bacteroidota > Bacteroidia > Bacteroidales > Bacteroidaceae > Physcousia. The sequence continues at coordinate 33,891 of CADAGX010000005.1, read as the reverse complement.
GAAATGCGATTCGGAATGTGTCTGATAGCAGGCATTGCAGTTCCGTCTTTATTTGGAAAAGTAGGTACAAATGCAGTTCAGCGGCGCGCCTTAACTTTGTAGCTGCAAGAGAAACGTCCGTTGGCAATGGATTGCAACTTAGAGCGTGTCAGCTGCTTGCGCAGACCCGTCAGATGGTCGGTGAAGACCACGCCATCGAGATGATCGAACTCGTGCTGCATCACACGTGCCAGATAACCGCTTACCCACTCGTCGTGCGGCTGGAATTTGTCGTCGAGATAGCTGACGCGGATGCGCGTGGGTCGCTTCACCTTCTCGTGGATTCCAGGCAACGAAAGGCAGCCTTCTTCCTGCACGTCGGTCTCGCTGTCATCCACCTCTTCGATATACGGATTGATAAACGTACGCACGTAGCCCTTATACTCGGGCAGTTCATCGCTGATAACGTCGAGATTGATAACGACGAGCCGAATGTCGAGCCCCACCTGCGGCGCTGCCAGTCCGATGCCCTCGCTGCGTTCGAGTGTGTCGTACATATTCTGTATCAGCTGCTCCAGCTCGGGATAATCCTTGTCAATGTCTTCGGCCACCTTTCTGAGCACGGGCTGGCCATATGTATAAATCGGAAGAACCACTTTGTTAATTGGGAATTTTGGTTTTCATAATAAAAATAGGTACAGGCGCTTTGCAAAGTCCGAAGCGGACAATACCGACTGCGACGTGCTGGAAATCAAACCCTCCGCGCCTCCATCCACCCCTGCAGAATGATAGTGGCGCTGATTTCGTCCACGAGTGCTTTGTTGCGTCGCGCCATCCGTCCGATGCCGCTCTCCAGCATGGTGCGGTGAGCCATCACGCTGGTGTAGCGTTCGTCCCACATTTCTACTGGCACATTGGGGAACATTTTTTTCAGCTGTCCCACGAAACTTCTGACACGCGGCAGATTATCGCTGTCGCGTCCATTGGTCTGTTTGGGCAGCCCTACCACAAAACGCTCCACTGGCTCGCGCCGGACATAGTCTTGCAGAAAAGCCATGAGGCGCGGTGTCTCCACCGTTGTCAGTCCGCCAGCAATAAGCTGAAGAGGGTCCGTCACAGCCAGACCGGTGCGACGGACCCCATAATCTATCGACAAAACTCTGCCCACCTTACAGGACTAAGGTTTGCACGCCTCGTCTTATTTCTGATAGAGCAGCCATGCGCCCGGGTACTGAGCCTCCAGATTGTTGCGGCTCTGAGCGGCGTCAGCCTTTGAGTCGTAGCTGGTAGCCACCACGCGATACATGGTTCCGTTTGTAGTGGAAGCCTGCAGCACACGCGGAGTGTAACCCTTGGCTGCCAGAGTCTCGCTCAGACGGGTTGCGTTAGCTTTCACGCCGAAGCTGCCGATAACCACGCTGTAAGCCTTCAGCGGAGCGCCAGATACCAGCGAGAAATTCTCCGTACGAACGCTCACGTTGCTGTAGTCATTCACGGGAGTGGTGGGAGTGACAGTCGTCACCTGTGTCACAGGCTGCGTAGGCTGTACGGTAGTTGCGGTCGTTGCAGCCACTTGCGTCTGCTGGGCCTGAGCTTTCTCGTAAGCTTTCTTGTAAGCACTCTCCTTGCTGTGGCAAGAACTCATGGCAAAAACAGCACACACGGCTGCGCCAAAAATCAAAATCTTTTTCATTACGGTTAATTTATAGTTTGAAAGTTGTTCTTTTCGTTCTTTATATTTGCTGCAAAGTTAATCATATTTCTCCATTTAAACAAGCGCTGCTATGAAAAAAAAGTTAAAAATCGCAATATTTAGGGTTCTTTTGCACTTACCTTTCAAAAAAAGAACTACATTTGCATCGAATACGAACCAATAAACGCATCAAAACGATGAAAGCATTCAATTATTTCGTAGCTTTTTTAGGCGGCGCCGCCATCGGTGCAGCCTGCGGTCTGCTGTTTGCTCCTGAGAAAGGAAGTGAGTTACGCGAAAAGATTGCCGAGGCATTGCGCAAGCGTGGCATTCGCCTGAACCGCAAGGAGATGGAGAGCTTAGTGGACGAGATTGCAGAGGAGCTGCAAGCCACAAAGACCGAGGAATAAGAAATCTCGCTTCCACCCTACACAATGGAGACACAGGGCGGATACACATCGCAATTCCGCAGGCTTTTCAAGGAGCTGGGACGCTACCTGCGGTTGCAGAAGCGATACTGGGCCTTGGATGCGGCAGACAAGTTGATTGTGCTCTTGTCTACCGTAGCCATTGCTGAGGTATGCTTTGTGCTGGGCGCCATGATTCTTTTCTTTCTCACTTTTACGGCCGCCTACTGGCTGGGAGGACTGATGGGCAATCTGGTGCTTGGTTTCTTGAGCATCGCCGTGGCGTTGGCCCTGTTGCTGTATATTTTCTACAGGAAGCGCGCTAGTTGGGTGGTGGCTCCGTTGGCCCGCATGGTGGTGGGCCTCTTTGAGAGCGTGGCACGAAACGGCAACGAAAAAGACGAAACCGACGAAGAGGAGGAGACAAATGGATAGCCTGACGATGATACGCGAGACAGACATCTTGCAAATCCTGCGCCGCGAGAAGCTGAAAGTCCGTAAGGAGTTGCAACGTTCGGAGCAAAAGATGAGCGAGGAAACTCGCACGCTCTTTGCCCCCGTGCCTAAGGCAGCCAGTCGGTTCCAACTCGTTTCGGGATTGGCCAGCAACGGCATGGCCATCTATCAAGGTGTACGTATAGGCACCGGCCTCATACGGGCTGTGAGCACGCTCTTCCGCCGCAAGAAATAAATAAGGCTCGCCAACAAGGCGGGCCTTATTTATTTACTTTCTTCTAACCGGGTCGCAAGTAAGTCCGCAACCCAACTTCTTGAAGATCTTTCGGTCTATCTCGCTCAGCATCACAGTGCTGTGCACCTGACAGTCGCGCAACTGTGGCAGTTGTTCGAGGGCGCGGCGGCAGAGTTCATCCTTCTCGCTCAGCACACTCAGCGCCACCAATACTTCGTCGGTATGCAGTCGTGGGTTGCGCCCACCGAGGTATTCGATTTTCGTCTTTTGAATAGGCTCAATCATGCTCTGCGGAATCAGTTTTTCCTTGTGGTCGATGCCAGCCAAATGCTTGGTGGCATTGAGCAGCAGCGCAGCCGAGCAGCCCAGCAAGGGCGACGACTTGGCGGTGATGAGCGTGCCGTCGGCCAGTTCAATGGCTGCAGCCGTATGTCCGCTCAGTTCCTGCTTGGCCTGTGCAGCCACAGTTACACGTCGATAGGCCGTGGTTATCTTGGCCTGATTGAAGAGCATCAGAATTTTGTTCAACTCGCTCTCGTTGTCCGCGCCGTCAGCCAACTTGTCTGCCGCAGCGTAGTAGCGACGGATGATTTCGTCGCGGCTGGCATTGCAGCACACTTCGTCGTCGCTGATGCAGAATCCCACCATGTTTACGCCCATGTCGGTGGGCGACTTGTAGGGATTCTCGCCGTAGATACCCTCGAAAAGCGCATTCAGCACGGGGAAAATCTCGATGTCGCGGTTGTAATTGACCGCAATCTTGCCGTACGCCTCCAGATGGAACGGGTCTATCATGTTCACATCATTCAGGTCTGCCGTTGCTGCTTCGTAGGCTATGTTTACGGGGTGCTTCAGCGGCAAGTTCCATACGGGAAAAGTCTCGAACTTGGCATAACCGGCACGCACACCACGCTTATTCTCGTTATAGAGCTGGCTCAGGCAGACAGCCATCTTGCCGCTGCCCGGACCGGGAGCCGTGACGATGACCAGTTGGCGTGTGGTCTCCACGTAGTCGTTCTTGCCAAAACCTTCGTCGCTGGCTATCAGTTCCACATTGTGTGGGTAACCGTCTATAAGATAATGTACGTAAGACTTCACGCCGATGCGTTCCAAACGATGGCGGAACTGGTCGGCCGCATGCTGGCCGTTGTAGTGTGTGATAACCACGGAGCTGACCATAAAGTCGCGATTTGTAAACTCCTCGCGCAGTCGCAGCACATCCTCGTCGTAAGTGATGCCAAGGTCGGCTCTCACCTTATTCTTTTCGATATCCTCGGCCGACACCACGATGACGATTTCCAGTTCGTCACGCAACTGGCCGAACATTCGCAGTTTGGAGTCGGGTTTGAAACCAGGCAGCACGCGGCTGGCATGATGGTCGTCGAAGAGTTTCCCGCCCAACTCGAGATACAGCTTCCCATCGAACTGCTGGATGCGCTCGCGTATGTGTTCCGACTGAATCTTCAGATACATTTCGTTGTCAAAGCCTATCTTTTTCATCGTTCCGCGTGTTTTTGTTTGCAAAGTTACACGATTTTCTCGGAAAAACATGCTTTTTGCGCAAAAAAATCCACAGCCAATTTGCAGAAAAACACACTGCGCCATTTCCTTTTTTACGTGTAGCGCCCCTACCAACAAATCACTATTCAAATCACGCTACAAATCTATCTACAAATGTTTCCACTGGCAGCCAGTGAATTAAGTGCAAACAACTAACAAATAAGTCTGCTAATGACTCTACAATTCATGGTGCCGCATATACAACATATACAATAACACAAATAAACAAGAAAAGAAATATATATATTATATATATTAAAGAAAAGAAAGCGAAAATTTGTTTTTTCGTATTTCTTGTCGTATCTTTGTAACCTGAAACTATTATACACTAAAAAGAGCAACTATATGAAACACATTTTCAATTGTACACTTCTCGCCGCAGCCACCACGCTACTTGCGGCCTGCAGCACAGGGAAAACAGAGAAAACTTTCCGTGCCGACGCACTTGACGCAGCGGCTTGGAACGAGTCGCAATGGATTTCGGCAGCCAATGCTCCGGTAGTCACTGGCCCAGTCAGAGGCAAGAACGAGCGAGCCGCCGACGGATCCAGTTGGTTTGTTTCCACCATAAAGAACGAGCAGAAGATTGTCTCGGCCAAGTGGATGACTGCCGGACTGGGCGTCTATGAACTGTTCGTAAACGGCGAGCGTGTAGGCCGCGAGGTGCTGAAACCCGGCTTTACTCACTTTGCCAAGACGAAGCGCTCCTTCACCTACGACATCACCCAAGCGCTCCTCCGCAAGGCCGGGGCCGAGAATACGCTGTCAGTACAAGTAACCCCAGGTTGGTGGGCCGACAAAATCATTACCCCAAACGGAAACGACGGTATGTATGGCCGCAAGTGCGCTTTCCGCGGCGTACTCGAACTGACGTACGCCGACGGCAGCAAGCAACTACTGGGCACCGACACCGAGCACTGGAAGGCCGGAGTGGCCGGACCTGTCAAGCATGCAGCCATCTTCGACGGTGAGGCATATGATGCCCGCGAGCCGATGGGCTACGAGCAGACCGACGCCTTCTCAACGCCCGAGGAAAACAACGAGTTCGGAGGCGAAATCCTGCCATCCGAAGGTGCCGAAGTGTATCTGCGCCATGACCTCGCTCTGAAGCCCGTTAAAGCATACGTGTGGCAGGATGTCACCGACGCCAAGGAAGAGGAATTCGGCAAGGTTGTCATCAAACGTGAGTTCGCGCCCGGGCAGGAGATGACGCTTTCCGAAGGCGAGACACTGGTGGTGGACTTCGGCCAGAACTGCGCCGCCGTGCCCTCGTTCGTCTTCAAGGCTGCCGCCGGCACTACCCTCACCTGCCTGCCCTCCGAGTTACTCAACGACGGCAACGGAGCCAAGAGCCGCGGCATGGACGGGCCCGAGGGAAGCTGCCACCGCCAAAACCTTCGCATGCAGGAACACGGCATCCGCCTCGACTACACATTCGCCGACAGCGAGGACTACGTGTCCTTCTTGCCGCGCCAGACTTTCTTCGGCTACCGGCTCATCTCGCTGACAGCCACTGGCGACGTAAGCATCCGCAGCATAGAGTCCATTCCCGTTACCTCCATCTCTGCCGAACTGGAGACTGGAACGTTGGAGACCGGCAACGAACTCATCAACCGCCTCATCCAGAATACCATCTGGGGACAACGTTCCAACTACCTTTCCGTACCCACCGACTGCCCGCAGCGCAACGAACGTCTAGGTTGGACTGCCGACACGCAAGTATTCACCGAGACAGGCACCTTCTTTGCCAACACAGACCGTTTCTTCCACAAGTGGATGCGCGACATGCGCGACTCGCAGAGTCCGCAAGGTGGCTTCCCCGGTGTGGCACCCACGGCACAGTATGGTAACGAGACGATGCGCCTAGGCTGGGCCGATGCTGGAGTCATCGTACCTTGGACAGTATGGAAGCAGTTTGGCGACATCGACATCGTCAACGAGAACTGGGACGCCATGGAGCACTTCCTCCGTCATATCTGCGAGACAAAATACGACCACGAGTCGCTGAAGCAGGAGAACCGAAACGACCAGTGGGCCGACTGGCTCAGCTACGAGCCATTGGAGCGCTGCACCGGTCGCGCTCACGGACCGAACGGCCCGCTGCCCGAGGCCATCCACTATTGGAACTATCTGAGTCAGTCCTACTGGCTTATGGACGCACAAATGATGGCCGACATGGCTGCTGCCACCGGTCGCGACGCCGAGAAGTACCGTCAAATGGTGGACGAGGTACGAGGCCTGTTGAAGCAGAACTTCCTCAACGAGGATGGCACATTCAAACTTGACATTCTCAACACCATGCAGACGCCCGCCCTCTTCGCGCTAAAGAACCAACTCGTCGAGGGTAAAGCCAAAGAAGACATGCTTGCACGCTTGCGTCAGAACTTCGCCGACCACGAAAACTGCCTGCAGACTGGTTTCCTCGGCACCAGCATTCTCATGCAGACACTCACCGAAAACGGCATGGCCGACATAGCATACGAACTGCTCTTCCAGCACAAGAATCCAAGTTGGCTCTACTCCGTCGACAACGGCGCCACCACTATCTGGGAGCGCTGGAATAGCTACATGGCAGACCAAGGCATGGGCCCGCGCGGAATGAACTCATTCAACCACTACGCCTACGGCTGTGTCTGCCAGTGGCTATGGGAGACTGTTGCCGGCATCTCGGCCGACACCTCAAAGCCCGGTTTCCGCCACATCATCATGCGCCCTGTGCCCGACAAACGGCTGGGCCACGTAGACGCACAATACAAGTCGGCCGCCGGCCTCATCAAGAGCCAATGGCGCTACGACGGCGACACGTGGACGTGGACCTTCACCATTCCCAAAGGCGCCACCGCCAGCGTAACGCTGCCCGGCGAGACGGAAACGAAGGAATACGAGAGTGGCACCTACACCGTGAAGAAGTAAACGACACATATTTTTATATAAGGTATTAAACAAAGCTAAAAGACCTGTATGAAAAAGTATATTCTCGTCCTTGCCTTTGCAGCACTTTCAGCATCGGTCGAGGCTTGGGACGGCGAGGGAACCATTGCTGCCCCTTACCTGATTCGTAACTCCGCAGACTGGGCGGCGCTGGCCGAAGCTGTCAGCGCGGGCAACGTGGCCCAAGGGACGTCCTTCCGCCTGATGGGCGACATCAATGCCACCGCGATGGTGGGTATAAAAGGCCATCCGTTCAGCGGCTCCTTCGACGGTGGCGGCCACACCATCACCGCCGATATCACCACGACCAGCGGTCGCGCAGCCCCCTTCGGTTTCATCAACAATGCCTCTATTAGCCACGTGAAGATTGCCGGAAGCATCCATGGCGGTCTGCACAGTGCCGGTCTTGCCGGCTCTGTCAGCGGTACAGGCAATACGATTACCGACTGCCACGTGTCGGCCCAGATCACCACGTTCCCCGAGAACGGCATGATGGTGGTGGGCGGCTTCGTAGGCAACGGCAGCAACCTGACCGTCGAGGGCTGCCTGTTCGACGGTGAGCTCAAGACCCAGACAAGCCAGGACTTTTGCTACGGCGGAGCCATCGTGGGCTGGAGCCCGGAGACGTCGGCGGGGGTCACGGTGAAGAACTGTATCGAGAACGGCACCTACAGCGGCATCACGCACGCCGGCTTCAACTACGCTGAGAATCAAAGCGCCTCGACCGTGCCGACAACCAACTGCTACTCGCTGGCCCATAACTGGGGCGAGGTGAAGCACGGCTACAAGCTTATCTACCTCTCGGACAGCTACCCACCCCAATGTACAGCCAATGCCACCTATACCACCACAGCCATCCAGGCATTGCCCCAGGGTCTGAAACTGGGCGAGACATTCTACCTGGGCAGCGGCGAGACGATAACCTTTGAGTCCTACGACCTTCCCGGCGGGCTTGTCTTCATGGACTACTGCTTTAGCGCGCCCGAAGGCAATGTTACCATTAATGGAGGTAATCAAACACTCACCATGCCGGCAGAGGATGTCTATATGGCGCTCAACAGCAACTTGAAGGGCGACGGCGATGAAAACAATCCCTACCTTATAGAGAATGCAGGCGACTGGCTGTATTTCACCTATACATTCGCCGACAAAGGCACGAAGGGCTATCATTTCCTTCTTACCGACGACATCGACATCAACACCCGTGCGGGCTATGTGCTTGAGGGCGCCGGCGACCTTTGCTTCACCGGCGTGTTCGACGGCGGCGGCCACACCATCACCGCCCATCTGAGTGGCGGCGACAATACGGCACCCTTCTACAAGCTCAACGGCGGCACCATCAAGAACCTGCATGTGGCAGGCGACATCACCGGCGGCATCCACTCGGCAGGACTTGTGGCAGGCATTTTGGGTAACGGGAATGTGAACCTGATTGAAAACTGCCGTGTGTCGGCCACCATCACGTGCAGCAGCACCCATGCCGGCGGCTTCGTGGGCCATGCCTCCAACTCGACCACCACGCTGCGCGGCTGTCTGTTCGATGGCACCATCACGGGCAGCTCGCTTGCCAACGCCGGCTACCTCGTGGGCTGGTGCGCCACGGGCGGCAGCGGCATCACGCTTGAGGACTGTGCGGCATACAACCAGCATGTCATTGGAGCCACGGGCTGCAAGATGGACCTGGTGCTGGACGATACGCAGACAGCCCGTTGCGGCTCAGCCACCAACACCTACGGCGGCTACAATGTGGGCAATTCTATGATGGTGGTGCGCAACGCCAATCCTGCCCTCAGGCTGACATACGCCTTGATGGGTCTGGCGGAACCTGTCCGATACCCCGTAAGCCATCTCGCGTCTTACGGCGTAGGCCTGTTGTTCGACAACCTGTTCATGGTGGGGCGTAGCGAGACCCCTCACTTCTCTGCCACAGCGGATGACGGATTCACCCTGATCCAACTCACCGCCAGCGATGCCACGATTACCGGTCCCGACGGCGGTTGGTATACATTGACGCCGGCGGCCACGCCCAACGTCATCACCATTGATGCCACCATCAAGAGCAGCGGCGACTTCACGGGCGACGGCACCGAAGAGTCGCCCTACCTCATCGGCAGCACGGCCGACTGGACCAAGCTGTTCCTCGACCTGGCTACGGGTGAAAACACCTACACCGGCAAGGTGTTCCGCCTGACGCACGACATCGACTGCGGCGGCATCAGCGTGGGCACCGACGAGCACCCCTTCAGCGGCACCTTCGACGGCGACGGCCATACGCTCACCCTCAACGTGGGCAGCGAATACAATCCTTCGGACGTGGCCAAGGCACCCTTCTACCGTGTCAGCGAAGCCACGTTCCGCCATCTGCACACCGCAGGCAAGGTCTGCACCAGCGCCCAGTACACGGGCGGCATCATCGGGCAAGTCACGGGCGGCAGCGGCCGGGTCCGCCTCTACGACTGCCACTCGTCCATGACCATCTACTCCACCATCAGCGGCGATGCCTCCAACGGCGGACTCATTGGCGCGGCTTCGGGCTGCGAGGGGCTCGTCATCGAGCGATGCTCGTTCATGGGTAATCTGCATTCTTCTGGAGGTGCCACCAACTGCGGTGGCTTCGTGGGTTGGTCGAACGTACCCGTCACCATCCGCGAGAGCCTCTTCGACCCCGCCGACCTGGTCTGGTACAATCTCGTCCGAACCGGTCAGAACTTCGTCCGGATGGCCGACTACAGCAAACTCACGATGGAGGACTGTTACACCACCTTCAATTATGAGGCAGAAAACCTGACACTGGCATTGTCAGACCCTCAGGGCACCTTCGTCGTCGATGAGCTCTATGCTCCCGAAGGCGGCAGCTACGAGTTCGTGGGCGAGCCGGACGTGACCTTCAACGGACGCGGCTACTACAAAAACGGCTGTTGGATACGTACCGCCCTCGATGCCAGCATCCCGTTCAACCACTGGCAGGACGGCATGAACGGCTGCTTCATCAGCGACCCCTGGACGCGCAACGGCCTGCACCAGCTCAAGGACCTCAAACACAAACCCAGCCTGGGCGTATGGACCAGTGCCATCCCCGAGGCCGAGACGCAGCGCACGTTCTATGGCGTCACCTACCGCTACCTGTCGCGCCGCGACTACCACTTCTACATCAGCGACGAGGACCGCATAGCCAAGGGCTGGACGTTCGAGAGCGACGACAGCGACGCCAACCTCATTATGTACACAGCGGGCGACCCCTCGGAAATCACCGCCGTCGTAGGTTTCAGCGACAACGCCAGCGACCCGCAGACCAGAGATGAGATAAAGGGCGTTCTCATCCGCAACGACCTCTACAGGTCGTTGCTATATAACCACACCCATCTGGGACTCATCGCCCCCCATGCCTTCCAGGGCTGTACGAATCTGGAAAAACTCTTCTTCGAGGACAACGACGACAACATCGGAAACGCCCGTACACCCTTTGACTTCCTGATTGATCAGGGAGCCTTCGAAGACTGCCCGAATTTCAAGGAGCTGATGCTGATGCAATACACGACCGAGGGCAACAACCACTGGACAGGACTGACCCCAACGACAACGACGACTTCCGCACAGGTGTTCCGTGTGGCCGACGATGCCTTCACGGGCTGTCCCAACCTCAGAATCAGCGTGCGTGCCGACCACTATCAGGACTACCTCTCCTCTGCCATCTGGAAGAAACACCAGAACCGCTTCATTGCCTACGAGTCCACGGGTGCAGACTTCACCGTGAAAGGCGTGAAGTACCGCTGGTATCGCGACGTTGCGACCGAGGACAACGATGGCATCAAGAACGACGAGGCGGGTAAGGCCGACATGATGACACGACTGAGGCTGTGGAACGGCATGTATCAGCAATTCAACGCCGCCTCGCTGCTGAGCACCAAGGAAGACTGTAACGTCTATTACACCTCCGTCGTGGGTGTCGATGACGACGACATCGACAGCGAGAACGGCACGATGCGCATCTACAACGACCCTGGCTCGTACTACAACTACAAGACCATCGTGCTGGGTCGCGAAGCCATCGCCGGCAACACGCATGTAAAGGCCATCGAGTTCTGGCAGACCAACGGCCGGAGCGAGAACTCGTACAGCGACCTGAAGATGGTCATCCCCAACGGCGCCTTCAAGGGCTGCACGAACCTCAAGGAGCTGCGCCTGTTCTACTACGTGCAGGACGGCGACGACTGCTGGATGGCACTCGGCCCGAAGGACGTCATCCCGGGCGACAACATCTTCGGCTATGCCGACGTGACCGACGACGCTGAAGTGCAGGGCATGAGCGAGGCCGACTGGGAGGCACAGCAGAACCTGAGAGCCAGCGACTTCAAAATCCTCGTCTCCACCGAACTCTATCCCGACTTCAAGGACGACCCCAACTGGCAGCCCTACCTGGCCTTTCTGGAGCCAGTCGACTATTCGCCCAGCCCGAGGGGTGAGTTCAGCGAAGGCGGCCTCACCTACGACTACATGACCTCGCCAGGCGGCATCATGCAGGCCTCGCAGGTGGTCAGCCAGGACGTGTCGTGGTGGACGGCACCGCGCATCGCCATCGAGGTGGCTATGGCTGCCTATACCATTGGCTCCCTTGTAAGTGCCCAGGGCGTCATACAATCCACGACCACGGCCAGCAGAGAGGCTTGGGATGCTCTTCTCGTCGCCGGCCAAGCCGTCGAGACACAACAGGGATTGGTGCAGGCCGCCGAGACGAACGCGGCAGCCATAGCCGCATCGTGGGGCAAGGCAGGCATTCCCACCCTGGCCAAATTTGCCGCGGAAAACGGTGCCAAGGTTTCTATGAGAGAAATAGGGCAAGCCGCCTTTAATGAGTTGCTCAACTTGGGTGTATGTTCTGCCGACGGAACGCTGATTGCTTCGGTGGAAAAGCTCGGACAGCTTTCCATCGGACAGCTGTCGCTGGTTCATCAGGCCGTATTCCAGGCTGCCCGAAAGGCGGCGGCCGACGCCACGATGCGGCTGGCCACGCTGGAAGCGGAGAAACAGATAGCCGAAAAGGCATGGCGCACCTTAACCATCAAACGATTGGCAGCTGCTTCGCTCGATATCGGCAATGTGGGGTTGAAAGCCTTGCGCTATGCCGTCAATCCGGCCAGCGCAGCCACCTCCACCGCCGGCCTCATCGCCTCGAAGTGCTGGGGCGGCAGCGGCTCGTACAACGCCGACGCCATGAACAAGGGCATGCGTGAGAACATCCTCTCGAACATCCACCAGGTGGGCCTCGTGGGCGGCGGCTACGTCATCACCACGCCGCAGAAGAACCTGGTCTATCACACCTATATCAAGCGTGTGGCCGACAATGTGGAGGATGCCCTCATCTATGCCGGCTTCGACAACGACAACAACTCGAACACGTCGAACCGCACCATGACCTTCCTGCCCGCCACCTTCCAGAACAAAACCAGCCTGAAGACAGTGAAGTTCCACGACATCTCGGGCCAGTCGTCGAATACGGGCATGGCGTTCCTCTTCACCATCCCCGACGAGGCCTTCAAGGGCTGCACGGCGCTGACGGAGTTCAGCACCCTGCTCGAGACCGACGGCAACGGCACACGTGCCCTCGGACCCGAGAACTTCATCCTGGCCGGCGACAGCATCTTTGCCGGACGGAAATGCCAGGCCGAGGTCGATTCGCTGACAGCCATCGGCAAGGGGGCAGGGCTGGTGCCGTTCCACATCGTCATCGACCCGCTGCGCAAGGACGACTTCCTCGCCAGCGAGTCGTGGAAGCCGTTGGAACGCTTCTTCACCTACGAGAGTGCCCTGCCTGCCGAGAAGTACAGCGAGTACGGCGCCAAGTATGCCTACGCCTACGAACAGAACTCCATCAAGAAGGAGCACAAGGAGAGCGGCCACCTCATCGAGCACACCCTTGTCGTGGGTCCCGACGACGACTTCATCACCGGTCATCAGGGAGCCGTGAAGCTCTGCAACGACATCGGCACCTACAATAACTACCAGCTGGACGAGGTGAAGGCCGAGGCGTTCAAGGACAACAAGAACCTGCGCTCCGTGTCGTTCACCGACCTCTATGGCTTCGGTGCCTTCGGCGACTGCTACACCGGCCTGCAGATGCACATCGGCGACCGCGCCTTCCAGGGCTGCACCAACCTGGCCGACCTCGACCTGCTCTACATGGTGACCGACGGCGAGAACCACATCGAACCGATGACGCCGCAGATGATCAGCATCGGCAAGGATGTGTTCAAGGACTCGCCAGCACGGCTGAAGATGATGCCGCAGCAGGTGGCATGGTTCGAGGCCGACGACGCATGGGCCGCCTACAAGGACCGCTTCATGCCGTGCGTCGTCCGCCTCTCCGACCCGGGCGTCAAGAAGGCGCTGAAGGACATGGCCTACTACGACCCCGCCAACACCGGCACCGACCCCGCCTACTGGGACGACTACTGCGACTTCGCCCGCATCGGCGGCGCAGGCTTCTCGTGGCTGGACGGCAAGTTCACCGCCCAGAAGGACAACATCTACTCCTTCGCCGACTTCCGCTGGTTCGAGAGTGTCGGACTTGACTATATAGGCGACTGGTTCAGGGAATGCACGAAGTTGGCCAACATCGAACTGCCCTCTACTATCAAACGCATCGGGGAGTATGCCTTCATGCGCTGCATCAGCCTGACAGAGATAGTGATACCCGCAGCAGTCACCCATATTGACAAGTGTGCCTTCGACCTCTGTAGCCGTCTGAACGCCATCGTGGTGAAAGGCGACGTGCCCGCCACGCTGGGCGAATTGGCTTTCGATAAACACGAAGGACTGAAGATCTACGTGCCCACCGACAAGCTGAACGACTACGTGACCCGTTGGAGCGACTATGCCGCCTACATCCAGCCCATGTCCGAGTACCGGATAAATAAAAAGGTACGCGTGGATGCACCGGGACAGCTGGCCTCGGCCCTCGGCCTGACGCTGATCAAGGAGAACGACAAGGTGCGCTACATCCAGGGCCCCTACGCCAAGTACGACTCGCTGACCGTCGTCGGCCCGCTGAACGGCGAGGACGTGGCCGTGCTGCGCCACATGATGGGTGCCGATGCCTACGACAGCGACTTCACCGACGGACAGCTGCGCTACCTCAACCTCTGGGATGCCACCCTGACGCAAGACAACGTGAACAGCTACAACGGCTACGGCGTGGATGAATACTTGGAGAAGGACAACTGGGTGGGCGAATATATGTTCCACAACTGCAACGCGCTGGAGAGCGTCGTCCTGCCCAGGACCGTCACCGAGATTGGCGAGAACGCCTTCCAGGAGGCCTTCGGCCTGAAGCGCATCGCTGTAGGACGTAACACCACAACATACACCCGCGACCTGCTGCAAGACCTCACAGGCATCGAGGAGGTGGTGTTCCTGACCGATGCGCACGCTTCGAGCGAGAGCGACGACCCGTGGGAGGCTCCCATCAAGCAGGTCTATACGCGGCCGACGCAGCTGGGCGACTATCTGGGCGATACGAACCTGACAAATCGGGCGCAAAACGTCACCAGCCCGTTCTCGTCCGACGAGTTGATGTGGGCACTGGCCGACAAGGGTCACTTCTTCCCCTCGGAATACCTGGAGCTGGAGAGCGCTGAAGGCATCTTCAACGGCAACACCACCATCAAGGACCTTGATGAGTTCTATCTGTTCCAGAACGTCAGGCAGCTGGAGAACACCTTCGCCGGCATGAGCAGTCTGGAAACCATCACGCTGCCCTCGTCGGTCGAGGCCATCGGCCGTCATGCCTTCGACGGCTGCACCAGCCTGAAGACCATCCACGTCAGCAGCGTCGAGGTGAAGGCTGCCGATGAGAATTCCGAGAACACCGAAACTTCACTCCAGTACATCACCCCCACGCTGGCTGACGATGCCTTCTGCACGCTGCCGTCGGACTTTCAGATTCTGGTGCCGAAGGAGTACTGCAAGCTCTACCGCGAACGGTGGGCACAGTATGCCGACCACATCAACCCCGACAACGCCAGCCATGCCTACGAGGAGATGGTCACCGTGACGCTCACGGAACCGAACACGCTGGCAGCGGCCCTCGGCCTGACAGCCACCACGAAAACGTCCGTCGGCGCCACCTGGGTCAATGGTCTCAAGGGCGACTACAGCAGGATTTACAAGCTGAAGGTCATAGGCCCCATCTCGGGCGGCGACCTCGACGTGATGCGCCATCTGGCCGGCTACTGCCCGTGGACATCGTCGCGCAATTACGCCGGCCGACTGGAGTACATCGACCTCTACGATGCCAACCTCGTGGAGAGCAGCGTCGGTGTGGCGGGCTACTACAAGGCAAGCACCAGCTTCTACATGGCCGAGAACTTCCAACTCTACTATGTCGATGCGAACGAGCTGCCGCACCACGCCTTCCTGCGGGCCTACAACCTGCGGACGCTCATCCTGCCGCGCACCTGCACCACGGTGAACGAACGCGCCCTGCAGGAGTGCGAGGGACTGGAGACGCTCGTGCTCGGCGACGACATGACATCCTTCAACTGGAACGCCCTCGACGACGACGCCATGCTCACACGCATGTACATCCTCGCTAACCAGAAAGTGAACATCACTACCGACTTGGCTATCTGGAATGCCCTCTGCAACAACTACAACCCCACGTTCGATGCCTTCTATGTGCGTCCAAGCCTCTATCAGCAGTACCTGGAAGACGATGCCTACACGGGCAGCTCGTGGCAGAGGACGAACAACGTGTCGAAGGGTGACTTCGACGACGACGAGACATTCTGTGCCTTCGGTGCCCATGCTGCTGCCACCTACGACGACCTCACCGAGGTATATAGCGTGAACGGATGGTTTGACAACCACACGGGCGTCAAGGACCTCACGCCCCTGGGCTTCGCCGCCATCGACGAGCTGCGTGCCGCGGACATGCAGAAGCTGACGCAGCTGGAACGGGTGGCGCTGCCTGTCACGCTGACGACCATCGACAAGGATGTCTTCTCGCAGTCACCGGGCCTGCGCTACGTCGATATGCTGATGCTCGATGCCGACCTGACGGCCGACGTCAAGACGCGTGGCCTTGCCGACCTCGGCATCGACACGCAGCAGACGCTCGTCTATCTGCCGAAGGAGTATGGCGAGACGCAGGAGACGAACGTCGTGGTGAACAGCGGCACCAGCCTCTCGGCCCGGACGTTCCGCCTCGTTGACGGCAAGGACTATTGCGTGCCCTACGCCTTCACGGCCGCGACAGTCGAGAACACGCGCAGCTTCGCCACGGCGGGCAGCCTCTACACCGTCTGTGTGCCTTACGAACTGAACGTGCCCGCAGGGGCCACGGCCTATCAGCTGTCCGAACGCGATGGCGATCAGCTGGTGTTCACGGCTGTGACGGGTAAGCTGGAGGCCATGCAGCCTTATCTCATCAAAACGGCCTCGGCGAATGTAACCCTCGGCACGGATATCCAGCAACAGATTCCAGCCTCTGGAGGAAACACCTTCGGCAAAGAGAAGGATGCGCCGGGCTTCACCATGCGCGGTACCTTCGATAACCTCACCAATGCTGAGGCGTACGATTTGGGCGCCTATCTGATGCAGAGTGACAACCGCTGGTATCCCGCACCAGCCAATGTTCCGCAGGCATACGTCCCGGCCTATCGCTGCTATCTGCTTCAGAACGGCGGCAACACCAAGGCCATCGGCATGAAGCTCGTGGATGACAACCCCAATGCGATAGAAACCATCCGCACGGTGGACGCCAACGGCGACGAGAATGTCTACGACCTAAGCGGCCGCCGCATCGACACTGCAAGATCTGGCAACATCTACATCCAAAACGGCAAAAAATACATCAAGAAATAAACAGACGATTATGAAAAAGAAAACTTATCAGAAGCCCTGTTCCGATATCATCAGGTTAGCCGCCTGCCAGCTCATCTGCGAATCGCCGCTGAAAACGACCGTTGCTGGTGAAAATGAGACACCGACCGGTGGCTGGGGGCCGGCAAACGTACGTCGGCACAATACGAACCGGAACGAAATGTGGGGCGCGGCTGAGAATTAAGCCGTTGCCGTTAGTTACGGATAATCCTTTAATAAATATGGTAAGGCACTCCATTACAAAAGGCGCACGCTGGGCCGCACTGCTCAGCCTTGCACTCCTCGCAGCCTCCTGCGCCACCCACTCAGGCTGGCACCGCGTATGGACCGAAGACTTCAACGGCAAGGAAATTGATACCAAGGTGTGGACGCGCGTAGGCAAAGGACCATCGGATTGGAACGACATGATGTCGCTGCGGCCCGACCTTGCCCGCGTGGAAGACGGCCAGCTCGTGCTGCTGGGCATACAGAACGACCACACCACGGCCGACACCACCGCCTTTCTGACCGGAGGCGTCAGCAGCCGCCACAAGAAATCGTTCCGCATGGCACGCGTGGAGGTACGAGCTAAGTTCAGTTCGGCCAACGGCTTTTGGCCTGCCCTCTGGCTCATGCCCGACACAATCATGCCCGCACCCGACTACGCCGAAATCGACCTCATGGAGCATCTGCGCGCCGACACGTTCGTCTATCAGACCGTCCACTCGCACCACACGCTCCACATCGACAAGAAAGAACGACATTCCGTGACGGCTCCCATCCGCCGCGACGACTGGAACACCTACGCTGCCGAGATACACCCCGATAGCCTCTGCCTCTTTACCAACGGCCGCAAGACCTTCACCTACCGCCGCCGAGACGGAGAATCCTATCAGTTCCCGTGGGTCAACTATCCCTTCTATATCATCCTCTCCAACCAGCTTGGCGGCAAATGGGTCGGTCCGGTGGATAAACCCGAGCAGCTGCCCACCGAACTCCGTGTGGACTGGATAAAGGTGTACCAAAGGAAAAAGTAATGGCAACAGCAAGGAAAAACAGATTTTGAGGTCAGAGTTCAATGATGCCATGTGTTTCGAAATGTAACAGGAATGAAATACGGATTGCTTCACGAAGCAACAGGAATGGCATAACTTTGCAGCACAAATAAACAACGAAAGAAAAGAATTATTATGAGCGAGACAAACGGTGAAATTGTGATATTGGTTTTCCGGCTACTTGGGTCGTTGGCGCTACTGATGTTCGGAATGAAGCAGATGAGCGAGGCGTTGCAGAAAATGGCTGGCCCGCAGTTGCGACACATCTTGGGACGGATGACCACAAACCGCCTGACGGGAATTCTGACGGGTATGACAGTGACGGCTGCAGTGCAGAGCAGTACAGCCACGACCGTGATGACCGTTTCGTTTGTAAACGCGGGACTACTGACGCTGGCACAAGCCATCAGCGTCATTATGGGTGCCAACATCGGCACGACGCTGACGGCATGGATTATGTCGGCAGGTTTCACCTTCAACATCACAGACTTCATCTGGCCCGCCTTCATCGTGGGCATGTCGCTCATCTACCGCAAGCGACACGAGACGGTGGGCGACTTCCTCTTCGGCATTGCTTTCATGTTCCTCGGATTGGGCACATTGCGACAGACGGGCGTGGACATGAATCTGGGCGAACAGGAGGCCGTACTCCGCTTCTTTGCCTCGTTCGACGCGCACAGTTACACCACCACGCTGATATTCCTGCTCATGGGCGGCGTGTTGACGATGTGTGTGCAGTCGTCGGCTGCAGTGATGGCCATCACGATGATTCTGTGTTCGAGCGGCGCCCTACCCATCTACCAAGGCATCGCATTGGTGATGGGCGAGAACATCGGTACGACGGTAACTTCCAACCTGGCAGCCATGACGGCGTCCACGCAAGCCCGTCGAGCTGCTTTCGCCCACATGTTCTTCAATCTCTTCGGTGTGTGCTGGATGCTGCTTGTCTTCCATCCTTTCGTAGATGCAGTGTGCTCGCTGGTGGGATACGATTCGTCGATGACGAAGGAGACAGTCGGCGAAGCTGCATTTCTGGCCAACGCAGCCCTGCTTAACGTGGTGCTGGCCACCTTCCATACGTGTTTCAACGTGGCAAACACAACGATACTGGTGTGGTTCGTACCGCAGATAGAGAAGATTGTATGCCGCGTCATCCGCGACAAACGAGGCGACACGGATGATTCCGAAGTGTCGCGTCTGAAATACATCAACGGAGGTTTGTTGGAGACGCCCGAAATTGCAGTCCTGCAGGCGCAGAAGGAGGCAGCTCTCTTTGCCCAGCGCATGCAGCGCATGTTCGGCATGGTGCGCCAGTTGCTCGAGAAGCACGGCGACGACTTCGACCGCGATTTCCAGCGCATCGAGAAGTACGAGAACATTGCCGACAACATGGAGATTGAGATTGCCAGCTATCTCGAGGCCGTGAGCGATGCCCACCTGAGCGACGAGACGAAGGCCATCATTCGACAGATGATGCGCGAAGTGAGCGAGTTGGAAAGCATCGGCGACGCCTGCTACAATCTGGCTCGCACGCTGCGACGCCACGAAGCGTCAGACCAGCAGTTCACGCCGTGGCAAACATCCACGATGAAGGAAGTGATGCAGTTAGCCGACGACGCGCTCACTCAGATGAACCGAATTATGCAAGGACGCCGCGAAGACTTCACAATGGACGAAACATTCCGCATCGAGAACGACCTCAACGCCTTGCGCAACCGGCTCAAGACGGAAAACATCGAAGCTGTCGGTCAGCACGACTACGACTATTCGGTGGGCACCATGTACATAGACTTCGTAAACGAATGCGAGCGGCTGGGCGACTACGTGGTGAACGTGGTGGAAGCACGTCTGGAACAAAGGTAGGAAAAGCCCATGAGCAAAAAACGAATTCTGATTGTAGACGACGAGCCCGACTTGTGCGACATCCTGCGCTTCAACCTCGAGGCTGCCGGCTACGACACAGCCGCAGCGCATTCTGCCTCCGACGCACTCGCCATTTTGGGCCTCACCGCCAAGAACGGCGAGCTAGTGAGCTTACCTCCCGCCGAGAAGAACGCAGCTGACGGCACTACGCACGTAGACTTGCTGCTGCTCGATGTGATGATGCCAGGCATGGATGGCTTCGAGTTGGCACATCGTCTCCGTCAACTTCCCCATTGCCCGCCCATCATCTTCCTGACAGCCAGAGAATCGGAAGACGACGTATTGGCCGGTTTCCGCTTAGGTGCCGACGACTACATACCGAAACCTTTCTCCGTGCGCGAAGTGGTGGCACGCGTGCGAGCCGTGCTGGCGCGCACCAGCGCCGTCGCCGAGGAACTGCGTGCGCAGTGCGATGGCCTTGTCATGCAGCAGGCCGACAAAAGTGTGTGCATCGACGGCAGTCCCATACCTTTCACCCGCACCGAGTTCGAGCTCCTGTGGCTGTTGCTCACCAACCGCGGCACCGTCTTCTCGCGCCAGCAACTGCTCGAGCGCGCATGGCCAAAAGATGTAGTCGTGACGCTGCGCACGGTGGACGTAAATATCACACGCATCCGCAAGAAAATCGGTCCCTACGCCAGCCGACTGACCACGCGCCTCGGATTCGGCTACAGTTTCAGCCTATGAAAACGAGGAAGCGCATACTCACCGAGGGACAGAAGATGTTCTTCAGCGTTATGGCCATCTTTGCCGTCTATGCCATTATCTTCATACTTTTCGAAGACTACGACCGCATTTTTCTCCGTCCCTTCTCCGAGGCCAGCGACTGGCACTTGCTCACTTTCTCGCTCGTCGTCATGGTCGGGTTGGCAGCCTTGCTCCATCAGTATGCCCGACGCATGGACGAGCGCATCAGCCGCACGCAGGCCGAAAAAGAGAACCGTATGCGCCGCGAGCTCACGCAGAATATCGCGCACGAACTGAAGACACCCGTCACTTCCATTCTCGGCTATACCGAAACTATTCTCGACAATCCCGACATCGACGCCGAGACACAGCAGAAGTTCATTCTCCGCACGCACCATCAGGCGCGCCAACTCACGGCCATGCTGCAAGACCTCTCGCTGCTGAACCGCATGGACAACGCGCCTCACATGCTGGAACGCCAACAACTGGACGTGGCCGAAATCGTACAGGAGGCCATACAAGATACGGCGCATGCAGCCGAAGAGAAACACGTGGGCGTGCGCAACTGCCTGCCGTCCGACATCAGCATTCTGGCCAATCCACAACTCATCTACAGCATTTTCCGCAACCTCCTCGACAACGCCATCAACTATGCCGGAGCAGGTGCCACGGCAGAGCTCACAGCCCAGCGCACCAGTGATGCATGGAATTTCTGTTTCAGCGACAACGGGCAGGGTGTGCCGGCCGAGCACCTGCCACGCATCTTCGAACGCTTCTATCGGCTCGACAAGAGTCGCAGCCGCTCGCTCGGCGGCACCGGCCTCGGACTCTCCATCGTGAAAAATGCTGTGCAAATGCACGGCGGCACCATCAGCGCCTCGCTCAATCCCGAGGGCGGGCTGGCTTTCCATTTCACACTGAAGATAAAATAAATGCCACGTGTGGGAAATCTTCCGCCCACACGCAGCAACAAAAAAACGACGCGAGGTTTCTCGCGTCGCAAAGTGTCAGAGTGTCATCCAGTAGCGTCGCTCGTCGGGCGACAGCTTCTCGATGGCGTAACGCAGCGCTGTGCGCGGCATCTGGTGAACGTGCTGGCGCAGGAATTCGCGCAGCAAGTCGATCGAGACGCGCTTGCCCATCTCGCGCAGCATCCATCCCACCGCCTTGTGCATCAAGTCGTGCGGATGTTCCACAAGCATGTCAGCGTATCGGAGACACCACGAAGCGTCGCCTGCCTGCGATGTCCACCACGTGCATACGATGCTCATGCGCTGCCGCCACAGGCAATTGCTCTCGGCCAGTGCGTCGAGCGTGCGAAGTTTGTACGCGCGATGCTGACCCAGCTCCTTGCCGCCCAGCCATGTGGGCAGCAGCAACCAGTGCCCCAGAATGCGGGGCGCAGACATGTCCACGAGGTCCCAGTTGTTGGCACGCTCGGCGTTACGGAGATAGAGCGTCAGAATTTCGTCGCGCTGGCGAGCGGCCTCGGCGTCGTTCTCGAGGCGTTTCGTGGCCAGCCGCTCGAACTTGGCCACCATGAGCAACAAGCCGCAGAGTCGCACCTCGTGCCACGGCGATGTCAGCAGGGCCGGCACTTCCGAGAGCGGAGTCTCGCGTTCCACGGCCCGCACCACCTCGCGCGTCTGCGGCACTTTCAGCCCCAGGAACTCGTCGCCCTCGCCATATTGGCCGGGGCCCGTCTTGAAGAAGCGCATAAGACCGAGGCGCTGCCCGTCGTCGCGCAGCGCCTCCAGTCGAAGTATAATCTCGTGTGCCGTCATACAGCGTATGTTCGCCGCATTAGTTCTGCCTGCCGCCCAGCAGGCGCAGAATGTAGAGGAACATATTCACGAAGTCGAGATAGAGATTCAGCGCTCCCATGAGTGCAATTTTACGCGTCTCCACTTCGTAACCAGCGGCGTTGGCGTAGTTGAGCGTATTCTTCACTCGCTGCGTATCGTACGCCGTCAGTCCGACGAAAATTATAAGGCCGGCATACGTGATGAGCGACTGCAGCCATGTCAGATGAAAGAATACATTCACCAGCGTGCCTATGATAAGTCCCACGAGAGCCATCATCAGGTAGGAGCCGATGCTTGTGAGGTCCTTCTCCGTGGTATAGCCCACAAACGACATAACGCCAAACGTCAACGCCGTCGCGAGGAATGCCGCATGCACCGTGCTGGATGAATAAATCAGCAGCACACCGGCCATCGTCACCCCGTTCAGCACCGAATAGCCGCCAAACAGCGCGGCAGCCGCGCCAAACGAAAGCCGCGTGATGCGCGCACTTAGGTAGACCACAAGCGCCACTTCCGCCATCATCAGCCCAAAGAAGCCCAGTTTGTTGCCGAAAACCAGCGAACGCATCGTATCGCCGCTGGCCGTATAATAGGCCGCAATGGCACTGGCCACGAGCGCCAGCGTCATCCACCCGTACACCTTGCTCATCGTCACCTGCGCCACACGCGCGGCCGACGTCTCGCCGTAGTTCTTTTCGTATCCCATCGTATGATTCTTTCTTGTTACGTGTTTACCGTGTGCAAAGATAAGTGTTTTTTCTCACATGGCGCCACACTTCCAGCGTAAAATACGTTGCGTCGCCCACGCTGCATCAGTCTTCGTCCTCGCAGTCATCATCTTTTGCCATCTCACCGCACAAGAAGTGCTGCGTATTAAAGATGTCGCGGAGTTCAGCAATCAGATAAGTGTGCTTGTCTCTAATTTCCGGTCGGAAGTAAAACGTCGAGGAGCAGTGCACATTTATCAGGCCACGCTCGCGATCCACTGCATAGAACGTCTGCGCCGTCAGTCGGGAGTTCGTTCGGTTCACCACACGCTTCAGTTTCTCCACCCGCTCCGTGTCGTAGAGCTCCACATCGTAGAAAAAAAGGTAAAACAGCGTTGCATAATTAGAGTCGTCACAAGCGCGAATCATAAATTGTCCGCCTTCAAAATAAAAAAGTATCTCGCCGTTGTCAAGTTCCTCCACGTTGCAATTCATTTCGTGTAGCGTCTGCAGGAGCAACTGACGTGTGCCAGTCTCCTCCATCTCGCCCGCAGCCTCCGAAGTCTTCTCCAGTTGTCTCTCCGCCCACTCGCGGTTCTCATCGTTTGATTTGTTTCCCGTTTTCATTTTCGTTTTCTCCTTCTTAAATTCTCTGTAACCAAAATAAAACATCACCGCCCCATCCATATTGCAGTGAACAGCAATCCTCCGTCCATGCCTCAACCACAAACTGCCACAAAGCGTTCCATCGTCTCGCGCAGGTCGTCTGTCAGCAATTGGCTGCAACGCTCGGCCATCTCTTCGGGAATCGGATAGCAGCACGCCGCAATGGCGCCTGCCATGCACGCCATTGTGTCGGAGTCTCCGCCCAACGAGACAGCCAGACGCACCACCTCCTCGAACGTCTCACCCTCCATAAACGCTATGATGGCCTCCGGCACACTTCCCTGGCACGAAACGTCGAAATCGTACGTGGGCCGTATGTCGGCCAAGCTGCGGTGCAGGTCGTAGCCGAAGATGCGCTCCACATACTGCCTTATCTCTTCCTTCCCTCTCCCGTGGCGGCATAGGAACACACAGGCAGCAATGGCCTGTGCACCCTTCACACCCTCGGGATGGTTGTGGCTCACCATGGCCGTCAGCGCCGCCAACGCCAGCGCCTCGTCCAGCGTCTTGGCATACAACCCCACAGGGCTCACACGCATAGCCGAGCCATTGCCCCAGCTGTCGTAGGGCTGCGGGAAATCCTGCCACAGCCAATTGTGGAAGCGCCCGCCGTATCCTGCACGCGGATAGCGGCGTCCAAGTTCCTGCATGCAGCACACCAGTCCATGAGGCGTGCGAGCCTCATCCTCCATGAGCCACTGCGCCACGGCCAGCGTCATCACAGTGTCGTCCGTGAAGCGCGAGCCCTGCGGAAACAGCACGAAGTCCACTCGTTTCGTGCTAAGCCGCTCGTACATCGAACCAACTATGTCGCCCACCACGGCGCCCAGCATCGCCCTCGCTTTGCTCGTATTCTCCTTCATCTTATCAAAACTACACATCGTTTTGTTTTCTATTTTCCGCTGGCAAAAGTAGAAAAATTATTCGGAATGCACGTCCCTCCCACCCCACCTATTTACGAAATATCCTCTTAGCTGTACGAAATGATGCGATGGGATGACGAGTTGTAAGGCAGAGGCAGGAGAAGGAGAACGCAGTTAAACCTTTTGGGGACGGAGCGGTCAAAAGGGCAAAGGGACGGAGAAAAGTTCGACAAGGATTTGGAGAGTCGGAGAAAAGGCCGTAACTTTGCAACAGAAGTTTAACCACACAAAAACGAAACACTATGAAAAGAATACTCACTACCCTATCGCTCGTGCTGACAGCAACGGCTGTCATGGCAATGAGCACCAGCAAGATTCGCACACATGCGCGTTTCCTTACTGACCGTATGGCATACGAGTTGGACCTCTCGCCCATGCAGTACGACGACTGCTACGAGGTGAACTTCGACTTCATCTACATGTCGGCACGCATCATGGACGACGTTGTCTTTGGCTACACCGACGCCATCGACCGTTACTACACGTATCTCGACATGCGGAACGAGGACATGCGGTACATCCTGACACTACGCCAATACACGAAATTCATGGCGTCGCAGTACTTCTACAGCCCTATCTACTCGACGGGCCGCAATTGGGCACTGCGCGTGTACACGATCTACAGCAACCGCTCGTTCTTCTACTTCGACGCGCCCACCATCTACAAGACGTACAAGGGCGGGCACAGCCGTCAGCACTATCACAACGGGTTCTACTCGAGCCGCTACACAACGGGCGACCGCTTCCAGGGCAACTTCCGCATCACGGGAAGCCAGACGTTCAGCAATCAGCGTCGCAACGACTTCGGTACGAACTTGAAGCAGCGCAATACGACTACGTACAATAATTATCGCAACCCCAACAGCGACAACCGCACGCAGGATGTGCGCTACCGCGACAACAGCGGTAACACACAATCGCCGCAGATTAACAATCGCACGGTGACGTCGGGACGCGGTTCGGGCACGCGGCAGACGAATCCTAACACGTCGGCTCCCACGGGCACCACGCGCCAGAGCAGTTCGACGCCTGCCAACGGTTCCACTCGCGGCGGACGCAGATAAGAAATACGGTCAGCAGCCATAAACAATTCGTCGGGTATCTCAGCTGAGACACCCGACGAATTTCTTTTTATGACGTGTCGTTTTATTCAATGCGACACGTCACATTTTTATCTGCCACGCTTAGTTTTTATAAAGGCATGCATCGAGGGCAGCCTCTATGGCCTTGCGGTCCATTTTCTGCCCGATGAAGACGAGTTTCTGCATGCGATCGCCGTACGCCTCGTCCCAGTCGCGTCGCAGGTTGGCGTCACGCGCCAGCATTTCCTGCAGGTCTTCCTTCGGCATGGTGGCAAACCACTGTCCGGCCTGGCGGATGGAAACCTGACGGCCCGCCTGCTCGAAGACGTAGCACATGTCGCGCTCGTCGCGGAAGTAGCAGATACCCTTGGCGCGGATGATGGATTTAGGCCAGTGGCGCGCCACAAACTCGTCGAAGCGTCCCAAATCCATCGGCTCGCGGCGATACCAGACAAATGTGCCAATGCCGTATTCCTCGGCCTCGCCTTCGTCGTCGTGATGATGGTGGTGGTGTTCATGCTCGTGCTCGTGGTGATGATGGTGATGCTCGTGGTCGCCGTCTTCTTCCTCGTCATCATCGTCGTCTTCATCCGTATCCTCGTCGTGATGATGCTCAATTTCGCCAATCCAAGCGGCAGACGTGGCCACCTTCTCGAAATCGAAAAGCCCTGTGTTGAGCAGGCGGTCGAGTTCCACGTCGCCATAATTGCAGTCTATAATCTCGGCGTGCGGCTGTATGGCGCGAATTATCTGGCGTATGCGTTCCAATTCGGCCGGCTCCACGTCGGCAGCCTTATTCAGCAGGATGATGTTGCAAAACTCTATTTGCTGGATGACAAGGTTCTCGAGGTCGTCCTCGTCGAGACGTTTGTTGAGCAAGGCACTGCCGCTACCGAACTCGTCCTTCATGCGCAGTGCGTCCACCACCGTGACGATGCTGTCCAGCCGTGGCACGCCGGCACGCGTGTACTCCTCGCCCATCGAGGGGATGCTGCAGATGGTCTGTGCAATGGGAGCCGGCTCGCAGATGCCGCTGGCTTCAATAACAATATAGTCGAACTGCCCCTGTGCAATGATGTCGCGCAGTTGTTCCACAAGGTCCATCTTCAGCGTACAGCAGATGCAGCCGTTTTGCAAAGCCACAAGGCTGTCATCCTGCTGGCTCACTACGCCGCCCTTCTGAATAAGGTCGGCATCGATATTCACTTCGCCGATATCGTTCACTATGACAGCAAAGCGGATGCCTTTCTGGTTGGCGAGGATTCGGTTGAGCAATGTAGTTTTACCGCTGCCCAGATAACCCGTGAGCAGCAAGACGGGTGTTGCTTTTCTTTCGTTATTCATAATGCAGAATGATAATACGTACGGTCTATTTTTTCGGATTGCAAAATTACAACTTTCTCAGCACAACGGAACGAAAAGAAGGTTAAATATTATGAAATGTCGGACAAAAAACCTACCTTTGCGCAGCAAAGACGAAACAAAAGACACAAAAGACATGAAGACATCAAGCATCATTCTCTCGGCTTCGCTTGCCATACTGAGCAGCACAGCAAAGGCGCAGGCCTACTCCACGGTTCTCTACCGCAGCGGCAGCACGCCAATGGCTGTACCCGTGAACCAGATGGACTCCATTACGCTGCAAGAAACCTCAACTGTGAAGGAAGAATACTTTGCAGCCCAAAAGGACACCGTTTACGTGGCACCGCTGGTACAGTCGCATTGGAAGGGCAAACGCATCGGTTTCTTGGGCGACAGCATTACTCAAAACGGCGAGTACGTAACTGCCTATGCCGACCTGACTGGATGCACGGCTATGAACTACGGCATTTCGGCCACTCATATCGCCAAGCTCAACAGCTCATCGACGAACGCCTTCGAGGCGCGCGTTAACAAAATGTCCAAGATTTTGGACATGGTGGTGGTCTTTGGCGGCACAAACGACTTCGGCCACAAAGCTACGGCGCCCTTCGGCGAGTTCTCCGACGGCACGCGTGCCGGACGCTACTCGTTCTATGCCGGGCTGCATCGCTTGTTCTCTGCCCTTGTGGAGCGTTTCCCGGGTAAGCCCATCGTGGTGATGACTCCCATTCATCACGGCGTGGAAATCGACGAGCCCGAGTATATCCTCAACAGCGACGGCAGCATTACCGAAGGCACCAACAGCACGACTGGCAAGACCTTCAAGGAGTACGTAAATGCCATCAAGGAAGTGGCCGCCTACTACTCGCTTCCCGTCCTCGACGCGTACAGCTACAGCGGTCTCTCGCCCATGCTGGAAGTGGGAAACGCCAACCGCGTGTACTTCAAGGACGGTCTGCATCTGAATCAGGACGGCGGCAAGCGTCTGGCACGCTGGATGTATCCGCAGCTGGAGCAGATTTACGAGGAGTACTACAAGTAATCCGCCGCCGCAAGGCAACGTCTGAACTTGTATAATATAATAAGGTATAGATACAATTCGGGCCTCCCGCTCTGGCAGGAGGCCCGAAGTTTTTTTACTCCATCACACCTTCGATGGTCAGTCTCACCAACTTGCCTTCGACGTTAGCCCGCACGGTGATTGTCTTTTGGAAGTGACCTAACGCCTTGTCCGTTCCGTCGTAGCGCACATCGATTGCAGCACTCTCGCCGGGTTTGATGGGCTGCTTGGGCCACTCGGGGACCGTACAGCCGCAGCTGGCGTACACCTGCTCAATGACAAGCGGAGCCGTGCCCGTATTCTTGAAAGCAAACGAGCATGTGCGGATGGGTTCGTTCTTGCTGAACGTGCCAAAGTTATACGAAAGCGTGTCGAAAGTAATCTCGGCATATTTCTCGGCCTTGGTGGTAGCCACAGCTTTCACATCGCTTTCCGATACTTTCTGCGTCTGCACCTGTGCTTGCAGGCTGTGGGCCGCAAAAAACAGCAGGCAGAAAAACAAAATCTTGCGTGTCATAATCGTAAAATTAAACGTTATTTCAGCCGCAAAGGTAGGAAGAATTCTTCAGAACGCAAAATCAGAAGCAAGAATTATGCCCGCAGCGGCCCAATTTCCGGATTAAAATCCCAGACTTTGACTCGCTACCAAGATAGTCTCGCTCGGAAGTAAAACCGAAAAGACAACTTTTCGTTTTGTACTTCGCTCGTTTATTCGTTCTTTGGCTCACGCCTAAGTTACTTTCACTCGGAAGTAAAACCGAAAAGACAGCTTTTCGTTTTGTACTTCGCTCGTTTATTCGTAACTTTGCACCCATGATAATCTACAACACCACCTACACGATGCCCGTCTCCGATGCACGCAATTTCGTCATCTGGCTCCGACAGTCCATGCTTCCGCGTGTGGAAGCCGACCAGACGCTTGTTGATGCGCGGCTGATGCGCGTGCTCAGTCACCACGACGAGCAGAGCGAGTGTTTCTCGCTGCAGTTCGCAGTTGCCGACACGGCCACGCTACATCAGTGGTTCGTGCGTCAGGGACAGGCGTTGGCAGCCGAATTGCAAAAAACGTTCGAGGGCCGCATCATCGGCTTCAGCACACTGATGGAAGAGATATAGACGTATGGAAAAAGTGATACTTGGCATAGACCCCGGCACCACGTTCATGGGCTACGGTGTGCTGAAGGTGGAGGACCGCAAGGCCGCAATGGTGGCGTTGGGCGTCATAGACTTGCGCAAGTATGCCGACCATTACCTGAAGTTGGGCCGCATCTTCGAGCGTGTGAACGGCATCATCGAGTCGTACCTGCCCGACGAACTGGCCATCGAGGCACCGTTCTTCGGCAAGAACGTGCAGAGTATGCTCAAGCTGGGGCGTGCTCAGGGCGTGGCTATGGCCGCCGCCATACACCGGCAGGTACCCATCACAGAATACGCACCCACCAAAATAAAGATGGCCATCACCGGCAACGGAAATGCCAGCAAGGAGCAGGTGGCGTACATGCTGCAGAAAATGCTTCACATCGATGCCGGCGAAATCGGCAAGTACCTCGACGCCACCGACGCACTCGGCGCCGCCTACTGCCACTACCTACAAATGGGCCGCCCCGAGACAGATCACAAATATTCGAGTTGGAAAGACTTCGCCACGAAGAACGCCAGTCGTATTAAATAAGGATTAGGGAGCCAAAAGCCTAAGAAAAGAATGAATCTTCGCATCACAGACGGAGTGACACGCCACCCAGACTGGCGCATGGCCGAGCCCATCAACCTGCACATTGCCGATGGCGAGCAGGTGGCCATCGTGGGCAACAACGCCGCAGGCAAGAGCCGTCTTGTGGAAGTTCTTACTGGCCACTACCCGCTCTTGCAAAACGAGGTGCAGTACGACTTCGGGCCAGGAACCAAGCGTCTCGTCAGCGAAAACATCAAGTACATTTCGTTCCGCGACTCATATGGCGAGAGCGACGGCACATACTATTACCAGCAACGCTGGAACCAGCACGACATCGACGAGGCAACGCCCACCGTCCGCGAGGCATTGGGACTCGAGGCACTCGAGGCAGCAGGCCACGCCAAGCATCTGCTGCCGTTGGGCATACTCGACAACGACTCGTTGCTCGACAAGTATATCATCACGCTCAGCAGCGGCGAGCTGCGCCGCTTCCAACTAACCAAAGCGCTCCTCACCAATCCCTCTCTGCTCATCCTCGACAATCCTTTTATCGGGCTCGACACCTCGGCACGCGACGGCCTGCGCCTACTGCTCGAACAGCTCATCCGCCAGACGTCGCTGCAGATAATCCTCGTACTGAGCCGCCCGGCCGACATTCCCTCCTTCGTCACACACATTGTGCCCGTCGAGGGCCTGCGTCTGCTCCCGAAGCAGACACGCAGCGAGTATCTGTCGCGTGTGCAGCCGAACGCAGCACCAACCGTACATCCCGCACTGCTCTCGCTGCCGCACAAAGACCTCGCAGCCGAGTCGTTCTATCCTCACCAGGGCGGCGAGATTCTGCGCTTCAACCACGTCTCCATCCGCTACGGCGAACGTACCATCCTCGACGACCTCTCGTGGACCGTCCGCGAGGGCGAACGATGGTCGCTGACTGGCCCAAACGGTAGCGGCAAAAGCACCCTTCTAAGTCTCGTTTGTGCCGACAATCCGCAGGCTTATGCCTGCGACATCCGCCTTTTCGGCCATCAGCGCGGCCACGGCGAGAGCATCTGGGAGATAAAGCGCCACATCGGATATGTCAGCCCCGAGATGCACCGAGCCTACCAGCGCGACTTGCCGGCCATCGACATCGTGGCCAGTGGATTGCGCGACTCAGTGGGCCTCTACGTACGGCCACGCCCCGAAGAACGCGAGCAGTGTCTACGCTGGATGCGCATCTTTGGCATCGAGTCGCTGGCCGAACGCACATTTCTGCGCCTCAGCAGCGGACAGCAACGCCTCTGCCTGCTGGCACGTGCCTTCGTCAAGGACCCCGAACTGCTCATCCTCGACGAGCCCCTGCATGGTCTCGACGATGCCGGCCGTGCTCACGTGAAGGCCATCATCGAAACTTTCTGCCAGCGACCGCACAAAACGCTCGTCATGGTGACGCACTACGAAGAGGAATTGCCTCCATGCATCGACCATCACCTGCTGTTGGGAAAGCCATAGGACACACGACCATTCGTCGGACATCGCGCCCACTCATTTTTCTTTTTCCTTAACAACTTTTAACTTACAGAATGTAAGCATTAAGCTTTCTTTTGTGTATTTTTGTTGCCAAAAGAGCGAAATATCACAAAAATTATAATCTATTTACACTTTTAACACCTGTAAGTATGAAACAAAAGTTTACTTCTTTGCTTCTCGCGGCACTGATGTGCCTGATGGGAACCAGCGCCATGGCGCTCTCCGAGGTGGACGGCGTCTACCAGATTGGCTCGGCCGACGACCTCGTGGCCTTTGCAGCTGTGGTAAACGGAGGCACAGCCGATGCCAATGCAGCACTGACGGCCAGCTTCGACATGGCAGGCCAGCCATGGGAAGGCATTAACGCTTACACCGGCACATTCGATGGCCAGGGCTTCAGCGTATCTAATTTGGCCGGACCGCTCTTCGCCACCACAGCCGGCGGCGTAGTCATCAAGAACCTGACGCTCTCGGGCAGCATCACCACTACCGAGGAAGTGGAAGGTTTCGGCGCCTTCGTGGCATCAAATACGGGCGGCGTATTCACGATGGAAGGCTGTACCAACCGCACCACCGTGTCTGCCCTGTATGCCAAGTACGTGGGCGGCCTCGTGGGCTATCTGGCACTGGGTGGCAGCTCCAACATCACCAACTGTAAGAACGAAGCCGAAATCAGCGGTCTCGAACGCGTTGGCGGCATTGTCGGACACTACTATTACGACAATTCAGGCAATCCGCTGACGATGAACGACTGCTCCAACTCGGCCAACATCACCGCCACGTCCCAAATGGCAGGCGGCATCATCGGTTCGATGACCGGTCGTCTGCACGTCACAGGCGGTTTCAACACCGGTAACATCACGTGCGACAGCGGCGACTATGCCGGCGGTTTCTTCGGATACTCCACTCGTTACCTAAAGGACATCAAGCACTTCAGCAACACGGGCGACATCATTGCCAACAATGCAGTGGGCGGCATCGTCGGATTCTTCTACAACACCAGCGTGACGCTCTATCTCACCCTCGAGCACTGCTCAAACGACGGCGCCGTAACGGCACGCGGCTCCTATGCCGGCGGTCTCGTAGGTCGTACAAGAGGTAACTCCAATTATTTCGAGTATCACTACTGCTACAACACCGGTGTCATCTCTGGACTGACGGCTGCTGCCATTGCAGCTGAGTCGCGCCGCGGTACGTACACCTACTGCTACAACACCGGCGTCATCAGCACCGATGCCACAGGTCGTGCACTCGTCTGCGGCGGAACTGGTGCCACATTGGAGAATTGCTGGAACACTGGCGAGATGGTTGTCAGCGACGGCGAGATAAGTGGCGAGACACTGATTCAGAGCAGCGGTACGGTGAAAATTACCAAATGCTACGACTTTGCCAACATAGCCATGCAACCCACGCACGGAGCGCCCGAAGACTACACCCCCGAGTGGATTGCCGACGGCCACCTCTGCTACTTCCTCAACGGCAACAAACTGCAAGACGCCAAGTGGTTCCAGACCATCGGCACCGACGACCATCCCGTCTTCGACAGCACGCACGGACTCGTCTTCCCGCAGGGCGACGGCTATGCTTCAGCTTTCGACGACATCACCGAGCTGAAGGCTGCCATGTTCGAGGAGATGCGCAAGTACGCCGAAGAAGTGATTGCCTATCAGGGTGCCATCGACTCCATGCTGCTCAGCATCGCAGACCTCGACACACTGACCGAGCGCGACGCCTTCATCAGTGCTTTCTATAGCGGCAAGCGTGCCGTCGTAGAAGAGAGCGCAAAGGCATACCAGAAGTACATCGACGCCGTGGAGGCTGTCCGCACTACGGCCGACGAGAGCAACGTGTCGGGTACCGACATGGACCTGCTCTACGACTATCTCGACGGCGACGAAGCGGAAAGCGAAGCCTTCCCCAACGGCGCTTATTTCTACATTATAGATAGCAAGAAACTCAACGACGAGCAGATAACAGAGGAAATCGCATTTGTGCAGCGTCTGCTCGACACAGCCATCCGCAACGGCTACAAGGCTGGCGACGAGATTACCAAACTGATGGCGAATGCCGACCTCTCCGAGTCGCCCAGATTCACAGGCTGGGAGTACGAGAAGAGTGGCTCCACTTTCACCACCGGCGGCGTCACGTCCATCATGACAACAGCCGAGGCATGGAACGCCACGTTCGACATGCATCAGACACTCACCGGCCTGGCCAACGGCGTCTACGAACTGCGTGTCAATGCAGCCTTCCGCCCGGCAGCCAACATCTACAACACCAACGTGGCCGCCTTCGTCTATGCCAACGACAATGCGGCA
>CADAGX010000004.1 GCA_902787575.1 uncultured Bacteroidales bacterium | reverse complement strand
GGGTTCCACCTCTTCCCATTCCGAACAGAGAAGTTAAGCCCGCCCGCGCCGATGGTACTGCCCGCAAGGCGGGAGAGTAGGTCGCCGCCGTCTTTTTTCAAGCGAGAGCCCCCGTGCAAGGATGTTGCACGGGGGCTTCTTGTGTTTTGGTGGGAAGGGGGAGTAATCGGAGTGCTCGGAATAATCAGAGTACTCGGAGAACTCTGAGTTGTCAGAGTTTCTAGAGAATATAAGAATCCCGGAAATCCCGAGGTTATCCGCGATTTCCGGGGTGTGTGGTTCTCTGTTCTTAGTGACGCTCGTAGCCCCACTCGTCGAGTATGGGGCCCCAGTGTTCGTTTACGAGCTGTATGGTACGTGGCTCGTACTCGTAGTGGTTTTTCTTGTATCCTTTTTTGCGACCGATGTAGGCTTCGATGGCGGGGCGTGCTTCTTCCCATCCAGGGATACGTAGCTGTCGGTAGATGGCTTCGGTGATGCCGAGGGCGTCCTGTTCGATGTCTTCGAACTTTACTTCGAAGATGTTCTCCGTGGACACGTATTGCTTTTGTTCTTTGTATGCGCGGTAGAGCTCGACGTAGTTGCGCAGGATGTTTTGTTCCATCTGCTCGACGGGGATGCTGTGCAACTCGAGGGGACGTATGGTGTTGAGGAAGAAGTTGCGCGTGCTCTCGAATACTGTGTAGGGGTTGCGCATCAGATAGACGTATTTGGCGTTGGGGAAGAGCTCGGTGAGAGCTTTCAGCCGGCCTGTGTGTGGCGGGTTCTTGGAGAGATACTGTGTGCCGCCGGTGTTCCAGAGCGAAATTTTGACGAGCTTCTCGAATTCGCGTTTGAACTCGGCGAGTTCTTCGTCTGTGATGTCGCGGAAGGTGAGGTAACGGTCGCAGTATTCCTGCATTCGCTGTGGGAAGAACCAGAAGTTGTAGTAGTTGAATGGGCAGGTGTTGTTGATGGCAAACTCTTCTTCCTGTGGCAGGTCGGGCGCCAGTTCCATGTTGTCGGTGGGTCGCTTGTCGGGCATGAGCCATCCCATGGTGGGCTTGAAGAAGCCTTGCAGCGCCATGATGTAGTGTGGGAATACGGTCTGGTAGGTGGTGGTGTAGCCGAAGTGCTTGTCTTGTGCGAAGATGTTGTGCACGAAGGTTGTGCCCGAGCGCCAGTGGCCGAGGATGAAGAGTGGGTCATTCTCCAGCGGTTTGTCGGCGAGCTGCTGGCGGTACTTGCGTTCCTGCAGCGGCACGCAGACGCTGAGCAGGCGGCAGATGGCTTTTGTGAGTAGGAATTTGGTGCGTTTCTCGGGTGCTATGTATTGCCCTCGGGTGACGCTTTTGAATGTTTTCCAGTCGGCTCCCACGAGGGTGTTGACTGGCAGTTTGCTGAATTCTATGAGTCCCATCGAGATATTTACGGATTTACTTTATTACTTTGATTTCCAGTCCCTGTCGGGATAGTTCTTTGACTGCCTGTTCGATGGCTTCGTAGTGCTCTGGCGTAATGCCGAGGCGCGGCAGGTCGAGGGTGGGGATGTCGGCCTGATTGATGTCTTCAGTCTCGAGCGGGCGGATAATCATGCCGACGGCCGAGGTGTTGTTGGTAATCGGGTCGATGAGGATGAAGGCGCCGGTGGCTTTGTTCTTTGCGTAGGCGTCGAAGAAGAGCGTCTTGGCTGTGGTGATGCGCACGCAACCTATCTCGTTGAGCCGGAAGTCGCGTCCCTCGAGGTGCTCCATCGTGTTCACGTCCACGCGGTAGGGTATGGCGTCGATGGTGGCGCGTGTGGTGTTGGTGTTGTGCTTTAGGAAGAACTGCTTGCCGCGGTCCATCGGTTCCTCGTCCATCCACACGAGCATGGTCTCGAAGTTGCGTCCGATGTTCGGCAGGTTGTCTGGCCGCACTATCATCTCGCCGCGGCTGATGTCTATCTCGTCCTCGAGTGTCAGCGTGACGCACTGCGGGCAGAAGGCTTCGTCGAGCTCGCCCTCGTAGGTGACGATGCTCTTGACGTGGCTGCGCTTCATCGAGGGCAGTGCCACCACTTCGTCGCCCTTGCGGATGACGCCGCTGGCTATCTTGCCCGAGAAGCCGCGGAAGTCCAGGTTGGGACGCAGGACGTACTGCACGGGGTAGCGGAAGTCGGTCATGTTGCGGTCGCGGTGTATGGGCACTGTCTCGAGGAACTCGAGCAGCGAGGTGCCTTTGAACCACGGCGTGCGCTGGCTCTTCTCCACCACGTTGTCGCCCTCGAGTGCCGAGAGCGGGAAGCAGGTGACGTCCTCGATGCCCAGCTGTGTGGTGAGTGCGAGGTATTCGTCGCGAATCTTGTTGAACACCTCTTCCGAGAAGTCCACCAGGTCCATCTTGTTCACTGCCAGCACGATGTGCTTGATGCCGAGCAGCGAGACGAGGAACGTATGGCGTCGCGTCTGCGTGATGACACCCGTGCGGGCGTCCACCAGTATGATGGCCAGGTTGGCCGTCGAGCCACCTGTTATCATGTTGCGCGTGTACTGCTCGTGTCCCGGCGTGTCGGCGATGATGAACTTGCGCTGGTTTGTCGAGAAGTAGCGGTACGCCACGTCGATGGTGATGCCCTCCTCGCGTTCAGCCTTCAGTCCGTCCAGCAGCAGCGCGTAGTCTATCTGTCCTGCTCCTGCGTTGCCCACTCGCCGCGAGTCACGCTCCAGTGCTGTGAGTTGGTCTTCGTAGAGTTTCTTGCTGTCGAAGAGCAGTCGGCCGATGAGCGTACTCTTTCCGTCGTCCACCGAGCCTGCCGTCAGCAGTCGCAAAAGAGACTTCTTCTCGTCTGCGTCCAAGTAGGCTTTGATGTCGAGCCCAGCCGGCCTCTCCCCTTGCCACTCCCCAATAGGGAGGGGTGAGCCTTGCATATTATCTTTCATACGTTATTTGTTTTAGCTTTTATCTTTTCTATGACTTCTTCTATATTGCAGAGTATCTCTTCGTTTGTGAAGCGTATCACGTGGAATCCCATTTGTTGTAGGTGGTGTGTCCTTCTCTCGTCATCCTCCCTCTGCAGGGGCTCTGTGTGGTATGCACCGTCCACCTCGATTATCAACATTTCAGAGAGACAGACAAAGTCTGCGATGTAGTCGCCTATCACGTGTTGTCGTCGCCATTTTTGCCCCGTCTCATTGCGCGTCAGATGTCGCCATAAGATGGCCTCCGCCGTGGTCGGATGGCGCCGGTTCTCTTTTGCAAACTCCTTGAGCAGAGCATATCTGTCGGGAGCCGCCGTTTGATACCAGAACACCTTTTCCATCCTTACTTCTTATTTACCCCTCCCTTTGGGGGAGGGGCTGGGGGAGAGGCTTAGAAGTACCCCTCTCTCTTCTTCTGCTCCATGGAGGCCTCTTGGTCGAAGTCGATGACGCGCGTGGTGCGTTCGCTCTTGGTGGTGGTCATCATCTCCTCCACGATCTCTTCTATCGTGGTGGCGTTGCTCTCCACGGCGCCGGTCAGCGGCCAGCAGCCCAGTGTGCGGAAGCGTACCATGCGCGGACGTATCTTCGGCACGAGTTCTTTTGGCAGTCGGTCGTCGTCGGCCATGATGATGTTGCCGTCAATCTCCACGCAGGGGCGTTCCTTGGCGAAGTAGAGCGGCACGATGGGTATCTTCTCCAGCCGGATGTACTGCCAGACGTCCAGCTCGGTCCAGTTCGAGAGCGGGAAGACGCGTATTGACTCGCCTTTGTGCACGCGGCTGTTGTAGATGTCCCACAGTTCGGGGCGCTGATTCTTGGGGTCCCACTGGTTGAACTGGTCGCGGAACGAGAAGATGCGCTCCTTGGCGCGGCTCTTCTCCTCGTCGCGCCGTGCACCGCCGAAGGCTGCGTCGAACTTGTATTTGTTCAGCGCGTCGAGCAGCGCCTTCGTCTTCATCAGGTCGGTGTGCACCTTCGAGCCGTGTGTGAAGGGTCCCACGCCGGCGCGGAAGGCTTCCATGTTAGACTCCACGATGAGGTTCCAGCCGTACTGCTTGGCGTACGCGTCGCGGAACTCTATCATCTCGCGGAATTTCCACTTCGAGTCGATGTGCATCAGCGGGAAGGGCACCTTGCCTGGCGCAAAGGCTTTCTCGGCCAGTCGCACCATCACGCTGCTGTCCTTGCCGATGCTGTAGAGCATGACGGGATTCTCGAACTCGGCCGCCACCTCGCGTATGATGTGGATGCTCTCGGCCTCCAGTTCCTGCAGGTGGCTCAAACTGTATTCTTTCATTTCAGTATCTCTTTGTTGTGATTTGTTATCAGTTCCACCACGGCACGCACGCTCTCCTCGAGCGACAGTCGCGACGTATCAATGCTCAGCGCCGGCTCTCGGGGTGCCTCGAAGGGCGCGCTCACGCCCGTGAAGTCCTTCACTTCGCCACGGCGGGCTCGGGCGTAGAGGCCTTTCACGTCGCGCCGCTCGCATTCCTCCAGCGGTGTGCTGACATAGACTTCCAGAAAGTCCTCGCGTCCCACTATCTCGGCAGCCATCTGCCGCAGTTCCTCGGTGGGCGAGACGAAGCATGCCAGCGTGACGATGCCCGTCTGCACAAACAGGCGCCCCACCTCGGCTATGCGCCGTATGTTCTCGCGCCGGTCGTCGGCCGAGAAACCCAGGTTGTTGTTGATTCCGGCGCGTATATTGTCGCCGTCCAGTATGCGGCACAGGATGCCGCGGCTGTGCAACTCGCGCTCCACGCCCATGGCCACTGTGCTCTTGCCGCTGCCGCTCAGGCCTGTGAACCACACCAGCATGCCGTGCTGGCGAAGCAGTGCTTCCTTGTCCTGCCGCGTCATCATGCGGTCGTATATCGGATAGATGTTCTCTGCCATGTGTGATGTATCAGCGTTTCCTTTCTTCTTTTTCTCAGCGCTTGCCTTTCTTGCCGAAGACGCTCTTCATGGGGCGTCCGGTCCACACCTGCGGCTGCTCGAGGCCCAGCACGCGGGCCACGGTTGCTGCCACGTCGTACTGCATCATGGGCTCCATGATTTCGTGGCCCTGACGTATGCCTTTTCCGCAGATGATGAAGGGCGTCTCCATCTCGAGCATCGTCTTGCCGCCATGTCCCTTGCCCTTGCCACCGTGGTCGGAGGTGAGTACGAAGACTGTCTCGTCGTAGATGCCGGCCCGCTTGGTGGCCTCCACGATACGCTTCACGTAGCCGTCCAGCTCCTTGAGTTTGTCGTAGTACTCAGGCGTGTCGTGTCCTACCTTGTGTCCCACGTGGTCCGGGTTGTCAAAGCAGATGGCCACGAGGCGCGGCTTCTTCTCGGTGATGTACTGCTCGGCCATTTCGGTGAGCAGCGTCGGGTTCTTCTCGTAATCGGGCGCCTGTGCGTAGTAGCTCAGTGCCAGCGTGTCCACCACGTACTTGATGCCGTCCCATTCGTACATCACGCCAATCTCGGCCTGCGGTTCGGCCTTGCGCAGCAGGTGGAAGACGGTGGGGAAGATGCCGTGCTCGCATACCGTCCACGACGGAGCCTCGGGCACCTTGGAGTTCCATTCCGTGTAGCCGTGCACTTCGGTGCCGGCGCCCATGAACATGGTGGCCCAGTTGAGTGCGCTCGACGAAGGCAGCACCGAACGCTTGTGCAACGTGAAGCTGCCGTCGGCCATCATCTGTTTCATCTGCGGGATGTCTGCCTTCGGCACGCTGTAGGCGCCCCAGCCGTCCATACCTATTATTACGACATGGCTGGCCGCGCGGCGGGCTTCGATGCCTAGCGTGGCTGCCACCAGCGCGAGGATGAGAAGTGAAATCTTGCGAATGTTCATGTCAGTATCGTTTTAAAGTGTTTGCTCTTTCTTATTTCTTGCCTTTCTTGCCGAAAGCGCTCAGCATGGGCCGTCCGGTCCACACCTGCGGCTGCTCGAGGCCCAGCACGTAGGCCACCGTGGCTGCCACGTCGTACTGCATCATGGGCTCCATGATTTCGTGGCCGCGGCGTGTGCCCTTGCCGCAGATGATGAAGGGCGACTCCATTTCGAGCAGCGTCTTGCCGCCGTGTCCCTTGTCCTTGCCGCCGTGGTCTGAGGTGAGCACGAAGACCGTCTCGTCGTAGATGCCGGCCCGCTTGGTGGCCTCCACGATGCGCTTCACGTAGCCATCCAGTTCGTGGAGTTTGTCGTAGAGCTCGGGCGTGTCGTGGCCCGCTGCATGTCCCACGTGGTCGGGGTTGTTGAAGCAGATGGCCACGAGGCGCGGCTTCTTCTCCTCGATATACCGCTCGGACATCTCGGCCAGCAGCGTGGGCTTCTCTTCGTAGCCCACGGCCTCGGCGTAGTAGTTGAGGGCCAGCGTGTCCACCACATACTTGATGCCCGACCACTCGTACATGACGCCCATCTCGGCCTGCGGCTCAGCTTCGCGCAGCAGGTGGAAGACGGTGGGGAAGATGCCGTGCTCGCACACCGTCCACGACGGCGCTTCGGGCACCTTGGAGTTCCACGTCGTGTAGCCGTGCACCTCGGGACCTGCGCCCATGAACATCGATGCCCAGTTGACGGCGCTCGACGAGGGCAGCACCGAGCGTTTCTTCAGCGTGAAGCTGCCGTCGGCCATCAGTTGCTTCACTTGTGGCATGTCGGCCTTCGGCATACTGTAGGAGCCCCAGCCGTCCATACCTATTATTACTACGTGGCTGGCCTTGCGGCGCGCCTCGGCCGTTGCCCCTGCCATGAGGAGCACAGCCAGCAGAATCAATATCTTTCTCATTCGAATCATCTTTTTCTTTCCTTATACCATAAAAAATTACATTGCGCGCAGCATCAGAGTTGCGTCAGTTCGAAGTTGCGCCAGAGCACTTTTATGTCGTTGCCGTCGTGTATCTGCAGCATCAGGCGTCCCGGCGTGCGGCCGATCAGTTCGTCCTCGAGGTCGGCCATCGGCTCGCCGTTGAGCCACGTCTGAATGTGGTTTCCTTCCACGCGCAGGCGCAGCGTGTTCCATTCGCCCTCCTTCAGGATTTCCTCCTTCTCGTCGGCAATCTGCTGCAGCCAGCCGCGGCCGTAGGACTCGTAGATGCCGCCTGTGTCGCTGCCCTTCGGAGCCACCTCGCACTGCCAGCCGTGTACGGTGTTGAAGCCCTCGATGAACGAGTGGAAGAAGAGGCCGCTGTTGCCGTTCGACTCCTGCTTGAACTCGAGCGTGAGGTCGAAATCCTTGTAGTACTTACGCGTGCAGAGATAGCCATACTGCTTGTTGTCGCCGTTCTCGGTCACGAGGTTGCCTTCTGCGTCCACGCTCCACTTGCCGTCGCCGAAGGGCTCCCAGCCCGTCAGGTCCTTGCCGTTGAAGAGGCTCTCCTTCTGTCCGCCCTTGTGAGGCAGCTGGCGAATCTTCACGTTCTTGAACGAGGCCGGGTCGCCATGGTCTTGCAGGCAGATGACGCCCTCGTCGGCCAGGCCGTATTCGGGTGCGTGTGCCCACTTGCCGCTGCCCTTCTTCTCGAACCAGTCGTCTGTCCAAGCCTCGAATTCCAGTATTTTCTCGCCGTTGAGCCAGTGCTCCACGTGGCCGTTGTCGAAGACGATGCGCGAGTTGTTCCATTCGCCCACCGGATTCACGTGCATCTTCTCTGCGTCGGGCAGGTGCATGGCGTAGTCCACACCCAGCTTCTGCCATTCCTCCAGTTTGGTGGGAGCGTTCACTTCCTCCCAGCCCTCGTTGTCTATGAGCTGATATTCCGGGCCCGTCACGTAGGGAACCGCAAAGGCCGGGTTCTCCACCACGTGGTAGAGCATGCCGCTGTTGCCTCCGTGGGTGAGTTTCCAGTCCCACGAGAGTTCAAAGTCCTTGAACTTGCGGCGCGTCACGATGTAGCCCGACTCGTCGGCTCCCTCGCCGCTGGCCTGGATGCAGCCGTCCACTGCCGCCCAGCCGTTGGAGAGCACCGTGTCGTTGAAGTTTCGCCACTCCGAGAGGTCCTCGCCGTTGAACAGCAGTTCCCATCCCGCTTCCTTCTCGGCCCGGCTCAGCGTATTGTCTTTCGGCTGGCAGGCACAGAACATTCCACACATCGCTGCCGTTGCAAGCAGCGTCAGATTTGCTTTCTTCATAGTGTTATTAAGTTTTATTATGTCGTATTTCATACTATACAAGATTATAGAAGAGCGGTATGAGCAGCACGCTGACGAGGAAGACGATGATGTTCATCGGTATGCCCACGCGTGCGAAGTCCTTGAACTTATATCCGCCCACGCCCTGCACGATGAGGTTCGTCTGGTAGCCGATGGGCGTGGAGAACGACGAGCTGGCGGCGAAGCACACGCACACCACAAAGGGCATCGGGTTCACGCCCAGCTTCTCGCTCACGGCCAGCGCCAGCGGGAAGGCCAGTGCCGCCGCAGCGTTGTTAGTTATCAGTTCGGTGAAGATGTTGGTGATGAGGAACAGCGCCGCCAGAATGATGTACACACCGTACGCGCTGCCGCCCACCGCATCGGTGAGCGAAATGATGTATCCGGCCACGAAGTCTGCAAAGCCCGACTTTGTCATCGCCGCACTGATGGCAAAGGCACACGCAATGGTGATGAGCACGTCCCACGAGAAGAACTTCGTATATTTGCGCGGGTTAAACATCCGCGTCCAAGCCATGATAACCGTCGTCACGCAGGCAAAGAAGAACATATCCAGTTTCAGGAAGCGGAAGTGCTCCGTAACGATCGGCAGTTCGCCCACCGTGGCACCGATAATCATCATCACCAGCAGCGCCAGCGCTGCCCAGCGCTTCTTCGTGCCCATCGGCGGCTCGTAGTCGCCCACGCGGTTCACCATCCAGAAGACACGGCTGTCGCCCCACGTCTTCATAAACGACTCGTCGGCATCGATAATCAGCGTGTCCTCGTGGCCCAGCGGCGCATTCATGTAGTCGCCCTCCAGCAGGTTTCCGCCGCGGCGGATGGCCCGCACGTGCGCACCATAGTGGCGATAGAAGTCAAACTCGTGGAGCGTCTTGCCCAAACCCGGGAAACGCGTGCTCAGCATCACCTCGAAGCGCGTCATGCCCGGAGCGATGTTCGTGTCCTCCGCCTCCTCCTCGGCCTGACGCTCGTCGGGCAGCAGGTAGCGCGAGAAGAAAATCAGATACACCAGTCCGGCCAGCGCGATGAAGATGCCCACCTTCGTCAGCTCGAACATGTGCATCCCGTCCACGCCGTTCTGCAGCAGGATGCCCTTCACCTGTCCGGCCGACTCCTCGAAGGCCGTCATCTCGTCCTTGTGCTCCTGCAGCAGCATGCCGTGCAGCACCAGGTTCGTAGTCGTACCAATCAGCGTACAGATACCACCAATCACCGTCGCATAGCTCAGCGGGATGAGAAATTTCGTGGGTGGCAGCTTCATCTTCCGCGCCCAGTTCTTTATCATTGGCGCAAAGATGACCACCACCGGCGTATTGTTGAAGAAAGCCGAGATGAACGACACGATGGGGTAGAAGCGCAGTCCCGCCTTCGTCACCGTCACGTTCTTCGTCGGCAGCATGCGGAAGACGATGCGCTCCAGCAGGCCGCTCTTCCTCACGCCCTCGCTTACCAGATACAGCAGCGCCACGGTTATCATTCCCTTGTTCGAGAAGCCCTTCAGCGCCTCCTCCGGATTGATGATGCCCGCGCACAGCAGCAACACCACGGCCGTAAACAATACCAGGCCCGGCCGTAGCGCCTCGCGCATCAGCGCCACCAGCATCAAAACCAATATAATGGCCACATATACTATTCCAAACGTCATGACTTACTCAGCATTTTATACCTAAAACGCTGCAAAGTTACGAAAAGTCGAGCGCAGAACAAAAGAAACTCGTTTCTTTTTTTATGCCGAGACGGAGTAACTTCGGGGTGTAGCAGCCAATGTTACGAAAAGTCGAGCGCAGAACAAAAGAAACTCGTTTCTTTTTTATGCTGAGACGTTGCTCTCGCTTCGTCATCCCGTTAGCTCGCTTCACCGCCACGATTTTTTTAGCGCCAAATCCTGCGGCAGAAAAAACGAGAAAAGGCTTTGTGCACATCACGCCGTAGGGAATTTGCTGTCAAATTCCGAAACCACGAAGACATGACAGAACGTTCCTGACACGGAATTTGCTTGTCAAATTCCGAAAACAGGCGTTCGTCTTGTGCGTGCTCTGTGACTAAGACCTAAAGGAATACCGTGATGGCGGAATTTGACAAGCAAATTCCCTACAGTGTGGTGGCAAGACGGGTGTGCCTTGACGCCGGCAAACGTAAATAATCGGGCGGGGAGAGGGTGCATATCGGGGAAATGTTGTATCTTTGCCGCGAGAATACACATTATTTATAATAATGGGAACACAGGGAAAGCAGATTCTGGATTTGAGGCTCACGGGCGTGGAGCGGCTGCACGAGCGGTATGTACTGCTGCGTGCCGTTAATCCCGAGGGTGCGCTGCCGCCGATGATGGCGGGCCAGTTTGCGCAACTCAGGGTGGACGGCAGCGCGGGTACGTTCCTGCGGAGGCCCATCAGCATACACTTCGTGGACGAGGAGCGGCAGGAGGTGTGGTTTCTGGTGCAGACGGTGGGCGAGGGCACACGTGCCTTGGCTCGGCTCTCGGCTGGCGACACGCTGAATGCTGTGCTGCCCCTGGGACGCGGCTTTACGCCGGCCCGGGAGGGCGAGCGCCTGCTGCTGGTGGGCGGTGGCGTGGGCGTGGCTCCGTTGCTGCAGTTGGGCAAGGAGACGCAGCGAGCCGGTGCGGAGGTGACGTTCC
The DNA here is from genome assembly GCA_902787575.1 of uncultured Bacteroidales bacterium. GTDB lineage: Bacteria > Bacteroidota > Bacteroidia > Bacteroidales > Bacteroidaceae > Physcousia. The sequence goes on along the minus strand of CADAGX010000004.1, from coordinate 136,945 downwards.
TGCTGGGCGCGCGTAGCGCAGAGGACCTGTTGCAGTTGCCGCTGTTTGAGCGGTACGGCCGTGTGTTTGTTACCACCGAGGACGGCACGGCCGGCGAGCGTGGCTTCGTCACTCAGCACAGCCTGCTGTCGGCGGAGCGGTTCAGCCGTATCGCAGTGTGCGGACCCAAGCCGATGATGGTGGCCGTGGCGCGCTATGCCAAGAGCTCGGGCACGCCGTGCGAGGTGAGTCTGGAGAATATGATGGCCTGCGGCGTGGGAGCCTGCCTCTGCTGCGTGGAGGACACGACGGAAGGGCACGTGTGCGTCTGCACCGAAGGCCCCGTCTTTAACATAGAACGACTGAAATGGCAGATTTGAGAGTAAACATCGGTGCGCTGGAGTTGCGCAACCCAGTGCTGACGGCCAGCGGTACGTTTGGCTACGGGCTGGAGTTTGAGGACTTCGTGGACCTCTCGGAGCTGGGCGGTGTCATCGTCAAGGGTACCACCTTGCAGCCGCGTCAGGGCAACGCCTATCCGCGCATGGCCGAGACGGCGCAGGGAATGCTCAACTGCGTGGGCCTGCAGAACAAGGGCGTGGACTACTTCTGCCAGCACATATACCCACGGCTGACGCACGACACACAGTTCGTGGTGAACGTATCAGGCTCGTCGCCCGAGGACTATGCCGAGTGCGCTGCCCGCGTGGCAGGGCTGGAGCGCATCAGGGCCATAGAACTGAATATCTCGTGCCCCAATGTGCGTGACGGCGGCATGGCCTTTGGCACGTCGCCCGAGGCGGCTGCCAGTGTAGTGGAGGCGGTGCGGCAGGCGTACCCCAAGACGCTCATCGTGAAGCTGAGTCCCAACGTCACGGACATCGTCTCGATAGCTCGCGCTGTGGAGGCTGCGGGTGCCGACGCCGTAAGTCTGATTAACACGCTGATGGGCATGGCCATCGATGCAGAGCGCCGCCGCCGAGTGCTGAGCATCGGCACGGGCGGACTGAGCGGCCCGGCTGTAAAACCTGTGGCGCTACGCATGGTTTGGCAGGTGGCACACGCCGTTTCCATCCCTGTCATAGGTCTGGGCGGCATCTCGACGGCCACCGACGCCGTGGAGTTCCTCCTTGCCGGCGCTACGGCAGTGGAGGTGGGGACGGCCAACTTCCTCGACCCGGCCATCTCCGTGAAGATTGTGCGCGGCATCGACGAGTATCTCACCCGCCACGGCTACGCGAGCGTAAAAGACATCATAGGAATATGCGAATAGACATTATCACCGTATTGCCCGAGCTGCTCGAGAATTTTACGCGCGAGAGCATCGTGGGCCGCGCACAGAAGAAGGGACTGGCCGAGATTCACGTCCACAACCTGCGCGACTACAGCACCAACCGCTGGCGGCGCGTGGACGACTATCCCTTTGGCGGTTTTGCCGGTATGGTGATGCAGTGCGAACCCATAGACCGCTGCATCTCGGAGCTGAAGGCCGAGCGCGAGTACGACGAAGTCATCTTCACGTCGCCCGACGGCGAGCAGTTCACGCAGCCCATGGCCAACACGCTGAGCCTGGCCCAGAATCTCATCATCCTCTGCGGCCACTACAAGGGCATCGACTATCGCATCCGCGAGCACCTTATCACGAAGGAAATCTCCATCGGCGACTATGTGCTGACGGGAGGCGAGCTGGCCGCCGCTGTGATGACCGACGCCATCGTGCGCATCATACCAGGCGTCATCGGCGACGAGCAGAGCGCGCTCTCCGACTCGTTCCAGGACGGTCTGCTGGCGGCACCCGTCTATACGCGACCTGCCGAATACAAGGGCTGGCGCGTGCCAGAGATACTGCTCTCGGGGCACGACGCGAAAATCAAGGAGTGGGAACTCTCGCAGAGCATGGAGCGCACACGCCGCCTCAGGCCCGACCTGCTGGCAGAGGAGCCCGCAGCAGCCCAAAATAAGAAACAGAAATGATAATCTTTTGTGCTAATCATACACCATGGAACAGAAGAAAATGAATCTCTACATCATTGCCGGCTGCAACGGAGCCGGCAAGACGACGGCCTCGTTCACCGTGCTGCCCGAACAACTGGGCTGCCGCGAGTTTGTGAACGCCGACGAGATAGCCGCAGGCCTCTCGCCCTTCAATCCCGAAGGCGTGGCGCTGCAGGCCGGCCGTCTGATGATAGACCGCATCATCAACCTCCTGAAGGATGGCGAGACCTTTGCCTTCGAGACCACGTTGGCCACACGCTCGTACGTGAAGCTCATACAGCAGGCACAGCGGCGCGGCTACTTCGTGACGCTCATCTTCCTCTCGCTCTCTAGTCCCGAGCAGGCATTGCTGCGCGTGCAGAAACGCGTCAGCATGGGTGGCCACAATATTCCCACCGACGTGGTGTACCGCCGCTACGAGGCAGGACTGCAAAACCTCTTCCGCCTCTACATGCCCATCGTGGATTACTGGACGCTCTACGACAATAGCAACTGCCCCGCCGTGAAACTGGCCTACGGCAGCAAGGGAAAAAAGATTACCGTGCTGGAGCCTGACCGCTTCGAAGCTCTGCGCGCACAATACCAAACCGAGCCGGAGGAGGGCGACAACGTATGACGGACAAAGAGATACGCGACATGCAGCGTCGCATCGACGAGGGCATACGTGTGGCACAGGAGCGGCTGTGGCACCGTGCCCAGTTCAACCACCAGACGCTGGTGGTGGCGCAGGACGGCAAGATAGTGGAATTTGTGCCCGACGCCGACGGCATCGCATTCAGCGTGCCGCAGGGCGACCCACTCCTGCAGCAGAAAACGAGATAACAGACAAAAACCAGAGCACATGGCATTGCAGATACACCTTCCGGCCTCCACACCCGCCGACCTGACGCTTCAGTTGCGCTTCGACGAGCCCGCTGGCAGCGAACACACGTCCATCCGCGCCACACACCTGCCGGCCGAATGGTTTCCGCAGAGTGGCGTGCAGCTGACGTGGCCTCACGACGGGACGGACTGGGCGCCTGTGCTGCGCGATGTCACGCGCTGCTACATGCGCATGGCGCTGGAGATTGCCGAGCGCGAACGGCTCATTATTGTTACCCCCGAGCCACAACTGCTCCGCCGTCAGCTGGAGGAAAAACTGCCACAGGCCGCACTGCGCAACATATCGCTACACCAGGCCGAAACCGACGATACGTGGGCACGCGACCACGGCTTCCTCACACTGCTGGCCGACGACGGACCGCACCTGCTGGACTTTCAGTTCAACGGCTGGGGCCAGAAATTCGGTGCCGAGAAGGACAATCGCATCAACGCGTGCCTCTGGCAGCAAGGCATCTTCTGCGGAACGTACGAAAACCACCTCGACTTTGTGCTCGAGGGCGGCAGCATCGAGAGCGACGGGCGCGGCACGCTGCTCACCACCACGCGTTGCCTCACTGCGCCGCACCGCAACCAACCGCTCTCGCAGGCCGACATAGAACTGCGCCTGAAGGCCTTCTTCCACGCCGAGCGCGTGCTTTGGCTCGACTACGGCTATCTGGCCGGCGACGACACAGACAGCCACATCGATACGTTGGCCCGCTTCTGTCCCGCCGACACAATTGCCTACGTGCAGTGCACCGACCCGTCCGACGAACACTATGCCGAGTTGCAGCAGATGGAAGCCCAACTGCGCACCTTCCGCACGTCGGACGACAAGCCCTACACGCTCCTTCCGCTGCCGATGGCCGAGCCGGCCTACGATGCCGACGGCCAGCGACTGCCTGCCACGTATGCCAATTTTCTTGTCATCAACGGCGCTGTGCTGATGCCCACTTACGGACATCCCGACACCGACGCGCTGGCGCGAGAGCAACTGCAGCGCGCCTTCCCGCGCCACGAGGTGGTTTGTATCGACAGCCAGACGCTCATCCTGCAGCACGGCAGTCTCCACTGCTCGGCCATGCAATTTCCGGCCGGCACGCTGCGCACATCATAGAGAGATACACACATTCAGACCCACGACATGAAGATAGGAATCATACAGCAGCGTTGCTGCGCAAACGTAGAAGAGAATCGCCAGCGGCTGGCCGTCGCCATTGCCGATGTGGCAGCACGCGGTGCTCAACTGGTGGTTTTACAGGAGCTGCACAACAGCCTCTATTTCTGTCAGGTAGAGGATACGGAAAATTTCTCTTTGGCTGAGCCGATACCTGGCCCGAGTACGGATTTCTTTGGCGACGTGGCGCGCCGCTGCGGCGTAGTGTTGGTGGTGAGCCTCTTCGAGCGCCGTGCAGCCGGCCTCTACCACAATACGGCCGTCGTGCTGGAGCGTGACGGTAGCATAGCGGGCCGCTATCGCAAGATGCACATACCCGACGACCCTGCCTACTACGAGAAATTCTATTTTGCGCCCGGCGACCTCGGTTTCGAGCCCATTGACACCAGTGTCGGCCGTCTTGGCGTGCAGGTCTGCTGGGACCAGTGGTATCCCGAAGGTGCGCGGCTGATGGCCTTGCGTGGTGCCGAACTGCTCATCTATCCCACGGCCATTGGCTACGAGAGCAGCGACACACCCGACGAGCAGCAGCGACAGCGCGAGGCGTGGACCACCATACAGCGCGGTCACGCCGTGGCCAACGGCCTGCCACTGGTGGCCGTTAACCGCGTAGGGCACGAGCCCGACCCGAGCGGCCAGACGCATGGCATACAGTTCTGGGGCAGCAGCTTCGTGTGCGGTCCGCAGGGCGAGATGCTTTGTCGAGCTAGCGAGACGGACGAGGAAAACCTGGTGGTGGACGTAGATATGCAACGGTCGGAGAACGTACGCCGCTGGTGGCCCTTCCTGCGCGACCGCCGCATCGACGAGTTTCAGGGGCTGACGAAGCGGTTTTTGTGCGACTAAGCTACAAAATGTAGTTTTGCTGCACCGAAATGTGCGAAATTCTCGAACTTTGGCATTTGCCAAAGTCGCGTTCACTCGGAAATGTAAAAGAAAAGGCGGCTTATCCTTTTGCATTTCTCTCGTTTTTTCGTAACTTTGACAACTACTTGCCGAAGTTACTGCGACTCGGCATAAAAAAGAAATTCAGATTTCTTTTGTTCTGCGCTCGTTTTTTCGTAACTTTGCGGCCAAGTTAAAACCATATAATCATCGCGCGCGATGCCACGTACCATACACTTTGCCAAAATGCACGGCGCAGGCAACGATTACATCTACGTCTATACGCCCGACAACCCAGCCTTCAATGCCGCCGAGGCCAGCCGCCTCTGGAGCCAGCCGCACTTCGGCATCGGCAGCGACGGCCTCATACTTATCGGCCGCAGCCTTGTGCCGGAAGCCGACTTCACGATGCGAATCTTCAACAACGACGGCTCGGAGGCCATGATGTGCGGCAACGGCATCCGCTGTGTCGGCAAGTTTCTCTACGACCATCAGCTTACCGACAAGACGACGATTGCCGTAGATACGCTCTCGGGCATCAAACAGATAATGCTACACATCAACGAGGAGGGCGAGGTACATCGCGCCACCGTGGACATGGGCAAGCCGATGCTCCAGAACCGAGCGCAGCTGCGTACGCCCGATGGCAGTATGCAATACGGCGTGGTGGGCGGATTTCGCGGCACGTTCGTCAGCATGGGCAACCCGCACTTTGTCATTTTCACCGAGGACGCCGACGCCGTTGACGTTGTGGCCGAAGGGCGCCAACTGGAGTACAACGAGATTTTTCCCGAGCGATGCAACATAGAGTTCGCCACACTGCTTCCCAACGAGGGCATCCGCCTGCGTAGTTGGGAGCGTGGCAGCGGTCTGACACTGGCCTGCGGTACCGGAGCCTGTGCCACGGCTGTGGCTGCATGTGTGAATGGGTTGCGCGGACGCCGCAGCGACATTATCACCGATGGCGGCACGCTGCACATACATTGGGACGAAGACGACGGCCATGTGCGTATGACCGGCCCGGCCGAGACCGTCTTTGAGGGCTCGTTCCCGTTGCAGAAACGCATTCAGCAGTAAACAAATAACAGATTATATCATATTTTCATCAGCAAGCACAATATGTCCAGTACGTTACGATTCCATGTGGTAGGCGAGGCGTTCGAGAAGCGTCCCGTAGAAGTGCCTAATCGCGAAGACCGTCCCAGCGAGTTCTTTGCCAAGTACGTGTTTACCAGACAGAAAATGTTGCAATACCTGCCGGCAGACGTTTACGCCAAGATGTGCGACGTCATGGACAATGGTACAAAACTGGACATGGCTACCGCCAACGCTGTGGCAGAAGGCATGAAGAAGTGGGCCATGCAGCTGGGTGCCACCCATTGCACACACTGGTTCCAGCCGCTGACAGAAGGCACTGCCGAGAAGCACGACGGCTTTGTGGAACACGACGGCAAGGGCGGTATGGTGGAGGAGTTCACCGGCAAGGAATTGGTGCAGCAGGAGCCCGACGCCTCCAGCTTCCCCAGCGGTGGCATACGCTCGACGTTCGAGGCCCGCGGCTACTCGGCTTGGGATCCGGCGAGCCCCGTCTTCGTGATTGGCGACACGCTGATGATTCCCACCGTCTTTATCTCGTACACGGGCGAAGCGCTCGACTATAAAGCACCGCTCAAAAAGTCGCTCCATGCTGTAAGCCGTGCAGCGACGGACGTCTGCCATTATTTCTATCCCGACGTAAAGAAGGTGGTGGCCAATCTGGGCTGGGAACAGGAGTATTTCCTCGTGGATGCCGGCCTCTATGCCGCGCGTCCCGACCTGTTGATGACCGGTCGCACGCTGATGGGCCACGACAGTGCCAAGAACCAGCAGATGGACGACCACTACTTTGGCTCCATTCCCGAGCGTGTGGCCTCGTTTATGAAGGACCTGGAGATTCAGGCCCTCGAGCTGGGCATCCCGTGCAAAACGCGGCACAACGAGGTGGCACCCAACCAATTTGAGCTGGCGCCCATCTTCGAGGAGATGAACCTTGCCGTAGACCACAATATGCTCATCATGTCGCTGATGCACCGCGTGGCACGCAAGCACGGTTTCCGCTGCCTGCTGCACGAGAAGCCTTTCGCCGGCATCAACGGCAGCGGCAAGCACAACAACTGGAGCCTATCCACCGACACTGGCGTGCTGCTGCATGCGCCCGGCAAGTCGTCGATGGAGAATCTGCGCTTCATCACCTTCATGGTGGAGACGCTGATGGCAGTCTATCGCCACAACGGACTGCTGAAGGCCAGCATCATCTCGGCCACCAATGCGCACCGTCTGGGCGCCAACGAGGCTCCGCCTGCCATCATCAGCAGCTTCCTTGGCAAACAGCTCACGGACCTGCTGCAGAAACTCGAGGAGACCGACGCCGACGACCTGCTGAATCTGGCCGGCAAGAAGTCGCTTCATCTGGATATCCCGCAGATTCCCGAGCTGCTGCTCGACAATACCGACCGCAACCGCACGTCGCCTTTCGCCTTCACAGGTAATCGCTTCGAGTTCCGCGCTGTGGGCTCGCAGGCCAACTGTGCCGCAGCCATGATAGTGCTCAACACAGCTGTGGCCGAGGCGCTCACCGACTTCAAGGAGCGAGTGGACGCCCTCGTGGCCGGCGGCATGGAGAAGTTCAAGGCCATCCTGCAAGTGGTGCGACAGGACATCAAAACCTGCAAACCCATACACTTCGAGGGCAACGGCTACTCCGACGAGTGGCGCTGCGAAGCCGAACGCCGCGGTCTCGACGTAGAGAACAGCGCTCCGCTGATGCTCGACAACTACGTCCGCCCGCAGACCATCGAAATGTTCGAGCGGATGCACGTGCTCTCGAAAGCCGAACTGGAGGCGCGACTCGAAATCAAGCAGGAGACGTACACCAAGAAGATACAGATAGAGGCTCGCGTCTTGGGCGACCTGTGCCTCAATCATATTGTCCCCGTGGCAACGCGCTATCAGAGTCAGCTCATCGACAACGTGCATAAGGTGAAAGAAATTTTCCCGGCTGAGACAGCCGACAAACTGAGCGCCAATAATCTGAGTCTCATACAGCAAATCAGCGAACACAGCAGCTACATCACCGAACACGTGGAGCGGCTGGTGGATGCGCGCAAGGTGGCAAACAATATACCCGATGTGCGGCTGAAGGCAATTGCCTATCACGACACGGTGGCGCCACTGCTTGAGTCTATCCGCAGCCATGCCGACAAACTGGAGCTCATCGTGGACGACGAACTCTGGCCGCTGCCCAAGTACCGCGAACTGCTGTTCATCCGGTAGGGCAGGGCATCTGCTGCTGCGCGCAGCAAAGACGTTGATTTTTTACACCGTATTTACAGGCTTTCCCGCGAGGAAAGCCTGTATGTTTTGGAGCGCAATCTGCCAGAGGCGGGCGCGGGCCTGCTGCGTGGCCCAAGCAATGTGGGGCGTGATGTAGCAGTTCTTGAGTCCGATGAGCGGCGAGCCCAGTCGCGGCGGCTCCTGCGTGAGTACGTCCAGTCCGGCGGCATAGAGGCGCCCGTGACGCAGTGCGTCGGCCAAGTCTTCCTCGCAGACGAGTGGGCCGCGACCCGTATTGATGAGGATGGCTGTGGGACGGAGCCACTGCAGCGTCTCGCGGCGTATGAGGTGGTGCGTTTCAGCTGTCAGCGGGCAGTGGAGGCTCAGCACGTCGGAGGCGCGGAAGAGTGCCTCCATCGATGCCGCCTTCTCGATGCCCATGGCTGCCGTCGCCTGAGCGCTCTTGCTGGTCATGGCCAATACGCGCATTCCGAAGGCGCGCGCCAGTCGTGCCGTGGCTTGGCCCGTATGACCCAGACCAACGATGCCGAAGGTCTGGCCGCTGAGTTCGGTGAGTGGATAGTCCCAGAAGCAGAAATCGTCGGCCGTCTGCCAGCGTCCTGCGTGTACGGCATCGCTGTGCGCACCGACGTGCTGAGTTATGTTGAGCAGGTGGGCGAAGACCATCTGTGCCACCGATTCGGTGCTGTAGGCCGGAATGTTCGTCACCACGATGCCGCGTGCTCGGGCAGCTGCCGTGTCCACCACGTTGTAGCCTGTGGCCAGCACACCGATGTACTGCAGTTGTGGCAACTGGCCTATGGTGGCGGCATCGAGCACCGTCTTGTTGGTGAGCACCAGCTGTGCATCGGCGGCACGCTGTGCGGTGAGCTCGGGTGGCGTGCGGTCGAAAATCTCCACTTCCACGGGTTGCCCGTCGGCTGTGCGCAGTTGGCGCAGTGCCTCGGAGTCTATGTCGCCCGGGTTGGCAGCAAAGCCGTCCAGAATAACCAGTTTCATATCAGTCGCGTGGCAGGTAGTTGTAGGCGGTGATGGCCGTGGTAAATCGTTGCTGCAGGTCGAGCAGCGGATAGAGACCGTCGGCATTTGGTGTTAGCCCTTTCAGTCGGATGGGGAACACCATGGGCGGATTTTTGAGGCTGAGCATCTCGATGTTGCGCAGCTGCGCCGTTGTCTGGTAAACGAGGTTTAGTGCCGCAAACTCGCGGCCGTCGTGGTCGGCCCACTTCTCAATGACGAGCTTCACGCCGATGGGCGTCTTCTTCTCGATGGTGTGCGGCAGGCTGTATTCCTCGGCCTCGAGTGCGGAGAGCACGCTGGCGATGTTGGAGTCGTGGCCGCAGAGAAACGAGAAGCGGCGGTAGGGGAGCGACAGTTCCTCGTTCATGCATATGAGCAGCGGGTGTGCCACGTTGATGGACACGCTGCGCGAACTGAACAGGATGTCGCCGTACCAGTCTTTCACCTCTGAAATTTTCTCCCAGTCGCGCTGTTTCAGTTTGTGTCCGAAGGCGGCGCGCCGTGGGTCGGACTCCTCGTAGTACTGAAGTATCAGTGCGTCGGCTGCCTGGTTGGCCAGCTTCAGTGAGCCTGTCATGGCCGGTTCCTTGTTTACCTCCAGCAAAACGCCAGTGTCGTCGGTGCGGAAACTGCAGGTGTCGCCCTGCGTGCAGGCCGGCGACTTGCGTAGGTCGAGTGTTTTCTCCAGCAGTACGAGGTTCTCTTTCACTCGTTCGCCCAGTCCCTGCATTCCGTTCTCGCCGCCCATGGCTGCTATCTCGCGCATGGCCTGCTGGCGGAATGCCTCGCTGACCATTGTCAGCTGCGGGTAGAAGGTGGGGTCCATGACATTCAGCGCGCAGTGGCGCTCTACGGGGACGTTGGCAATGGGCAACATGGCACTCGAGAAATACTGCGCCGTGGCCACGGTGCGTTGCATAGAGTTGGCGTAGAAACGCATCTCGCGTGCATCGGGTCGCTCGTTGGGTTGCAGCAGTCCCTCGCTCTCGAGCCACTTCTTGAAGAAATGGCCCATCTGCGTCTCCAGTACGCCGCCGCGCAGCGACAGCTCGCTGCCTGCCGACGTCCACTCAAACCACTTGTGCGGCGTAATGCGCGACATGGCCGACCCGTTGTACGAGAGCGGCGAACGGATGTTGTGCCGGCTCAGCACTACGGCCTCGCGGAGTTTGTACTTCTGGTGGAAAGCATCGTCGCGCTTCAGTTGTGCGCTGGCCTGCACGACGAGGGCGAGCAGACACAGCAGGAAAGCAGTTTTCTTCATATCTGTGTTAGTTTTTGTTTCTGAGCGCAAAGATACGAATAAAGACTCGGAAAGCAAAGAGAAAAGCCGCCTTTTCTTATCTTCCTGAGTAGCTGGTGGCTGCCTTGCACGTGGTGGAGGTGGAACCGATGCTCACGGAGTAGCTGGTGCCAGATGTTAGGCCCGGGCAGCTCAGCAGGTAGCTGAAACTCGAAGTGCCTCCGCTGCTCCCGCCGCCACCAGGTCTTCCGCCTCCACCGCCGGATGGCGAGTAGCCCGCTGGGATACTGAATGAGGCCAGCGTCGTGGAACCGCTCTTAATGGAGACTGCTGTGCCTGCCGCCCCGCTGCCCGTGGTGCTAAGCACGCATTGCGAGCCTGTGGTGGAGGTGACAGAGTTGTTGCCGCCTCCCATGCCTAAGACGGTGCCGCCCGTTATGTATAGGTAGTATCGTTCGGCAGCATCCAGGCCGCACTCTGGGGATCTTGCGCCACATGCAATGACTGTGCCGCCCGAGATGGTCATATTGCCGTTGCTGTCTATGCCGTCGTTGCCATTGCTCGTGCCGCTCACGTTGCCGCCCTTTAGGTACATGTGGCTGGCCGAGTTAATGGCATCGTCGGAGGAGCTGAAGGCGACGACTGTGCCGTCGGTAATGGTGAGAGTGCCCTTGGTTTCTATGGCCTCGTGGCCCGACGACGAGGCATTCACCGTGCCGCCGCTGATGGTCATGGCGCCCGTACTCTTGATGGCCTTTGGCGAGGCCGTGACGCTGCTGCTGTATTTGTACTTGCTGCCAGTGGTGGTGGCCGTGATGTTGCCGCCGCCGATGGCAAGCGTGCCGTCGGACTTGATGCACTTGCCGCCCGTTCCGGTGGCTCGCAGCGTCAGCGTGCCATCGGTGATACTTATATTATTGTCAGCCTTCAGGCAACTTGCGCCCTTGGCATCCTTCTCCGTTCCGTCGTAGGCTCCGGCGCCGCCTACGGTGACTGTGACGTTGCCGCCGCTGACGGTGATATTGCCCGTGCCATCGCTGCTGTTGGCCTTAATGCCCTTGGCAGCCTGCGCAGCATTGGTCATCGTCACTTCTATGGTGCCGCCTTCGATGGCTACCGAACCGGCTCTGATGCCCTTGGACGTGGCAAAGTATGCGGTGCCCGAGCTGGTGAGCGCTCCGCTGTTGGTGATGGTGAGCATGCCGTTGCTTGTTTGTGTGGTGCAGAACGTGCCGTCCACGCTGATGCCGCAACCCGATGCGCCGGTCGCCGTGACAGTGATGTCGCCGCCGCTCTGCGTGAAATTGCCACCGGCCTTCAGTCCCGTGGCGTACGAGAGGTCTGTGGCATCCGTCGTGTCGACACTGCCCTTGACGTTCAGCGTCAGTGTGCCACCGGTCACCGCTATGCTGCCATCGCACTTCACACACTTGCTGCCGGCCGCCGTGGTGGTGACGTTGAGCGTGCCGCCGTCGAAATAGACGTTGCCCGTGTTTTCGTCGGCGTGTTCGGCCGTTTCACCCGTGGCGGCTGAGGCGTCGTTCAGGTCGCACTGGATGCCGTCGTCGCTCGTGCCGCTGATGGTGAGCGAGCCGCTCTTCATCTGGAAGTACTCCTCGCAGCTGATGCCGTCGCCGACGGCCGATGTGATGTTGAGCGTCAAATTCTTTACGGTGATGTACGAGGCCGACTTGATGGCGTGCTTCAGCTGGCCAACGACGTTGAGCGTGCCGGTGCCCTGCAGTTGCAGCTGTCCCTTCGAGTATATGCACGCCTTCTGTGCGCCGTTGCCGTCGGTCAACGTATTGACGGTTCCGGCTTTTGCGCTGAGCTGTATGCGCTTGGAGTTGGTGATATTGATGGCGGCGCTCTCGGGATTTGTCAGTGTCACGCCGGCCAGCGACACCGTGCACTTGTGGGAACCTGCCAGCGTCAGCGAGCCGTCGGTCGTCGTGCCGCTGATCTGATAGGTTATCTCGTCGCCGTCCATGTCTGCCGTGTTCGTCTGCGAGATATAGACGTGTGCTCCGCCGATGCTGGGCCAGACGTACTGCGCCACATTGCCTGCCACGCGTAAGGTGGCCGTCGTGCCGCTGTAGTTAACGCTCACCAGGTTGTCCGTCACGTTTGTCTTTTCCAGCGTGATGCTGTCTATTTCGGCAATGCTGAAGGCCCGTCCCATGATGGTGAGTGTGGTTCCGTCGGTGTATGTCATTTCGCCCGATTGTGCGGCAGGGAAAAGGTAGGACACGTTGCCCACCTGCACGTTCAGCGTCTGTGCCATGCCAAAAGTTGTCAGTACGAAGGCTATAAATATGAAAGTCAGTTTCTTCATTTCGCTTGTATTTTTGGAGATTTTGCCTTGATGAAATCTTTTCTTTGGGCAAAATTAATGGATTTTCCATTAAATAATCGTAACGTGATGGCCGTATTGTTGTGCAATTTTTCCGTTTTTTGTTGCAACTTTGCAGGCGAATGTTTATATTTGCAACCTAAAAACGTGCTATTATGGAAAAGAAGGAACCTCATCCCATACTGGTCAACGATGAGCTCATCAACGAGCGCGGCGTGGTGGTTTTCGACCATATTCATGGGCTACCCGTTTGCGGTGAACCTTACATCGCTCCGTACTTTGTTATCTCGCTGAATATGAAAGGATGGGCACGCCTCGAATACGACATGCGGGATATGCGCTTCGAAAAGAACGATGTTGCCATCGTCAACGTAAACCATTCGATTTCTTCCATCAGCTCGTCGCCCGACTATCATTCCATCCTGCTTGTCATGTCGTCGCGTCCGTCTTTATGGGCTTTTATCAGTATGTGTGGCAACCTCAGTTCCGTCTCACCGATGAGCAGCATGCCAACATCGTCAGTCTTATGCGATTGATAAAGAACGTCAGCGAGTCCGACATGTCGAGCCGCGAATCCATACTGAAGGGACTGTTGCACATTTTGGCCACTTTCCTGATGGACTACCGTCGCCAGAATGGACACAACGACCCGCCGATGACTCGTCGCCAGGAACTTTTTATACGCTTCCATCAGGCCATCGTGGAACACTACCGCGAAAGCCGCGAAGTACGCTTCTATGCCGACCTCTTCTGCCTCTCGCCTAAGCATTTTGCAGCCGTTATCAAGCAGCAGACAGGCATCATGGCCAGCGATTGGATAAGCAACTACGTAATGATTCAGGCCAAGACGATGCTCCACGACGAGCAACAACTTGCCGTCCAGCAGATATCGCAGCGCCTCGGCTTTCCCGATCAGTCTGCCTTCAGCCGCTTCTTCAAAGCCAACGCGGGCATCTCTCCCTCTGAGTTCAGAGAGAAGAAATAGGGAACGTCAGTTTTTCCCCAGGCTGTCCTGATTTTGCTTTCTCGCTCATGAAAAAGATGTAAATAAAACCCGAGAAAGCAGGTTTCGCACAGATTTTATTCGTATCTTTGCATCGGTATAACGAAGAAAACGCGTCGATGCGATGAATACGACAGACACGAACGGCGGATCGCTGAATGCCGCGCTAAAGGACTTCCTCGAGCGCGAGATATTGCCCTGCTACGATGCTTTCGATGCGGCGCACCAGCGCAGTCACGCCGAGCGGGTGATGGCCGGCTCGCTGGAGTTGGCGCATCAGGAGGGTGCCGATGCAGACATGGCGCTGGCTGTGGCTGCATATCACGACCTCGGACTTTCCGGTCCGCGAGAAACGCATCACTTGCTCAGCGGAGAGTTGTTGGCTGCCGACGTCAGGTTGCGGCGCTGGTTTACAGACGAGCAGCTGCGCCTTATGCGCGAGGCTGTGGAAGACCATCGTGCCTCGGCTTCGCAGCCGCCGCGCAATATCTACGGTCGCATTGTGGCCGAGGCCGATCGCGACGTGGAGCCGATGAGCGTCTGCCGCCGCACGGTGCAGTTTGGCATGAAACACTATGCCGAGCTCGACCGCGAGGGACATTGGGTCCGCTTCTGTCAGCATTTGCACGAGAAGTATGCCGAGGGTGGTTACCTGAAGCTGCTTTTCTCGCCGTCGCCCAACACGGAGCGCCTGCGCCAATTGCGCGCCCTGATTGCCAAACCTGACGAATTGCGGCGCGTCTTCGACCGATTCTATGACGAAAACCTAAAAACGGCACCTTAGACAATGATGAAACGACTTGCACTTTTCCTATTTCTTGCTGTGGTTTTTTGCGTTCCGACGCGTGCTGTGTATTATCTGACGCTTACTTCGTCGGGCAAGAATCAACTCAACTACGCTTACGACGGCACGACTGGCATCTACACGCTGACGACCAGCGGTTCCGACCCGTATGTCTATGCCAATGGACTGAGCCGTGCGCTGGACGACGACGAGCAATATCTCTACTTCGAATATAAATGTTCGCGCGTGGTGGCTGGATTCCAGACTTATTTCGGCAACAGTTGGACAGAGGAGCGCTCGCACATCTTCGGCAACCTGCCGCGCTCCGAATCTCAGTGGCGAGCCATGGAATTCGACTTGGGCGACGACCGCACGGCTTTCGGCTGGGGAGCAAAGGGACACCGAATCCGGCTCGATTTCGGGCAGCAGTCCGGTCTTACCATACAGGTGCGTAACCTGAAGATACGGCGCGCCAACGATGTGGCAGATGAGACCAAAGACCGCCTCTCGAATCACCTGGAGAACTACCTCTCCACCACGTTTTCGGACGCGTGCGGCGTTGACTATGTGGCTGTGGAGGGCACGCAGGTGAAGGTGAGCTGCCACGTGGATGCCGACAATAAATATGCGCTGGTGGAGGTGCCGCCATATCAGCACCTGACGGAACTGACCTCCTTCGTCTTCGAAGTTCCGCTCTCGGCCGGCGATACGGTGGTTAGCATCCCACGCAACATCCTGCGCAGCAGTCTGCGCTTCGATCGCATGCTCAGCAAGTGGGCCATCATAGACCGTTCTGGCGATACGCCCAAACTGGCCTGCCATGCGCGCTATGCCGACGACATTTATGTGCGCCGCACCGCTGCTTCCATGCCGCTGAAGGGCAAGAAGGGTCTGGGAGGTTTTTGGATCAACGGCGACTTGGCCGACATCGACGACCTGGGCATCCAGAGTGTGACGGTGAATATCGTGCTCACAAGCATGATAAGCACGCAGTACAGTTCGTTCAGCAACCCGATCAACTACACTTACGCCGGCCGTTCCTATTACATCGACCAAGCGCAAGTGAGCGCGCTCGACCAGACGCTGAAGGAATGCACCCGCCGCGGCATCGTGGTGAGCGCCATCCTGCTCGTTTCGCCATCGGCTTGTCCGGCAGGTATGTCGACACTGATGACACATCCCGAATGCGACGGAGGCAACTACAGTATGCCCAATCTTACCACGCTCGAGGGCACGTGCGCCTATGCGGCCATCGTGCAGTTTCTGGCCGACCGCTACAGCCGCAATGCCAACGGACGCATCAACCACTGGATTCTGCACAACGAAGTGGACTTTGGCAAGGAGTGGACCAACATGGGCGACCAGCCGGTGCGCGTCTACATGGACACGTATCTGAAGTCCATGCGCATCGTTTCGTACATTGCACGGCAGTTCGACCAGGAGGCATGGGTCATGGGCTCGTACACCCACAGTTGGCTCTCGTGCAGCTCGGATGGCCCCGGATACAGCACGCATAATATGCTCCGTCTGACGCAACTCTTCTCGGCTGCCGAAGGCGATTTCCCGTGGGGCGTGGCGGCGCATCCCTATCCGCAGGACCTGACAAAGCCAAAGTTCTGGACGAACGATACGCAGAGTACCTACAGTCTGCAGACGCAGTACGTCACGTTCAAGAACCTCGAAGTCCTCAACGCCTGGATACTGGCCGAGGAAAACTACTGTCCGGGCCGCGGCAAGCGCCTGCTCTTCCTTAGCGAGAACGGTACCAACAGTCCCGACTACAGCCAGACACAACTCACGCTGCAGGCTGCAGGTGCTTGCTGGGCGTGGAAGAAGGTGGCGGCTCTGCGCGGCATTGACGGCATTCAGTGGCACAACTGGCACGACAACCGCGCCGAGTACGGACTGCGCATCGGCCTGCGACGCTATTCCGACGACGAGACAGAACCCGACGGACGAAAGCCTGTGTGGTTTGTCTGGCAGGCAGCTGGCACAGACAGCGAGGATGCCGTATTCCAGCCCTACATGACGACGCTCGGCATCAGCCACTGGGACGAGATTTTCGACCAGCAGTTGCTCGGCGTAGAGACGCCGTTCCGCTGCGACGACACGGCTGGCAACGTGCAGATTTTCACGACAAGCGGCCTTTACGTGGGTCGCTGCCTCCAGTCGCTGCCGCATGGCCTCTATATTGTGCGGCGGGGCCCCAACTCGCGCAAGGTGCTTTGGTAAAAAGATTAGGGATTCGGCCGTCGTATGTGGTCGAGTCCTTTTTTTGCTGCAAGAGAGTTGCGAAATGACGTGGAGTGAGAAAATGCGGCCGTAATTTTGCGGTTTCCGTTTTTTGCCGTAACTTTGCGGCCATTAAGAGTGCTTGGTAACCTCTTTTCAAAAAAACAAGAAAATGATACAGCGAAAATCTGTGAGCGTATCCTTCATGGTTATGGGGATATTGTTCTGTACTTGCCTGATTGCAAGTAATCTTCTCGAGGCTAAAATTCTGCAGTTCGGCCGCTTCACGATGACGGCGGGCGTTCTCTGTTTCCCCATTTCGTACATCCTGAACGACTGCATCGCCGAGGTGTGGGGCTTCCGCAAAGCGCGTCTCATCATCTGGCTGGCATTCCTGATGAACTTCCTTGTCGTGGCTCTGGGCCAGCTTGCTGTCATGTTGCCTTGCGCCGACTTCTGGAAGGAGAGCGAGCCGCACTTCAATTTTGTGTTCGGACTGGCTCCGCGCATCGTGGCCAGCTCGTTCCTGGCTTTCCTTGTGGGCAGTTTCACCAACGCCTACGTGATGAGCCGCATGAAGATTCGGCAGCAGGGACGCCACTTCTCGGTGCGCGCCATTGTGAGTACCCTCTGGGGCGAGGGAGCAGACAGCGTTATCTTCTTCCCGTTGGCATTCGGCGGCTTGATGCCGGTGAACGACCTACTGAAACTTATGCTGTTTCAGGTCTTCACAAAGACTGCCTACGAGGTGGTGATGCTGCCCTTCACTACGCGTGTCGTACGCATGGTAAAGCGACTTGACGACACCGACGTCTATGACAACGGCCTGTCGTATAATCCACTCAAAGTGAACGAAGTCTGAGTACTTGCTCATGTAATAATTTATGCAGATGGAGACGGAGAAAAAGGGGAGTGCACTGGTGGTTTTTTCGGGCGGTCAGGACAGTACCACCTGCCTGTATTGGGCCAAGACACGATTTGAGAGAGTGGTGGCGTTGAGCTTCACTTACGGACAAAAGCACGTGCTGGAAGTGGAGATGGCACGGCAGCTGGCTGCGGAAGCAGGCGTGGAATGGAGCGTGATGGACGTGCCTTTTGTGGGCGGATTGAGTTCGGGATGCAGTCTGACGGACAGCAGTCTGACAATTGAGGAGGAGAAGCCGGCCGATGCGTGTCCCACCACCTTTGTGCCGGGCCGCAATATGTTTTTTCTGAGCATCGCGGCCATCTTTGCACGCGAGCGAGGCATCTACGACCTCGTGACAGGCGTCAGCCAGACTGACTTCAGCGGATATCCCGACTGCCGCGACGCATTTGTGAAGAGCCTGAACGTGACGCTCAACTTGGCCACCGACGAGGAATTCCGCATCCATACGCCGCTGATGTGGCTCGACAAGGCAGAAACCTGGGCGCTGGCCGACCGGCTTGGCGTGATGGATATCGTGAGATACAAGACGCTGACGTGCTACAACGGCATAGTGGGCGACGGCTGCGGCCACTGTCCGGCCTGCCAACTTCGGAGACGAGGACTGGAGAAATATCTGAGTAAAAAGTTATAAGATGGAACGTAAGGAAGAGGGCTTGCAGGCTCTGGGAAAGAAGACGCAGTACAGCCAGGACTATGCACCGGAGGTGCTGGAAGCATTCGAGAACAAACATCCCGAGAACGATTATTGGGTGCGATTCAACTGCCCCGAGTTTACTTCGCTCTGTCCCATTACGGGGCAGCCCGATTTCGCCGAGATACGCATCAGCTATCTGCCCGACCGCCGCATGGTGGAGAGCAAAAGCCTAAAGCTGTATCTCTTCTCTTTCCGCAATCACGGCGATTTCCACGAGGATTGCGTCAATAAGATAATGAAGGATTTGATAAAGCTGATGGACCCGAAATATATCGAAGTGACGGGACTCTTCACTCCGCGCGGCGGCATCAGCATCTATCCCTATGCCAACTACGGACGGCCCGGCACAAAGTATGCAGAGATGGCCGAATTTCGCCTCCTGCATCACGACCTTTAGCGGCCGTGCGGTCAGTCGAGTTCCAGGCCCAGCGACTCGGTGAGCAACTTGATGGCAGGATTCTTCTCCATCAGGTGGCGGAGTCGCTCCGGCTTGCTGTAAATGCGTCGCACCACTTCGGCTTCGGCCACCTGAATGTCGAGTTCCACAAAGTCGTTGTGCAAAAGCTGGCGCAGACGGCCGATAATGAGGGGTAGGAGCGGTCCGAAGTCGTCCTTCACCTGTTCGCTGTTGGCCATCACCTGCAGTGTCTTTTCGTCCACGATGACGGGTTTCATACTCTTCATGCGTACGGCCATGAACTTGCACTCCTGCGGCATCTGATTGGCCAATGAGAGCCAGGCTGCATAGACCTTCTCGGGCTGCAGCGGCTCAGCTTGTTTCTCGCGCGGCGGCTCGGCGATGTTGTCTGCCGTCTGTTGCTGTTTTTGTGTGCTGAAGGCTTTCAGATGTACTTTGGGCAAATTCATGCGCGCAGCCGTGCTGGCCGGTTTGGTGGGCATGGCTGCAGTGGGCATCGCCTTTGGCGTTGCCGGTGCGGGCGACGGTGCCTCGTCGTTCTTGCGAGAGGCCGTCAGTCGCTCGAATATGGGTTTAAGTATCTTCTCGGGCCGAAGCCCCGCGCCAGGCTTGTCGTCTTCGGTCAACTGCGCTGCTTGTATGAGGCATATCTCCAGTTGCAGACGTTTGTTGCGGCTGGTGCGATAGGCCTGGTCGCAGTCGTTGCAAAGTTTGATGGCACGATAGAGAAAGCGCGGCTGGCAGCGGATGGCCTGCTCGTGGTATCGCTGGCGCATCTGCTCACTGGCTTCGAGCAGCGGTAGGGTCTGTGCGTCGCGGCTCACCAGCAGGTCGCGCATGTGGCTGGCCAGTCCGGCAATGAAGTTGCCGCCGTCGAATCCCTTCTGCAGTATCTCGTTGAGTAGCAGCAGGCACGGCTCCACCTCGTTCTTCAAGAAGTGGTCCACGAGGCGGAAATAATACTCGGCACTCAGCACGTTTAGGTTCTGACAGACGAGGTCGTAGGTGAGATTGCCGCCCGTGAAGCTTACCATCTGGTCGAAAATCGACAGGGCGTCTCGCATTCCGCCGTCGGCCTTCTGCGCTATCAGGCTCAGGGCCTCCGTTTCTGCCGAGTAGCCCTCTTTGGCGGCTACTCCCTGCAGATGCTCGATTGTGTCCTGTGTGGTGATGCGCTGGAAGTCGTAAACCTGACAGCGGCTCAATATGGTGGGCAGAATTTTGTGCTTCTCGGTGGTGGCCAGGATGAAGATGACGTACGATGGCGGCTCTTCGAGCGTCTTTAGGAACGCGTTGAAGGCAGCACTCGAGAGCATGTGCACCTCGTCTATGATGAATACTTTGTATCGTCCTATCTGAGGTGGGATGAGCACCTGCTTGCACAGCTCACGTATGTCCTCCACCGAATTGTTGCTCGCAGCGTCGAGTTCGTGAATGTTCATTGAGCGCTGCTCGTTGAAGGCGCGGCAGCTCTCGCACTCGCCGCAGGCGTCGCCGTCGGCTTGCGGATTGAGGCAGTTGATGGCCTTGGCAAAGATGCGCGCACACGTGGTCTTACCAACGCCGCGTGGGCCGCAAAAGAGGTAGGCGTGTGCCAACTTACCTGTGGCAATGGCATTCTTCAGCGTCGTGGTCAGCGGTCGCTGGCCCACCACGGAGTCGAACGTCAGCGGCCTGTATTTTCTTGCCGATACGATGTATTCGTCCATAGTCTTGTTCTCTGTTTTTGTGTCTGTGCAAAGTTACGCAGAATAATTCAGAGTGCAAAATCTCAGACGCAGAATTATCTTTTTCGGTTGCCCGATGTTTTTTCTGAAAAACTTCCTTGTGACAAATTTTGAAGTGCAGCAAAAAAGAATTATCTTTGCAGCAAAGAATTTAAAAACCTGACTGATGAGCAAACTTTATTCGCTGTGGGAGCTGATTTGCCGCTTCAAGTATGTGGTGGTGATGGCCTTCATCCTGCTGATTGTGGTTGTGCTGGACGACAATAGTCTGCTGAACCGCCACAAACGCAGCGTGCACATGGAGCAGATGCGAACCGAGATAGAACGCTACAAGCAGGAATATGCCTATGCCGATGGCCGCCTGCGTGAATTGGAGAATCTTGCAGCAGTGGAGAAGTTGGCTCGCGAGAAGTATTTTATGAAACGAGACAACGAAGACCTCTTCGTGCTGGTGGACGAATTGTCCGAGCAGCCGGCCGAGGCCGACTCGCTGCAATGATGATGCGACTAAGGGCATGAAGACGCTTACCCGTATGGAAAATTTTCTGTTCCGCCTCGGCGCTGTGCTGATGCTCTGCGGACTGGTGGCTCGCATGTTCGATGCCCACGCCGGGCTGTATGTATATGGCATCGGCGTGTTGCTCTTTTGCCTGATGCAGGTGCGTGCCGAATATCTGGGCCGCGACACAGTCATTGTTCGCCTGCGCCGTCAGCAGTTGCTGGCGTGTGTCTTTTTTCTGCTCTCTGTGGCGTGCATGAGTATGCAGGTTCTTAACTACGGCATACTGCGTCGCAACGAATGGGTTGTGGCGCTGGCCATCGGCTGCGTACTCGAACTTTACACGGCTTGGCGCATACCCGCAGAATTAGAAAAATCAAAAAAGTCTTAAGAAGTGCTAAATTATTTCCGCGTCGTGCGGGAATGCTTTATCTTTGCTGTAAGAAAACATTTAGGAGGCGATGAAAATCTCTCAGGCACTTGCCATGTTGGCTTTTCTTGCAGCGTCGTGTTCGGAACAATACCTCGTGAACGGAAATTCGAGCGTGCAGAGTCTCGAAGGTAAGACGCTGTACCTGAAAGTCTTCGACAACGACGAGATGCGCACCATCGATTCGTCGGGCGTGGTGCACGGCAAATTCCGTTTCAACGGCCTTCTTGACTCTGTGATGATGGGTAATGTTTTCTTTGGCGAACAGAGCGTCATGCCTATCGTTATCGAGAGCGGGAAAGTGACGCTTCAGATCGACGAAACCATGCAGAGCGCCACCGGTACGCCGCTCAACGACAGCCTTTCGAACTTTATCCGCCGCAAAACACAGCTCGACGACCAGCTCTCCGAACTGCCGCACCGCCAGAGCCGCCTTATCATGGAGGGCTACGACCTGCAGGAAATCAACGAGGTGCTGGACCGTGAAGCACGCGACCTGGCCGAAAAGAACGATCGGCTCGTCACCAATTTCATTCGTTCCAATTACAATAATGTGCTCGGCCCCGGCATCTTCATGATTCTGACCAACCGTCTGCAATATCCCGTGCTGACACCGCAGATAGAAGAGATTATAACCCATGCTTCGCCGTATTTTCTGGGTAATCCCTACGTGAAGGATTATATCCGGGCGGCCGAGGCAAACATGGAGAAGATGCGTTCGCAGTAGGCTGCGAGCTGTTGCCGATGAAATACCTCTACCGCACATATCAACTTCTGGTGGCAGCGCCCATCCTGGTGCTCGCCACCGTACTCACGGCCCTTGTCACCATTGTGGGTTGCACCGTTGGCAGTGCCCATTTCTGGGGCTACTATCCGCCTATGCTGTGGAGCCGCCTGATGTGCTGGGTGATGTTGCTTCCCGTCCATGTGGAGGGACGCGAGTATCTGCACGAGCGGACTTCCTACGTCTTTGTGGCCAACCATCAGGGGCCGTATGATATTTTTCTTGTGTACGGGTTCCTGGGACGAAACTTCAAGTGGATGATGAAGAAAGCATTGGGCCGACTGCCGCTTATCGGCAGCGCTTGCCGCAGTGCGGGCCACATCATGGTAGATAAGAGCGGGCCCAAAGGCGTGCAGCACACCTACGAGCAGGGACGCCGTGTGCTCCGTGGCGGCACCAGTCTGGTGGTCTTCCCCGAAGGTGCACGCACTTTCACTGGCCACATGGGTGTCTTCCGTCGTGGCGCCTTCATGCTGGCCGACGAGTTGGGGCTTCCGGTCGTGCCCGTCACGATAGACGGCTCGTTCGACGTGCTGAAGCGTCAGCAGGGCGTCAGCTTCCTGACGTGGCATCCGCTGCGAATGATTATTCATAAGCCTCTCGAACCCGAAGGCAAAGGTGCTGACAACGTCAGTCGGCTGATGCAACAGAGCTATGACACCATCATGCAGGCCCTCCCGACGAAGTATCAGGGATACGTAGAGAACCCGGACCAGTGACACACACTATTATATATAAGGTACGCGACGTTGCTGCCTACGTGAACTGGCTTTATTTTTTTCACGCATGGCACTTCCCGTCTTCTTATGCGGCCATATCGCGCGTGCATGGCTGTGTGGCGTGTCGTACCAACTGGCAGCAGCGTTTTCCCGACGAGGAGCGACCTCGCGTTGCCGAGGCCATGAAACTCTATGACGAGGCTCAGCGTCTGCTTGCAGAGTGGGACGCGGCCGGCATAGAGGTGCGCTTTCGTGTCTGCCTCGAGGCGGCAAACAGCGAGGGCGACGACATTCTTCTGCTCGAGAGCGGTCTGCGCCTGCCCATGCTGCGTCAGCAAGTGGCACACGACGGCGTGTGTCTCTGCTTGGCCGACTTCGTTCGTCCGAAAAGCAAGGGTGGTGCCGAGGATCGCGTGGGTGTGTTTGCTTCCACCGTAGAGTCGCGTGCCGAACGGTGGGACGAGGACGACGAATTCCGACGTATGCTTTCGCAGACGCTGGCCGACCGACTGGCTGAGGCTGCCGCCGAGGCCGGGCATCAGCAGGTGCGGCGCAGTCTGTGGGGCTATGCGCCTGACGAGAATCTGCAGCCCGACGAACTCTTCCGCGAGCAGTATGTGGGGCGGCGTCCGGCCGTTGGTTATCCTTCCTTGCCCGACCAGAGCCTGAACTTCCTGCTGGAACGGGTGCTCGACTTTACGTCGCTCGGCATTTCACTCACCGAAACCGGAGCCATGCGGCCACATGCCAGCACCAGCGGCCTCATGCTGGCGCATCCTGCCTGCCGACACTTTGCTGTGGGACACATCGGTGAGGACCAACTGCGCGATTACGCACAGCGGCGAGGCGAGAGCGTGGAGCGTCTGCGCCCGTTTTTGGCTGGTCTGTTGTGAGGGATTTATTTTGCCGTGCTCACTTGGGGCGGCGTCGGCAAAAGGCGGTTTAGATTGTACGTCTGATTGTTTGGCAGCTCGGGCTTTCCGACACCGCGCGTCATCAGTTCTTTTAGTTCCGGCAAATGGTTGCGGTAGATTTCGCGCGGCAGGATGCCGTGGCGACGGCACAGGCTGGCAGCCATGCCCACCACTTCGCCCGTCATGCCCGTGGTACGCATCACTCTGACACTGCCGTGCACCACGTGCGTCACGCTGATGCAGCGGCCTGCCATGAAGAGATTCTCTACGTTGCGCGAGTAGAGGCAGCGATACGGAATGGGGTAGGGATAAATGTGCGTGTTCTTGTTGATGGTCTTGAACTCTGCGCCCGGGAAATAGCGTGTGTTCTTCGGGTCGGGGTAGTGCAAGTCCATGGGCCACGACAGGGCGGCAGTGCCGTCTTCGTGCAACAGATAGCGCGTTACGTCGTCCTGTTTCAGGATGTAGTCGCCCAGCAGTCGGCGGCTCTCGCGCTTGCCAGCCATGAAAGAGACCCATGCCAGCCGGCGTTTGGCGTATCCCAGCGAGTCGGGCATGTGCCGTTTCAGGTAGCTCCAGTTGCTATAGATTATCATCATGCCGTAGTCGCGCACACGTTCCAGCTGCCGTGTCTTGTCGGTCTGCATGCCAGTCTCCCACGTCCACTCGCCCATTTTTACACGCTCACACGAGGCATCGGTGAAACGAACACCGTATTCGAACTTGGGAAACGTGGTCCGCTCGTCTGTCTCCTCGGAATACCACATTACCGAGGCTCCCAGTGTGTAGGTGTCGGCCTCCTTCGGTGCACGTGATTCGTGGAATTCGCTTTCCGCCTCTCGCCCCATGCGGTAGTCTGCGCCTGCCAGATAGCCTACGGCACCGTCGCCCGTGCAGTCCGCAAAGAGGGGAGCCACGAGCCGCACTTCGCAACCCGACTCGATGTGCTGTGCGGTCACCGACGTGATGCGTCCACCTGCCGTATCAGCGCGGCAGACGTGGTAGGGCGCAAAGAGGCTGATGTTGGGTTCGGACTTGACGAAATCCATCTTGCGCGCATCCTCGTAGTATTCGGCAGGCTTGGCGTTGCCGCCGCTGCTTGGGTTGAACTCCTTCTGCAGGTCGCCCAGCCGCTCGTACGGGCCGATGTTGATGTGCCCACCCATGTGGACACGAATTTCGGAACTGTTGTTTCCGCCCAGCACGGGACGGTCGTTCACCAGTGCCACCTTCAGTCCCAGACGGGCTGCTGCCGCGGCTGCGCTGATGCCTGCTGTTCCGGCTCCGCAGACCACGAGGTCGAACACTCCTGCACTGGGCGCTTGGTCTGGCAGGTTCAGCATCCGGCGGCGCAATGTGCGGAGCTGTGTGTCGTCCTGTGGCGGAAGGTCGGCTGCATCGGTAGTGAAGTAGATGGCATCCACGCGGCCCTCGAAGCCCGTCAGGTCGTGCAGGGCAATCTCGGCCTCGTCCTTCACGCTGACACGGCCAGCTGCCTGCCAGCACCATGCGTCGCCGTCAGCTCCCAGCGGTCGGGAGGTGGTGCGACGGCCGTTTACCAACAGGTAGAAGCGGCCTGGGCCGGCACCTTCGTACCACGGCGACGTCCAATTGTACGTGCGGACGTAAATAAAGTACGTGCCGTTTTCGGGAAAACGACACGTGGTTTTTGCATCGCGCACGGGCACTCCCATGCCATGCGCCAGCAGGTAGGGCGAGCCCATCATGTCCATGAACTGCTGGTCCACGACCCATCCACCCTTGTGGGCGAAGGCTTCAGCCTCCACCCACAAGCTGCTGGCGTGCGCCGAGAGCGAGATTGCCAGCAGCAGGGCAGTGAGGATGCGGTAGCGCATGTGGGGCGAAAAGTGTTACGACTTGCGGCGGCTCTTCTTTCCCTTGCGCGGGTTGAAAGTGAAGGAGTCGACTTTCTGATCTTTCGCCACGTTGTAAACCGTCACACTGAGTTTGCCGTCTATCACTTCACCTTCGATAACTGTGGGGAATCCCTTCTCTGATTTGATGTTGGGGCCGCCGCCCACGATATGTGCCCACGGACGTTCGGCCGTCGGCGCGTCGTAGCGGTAGCCGTGCTGATGAGCTGTGATGATGAGCTGGCATCCGGCTTTCGCGAGCTGCGGAGTCCACAACTGGGCGCAGGTGCGCTGCCATCCGGCAAAGTCGCACGAATACACGCCCTTGGCCTGTTCCGGCGTTACGTCGCCCGGATTTACGTTCTTGCGCGCGTCGAACAGCGGGATGTGGCAGAATGCCACCATGAAGGGCGCGCTGGCTATCTCTTTCTGCTTTAGGGCGTCCGTGAGCCACCGAGCCTGTGCCACGCGGTATTTCTCGTTGCTGAAGAGGCCTGCGAAGCGCTTGTCGTCGTCCAGTTTATCCTCGCCCGTGTCGAGTCCAATCATGGCTATGTCGCCCATGCGGACGGCAAAGTTACGACCCAAATCCCAGTCACGGCCCAGACGTTCTTCGGGCTGTCGGAACATCCACACACGCTCGAGATGGCGATTTGCCATGCCGCGCTCGTCGTGGTTGCCGGGGCAGAACAGGTAGGGCGTCTCGGAGGCATAGTCCTTGCGGTCCATTTCTGGTTTCAGGAACATGGTTTGCAGCTCCTCGATGGTCTCCTCGGTGTTGCTGGCGTCGCCGTTCCAGATGACGCACGAGGGCGCCAGCTGTGCTATCTTCTCTATGGCGGCTGTGATGGTCGGCCATTGCACGTGCGTGTCGTTGATAACGCAGAAGTGGGGCACAGCGTCAGCGCCTGCCGTGGTGAATTTATAGATCCGCTCGTCGGTCTCCGTGCCGAGCACTTTCATTTTGTAGCCGCCCTTGTACTCGATGCGGTCGGCACCTATCTTATAATAATAAGTGGTGGCGGGCTTCAGTTCGGTGAGGCGTATGAGCATCACTTTGTCGTTCATGTCTGTGACGCGGAAGCCGCCGCACTTTACTATCTGGGCGTCGCTCAGGTCGGGCTTTTCGCCGTAGAGCACAAAGCCGTTGGCCATGTCGCTGACGCAGAACGCTATGCCCATGGAAGTGGCTGCGTAGTTCTGCAGCATGGGAGCCGATGTAATCAGTTTGCCGCTGGCTTCTTTCTTTTCCTCTTCGGCCGGCTGTGGGGTTGGCGCAGCATTTGCAGATTGCGGTAGGACGCTGCCAGCACCAGTGGCTGCAGCGATGATGGCTGAGCTGCGTAGAAATTCTCTTCTCTTCATGTTGTATGTAGTTTATTGTTTAATGGTTTGTTTTATTTGATGGCCACCTTCCGTCCGTTGCAGACGTAAATGCCGGGCGTTGTGGGCATGGTGTCGAGTTTACGGCCGTCTAAGGTGTACCATCCCTCGGGTGCGTTCTGTGGCTCCATGCTGACACTTTCTACGGCGGTGGCCTTCGAATTGAAGACGAACATGGCCTTTATGGTATTTGTTGCCACGTTGTAAACGGTAATTAGCATTCGGCCAGACTTCACTTTGCCTTCGATAACCGTGGGGAAGCCCGTGCTGGACGCCATATCGGGGCCGCCGCCAACGATGTGTGCCCACGAGCGTTTGCTGTCCGCCTTGTCGTAGCGATAGCGGTGCTGGTGGGCCGTGATAATCAGCTGGCAACCGGCTTTCTCCAGCAGCGGTGTCCACAGCTGGGCACAGGTGCGCTGCCAGGAAGCGTAGTCGGAGGAGTAGGCGCCCGCCTGATCCTGCGGCACGTCGCCCGGATTGGCGTTTTCGCGCGTATCGTAGAGGGGAATATGGCAGAACGCCACCATGAACGGCGCACTGGCAATTTCGGGCTGCTGAAGTGCATCGGCCAGCCAATCGGTCTGTGCCACGCGGTATGCCTCGTTATTGAAGAGGCCTGCGAAGCGTGTGTCGTCGTCCAACTTGTCTTCGCCCGTGTCGAGACCAATCAAGGCAATTTCGCCCATGCGCACCGCAAAGTTGCGTCCCAAGTCCCAGTCGCGTGCCGACCGCTCTTCGGGCTGGCGAAACATCCATACGCGCTCGAGGTGGCGATTGCCCATACCGCGCTGGTCGTGGTTGCCGGGGCAGAAAAGATAAGGTGTCTCGGCGGCATAGTCCTTGCGGTCTATCTCGGGCTTCAGGAACATTGTCTGCAATGCCTCGATGGATTCCTCGGTATTGCTCGCATCGCCGTTCCAGATGACGCACGAGGGTTGCAGTTGTGCAATCTTCTCGATGGCGGCTGTGATGGTCGGCCATTTCACGTGCGTGTCGTTGATGACGCAGAAGTGTGCCACGGCATCTTCACCGGCCGTGGTAAATTTATAAATGCGGTCATCCATCTCGGTGGACAGCACCTTCATTTTGTAGCCGCCCTTATATTCGATGTGATCTGCGCCTATCTGGTAGTAATACGTGGTGGCGGGTTTCAGTTTCGTAAGGCGGATGAGCATCACTTTGTCGTTCATGTCCGTGACGCGGAAGCCGCCGCACTTCACTTTCTTGGCGTCGCTCATGTTGGAGTCCTCGCTGTAGAGCACGAAACCATTGGCCATGTCGCTGACGCAGAACGCGATGCCCATGGATGTGGCAGCATAGTTCTGTAGCATCGGGGCCGACGTGATTAGCGAGCCGGCTGCCCGACGCGGGTTTTCGGTGCCCGTCTGTTCGGGTGTGGGCGCTGCTTTTACGTTTTGTGGCAGGACACTTCCTGTACCAGTGGCTGCAGCAATGATGGCCGAGCTGCGTAGAAATTCTCTTCTTTTCATCTTCTTCTTATTCAAACGTTTGTTTCTATGGTTTCAGCACGTAGCTTTTAGGCTATATCTTCAGGAATACGCGTTTACGATATAGGAAATAGAGGAACAGCCAGCAGCATGTGATGTATGCGGCGCTCGAGAAGAACGGTTGCGACACCTCGGGCAGCAACTTGATGCAGCCGCCAAACAACTTGTCGGACATGTATGAGAAGTTGATGAAGCGTGGCGCCATGTAAATCGTAATGGAGTTCATGCCGATGACGGTGAAGAAAAGTGTCCACCGACGGCAGCCAAGTACATCTATCACCCAATAGAAAAGTGCAAACATCAGTATGCTGTATGCACCTACCACGAGCACGAACGAGCTGGTCCACATCTTCTTATTTATCGGGAACACTTCGTTCCACAGCAGACCGAGCACCAGCATCACAATGCCGGCCAGCACCATTCCGAGTACCTTCTTGTTGCCCGTCAGGCCGCGGCTTTCGTTTTTCACCCATTCGCCTGTAAGCATTCCCAGCATGGCTGTGCCGATGGAAGGTATGGTGCTAAGAATTCCTTCGGGGTCGATGTCGCCGTAGAGGACGCGACCTGGCAGCCACATACGGTCCACGTATCCGACGATGGAGCCTCGCGCGCTGAATATGTCGGCGCCGTCTGCGTCGGGCGCGGGAATGAAGCCGGCCACGAGCCAATAGCCTATCAGCAGCACGGCGGTGACGGCCACCCTGGTTTTCCAACCCGTGTGAATGAATATCAGTGCAGCAAACATCCATGCCAGACCGATGCGGGCAAGTACGCTCGCATAGCGGAGATTCTCAAATTCGAGCGACAGCAGTCCGTTGCAGATGAGTCCGAGGAACACCAACATCAGGCCGCGATATATTACCTTGGCGTGGATGCCCAGTTCCGAACGGCCCTTTTCGCGCTGCTTAGCGAGCGAGAACGGGAACGAGATGCCGGCAATGAAGAGGAAGAGCGGGAAAATGGTGTCGTGATGCAGCAGACCGTGCCACTCCACGTGCGACATCTGTTCGGCCACCTTCTCTGTAAACGTGCACGGGAACCATTTGCTCAGTGCCACCAGCAGTCCGGAGCCGCCTGTGATGAAGAACATGTCGAAGCCTCGCAGGGCATCGAGCGATTGCAGGCGTCCGTTGGCGCCGTTTTTTGTAGTTTTGTCCATTTTTATGTGTTGTTAATTGGTTTTTGTCTGAGGTTTTGCTGTCGGAGCGTGGCGCAGTTGCTGCGCCACGTCCCGATGATAGGGCTACTTGGTGAGGTTGCCCAGGATGTCACGCGTCAGCTCGCGCGTAATTGTGCGAGTGGCAGCCGACGTGGCGTTCTTTGCCATTTTTCCCGTGGCCGAAGTGCGAGATTTCGTCTTCTTGCCGGTGATGGCGTCGGACACCATTGTGCCGGCCATCGATGCCAGGGTGGCGGTGACGGCTGTGATGATGGCCTTGATGACCTTCTGTATGATGCCGGGCTTCTTGCTCTTTGGCTTCTCTGGTGCGGCATCGGCCTGCTTGTCGGCGCCGGCCTGCTCTTCATCGGCTTCGGCCATTTGCTGCTCGGCTGCTGCGATGAGTTGCTCGAAGGCACTTTCACGGTCGATGGGTGTGTCGTATTTGCCGTAGAGGTCGGACTGCTTGATGATGTCGAGTCGCTGTCCCTCGGTGACGGCTCCTATCTGGCTCAGCGGGAACAGTATTTTGGCGCGCTCCACGACGGAGGGAGCGCCCTTCTCGTCGAGGAAGGAAACGAGCGCCTCGCCAGTCTCCAGATTCATGATGGCCTCGTCGGTCTTGAACTCGGGATTCGGGCGGAACGTGTCTGCCGCCGTCTTTACGGCGCGCTGGTCTTTGGGTGTATAGGCGCGGAGTGCGTGCTGCACACGGTTGCCAAGCTGGCCAAGTATGTTCTCGGGAATATCTGTGGGGCTTTGCGTCACGAAATATATGCCTACGCCTTTCGAGCGTATAAGGCGGATTACCTGTTCTATCTTGTCGGTCAGCGCCTTGCTGGTGTCCTCAAAGAGCATGTGAGCCTCGTCGAAGAAGAATATCAGCTTCGGCAGGTCGAGGTCTCCCACTTCGGGCAGTTGAGAATACAGGTCGCTGAGCAGCCACAGCAGGAAGGTGGAGTAGAGTTTGGGCTGCATCATCAGTTTGTCGGCGGCCAGCACGTTCATTATTCCCTTGCCGCCCTGCGTCTGCATGAGGTCGTGGATGTCGAAGGAAGGTTCGCCGAAGAACTTGTCGGCGCCTTGATTCTCCAGCTGCAGCAGCGCGCGCTGTATGGCTCCCACTGTGGCGGCACTGATGTTGCCGTACTTTGTGGTGTAATCCTTGGCATTCTTCGACACGTAGTCGAGCATAGAGCGCAGATCCTTCACGTCGATGAGCAGTAGTCCACGTTCGTCAGCGATGCGGAAGACGATGTTGAGCACGCCGTCCTGTGTCTCGTTCAGACCCATCAGGCGCGAGAGCAGTTGCGGACCCATCTGAGAAATGGTAGCTCGCATGGGGTGTCCCTGCTCGCCATACACGTCGAAGAATCGGACGGGGCATGCCTGGAACTGCGGCTCCTGCAGTCCGAATTCGGGCAGACGCTTCTCTATGAATCCCGAGAGTCGGCCGGCTTGGCTGATACCCGAGAGATCGCCTTTCATGTCGGCCATGAAGCATGGCACACCTGCCTGACAGAAACTTTCGGCTATCACCTGCAGCGTCACGGTCTTGCCGGTACCTGTGGCGCCAGCCACGAGGCCGTGTCGGTTTGCCATCTTACCTTTGATACTCAGAGCGCCGTTGGCGCAGTGGGCTATGTAGAGCCCGTGTTCGTTATCGTACATATTGTGCGTTTTATTTTTGTGTTGTCCTGTGTGATGTCTCGGTGTGCTTCATGTCGGGCTATGCCTCGCGCGGCACGTACGGACCGTTTTTCATTTCCACGATGACGGTGGGCTTCTTCACTTCCACCGTGTGCCACACGCCCTTCGGGATGCTGAGGCCGTAGTGTCCCAGTGTGGCGTTGAGCGTGTGGCGTTCCACCTCCTTGCCCTGCGGTCCGTCGTAGAAAATCTCGTCCATCTCGCCTTTGAGTATGGTCACCGTCTCCGACGTTTCCACGTGGCGGTGTATGGGAAGTTCCGTACCGGGCAACAGTGCATTGAGCATACGCTGCGACTGGTCTTGTGGCGTGTCGCGCAAGTCCAGATTCATGCGCAGACGAGTCGAACGTGCCGCTTCGGCAAGCAGGTCGTCCAGTGTCTTTTCGTCAATAAGCATATCTTTTTCGTTTTTTCTGCACTGCAAATTTACATATTTCTCCCTTTTCTTCCAAATTTTCGACCCGTCAAAACCTGCGTAAGCACGTGTGGCAGAAAAAAAACGCCCTGTCGTTTCGGCAGGGCGTTGTGCGGTTCTACGCGAGAGAAGTGCAACTCTCTCGCGTGAAACGTATTAGGGATGTCAGATAATCTGTTCCAATTCGGAAACGTTCTTCTGAATCGTCTCGTCGCTGATGCTGTAGTTCTGCAAGTCGCCGTTGATGAACTGGTCGTAAGCCGTCATGTCGATGAGCCCGTGGCCCGACAGGTTGAAAAGGATGACCTTCTGTTCGCCGCTCTCCTTGCACTTCAGTGCCTCGCGAATGGTGGCAGCGATGGCATGGTTGCTCTCCGGAGCTGGTATGATGCCTTCGGTGCGCGCAAACAACATGCCGGCCTTGAAGCTCTCGAGCTGCGGAATGTCCACGCCGTGCATGTAACCGTCCTTGATGAGCTGACTCACGATGGTTCCTGCGCCGTGGTAGCGCAGACCGCCCGCGTGGATGTTGGCCGGCTTAAACTGGTGCCCCAGCGTGTACATGGGCAGCAGTGGCGTGTAGCCTGCCTCGTCGCCGAAATCGTACTGGAATTTACCGCGTGTCAGCTTCGGGCAGCTCTCTGGCTCGGCTGCGATGTATTCTGTCTGCTTACCTTCTACGATTGTGTGGCGCATGAACGGGAATGCCAGGCCGCCAAAATTGGAGCCGCCGCCGAAGCATGCAATTACCGTGTCGGGATATTCGCCGGCCATGGCCATCTGCTTTTCAGCCTCGAGGCCGATAATGCTCTGGTGGAGCGACACATGGTTGAGCACAGAGCCGAGCGTATATTTGCAGCCCGGTGTCGTGGTGGCCAACTCCACAGCTTCTGAGATTGCGGTGCCCAGCGAGCCGGAATGTGTGGGGTCGACGGTCAGAATGTCCTTGCCGGCGCGTGTGGACATCGAGGGAGAACCCGTCACGGCTGCGCCGAATGTACGCATGATGCTCGACCTGTATGGTTTCTGTTGCATCGAAATTTTCACCTGATAGACGGCAGCCTCCAAACCAAATATCTTAGCCGCGTAAGAGAGTGCCGCACCCCACTGGCCGGCGCCCGTCTCCGTGGTGACATTCGTCGTACCCTCCTGCTTGCAGTAGTAACACTGCGGCAGTGCAGAATTAATCTTGTGTGAGCCGAGCGGATTGGTGGACTCGTTCTTGAAATAAATATGTGCCGGCGTGTCGAGCGCCTCCTCCAAAGCGTAGGCGCGAACCAACGGCGTGGAGCGATAGTATTTATACTTGTCGAGCACTTCTTCCGGAATGTCAATCCATCGGTGCTCCGTGTCGAGTTCTTGTTTCGAACACTCGGCAGCGAAGATATGTGAGAGGTCTTCGGCCGTCAGCGGCTGCTTGGTGGCAGGATTCAGCGGCGGCAACGGTTTGTTTACCATGTCGGCCTGGATGTTGTACCACTGCGTAGGAATCTCGCTTTCCTGTAGGATGAATTTTTTCTGCTTGCTCATAATCTCAAATATTGGGTGTTTAATAAGTGAACAGCATTGCAAACGTACGAAAAAAAATGTCGAATCCTTTTTTGCACGAGTGTTTTTTGTTTTTCAATGCGTAAATAATTGACGCAGGTCAAGTCAGAAGCCATACACCAAATGTGCACATCGCGGTTTTTGGCCGTGACAGCCAGCGTGATACGCATGGTCGGAAATTTCTAAAATGTTTGCGCGTGTGTGCGTAATGCTGTATTTTCGATTTTTTAAGTTTTATTAACTTGCGCGTTTCGTTATATTTAGTAATTTTGCACGCGAAAACGCAAAACATTATGAGTGAATCAACAAACAACACGGAAGAAAAGCGTACTGGCTTCTCCGTGGAATCTATTTTGGACCTTAACAGCAACAATGTCTGGACGCTGAATGAGTTCCAGATTGCCGAACTTTGGGAGGCAGAGAAGGCGGAAGAAGATTTCTCGCTTAGCGAGGACAAACTTCTGAACATTATCCGCTTGGCATTCGACGTGGTGCATTATAATCCCGACGACGAGCGCGAAATGGCGCGATACGGCGGAGGTGACTGGGCGCAGTTCAGTCATTGCAAGCCCGAGCGTGGTTTTGTGGCCATTCGCCGTCGCACCATCAGTCGCATCACCGACCTCAGCTACGAGAACGTGAAGCACATTTCGGCTGCCACGCTGCTGGAACTGATTGACCGCAACTTTGGCGGCGGATGGGACTCCATTTCGCTGCAGATAAAGGACATAATCGAGAGCGGATTCGACATCAGCACCACGCAGCTGCCCGCAAGTCGCATTCATGCGCCCGGCGGCACAGTGGAGCGCAAGGTGCAGCAGGGTTTCGACGTGCTGGAGATTGCAAAGGGCACGTGGATAGAGGCCATTTTTGCCAAGAAAAAAGATCCCGTGGAGAAACTCCGCTTCGAAAGTCCGTTCTACAAACATGATGACGAAGATGCCGACCTCGTCGACGAAGATGAGGATTTGCCAGACGAGAATGACGACGAGGACGATGACACAGAGGAGGAGAGCGACGAGACGTTCTACAGCAGTTACTCCGAGGAGGCCGCTGTAAAGAACGAGGACGAAGAAGGTTTCCCCATCGAGGAATAGAAAAAAGTGTGAGCGGCAGATGAGCGGTGCGGTGTTAATGTTTATAGCAGCAGGGTATTTTGCTCTGCTGCTTCTGCTTGCGCGGCTGACAAGTCGTGGTGCAAGCAACGATGCCTTCTTTCGTGCCGGTCGGCGCTCGCCTTGGTGGGCGGTTGCCTTTGGCATGATTGGCGCTAGCGTGAGTGGCGTCACTTTTGTCAGCGTGCCAGGCATGGTGCGCGACGTGCAGATGACCTACTTGCAGACCTGCATGGGTTTCGTGCTGGGGTATGCCTCCGTGGCTTTCGTGCTGCTGCCGGTGTATTACCGGCTCAACCTGACGAGCATCTACACGTATCTCGACCGACGCTTCGGCCTGATGAGCTACCGCTCAGGTGCCGTACTTTTCTTGTTTAGCAAGCTGATTGGTGCCAGCATCCGTCTCTATCTGGTATGCTTCATCCTGCAGCACGTAGTCTTCGGGCAGTATGGCATCAGTTTTCCTGTCACGTCGTTTGTGGTGCTGTTGCTCATCTGGCTTTACACGCGTCGCGGCGGCATTGGCACCATCGTGTGGAGCGACTGCCTGCAGACGATAGTTCTCTTGGCGGCCGTGACACTTATCCTTGTGCAGGTCTGTGGCCAACTCGGCCTCACGTTGCCGCAAGCCGTTGACGTTGTGCGAGGCAGTCCGATGAGCCGCGTTTTTGTTTTCGACGACCCTGCGAGCCGTCAGTACTTCTGGAAGCAATTTGTAAGCGGCATCTTCATTGTGGTGGTCATGACGGGCCTCGACCAGGATATGATGCAGAAGAATCTTACCTGCCGCACGCTGCGCCAGAGCCAGCTCAACATGTGCGTGAACGGGATGCTGTATTTGCCTGTGAACCTGCTGTTTCTGGCGCTCGGTGTACTGCTGTATCACTTCTGCCAACAGACGGGCGTTGACGTGCCGGCTGCCGGCGACGCGCTGCTGCCCACGCTTTGCGGCTCGGGGGTGCTCGGGCAGTTGGCTTTGGTGCTCTTCACGCTGGGTATGATAGCTGCCGCGTTCAGCAGCGCCGATTCTGCCATGACAAGCCTCACCACGTGTTTCTGCGTCGACCTTATGCGCCGTCCCG
Organism: uncultured Bacteroidales bacterium; assembly: GCA_902787575.1. Classification (GTDB taxonomy): domain Bacteria; phylum Bacteroidota; class Bacteroidia; order Bacteroidales; family Bacteroidaceae; genus Physcousia. Next base: position 101,170 of record CADAGX010000004.1, on the reverse strand, counting down.
ACGACGAGCGGTTGCGCCGCTGGGTGCATCCGTGTGTGGGGCTTTGCTTCTTTGTTTTTATAATGATTGTGCGGGCGCTCAACAACACCAGCGTCATCGACGCCGTGTACGTGGTGTGCGGTTACACCTACGGGCCGTTGCTTGGACTATTTGCCTGCGGTCTGCTAACAAAGTGCAAGCCGCGCGAAAAATTTGTGCCTGTGATTTGTATTTTCTCACCCGTGGTATGCTTCGTTATCGACCGTGCCGTTTTTCATGCCACAGGTTACAAGTTCGGTTACGAACTGTTGATGATGAACGGTCTGCTGACGTTCTTGCTTCTACGCCTGTCGGCGACGAAATTCCGCGCAGACAATGCTGGTGGCAATGGCCACGTTTAGACTTTCCGTCGTTTGGCGCCCTGCCGGGAAGTTGGGAATCAGCAGCCGCTGCGTGACATGTTGTTCCACAGCGGGCGAGATGCCGTTGCCCTCATTGCCCATAACGATGATACCATTGCTGCTGAGCGTCTGGCCGTAGATGCTTTTGCCGTCGAGAAACGTGCCAAATACGGGCACACCCTCGGCAGCCAGCGTCTGGGGCAAGTCCACGTAGTGGAGACGCACTCTGGCCAGCGCGCCCATCGTGGCTTGTACAGCTTTGGGGTTGAAAATGTCGGCCGTCTCGTGTGAGCACAGAATATCCTGGATTCCGAACCAGTCTGCCACGCGGCATATCGTGCCCAGGTTGCCCGGGTCCTGCACGCCGTCGAGCGCCAGGCAGAGTTCCTCGCGTGCTGACGCGGCATCCCACGTCCAGCGAGGTAGGTCGAAGAGGGCCAGCACCTGCTGAGGCGCACGCAGAAAACTGATTCGCTGCAGCTCTTCCTGCCCGATGGCGTCCACTTCTGTCGTTGCCGGCAGCAGGGCTGCGTTTGCCTCAATCCACTGCGGCAGTGCGGCGACGTAGCGTGGCGACATCGCAGTCAGCAACTCGCCCACGAGCTTCGGGCCCTCGGCCACGAAGAGGCCTTCTTCAATCCGGTGGCGACGCGTTTCGAGCGAGCGTATGAGTCGTATTCTGTTTTTGGTGAGCATTTTCTCGAAATTTCGCTGGCAAAGTTAAGGATTTTCGGCGAAATAATCATACCTTTGTGCTATGAATTGCAAGCGTGGCCTTTTCTTTCTTCTGAACCTGCAGCTCGTGTGGCTGCTGTCGGGTTGCAGCGTCAATCGGTTTCTGGCCGAAGACGAGCTGCTGCTCGACCAAGTTCGGCTACATTCCGACAGCGCCACGCTGAAGACAGCGCCACTGGAAGGTTACATACGTCAGCATCCCAACAGCAAGTGGTTCTCGCTCGTAAAGGTGCCGCTGGGCATCTATTCCCTTTCGGGGCGCGACAGCACGCGACGCATCAATCGCTTCGTGCGACGGCTCGGCGAGGCACCGGTGGTCTACGATGCTGTGTTGGCACAGAAGACGCGCCAGAACGTGGAGTCTGCCGTCCGCAATTTGGGCTATCTGAATGCTGACGTCGAGATGACGGAAGTGCGGAAACGACGCAAGGTACGGCTGCATTATCACATACATCCTCGCGACCGATACACCGTTCGTCTGCTGCAGACCGACATACGCGACGCGGCTATCGACTCGCTGATGCGAGGTGAGGACGGATTCGAGACGCGACTGTCGCCGGGCATGGACTTCGACCTCAACGTCCTCGATGCCGAGCGCAGCCGCCTGAATACGTTCCTTGCCAACCACGGATACTACAGGTTCCACAAAGATTACGTCCACTTCGAGGCCGATACTGCCGTGGGGCGCCATCGCGTTGACCTCGACATGCAGGTGCTGCCATTCCGCGCAGGTGGAGTGGGGGCTGTACGGCCGCATCAAACTTACCGCATCGGGCAGGTCAGTTTCCGCCACGAGACAGACAACGGCCTGCCGTTTGTGCGCGACAAGGTGATACAGCGCAATACGGAACTGCACGAAGGCAATCTCTATCGCGAGAGCGATGTGCAGGACACCTACAACAGGCTGATGCGGTTGGGCGCCGTGCAGAGTGCCAACATCCGGTTTCAGGAGGATGCACACGACAGCACAAAGCTTCATACGCAGATAACGCTGATTCCCACACGTCGCAACAGTTTCTCCCTCGAGCCGGAAGGCACCAATTCGGCTGGCGATTTCGGAGCGGCACTCTCGCTTTCGTACCTCAACCGCAATATCTTTCGCGGTTCCGAGCAATTGAGCGTGCGTTTGCGAGGCGCGTTTGAGGCAATTAAGGGCTTGAGTGGCTACATTGATCAGGATTATATCGAGTACAGCGCCGAGGCAGGACTGACGTTTCCGGACTTCAAATTTCCGTTCCTGAGCGAGCGCTTCCGACATGCCGCACAAGCCACGAGCGAAGTCAACCTGATGTTCGACCTCCAGGACCGTCCGGAATTTCACCGCCGCGTGGTCACCGCCGCGTGGCGTTACCGTTGGGGAAATGCCGGCCGCCGCCGTCAGCACAGAATCGACCTGCTGGATCTCGACTACGTCTTCATGCCGTGGATCAGTTCCACGTTCCGTTCGCGCTATCTCGACAATCCGGAAAGCCGAAACGCCATTCTGCGCTACATCTACGAGAACCTGTTTATCATGAAGTGGGGCTACAATTTCACCTACAGCTCGCAGGTGCTCAACGGTAGCACGCTCAATTACGGCACAAATGCCTATACCATTCGCGTCGGCGCCGAGACGTCGGGAAATTTCCTCTACGGGCTTTCAACGCTCTTCGGCACGGCAAAGAATTCCATGAACCAGTATACGCTCTTTAACATAGCTTACGCGCAATATGCCAAGTGCGATTTCGATTTTTCCAAGAGTTTCCGCTTCGACGACCGCAACTCGCTGGCTATACATCTGGGCTTCGGATTGGCATATCCCTACGGCAATACCACGATTCTGCCGTACGAGAAACGATATTTCAGCGGTGGCGCCAACAGCGTTCGCGGCTGGAGTGTTCGCGGTCTGGGCCCCGGCTCTTTCATGGGAAACGACGGACGTATCGATTTCATCAATCAGACCGGCGATATGAAGCTCGACATGAGTGCCGAGTACCGCACCCACCTGTTCTGGAAATTGGACGGCGCTGCTTTTGTGGACGCGGGAAACATATGGACGATGCGTGAATATGCCGATCAGCCCGGCGGACAATTCCGACTCGACGAGTTCTACAAGCAGATTGCCGTGGCGTACGGACTTGGCATCCGTCTGAATTTCGATTACTTCATTCTACGTCTCGACGGCGGCATGAAGGCCGTGCATCCGGCATACACCGATGCTCGGCGCCATTACCCGATAATTCATCCCGACTTTGGCCGCGACTTCAATCTCCACTTTGCCGTCGGTCTCCCCTTCTGAGAAAAAACTGTCGTGACTCATCGTACTGCCACCTTGCGGCGGTTATGGATGTAAATCCCTGTGTGTTGAGGCGGATTTGTCGGGTGGCCCGAGAGCGTGTGCCACGCATCCTGTTTGCTGCTCTCGGGCTGACTAAAATTTACATGGCCCACATCGGTGCCGTTCACGTTCTCTAATACGAATCGCGCGGGTGTGCCCTTGTCGGTATAGACGATGCCTCCAGTGGCGCGGCTGTCGAAATTAAAGTAAGTATTGTTCATCCATGCACCGCGCAGGCGTACGAAGTTTTCTCCCTCTTCTTCCAACTGAACCCAGCACTCGGGTTTTGCCGTTTCCGTAATGCGCATGGCGCGCCAGTTGGCTGTGCCTTTTCCCACGACGCCGTCAGCCACATGCATTGTGTAGAAAGATGTGAAATTGCTGACCTTTGTCAGTCTGAACCGGTACGTGTTATCTGTCGTGCTCTTCGTGCCGAGGCAGAAATCTCCGTCGTTGTTTGGGTTGTAGTGAAGATAGAGCCCCGACTGCTGCTCGCGAATATAATATGTTTCTCCCGACGTTATCTGCGTCTGGCTTTCCGGCTGTTCGCCGCCGACGGCCGTAGCTGTCACGTCCAGTTCGGCAGCCGAGGTCCAAGGGTTGCCACCTACCTCGCTGCGTGCTATCAGGCGGAAGTATCGTGCCATCGTTGGCGTGGCGAGCGTGATAGTCTGCTGGTCGGAGGTGTTCTCGAGCGTTCCCTCGGCCTGAGGTGCGCCCCAGTACGTGGGAGAGTTGGAGAAGTAGAGCGAGTAGTGGCGAATGCGCCCGTTGCTTCCGTCGCTTCGGCCTTGATAGTGGAAATGCGTTACGCGATAGGTCTTGCCCATGTCTACGACAATTTCGTGCGGACACGTCGGCACTGTGCCAGAATACACAGTATGCCAGATGGTGCCCGCGTCGTCGTCGAAAGCATTTGTCGCCTTGTCTCCGCCGTGCTCGCTGTCTGCGCTTATCAGGCGCCACAGCCGTTTGTCCACGAACAGCGGTATCGTGGTCGTGCTCTTGAGGCTGGGCAGCAGGCCGTCTCGTGTGGCATACGTCAGCAGGGTACCGCCCTCTTTCATGTCGAGTGGAGCCGTGTAGAGCTGTTCGGTCGCTCCGCCATCGGTGCTATAATGGATGGCGGCTTCGGGGGTGGGGCAGGTAAGCGTCACAATGCCTCGTTCGGACTTCACTTCTACAGGACTGCACTGCGGGCTCGAGATGCGGCTCCGTGCCAGCAGTTGTTCGTCGGTCTGCGCTTCTGAAAGTGGTAGAATGAGGTAGCAGAACGAGCGTCGGCGTGCGCGTAGCTCGTATTTCGGCAGAACGTCCGACCCGCAGCTGGCGTTGCCCAGCGCACGGTTTTCAATGTCGAGGCATACGATGGTGTTGCGGACAAACGTCACTTCGTAAGGATGCCGCTTGCGGTCGCTGCGGCTTACGTACATTTCTGTCGGTCGCCAGTGTCCCACCGTAGATGCCATGCCTTCGGGCGCCACAATCATCAGTCCTTTTCCTTCCGAGTTGGTGAGGGCGATGAAGCGGACATCTTCCTTATTTCCGGTTTCTTGTGGGAGAACAAATCCGGTCCACTGGTCAGTGACGGTGCTGTGCCACAGTCCCTCGAAGCAGCTCTCGCGGCGGTCGCGGTAGCTGTCCCACGGACCACGGCCGTACCACGTAAATTGTTCGTGGCTGGGCGCTGTTTCCAGGATGTAGCCCATCTTGGGTAGTATCTGATTCTTGATGTCCGGGTCTATGACAGCCGATACGCTGATTGCGCCGTCGCTCATCACGGTGTAGCTCACGTGCTCTGTAAAAGCCGTGGCCTGCGCACCCGTGTAACGATTCGTGACGGTGAGCACTACGACGCTATCCCGCTCCTCAATGTCCCACGAGAGGGCTTTCATCTTCATGTCGCGCAGTCCCATTGCGTCCCAGTCTGCGCTGTGCGGCTTGTCGTTGTCTGTCGGCACACGGAAGGCGTTGAAGCGCGGACCGCTTGAAATCAGGTTGCGGCCGTCCACGCTGTAGCGATTCATCTGGCCTGTGGAGCGCGAGAACGTGACGTAGAATCCTTCGCCCTCCACGCGTATGGTGCTTCCGTTTGTCACGGTCAGGTGTCCGGCCGCTGCCGGCTTGTATGTGGGCCGCTGGCCGGCGCGTCGCAGGCATATTTGCTCGCTGGCCACCTCGTAGCCGGCTGGCGCCCATGCGGTAGCTTCACGTTGTGTCGCGTGGAAGCGGATAAAGTAGTCGGCCAGCGGATTTATCTTCGTGGGCAGTAGGTCGGGAATCGTCAGTTCGCAGCTTTGGCCGCCCGCCGCTTCCACGTCGAGCGAGCCCGTTCGCATGACGAGGCCGTCCTCCAGTATGTCGTAAGAGAAGGCGTAGCGACTGAGGTTGGCAAAGCTCATTTTGTTTCGGACGACGAACTTGCCTTGCATGCTGTCAGCCAGCACGAAATCTGCCGGCTGATAGATTTTCTTCATATTGAGCGCCTTGGCCGAGTATGTGTAGTCGGCAAAGATGACGCCATTCGTGCAGAAATTGTTATCGTTTGGCGTGTCGCCAAAATCGCCTCCGTAAGCCCAGTATGTCTGGCCCTGTTTTCCTGGCACGGGCATGCTGAGGCCTTGGTCCTTCCAGTCCCAGACAAACTCGCCGGCCATGGCAGGATATTTCTCGTAGATGTCGTAGTATTCGCGTTGGTTGCCCATCGAGTTTCCCATGGAGTGCGTATTCTCGCACTGAATGTGCGGGCGAATTCCTGTCCGTCCGCTTTTGTAGTCGTTGAGCCGGCTTTTGCCGGTGTTCTCCATGGCCGACAGACTGCCGTACATGGTGCTGGTGACGTCGGCCCACGTGCTGTTGCCCTCGTAGTGCGTCAGGCGAGTTTTGTCGAGTGCTTTAATGGCTTTCTCCACGTATTCGAAGTTGTTGCCTCCGCCGCTCTCATTGCCGTACGACCACAGACAGATGCATGCGTGGTTACGCAACCAGAGCACGTGCCGCTCGTTGCGTTCCACCATCGCGTTGCGGAAGGCTGTTTCGCCCGAGAGACCCATGTTGCCGTGGCATTCCACATCGGCTTCGGCCAGCACGTACATGCCGTACTTGTCGCACATTTCGTAGAAGTACGGATTGTTAGGGTAATGGCTGGTGCGAATGGCGTTGATGTTGAGCTGCTTCATCAGCAGGATGTCGCGTTCTGTCTCCTCGCGGCTCACGGTGCGTCCGTTTTCTGTGCTGAAGTCGTGGCGGTCCACGCCGTGGAAGATGATGCGCTTCCCGTTGATGGTCAGTGCCCCGTCGGCGCGCACGGCAATCTGGCGTAAGCCCACCTTACCGCCGCGTATGTCCATCACTTGTCCGCCCTGACGCAGCGTTATTATCAAGTCGTAGAGATTTGGTTCTTCGGCGTTCCACAGGCGAGGGTTGCTTATGCGGATGCTGCCCAGTGTGAGCTGTCTTGCACGCGTCACGCTCTGGCTTTTCTGCGCCACCATCGTGTTGCCGTCCATCAGCTTCACTTCTATCTGTCCGTCGGTCAGTGTTTCGCCCTGCACGTCCACCATTACCGAGACCGTGGCTGCAGAACTCGTGGCGCTGACGGTCGTAAAAAAATAGTCGCGTATCTGCGTCTTGGGTGCAGACCACAGAAAGACATCGCGTGTGATGCCGGTCAGTCGCCAGTAGTCCTGGCATTCGAGAAACGAACCGCTGGTGAACCGATAGACACGCACGGAAATGTTGTTGCGGCCCGGACGGACGAAATCTGTCACTTTGAATTCCGAGGGAAGGTACGAGTCCTCGGCATAGCCGGCAAACTTGCCGTTCACCCAAACGTAGTATCCGTGTCCGGCTCCGTTGAATCGGACATAGATGTCGCGCCCGTCCCACGTGTCCGGCAACTCGAAATCGCGGCGGTAAGAGCCTACGGGATTTTTCTTCGTGCCGCTGTATGTCCAGGTCGAGGGCCGTTCGGCCATTACGCTCCACGTTTGGGAATCGTAGGTGAAAGGGTAGGAAGTGTTGACGTAGAGCGGCTTGTCCCAGTTTTTGCCGTGCCGTACGCCATATACCTGCCATGTCGATGGCACTTCTATCTCGTCCCACGCCGAGGCGTCGAAGTCGTCGGCATAGAAGTTGGCTGGTGCATCTTGCGGCGTGCCTGTCCAGTGGAATTTCCAGACCCCGTTGAGACTCATATAGTAGGACGAAGATTCCATGCCGTCGGCCTGCATAGTTGCTTCGTCGGCAATTGGAATTGCCAGCGCGTGCGCTTTCTCCCGTTTCAGGCTGGTGATGCTCACATCGTCCCATTCCTGCAGTGTCTGCGACACGCCCGTTGCCATACTCAGCAGTACGGCGCAGACAATACTCATGCTGTGTCTTTGATTCATAACGTTGAAAATGTTATCCCGTCGTTTAAAAAATAAATTCCGGCGTGCGAAAATAAAATTCCCGCGCTTTGTTGCCTTCGTTTGCAAAGTTAGGAAATTTTTTTCATTCGTACGCGAAAGATTTGCCAAATAGGGGAGAAAGATGTAACTTTGCATAAAATTTGAACAGACACATGATGAAATTCATTTCACTTGGGTCAGGCAGCAGCGGAAACTCGTACTATCTGGCGTCAGAGAGTACGGCGATTCTGATAGATGCCGGCATCGGCGTGAGAACGCTGAAGCGCCACTTCAAGACTTTCGGGCTGAGTCTCGAGTCGCTGAGTGCCGTTTTCATCACTCACGACCATGCCGACCATATTAAGTCCGTCGGCAACCTGGCTAACGAGTATCACAGGCTTATCTACGCTACGGAGCCTGTGCATGGCGGCATTAACCGCAACTATTGTGTAAGCCCGAAACTGACAGCCGAGCACGTGCGATACGTAGAGAAGGGCAAGAGCGTGCAAATTGGCGACCTCTGCATCACACCTTTCGAGGTGCCGCACGACAGTAGCGACTGTGTGGGTTATCGCGTAGTGCACGACGGAGTGACGTTTTGTCTGATTACAGACGTCGGTCATATCACGCCGGAACTGGAGGAGAAAGTGGGGCAGGCCAATTACTTGGTGCTCGAGGCGAACCACGACGAGGACATGCTGATGATGGGTCCATATCCCGCCTATTTGAAGGAACGTATCCGCAGTGGCCGCGGCCATCTGAGCAACAAGGAATCCGCGCGTCTGCTGGCCGAGCATGCCACGCCAGCCCTGCGCCACGCGTGGCTCTGTCATCTCAGCGAGGAGAATAATCATCCAGAACTGGCACGAAAAACCGTGGAGACCGTGCTACGTGGCTATGGCATAGCCTGCGGAACCGATTTCAAAGTGGATATTCTGAAGCGCAAAGTGCCTTCAGAAGTCTTCGAATTGACATAATGTGAAAAAAAGACGCCAAAAAATTTGGCCGTCACAAAATAAGTCTGTACCTTTGCAGCGCAAAAAACAGAAAGTAACATGCGTCCTTAGCTCAGTTGGTAGAGCAATTGACTCTTAATCAATGGGTCCAGGGTTCGAGCCCCTGAGGGCGTACTTAAATGAAGGATGGACTTGAAGAGTTCATCCTTCTTCGTTTCAGAAAGTATTAATAATATATATAATGTATAGAACAAAAACATGCGGCGAGCTTCGTCTTGCCGATAAAGGCCAACGAGTCACGTTGGCTGGTTGGGTTCAGAGCGTTCACAATCTCGGGGCCCTTACTTTCGTTGACCTTCGCGACCGCTACGGCATCACGCAGTTGGCTTTCACCGAGGACGCTCCCGAAGAGCTGAAGCGCCAGGCTGGTAAGCTGGGACGTGAATTTGTGGTGCAGGCCACAGGTGTTGTGGAGGAGCGCTACTCCAAGAACAAGAATTTGCCGACTGGCGACATCGAGATTCTCGTCTCGGAACTGACGATTCTGAACGAGAGCCTGACGCCGCCCTTCACCATCGAGGAAGAAAGTGACGGCGGCGACGACATCCGTATGAAGTACCGCTATCTGGATCTGCGGCGCCCAGTGGTTCGTAAGAACCTTGAATTGCGTCACCGCATGACGATGGAAGTGCGGCGCTACCTCGACAGCAAAGGATTCCTGGAGATAGAAACTCCGATGCTCATCGGTTCTACTCCCGAAGGTGCACGCGACTTTGTGGTGCCCAGCCGCATGAATCCCGGACAATTCTATGCGTTGCCGCAAAGTCCGCAGACGCTGAAGCAACTTCTCATGGTTGCCGGCATGGACCGCTACTTCCAGATTGTGAAGTGCTTCCGCGACGAGGATTTGCGTGCCGACCGCCAACCCGAGTTCACACAGATAGATTGCGAAATGTCGTTCGTCGAGCAGGAGGATATCATCCAACTCTTCGAAGGAATGGCCAAGCATCTTTTCCGCGAACTGCGTGGCGTGGAGTTGACAGAACCTTTCCCGCGCATGAGTTGGGATGAGGCCATGCGACTCTATGGCTCCGACAAACCCGATACGCGCTTCGGTATGCCATTTGTCGAACTAATGGACGAGCTGAAGGGCACGGGCGAATTCTCAGTCTTCAACGATGCAGCGTTCATAGCAGGCATCTGCGCCGAAGGTCAGGCAGTATATACCCGCAAGCAGCTCGACCAGTTGACAGATTTCGTCAAGCGGCCCCAGATCGGAGCAAAGGGACTTGTCTATGCTCGCGTGCAAGAGGACGGCAGCGTGAAGAGTAGTGTCGATAAGTTCTACACACCGGAAGTCCTGAATCGTCTGCGCGACAAGATGAATGCCAAGGCCGGCGACCTGATTCTCATACTTAGCGGCGACGATGCCATGCGTGTGCGCAAGCAACTTTGCGAGCTCCGCCTCGAAATGGGAAGCCGCATGGGTCTCCGTGACAAGAATAAGTTCTCGCTGCTTTGGGTGGTGGATTTCCCGATGTTCGAGTGGAGCGAGGAGGAAGGACGCCTCATGGCCATGCATCACCCCTTCACGCATCCGAAAAACGAAGACATCCCACTGCTGGATACAAACCCCGCAGCCGTTCGCGCAGACGCGTATGACATGGTTTGCAACGGCGTAGAGGTGGGCGGCGGCTCCATCCGTATTCACGATCAGGCGCTGCAGGCCAAAATGTTCGAGATATTGGGCTTCACGCCCGAGAAGGCACAGCAGCAGTTTGGCTTCCTGATGAATGCTTTCAAGTATGGCGCACCTCCTCACGGCGGCTTGGCTTACGGTCTCGACCGTTGGGTAAGTCTGTTTGCCGGCCTCGACAGCATTCGCGACTGCATTGCGTTCCCCAAGAACAACAGCGGACGCGATGTGATGCTCGATGCACCTGGTGCGCTCGACAAGAGTCAGCTCGACGAACTCTGCCTCGAGCTTCGTCTGCCCGAGGAGAAGTGATTTCCGAGTCGGACGTCGCAAGTAGATTTCTGTGTGGGATGCGCCAAACTGGTGCATCCCACATTCATTTTAGTTGCACGATGCGAAATAAATGCGACGCGTGGTGTTGTGAGTTGCGACGTGTGGTGTTGAGCTTTGCGACGTGTGGCATTGAGCGATGCGACGCGTGGCATTCCGAAATCTGACGGATGGATTCCGAGCCCGTGGTGTGTTGGTGGAATTTCAGCGTTCAGAATCGCACGTCTGAGTAGAGCGGATAGTGGTCAGAAATCCACTTGCAGTTCGTGCCGTACTGATAGGTTTTATTTTTCACGTGATAGGTGTCCACGATGGCGTTTCGGTAGAAAATATGGTCGAGCGTCTTCAGGTTTGTGTCGCGGTAGCCGTTGTAGGTGATGGCATCCACGCCGTCAGACTCGAGTGCCGTGCTGGCTGCGTGGTACATATATTCTTCGAGCGGCGCGAGGATGGCGTTGTGGTAGTCGAGATTTAGGTCGCCGCAGAGGAAGACGGGCAGCGTGCCGCTGGTCGTTTTGTTGATGCTTTCTTCTATCATTGTCACTGCGTGGCCCATGGCTTCCGGTGCCGAGGGAGGGAAGTGGGTACAGTAGACGTAGAAATCCTTCGTCGTGTCTTCGCGGCTGCGAAACTTAGCGTAGATAGTCAGTTTTGGCGTGCTGGCATCCCAACTCATGCTGGAGACGGTTGGCGTCTCGCTGAACCAGAATTTGCTCCACGTGAGCAGTCGCACTTTCTTGTTGTCGTAGAGTATCACGTCGCGCTGTCCGCCATTTTTCTCTATGCCGTCTTTCGGGAAAAGTATCTGTGTGTATTCGGGCAGCGCCGTGGCCAAATACTGCGCCTGCGTCTTGCGGCACTCCTGCAGACATACGATATCGGGCTTTACGTCCTTCAGCATTTGTTTTATGGCCTCAGCGCGTACGCCGGTGAAGGTGTTGTAGTCGGGTTCTGTCTGCTTGTCTTCACGGATGTTGAACTGCATAATGCGCAGGCCTACGGTGGTGGAGTCGGGTACTTGCAGTTGTGTGATTCGTAGCTGGCGTATGCTGTCGGTGGGCAGGCTGATGTTTTTCTCCGGTGTCGTTGTCTCCACGTTCAGCTGCCAGCGGTCGGTGGCGTCCGTGCGTTTCGTGGTCTGAATTTGCTGTATGTCTCTGAGCAGGACGCCTTGCGACGTGGTGTCGCAGCGGTCGATGTTTATCATGCTGCGCGTGGTGGTTTGTGCATGCGCTATGGCATGGCAGAAAATGAGTGTGCCGAGTAGTCTGAAGGCTTTCATACGAAGAATCTTTTAGGTCATTTTGTTTTGCAAAATTAGCATTTTTCTGGTTAATAAGTACAATTCCGAAAAAGCTTTCTTTGTTTTCTCGCGAAAAACAGCTAATTTTGCGGGAAATTAACAAAGTAACATCTAAATTAAATAACATGAAACGTAAAATTGCTATTCTTGGCGCAGGCATGATGGGCTCGGCCCTGGCATTTCCTGCAGCAGAAAACGGAAACGAAGTTAGAATCATTGGTACTTGTCTCGACGATGAGATAATCGACGGCTATATTAAGACGCGCAAGCACGAGAAGTTTTGCCGGGCATTTCCCGAGAATGTCTCGTTCCACTACTTCAGCGACTGGAAAAAACAAGTGCAGGACTGCGACTTTGTAATTGGCGGAGTTTCGTCTTTCGGCGTTGATTGGTTCCTCGACGAAGTGCTGATGCAGCTCGATCCGCACATGCCAGTGCTCAGCGTCACCAAGGGTTTGCGCGCCACGGAAGATGGCACGTTGCTTTCTTACCCTGGCTTCTGGGAAAGCGAGCTGGCAAAACGTGGCATCCATCGTACCATCTGTGCCATTGGCGGCCCCTGCACCAGCTACGAGCTCGTCTTCATGGATCCGTCTGAAGTGGCGTTCTGCGGCCGCGACAACGACGCACTGCGCATGATGAAGGAGGCAATGCAGCGCCCGTACTACCATATTTCGCTCACCAACGACGTAATCGGACTGGAGAGCGCCGTTGCTCTGAAGAATGCGTATGCCATGGCCGTTACGTTGGCCGTTGGCCTGAATACTCGCTGGCATGGCGAGAACGAGCCACAGCATTATAATTCTCAGGCAGGCACTTTCACACAGGCCGTGCGCGAGACTCACGCACTGATGCTGATGCAGGGTGGCACCTTCGAGTCGGAATGCATCGGACTGGGCGACCTTTATGTGACAATATTCAGCGGACGTACGCGCCGGTGCGGCGTGCTGATGGGGCAGGGCCTCAACTACGACGAAGTGACAGAGGCGCTGGCCGGTATCACACTGGAGAGCCTTGTCATTACACGCGTCATGGGAAATGCCATTCGTCGCAAGGCTGAATTGGGACTTGTGGATTTGCGCGACTTCCCTCTTTTGATGCATATCGTGGATATCCTCGACAAAGGCGCAGCCGACGCCGACCTGCCGTGGGAGTCGTTTACTTTCGAGCACCTGAAGTAATCCCACGCCCATGAAGACACAACATAGCTTTCGCCACTGGCAGTGGCGCGTCATCGTGTGCTCGATGATCGGCTACAGCATGTTTTATTTCGTGCGCAAGAACTTTTCGTTCGCCATGCCTGCGCTGAGTGAGGCATATGGTATCACAAACACCAGTTTTGGCGTGATACTCTCGCTGGTGGGCATCATCTACGGCGTTTCGAAGTTCATCAACGGATTTATCGCCGACCGCGCCAATGCCCGCTGGCACTTGGTAATCGGACTTACGGCCTGCGCTCTGCTGAATTATGCCTTCGGTTTCAGTGCCGACCTCAGCCGCATGCTTATCGGCGACGGCCCGGACTTCGTAAACCTCATGGTAATCATCATGGCCGTGCTGCTTGTGCTGAATAATATCTTTCAGGGCTGCGGATTTTCGCCGTGCAACCGACTGATGGTTCACTGGGTGCCACCTCGTGAACTGGCCACGAAAATGAGCATGTGGAACGTGTCGCACTCCATAGGAGCCGGACTGGTGTCGGTGCTCTGCGGTTACATCATTGGCAGCCAGTTCAGTATTGGCAGTACACAGCCGTGGCAGTGGTGCTTCTGGCTGCCCGCCATCATTGCTTCCATAGGTGTATTCTTTATCATCGTCACGTTGCGCGATACGCCCAGCTCTGTGGGACTGCCGGAACTGCCCGATACAAAGACAGAACTTGATGGCGACGACTCGCCCGAGGCCTTCAAAGCTTTCATCCGCAAGCGTGTTTTCCAGAATCCCATTGTGTGGATGCTGGCGCTCACAGACCTGTTTGTGTATATTGTCCGCTTTGCTGTCCTCGACTGGGGCCCGACGTTTTTGCAGAACCGCGCTGTGCCGCTTTCGCCGCAACTGGCGGGCTGGACGATTGCCATCTTCGAGATTGCCGGTTGCGCAGGTATGATGTGTGCCGGTTGGGTGTCCGATCGCTTCTTTGGCGGCAAGGCACAGCGTGTCTGTGCCATCGAAATGGCACTTGTGGCACTTTGCCTTGTGGGACTTCACCTGTTGCCGGCCGATGCCAGCAGTGTGCTGGTGCTGATATTGCTGGCCGTGGCTGGATTCTTCCTCTACGGACCGCAGGCGCTGCTCGGCGTAATTGCGTCGAATCAGGTGACAAAGAAAGCTGCCTCGTCGGCTGTCGGACTGATTGGCCTCACCAGCTATGTCTCCGTCATCTTCACCGGTGCCGGACTCGGTTGGTATTCAGACCACTTCGGGTGGGATTCGCTTTTCATCCTCATGGCAGGCGTGGCCGTCATTGGCGGTCTGACGGTTTCCGTGCTTTGGAATATCAAGGACGACGGTTACATCCACGAAGCTTGACTTCGGTGGGTGGCTTTTCGTGCGTCGCATCATAGAAAGTGGGCGTGCTTCTCGCGGAAGCACGCCCACTGATTGTTTTCCACCGTCTGGAATTCAGACGGTGAGCTCCTCTTCCGAGATTGTGGGCAGGTGGTTGTCCTCAATTGTCTTTGCAGTTAGTTCCGGTTTGTCGGTACGGAACACGAGAATGCCCTTGTTGCGGAGCAGGAACGTGTAGATGTACGTCAGGCCTATGCCGGCGCGGCTGAAAAGTTCCACTACATCGGCGGCTGCCCCCGGGTTGTTGTCTATCTGCAACGCGAAGACGTCAGAAAGTGCCACGGCAACGCCGGCTTTCTTCAGTTCCTCGCAGGCGCGCAGCGGCTCGGAGCAGATGATTCGGAGGATGCCGTACTCGGCTGTGTCGGCAATCGTGGTGGATACGAGCTGCACTTTTGCTTCCTTCAAGTGCCGCAGCACCTGAATGAGCGTTCCTGTGGTATTTTCCAGGAAGATGGATAATTGATGGATTGTCATGTTGTTTTATTTTTATCGTTATGTTTTGTATTTGTTTCGTGCGGTAGCTGTTTTTCAGAACAGCTTGCGCAGGTCTTTCACACGCACGGCCTTCTTTTCGTCGCTTACGGTCAGCGTTCCCTTGGGCACGAGGTGAATCTTCGGCGTTATCAGGATTTCGTCCTTCAGCAGGCGTGTGACATTCTTCTCGAGCGCGAGCAGCGCCTTGAAGTCGTCGGTCGAGAAGTCGGCTGCCAATTCCACGTCGATGGTCATGGTATCGCCTTCCTCTTTCGTCTCGAGCGTGATGAGATAGTCGGTAGCCAGCTCGCGGAACTTGAGCAGCGTCTTTTCTATCTGTATCGGGAAGATATTCACACCCTTCAGGATTATCATGTCGTCGCTGCGGCCTTGCAGTCGGGCGAGGCGGCGGTGACAGCGGCCGCAGGAACATTCGCCCGGCAGGATGCGCGTGAGGTCGCGCGTGCGGTAGCGCAGCAGCGGCATGGCCTCGCGGTTGATGGTGGTCAGCACCAATTCGCCCAGTTCGCCGTCAGGCAGTGGTTCCAGCGTTACGGGGTCGATAATCTCCACGATGAAATAATCTTCCCAGATGTGGAGGCCGTTCTGCTGCGGGCACTCGAAGGCCACGCCAGGTCCCATCATCTCGGAAATACCGTAACTGTTGTAGGCCTTCACGCCCAGATTCTCCTCGATGCGCTGTCGTTGTTCCTCGCTGTGCGGCTCGGCACCGATGCAGAGCACGCGGAGTTTAGTGTCGCGACGCGGGTCGACGCCTTCCTCGCGCATCACCTCGTAGATTCTGGAGGCATAGCTTGGAATTGCGTGCAGTACGGTGGTGCCAAAGTCGCGGATGAATTTAATCTGTCGCGTGGTGTTTCCGGCAGCGGCGGGCACGGTAAGCATACCTACCGCCTCGGCGCCGTATTGGAATCCCAGGCCGGCGGTGAACATACCATAGCCGGCAGAGTTCTGGAACACGTCTTCCGGCCTACTTCCCACCATCCACAGACAGCGGGCCACGGCTGTCGCCCACTCGTCGAGGTCCTTCTTTGTGTGCAGAACGACGGTCGGATTTCCGGTTGTGCCACTCGAGGAGTGCAGACGCGTGCAGTCGCGCATCGGTACGCAAGCCAAACCGAACGGATAGTTCTCGCGCAGATCTTCTTTTGTGGTGAATGGCAGGCGGCGTACGTCGTCGAGGCTCTTGATGTCGTCGGGCGTGATACCCAGCTCGGCGAACTTCTTTCTGTAGAATTCGGCGTTCATGCAGTGCCGTACCGTGTGTTGCAGTCGTTCCAACTGCAGGCGTTCCAGCTCCTTGCGGGGCATGGTTTCCAATTCAGGATTGTAATAGGGAGAATATTCCATAGTGTGAAAGTTTAGAGTTTGCGTTTGTCAATTACGTGTGCGCTCTTTCCTTGGCTGCGTTCGATGGTGTTGGGCGCTTTGAGTTGCACTTTGGCAGCGATGCTTAGCACGCTCTTCAGTTTGTTTGCGAGCTTGCGTTCCAGTTCGTCGATGGCTGCTGGCGTGTCGAACGTGGCGGTGAAATATTCCTGTCGCAGTTCGACCTGCACTTGCAACGTGTCGAGGTTGTTGGAGCCGCGGTCCACAATCAGCATGTAGCGCGGTGCAAACTCGGGCATGCTGAGCACGACGCTTTCCACCTGCGAGGGGAATACGTTGATGCCGCGTATGATAAGCATGTCGTCGCTGCGACCTTCTATGCGGCTCATGCGCACTGCCGTTCGTCCGCACTCGCACTGGCCGTCCATCAGCGAGCAGAGGTCGCGCGTGCGATAGCGCAGCACTGGCATTCCCTCCTTTGTCAGCGTAGTAAATACGAGTTCGCCGGTCTGTCCGTAAGGCAGCGGCTCCAGTGTGACGGGGTTGATGACTTCGGGGTAGAAGTGGTCTTCGCAGATGTGCGAGCCGTGCTGCTGCTGGCACTCGTAGCTTACGCTCGGGCCCATTATCTCGCTCAGACCGTAGAGGTTGAAACCTTTCAGTCCCAGCCGTTGCTGTATCTCCTGTCGCATGTTCTCGGTCCACGGTTCAGCGCCGAAGGCACCGACGCGAAGCTTTATCTGCTCTTTGGTGATGCCCAGTTTGTCCATCGTCTCGGCCAGATATAGCGCATACGACGGGGTGCAGGCAATGCCCGTAATGCCGAGGTCGCGAATCAGTTTGGCGTGCTTTTCGGTGTTGCCTGTCGAAGCCGGCACCACAGACGCCCCGATTTTCTCGACGCCGTTGTGCGCTCCCAGACCGCCCGTGAAAAGTCCGTAGCCGTAGGACACGGAAAAAATATCCTCGCGTGTCACGCCGTATGCCGTAAGGCAGCGGGCCATACACTCGCTCCAGATGTCGATGTCCTTGCGCGTGTAACCCACGATGGTGGGGTTTCCCGTTGTTCCGCTCGACGCGTGAATGCGGATAATCTGACTCTGCGGAGCCGCCTGCAGACCGAAGGGATAATTGTCTCGCAAGTCCTTTTTCGTGGTAAACGGCAGCTTGTGGATGTCCTCAATGCACTGGATATCGTCGGGTGTGATGTCCAGTTCCTGCAGTTTGTGCCTGTAGAAAGGAACGTTGTGGTACACGTAATCCACGATTTTGTGGAGTCGTTTTCCCTGTAGCGCGCTCATCTCGTCGCGGCTCATGCATTCTTTATTCGGATTCCAAATCATGTGTCTCAGTTTTGATGTGTAGTTTTTATTCTTGCGACGTGTGGCAGGAAAATTCCCGCGTGCGTCTTATTTTTTGTAACACGCGAAAATCTGCTCCACGTGCTCTCGTTTCATCTTCGGTGTCAGCAGGCTGGTGAGCCAAACGACTGCGAAACCGCCCACCATGGCCACGGCACCGCAGTTTATCGGGTTCAGCGGATTGCCAAACAGCATGTTGAGAACCGTCAGCCCAACGCCCCAAACAAAGCAGGCCCACACGGAAGCCGTGGTCGTGCCACGCCAATAGAGTCCAAGCATGAAGGGGGCCAGGAAAGCGCCGGCCAAGGCGCCCCACGAAATGCCCATCAGCTGTGCGATAAACGTGGGCGGATTGAGCGCTATGAGCAGCGAGATGACGATAAAGAACACGATGAGTACGCGCATGACAACTACCTTACGGCGCTCCACACGCTCGGCAACCGTGTCGTCGATGCTTCCTTCCTCCACTTCTCCCGGCTGGGACTTCTTGTCGCGATATATCAAATCCAGTGTCATGGTGCTTGAGGACGTCAGAACCAACGAGGCAAGTGTGGACATAGAGGCCGAGAGAACCAGCAGTACCACGAGTGCTATGATGGCATCGGGTAGTGTGGTCAGCATCGATGGCACGATGGAGTCGAAAGCCAACCTGCCGTTGGGCAGCATTGGAGGTGTGCCGAAGAGACGTCCAAAGCCGCCCAGAAAATAACAACCGCCAGCCACCACGAAAGCAAAGAGCGTGGAGATGATGGTGCCACGTCGGATGGCTCGTTCGTCAGTAATACTGTAGAATTTGCCGACCATCTGTGGCAGTCCCCACGTGCCGAGCGACGTCAGTATCACCACGCCGAGCAGATTCCACGGGTCGGGACCGAAGAGCGAAGCAAAGCCGCCGTTCGTGCCGTCGCCTGCGTCGCTCGGCATCTCGGCCAGTCGCAGCACGGCCGACGTGAGGCCGCCTTGGTTGTTAAGCACGGCAAGAATCACGGTGACGATGCCAAAGAGCATTATGATGCCCTGTATGAAATCATTCATGGCCGTCGCCTTGTATCCGCCCAGTATGACGTAGACGGCCGTCAGTATGGCCATGATGACGACGCAGTACTCGTAGGGAATACCAAGGCCCATTTCGAAAAGCGTGGATATGCCTTTGTAAACGCCGGCTGTGTAAGGAATCAGAAACACGAATGCTATGAGCGATGCGGCGACACGCAAGCCCTGGCTGTCGAATCGTGTGCCGAAAAAGTCGGGCATCGTGCGGCTTTCTATGTGCTGCGTCATCAGTTTTGTGCGTCGCCCCAGCACCAGCCAGGCCAGCAGCGAACCGATAACAGCGTTGCCGACGCCAATCCACGTGGACGAGAGGCCGTACTTCCAGCCAAACTGTCCGGCGTAACCTACGAAAACGACGGCCGAGAAGTAACTTGTGCCGTAGGCAAAGGCCGTAAGCCAGGGTCCGACGTTACGTCCGCCCAGCACGAAGCCGTCCACACTGCGGGCCTGCTTGTGAGAATAGAAGCCCACTGCGATAATAACCACCAAGAAGATTATCGTAAGGAGAAATTTGATAGTCATAATTCTTTTTCTTTAGAATGCAACTTGCAGCTGCGCCTGCAGCCAATTATAATCCTTGCCGAGATATTTCTCGCAGAAGCATCGCGTGTATTGCAACTGCACGCGGCACTTGCGATAGTACCAGTATTGCAGACCGACGGTGGCGTTCGTTTGTCGCCATCCGCCTTGATCTTTGTTGCGATCGTACGTCTCGCCGCAGGCCACGAAGTCCAACGCTTTCACCAACGGCACGCAAGCCGTCAGGTAACAACCTTCGCTAACCACGCTTCCGTCCTTTCCGCCCAGCCATTCGGCACGCAGGCTTATGGGACGCGCCTCTTTATATTTACCGGCAGCATATTGCCCCGTCTTGTATTCTGCTCCAAAACTGTAGCGGTTTCGGCGGTAGTTTTCGCCTTTTCGCACGCTCGGATTCCACGCAGCGGAGTCCAAAGCGTTTCCGCGACCCAGTTGCCCCGACAAAACTACGCGCAGGCCGTCCACCGGACGCACGTCGATTTTGCCGATTATGTCCTTCGCATTATTTCTGTCGCGGCGGTTAATGCCTTGTCCGTTCATGACGGCGAATTCGTAGTGCAGGCGGTTTTTGATGTCGCCATACATCACCGCTCCCAAATCGCGTCCGTAATTTGCTCCATTGAGCGGGTCCGGTCCTTCGCCGGCCAGAAATAAAACTGCTGTCGAGTATACATCCACCAGTTCCAACGCGGCGGGAGAAAGCGGGTTCTCCATCGAATAAGAATGTTTGAACTGGCCAACGCGGATGTGAAGTGCATCATTTCGCGTGATGCGGTAGTCGGTATAGAATTCTTGCACGACACTCGAGAAATCATGCATGAAAAGAAAAGACCAGCGGTCTGTGATTCGAGCTTTGGCCCAAAGCAGCGTACGTTTCAGGTTGAAACTGTTTTCCTGCTGCCGTCGGCCGTTCTTGTAGGCGTCTTGCCAGGCATATCCGCCCTGTGCATAGCCGTTAAACTGTATGCGGCTTGTGAAATCCTTCATCCAGTTTGTTTCTGGCTGCGTCTTGGTTTGTTCCTGCGGCGTGCCGGCCTGTTGTCCCATTGCGGCTGTGCTGCTGAAGATTGCCAGTGCAACCGCCAGCGTCGCCTTCGAAAATGAAATCCTGATTTTCATCTTTTGGTTTTTTTGAGTGTGATAAAAAAAATGTGATAGATAATTAATGAACGCGCGCGTGTGAGGCGCTGTGGTTCTCCTTGAAGATTTTCATGCGCTCGGCCAGCATTTCGTACTGATGCTCGCGGATAAACGACGTGCACACGCGCAGTCCCTGCTGTGCGGAGCCTGTGGTGACGAGGCTGATGGCCGAGACGCCGTAGTACATCAGTTCGCGGGCCAGCTGTCCGCTGTTTAATCCCTCGTAGCCGATTGTGAAATAGAAGCCGTCGGCTACGGGAAGTCCTAAATCGTCGTACACGATGTGGAATCCGTTGGCCAGGAATATCTCCTTCAGCCTGCGAGCGCGCTCGCCGTACACTTTAACTTCGCTGCGGAAGTCGTACTCACCGTCGCACGCCGCGCGGAAAATTTCGGCTAGCGCGTATTGCGCCGAGTGGCTCGTGCCGGACGATAGAGCGTAAAGCATGCGGGTGGAAAACACAAGGCCGAAGGGTAGGCCCTCATAGCGCGCATCCAGATCTTCGAAGTGTCGGCTGAAGAGTTTGTCGCTGATGCAGACCACACCGATGCGCTCGCCAGCATAGGAAAATGCCTTTGAGCCGCTGATAAGTAGCATGCAGTTGTCTGTATATCGTGCGACGGTGGGCTGGTATGGCGGTTCGAAAGCGCGGATTTCGCGGCGGAAATCCATGGCAAAGTAAGCCAGATCCTCCATGACTATGGCGTCGTACTGAGTGGCGAGAGAGCCGATAATCTGCAGTTCCTCCTCCGTCAGGCAAATCCACGCAGGATTATTCGGATTGGAATACACGATGGCGCAGATATTTCCCTTGCGAAGGAATTTTTCCAGCGCCTCGCGCAAACGTTCTCCGCGGTAGTCAAAAACATCGAACGAGACATATTTCAGCCCCAGCACTTGGAGCTGCATTTTCTGCACGGGGAAGCCTGGGTCGATGAAGAGCACAGTATCTTTCTGGCGGTTGGCCTGCGAGCAAGTAAGGAACGAAGCGAACGTGCCTTGCATCGAACCGCTCACTGGGACACATCCTTCCGGAGCTATGTCGATTCCCACGAATGCTTTCACGAATCGCGCCGCCTGGCTCTTGAGTTGCGGCAAACCTTGGATGTCCGGATATTGCGATGCGACGCCTGTTTTCAACGCGCTGATTTGTGCTTCCACGCCTACGGCGGCCGGCGGCAGTCCCGGGATGCCCATTTCCATTTTTATGTACTCGATGCCCGTGGCGGCTTCCACTTGCGCGGCCACTTGCTTCACTTCGCGGATTGTAGCCTTCGAGAAGTCTTGAATCCCAAGATTCGCGATAATACTGTCTACGAGCCCTCGTCTGATTGGTGTCTCGGTCATTGTGCCTCCTTGCCCAACTTGAGCGCTTTGATGTTAGCTGCCACAACGCTGTCGCCTTTGCGCGCAAAAACGCGGCGGACTGCGTCTTCCAGTTTTTCGTACTCGATACCAAGCGCCTTCTGCGCCGCTCCGAGCAGTATCACGTTGGCCGAGCGTGGTACGTCGTTCTCCTTTGCCATCTGCTCTATGTCGATGGCAATGACGTTGCCCACGCCGTCCAGTTCGCGACGTATGTCTTCGATGGGTGGGTAAGCCGGAATGTTCACAAACGGCGTGCTGGAAGTGATAATCCAACCTGTGGCACTCAGGTATGGCAAGTATCGCAATGCTTCCATCGGCTCCATCGAAATTATCACGTCGGCCTTGCCTTTCGGGATTAGGTCGCTTGCTATCGGTTGGTCCGATATGCGGAGATTCGACTGCACGTCGCCGCCGCGCTGGCTCATGCCGTGAACTTCTGCCTGTTTGATGTAGAGATTCTCGTTCATGGCTGCCTCGCCAATGATGGTGGCTATGGAAAGAATTCCCTGGCCTCCCACGCCGCAGAGTATGATATTTACGGTCATATTTTTTATATTGTGGTTCTTTAATAATAACGTGTATCGCTCAGCCTTTCAGCTTCTTCTCTTTCAGATGTCGCTGCAGGGTCTGAATACATTCGCGGCGCGGGATGATGACGGAGACGCCCTCGTATTGGATTTCCTCGCGCAGAATGCGTGTAATCTCTTCCATGTTTTTCGGCAGCGGCACTACCACGCGCACGTGCTCCGGCTCGACGCCGAGTCCAAGACAGATGGCCTCGAATTTATTGGTACCGGCAGAATCCTGCCCGCCCGTCATGGCTGTGGTCAGATTGTCGCTGATGATGACTGTGATGGGCGACTTGTCGTTTACGGCGTCCAATAGGCCGGTCATTCCCGAGTGAGTGAACGTGGAATCGCCTATCACAGCGATGGCGGGACGCAAGCCGGCGTCGGCCGCACCCTTTGCCATGGTGATGCTGGCTCCCATATCCACGCAACTGGCTATGCTTTCGAAGGGCTTCAGTGCGCCCAGCGTGTAGCAACCTATGTCGCCGAAGATGCGAGCGCCCGGAATTTCGGCAGCAACTTTGTTGAGCGCCGTGTAGACGTCGCGATGTCCGCAGCCGGGGCACAACTGTGGCGGGCGTGGCGCCAGATTCTTGGCTTCTGCGTGTGCCGACACGGACGGCGTGCCCAGTGCGGCAGCCACGTTGTCGGGCGTCAGTTCTCCGGTGCGTGGCAGGTCGCCCGTCAGGCGTCCGCGTACTTCATACTCGCTTCCGAGTATTCCTTTTATCTCGTTCTCCACCACGGGCTGACCGTCCTCCACCACGAGGATGGACTGACATGCGGCAGCCAGCTCACGCACTTGCTCGGCTGGCAAAGGGTAATGCGATATCTTCAGCACGGCGGCGTCCTTGGGCTGACACTCTGTTACGTAGTTGTAGCCTATGCCGCAGGCTATGATGCCCAGCTTCTTCCCGGCGGCGTCGGTCGGCCGCTTGTTGAATGGCGAGACGGAGGCCTCGTGCTCCATGTCTTTCTGCTTCTCCACAAGTGCGGCATATTGGCGGCGTGCTATGGCGGGCAGCAGAACCCAGTTCTTTCCCTCGGCGGGCGACAGCGGACGCTGTGCAATCGGCGTTCCAACTTCGACGGAGGCACGCGAGTGGGCCAGACGTGTGACCATTCGCAGCAGCACGGGCACGGCCAGGCGCTCCGACAGGTCGAATGCGAACCGCACGGCCTCGTATGTTTCCTGTTGTGTGCTGGGCTCGAGTGTGGGCACGAGCGCAAACTTTCCGTAGAAGCGCGAGTCCTGCTCGTTCTGCGACGAGTGCATCGACGGGTCGTCGGCTGCCACAACCACCAGTCCGCCCTTCACGCCTGTGATGGCGGCGTTGATGAAGGCGTCGGCACACACGTTCATTCCCACGTGCTTCATGCACACCAGCGCACGCCGACCTGCGTAACTCATGCCCAGTGCGGCCTCCATGGCAGTTTTCTCGTTTGTGCACCAGCGGCAGTGGATGCCGTTGGGACCGGTGGGACACGTGGCTTCGTAATTTTGTATGTACTCGGTGATTTCTGTCGAAGGTGTTCCCGGGTAGGCGTACACGCCCGAGAGTCCGGCATGGAGTGCGCCAAGGGCCAGTGCCTCGTCGCCCAGAAGTAGTTTCTTCATGTTGTTATTTCTTTTTCTTTATGTAGTCGTTGTAAAACTTGATGCTGAAGATGATGACGCTGCACGTCGTGGTGATGAAATTGGTGATGACGAGCGACCATATGATGTCTGGTTTGTGTATCAGTCCCTGCATCATAAATGCAAAAGCACCCGCAGCCATCATCAGAAACGTGGGCAGTGCTATGCCGTCCGTCCTGCGAGTTCGAATGGTCTGAACGGCCTGTGGCAGATATCCGAGCACCATGCAGACGCTTGCTACGAGTCCGAGAATCGAGTATATGCTTCCCTGTTCCATAGTCTGACATTCTGTTTGTCGTACAAAGATACAAAGTTTTCGCGACACGGCATGCAATTTCTACGTACAAAAACGGCATTTTCTTTATAGATTGTGCGTGCGAGGGCTGGTTTGGGCTGCAATCGACGATATTGACGGCTGTTTTGCTTACAATCTGACAGCGCAAAAATTTTTTGCTGCGGTCGTCGGATTCACAAAAAAGTAGTAACTTTGCGGCTGCTAAACGTTAAATTCTGATTTATGAGTGTGAGTTCGCGATATGTCACCTTTGTGCTGCTCCTTGCAGCGATTGCCTTTCTCGCCACTGCATGTAAGCAGCGTCGTCAGCCGCCGTTCCCAGCCGAAGGCGAAGTGCAGCATGTAGATTTCTGTGAGGTGCGAAATTATTTTGTTCGCAACGATGCCGTGCTTTCCGCGAGTCCGAAAATCTGTAGCCAAGCGCAGTTCGACCAGATTTTCGGTGCGGCAGCTGTGATGGGGAAGGGCGGCGAGCCTACGGCCGTGGATTTCGAGCGGCAGTTTGTGGTGCCGCTGGTGTTGCCCGAAACGGACTTTTCTACCACGGTGGAGCCGCTGGAGGTAACTTTGGAGGGCGACGTACTTTTTTGCACGTTTGCCGTCACTAGGGGTGAGCGGCAGTCGTTCACTGTGCGGCCTTTCGCGCTGATGGCCATCGACCGCAGATACGCAGACCTGCAAGTGTCGGTGCGTCAGAAGGCGGCAGGGCTGGAAATGATTGAAACGCAGTAAATCTTTCACCACACGAAAAAATTTTTTTCCTCCATGCAGTCTTTTTCCTGCCACGCGTACTTATAATATTGTCACACGTAGTTTTCCCGGTTGCCACACGTCGAAAATCTGATGAGAAATGTAGTTGCTTTTTTCCTTTTCGTGCTTAGTCTCGCTGCCATGTCTGTCAGCGCGCAGGAGGTCACGGAGTTTGAGCGACTCGTGGCCGAGCTTGGACTGGAACGGGATGTGGAAGACCTCTCCGACGTGCCTGCCTTTTGGCTGCCTGAGCCGCGGCTGGCTTATTGCAACCTGACGCTTTCGAGCATCCCACGCAACAAACTCGACGTTCGCGACTGCTGGATGACGGTCTATGACGGGCAAGGGCACAAGTTCCGAAAGCGTGTGCGCATACACGGACAGGGTGGATATTCGCTGCGATACGTCAAAAAGAATTTCTCGTGCAAGTTCTGCGAGAAAGACTGGACTGAAACCGAGACCAGCGGACTGCAGTTTGGCGATTGGGTGGAGCAGGACGGCTTCCACTTCAAGGCCTTCTATACCGACTTTAGCCGTGGCATTGGCGAAATCTGCTACAAGATGTTTGCACGCCTCACGTCGGATCGTGAGCCGTATTACGTTCGCGCCGGAATTGCGGCAGGTCGGGCGCGTTGTTTCCCCGACGGCTTTCCGTGCATTGTGTACTTGAACGGAGATTTTCAGGGCGTCTATGCCTGGCAGTTGAAGAAGCACCGCAAAAATATGGCCATGAAGAAATCCAACGCGCTGCACGTGCATCTCGACGGTAACATCAATGATAATTACCTTTTCCGCGGCAAGGTAACGTGGACGCAATTCGAGGTTCGCAACCCTGCGGGCCTATACAAAAAAAACGGCACGCTTTACGACGGGAATACTCCTTCGGAGTTGATGGACGAGAAGTCGTCGTACTACAATCTTCCAAGCGACGACGAGACGGTGCGACAGGCCAAACAGCGCACGGCGGCTGTGAAAGCATCCATTCTGCGCCTGAGCATGTATCACAGCGAGTTCACTGAACTGGAGCGCGAAGGTGACATCGCGGCGCTGAAAGCTTATTTCGAACAATGCTTCGACCTGCAGAGTCTGCTCGACTACGTGATTTTCTTCTACTTCACGGCAAACGGCGACGGCTCGCTGAAGAATTGGCAGTGGTTCACCTACGACGGACAGAAATGGATGGTGGCGCCCTACGATATGGACCAATGTTTGGGACTTGGCTTGTATGGGCAGATTCGTCCGGCGTTCTTTCCTGTCGAATATCTCACGTCGGGGCCTTTTTATTGGCTTAACCGCTACTATCGCCCCGAGATACGGCAGCGCTGGCACGAGTTGCGGCGATCGGGCGCCATGTCGGCCGAGGCACTTGTGCCGTACGCCACCGATTGGTGCGAGCGAGTGGGCGATTTCTACGCGCGGGAGAAAAAGCGCTGGCCGGAGAGTCCATGTTACTGCGAGGCAATCTGTAATCTCAACTGGCAGGTTTACAACCACTGGGAGCACTATACCGTGGCGCAGCCTTACAGTGCTACGACGACGTACCACGCAGGAGATTTTGTGAAGCTCGAGGGACGGCTCTGGCAGGCCACGGGAACGACGATGGGCGTGTATCCGTTCACGCGAAACGCCACACCCGACTCGCTGGCACGTCTGCAGGCTTGGATTCCCGAGCGAATTGCTTTTCTCGACAAGGAGTTTGAGTACGTGCCCGACGCAGTGGAACCGGTTTCTGCCTCACGTGACGGCAATGGCGAGACGCAGTATTATACGCTCTCGGGCGTTCGGGTGGCTCGTCCCACGCGCGGCATTTACATCATTCGGCGGCCGGACGGCTCGACGCGTAAGGTCAGCGTGAAGTAGGGTAGCTGCGGAGTTGCACGTAGAGGCCGTCGGATTCTATCTCCTCGCGTGCACTCATCAGTTCCATCGCAAGTCGTATTTTCTCGGGCGCGTAGGGTAGGTCCATTTCGTACGCTTTCTGTTTTCCCGCGGCCAGTTTGTTTCGAATGGTTTGGCATACGGCATCGATGTCGTCGGGTGTAGCAGATGCGTCGGCGCGGCAGGCATCGCAATGTCCGCAGGGCTGCGCATCCGTTTCTCCGAAATAGCGCAGCAGAACGACGCTTCGGCACTCGCTTGTGGCGCAGTAATCCAACATTGCCGCCAGGTGCTCGACATAGTTCTGACGGCGGTCTTTATAGACTGCGTCGGGCAGGAAGATGCGTTCCTTGCTGACGCGCTTGCGAAGGAACGTAATCTTTGGCACGCGCTTGCGTGGCACATAGTCGATTATGCCGTCGTGGCTCAGACTCTGTAGCACGTGATAGACGAAGTCTGGCGCGTAGCCAGTTTCGCGGCACACGAGGTCTTCGTCCAAGAACGCGTATTCGATAAAAATCCCCGGGTAGTGACGCAGGATGGAATTCAATACATGTTCGGCTTGCTCGTCGAGTACGTGATAAAGCTCGTTTCGCGTGGCGCAGATTCGCAGGCGGCTGGTGGCTTCTTCCTCGTCGGCGAAGGAAATGTAACCTGCGCGCTCGAGGAGGACAAGTGCGCTACGCGTCATGATGGGGTGAAAACGAAAGACGCGACAGAATTGTTGCAAATTAAACTCACGTGTCACGTTCAGTCCGTCGCCTTCCGCCACCTGTAGGAAGTAACAGATTTTTTCGTAGATGTCCGCCACGGTATTTTCCGCAGGGAAATTCTGAGTTACGCGACGTCGCGCCAGCAGGGTCTCCTTTCCGTCGAGCAGCAGCACGGCCTGTGCCGGTTTTCCGTCGCGTCCGGCACGCCCTGCCTCCTGAAAATATTCTTCCAGCGTGTCTGGTAAGTCGATGTGCAGCACGAGGCGGACGTCGGGCTTATCGATGCCCATGCCGAAAGCATTCGTGGCAACAATGGTGCGCACACGGTCGCACTGCCAGTCTGTCTGCCGTTTGTTTTTTTCCGAGTCGGTGAGTCCGGCATGATAGAACGTGGCACTAAGACCAGCCGCGCATAGCATGTCGGCTACCTCCTTGCATCGCTGACGGTTGCGCGTGTAGATGATACACGAGCCGCTGTTGACGCCAGAAAGTGTCTGCACGATGCCGTCCTGCTGGCTGTGAACGTGTACGACATTGTACGAGAGATTCTTGCGCTCGAAACTCATCCTGAAAACGTTGCCCTCGCGAAATCCCAAATTGCGCTGTATGTCTTCCACCACTCGCGGCGTGGCGGTGGCTGTGAGCGCCAGTATGGGCGCGCTCGGGTGTAGTTTCCTCACCTGCGCAATGTCGAGATACGACGGACGGAAGTCGTAGCCCCATTGGCTGATGCAGTGTGCCTCGTCCACGGCAAAGAAACTGACTTGCATGTGACGCAGTTTCGTGATAAATATGTCAGATTTCAGTCGCTCGGGCGAGACGTAAAGGAATTTGTAGCCGCCGAGAATGCAGTTGTCGAGCGCGGCAAGGTTCTGCTCACGCGTCTGGCCAGAGTGAACGGCTGCGACACGGATGCCGCGACGCTTCAGCTGTGCCATCTGGTCTTTCATAAGTGCGATGAGAGGCGTGAAAACAACACAGGTGCCCTGCATTGTGAGTGCAGGCACCTGGAAGGTAATGCTCTTGCCACCGCCCGTAGGCATCAGCCCGAGCGTGTCTTTGCCGGAGCCGACGCTCTCTATTATCTCGCGCTGCACGCCCCGGAAATCCTCGAAGCCCCAGTACTGGCGCAAGACGCTGAGATATTTTTCCTGGCTCATTCGCTGGGTCTAATGGACTCGATTTGCAATTGTACTTCGTTGCGCTTGTGCGTATTTTCTTCTACGGTATAAATTATATCGAACGAGTTCTTGCTCTTAATGAAACGTGCCTGCGAACTCTGGCCGAAGGCAATTCCGTTCATGACACAGCTGCTATTCTCGTCCACCAGCTCCAGTTTGATGTGTTCCTGCGCGCGGCCCACCACTTTGCTCGTGCCGTAGTCGTAGACGTGACGTGTGCAGAAGAGAGGTTTCGTATTGTCGGGACCGAATGGATTGAACTTCTTAAGATCGTTGTAGAAGCGCGTTGTGATGTCTTTGAAGTTCAGCATCGCATCCACCTCGAGCACCGCGTCGGTTTGCTCGGGTCGGATATTTTTTTCTACGTAGTCCTCGAATCTTTTCCTGAAGGCGTCCACGTTTCCGACGGGCATGCTAAGTCCGGCAGCATACGTGTGGCCGCCAAAGTTGTCCAACAAATCGCTGCAACTCTCTATGGCTTTATAGACGTCGAAGTCGGCAACCGAGCGCGCAGAGCCCGTTGCCGTGTCTCCGTTGCGTGTGAGAACCACGGCCGGACGGAAGAATATTTCTGTCAGGCGTGAGGCCACGATTCCGATGACTCCTTTGTGCCATTCTTCGTTAAACAGCACAATTGCCTTGTGTTCATGCTGATGATCCAACGTTTCAACGATGT
Source organism: uncultured Bacteroidales bacterium (assembly GCA_902787575.1). GTDB lineage: Bacteria > Bacteroidota > Bacteroidia > Bacteroidales > Bacteroidaceae > Physcousia. Next base: position 71,506 of record CADAGX010000004.1, on the reverse strand, counting down.
GGTTGGCTTCTTCCGTCATGGATTTGTCAAGGTCCTTTCGCTGGTTGTTATACGAGTCAATGAGGTTTGCCACGTTTCGCGCCTCGCGAAAGTTCTTTTCCACCAGCAGCCGTACGGCTTCTGTGCCGTTTTGCATGCGTCCCGATGCATTTATTCGCGGTCCTATCTTAAATATGATGTCGTTTATTGTAATTTCCTTGTCCGTCAGACCACAAATGTCGAGCAGCGCTTTCACGCCCAAGCTCGGATTTGAATTTAGTTGCCGTAGTCCGTGGTATGCGAGGATACGATTTTCTCCCATGATGGGCACTATGTCCGTGGCGATGCTTATTGCGCACAAATCGAGCAGTGGTATTAACTGCGAGAACGCGATGCCGTTGTTTTTTGCAAAGGCCTGCATAAATTTGAACCCGACGCCGCAACCGGAAAGATGCTTGTAAGGGTAGGTGTCGTCGTCTCGTTTTGCATTTAGTATGGCCACCGCCGGTGGCAACTCCTCGCCGGGAACGTGGTGGTCGCAGATGATAAAATCAATTCCTTTCTGCTTTGCGTAAGCTACTTCCTGCACCGCCTTGATTCCGCAGTCGAGAACGATTACCAGCCCCACGCCGGTTTCGTGTGCGTAATCCACGCCTTGAAAAGAAATGCCGTATCCTTCTTCGTTTCTGTCGGGTATGTAGTATCCAATGTTCGAGTAGAATTGTTGCAGGAACTTGTAAACGAGCGCAACTGCCGTGCAGCCATCTACGTCGTAATCCCCGTAAACGAGGATTCTCTCCTTTCGCCCGAGCGCCAGATTGAGTCGATCCACAGCTTTGTCCATGTCGCGCATCAGGTACGGGTCGTAAAGATCGGTCAGCTGCGGCCGGAAGAATTTCTTGGCGTCTGTAGGATTATTTATGCCACGGTCCATAAGCAACTTGCCAAGGGTCGGATTTATTCCAAGCTCCTTAGCCAGCTCGCTCGCCTGCTCGAGATACTCTGCAGACGGCTGCTTATAGCTCCATTGATAATTCACGATTTTATATATTTATGTATAAGTGCGTGATTTGCAATGCTTGCTTTGCACGCAAATCACGCGTAATCGGTTAAAACCCACGCGTCGAATGACGGATGTGGCGTCAGAGGCCCAATTTCTTGCGAATGTCAGCCGGGATGGCGTTCTTGTTGATTAGGAAATCCATCGTGTTGGCAGCGATAAAACTCTTGGTCATATACCAGATTCCCTTGTAGTCGCCGCTTTCGCCCCACGAGTTCTTTACCATGAAATATTCCTTGCCACGCTGATCTTTGGCGAGTCCGAAAATTACCATGCCGTGATCATCTGTGAGTTCCCAATTGTCGTAACGCTCCTGACGAAGTGTCTGAGTGGGAGTTATCTCGGGCACATCCACGCCCAACGAGTCGATGATGTTGCGTTTCTTCTCGGTGGTAAGTTTCAGCCAGCGTGCCTTGTCGCTGCCGGCGAGGTCCTGTGCCGATTTTCCATCCACGGCGTAGGCCAGTCCCTTGCGTGTGAATCCGTCTTCCGACACGTCGCCGCCCCAGGCTATCGTGTAGCCGTTGCGCACGGCATGGTCGAGAACCTGCATCATCTCGTCCATGGGCAGATTATACGACTGCGGGAAGCGCCAGTTGTCCTGTACTTCCACTGCAAACGTCGTGTAGAAAGGATGGTGTGTGTACGACGTAATGCTAACATAGTCGTCGAGATTTATTCCCAGCGAAGCCATAAAAGATTTTGGCGTGTACTCGCGACCCTCGAAAGTGAACTTCTCGGGACATTTGCCGAGGTAAGCGTCCAGAATGCCTTGCAAGCCGACCTTCCACTGCGAGCTCAGTTTCTTGGCGCTGGAGTTTGCCACTGCATTTACGTAGGGCGACAGCAGCGAGAAGAACTCGCCGAAATTATTCAGCGAGTCGCCGTAAAGCGAGCCGGGGAAGGGCATAGCGTCCTCGGGACAGATGCCGTACTGTTTCATGGTCGCGAGAACATCCTCGGCGGAGCCGCCTTGTGCAAATTGGCAGTCGCCGTGGAAGCGTACCACCTGTATTGCGCGGTCCATGTACGTTTTGTTTGCAACAAATGACTCGCAGAGGTCGTACTCCTTGCCTGTGGCTTTCAGGATTTCAGCCTCGAAAAACGAGATGGTGGAGTAGTCCCAGCAGGTGCCGCTGCGATTTTGGTCCTTGATGCTCGTGATTTTGTTCTCTTTGATGACCGTGAAAACGGGTTTCCGCGAGTCGTCTTTCTTTTCTTTCTTGTCTTTTGCCTGTGCGCCGAGTGCCACGAGAGCGATTAGCGCGAGTGTGAAAAACTTTTTCATTGTATATTTATTTTAGTTGTTTGCCATGAAATTCTCTACGTCACCTGCGTGATATGGGATTTGCTGCGTGCCAAGGAAGCGGCAGCCGTCTGCCGTGACGAGTATGTCGTCTTCGATGCGGATTCCGCCGAAGTCTTTGTATTTTTCCAACAGGGTGAAATTGAGGAATTCGGCGCATCGTCCCTCTGCTTTCCACGCGTCGATTAGTGCGGGAATGAAGTAGATACCGGGTTCGTCGCTTAGCACGAATCCTTCCTGCAACCGCCGGCCGAAACGTAAACTGCACGTGCCAAACTGGTCGAGACGTGGGCGAACTTCGTCGTCGAAGCCCACAAGTGTCTGTCCGAGGCCTTCCATGTCGTGAACGTCCATGCCCATCATGTGCCCCAGGCCGTGGGGCATGAACATGGCGTGTGCGCCAGCCTCGAGTGCGTCGTCCGTATTGCCGCGCATCAGGCCGAGTTCTTTCAGTCGCTCGGTCATCATGCGGCAAACGGCGAAGTGAACGTCCCACCACTTCACGCCGGGGCGAGCCAACTGCAGCACGTAGTCGTGACACTCCTCGACGATGCTGTATATCTCGCGTTGGCGCTGGCTGAAACGACCGCCGATGGGCGACGTGCGTGTGTGGTCGCTGCAGTAGTTCTCGTTTGTTTCTGCGCCTGCGTCGCACAGCATCAGCCGTCCTTCCTCCAGCGGACATGGGCTGGGGTTCCCGTGCATGATTTCTCCATGCATCGTCACGATTGGCGGGAACGAAACGATGCAGCCTCGGCTGCTGGCGATTCCGCTCAGCACGCCGCCGATGTGCTGCTCCGTGACGCCCGGCCGGCAGAGACGCATGGCAGTGGTGTGCATGTCGTATCCGATGGCGCATGCGCGCTCTATTTCCTCCACCTCTGCCGCCGACTTCTTGGCCCGCTGACCTATGACAGCCATGATGAGTGCCTTCGATGCGCGGGCTTTCTGCTCTTCGGGGCGGATGCCCGTCAGGTCGGCGAGCCGAATCATCCAGTCGTGGCGGTATGGCGGCAGGAAGTGTATCTGCCTCTTGCAGGCGAGAGCCTTAGCTACGAGGGCCGAGAGCTGGCCCATCGGCGCGCTCTTTGCCACGCCGCAGGCTGCAGCCATTTCGGCCACGCTCTCCACTTGTCCGAACCACACGATGTCGTCTATGTCGATATCATCGCCGAAAATCCATTCCTCGCCGCTGTCGGCATCGATTACTGCAGCCAAATCTTCGCGCTGCAGGCCGAAGTAGTAGAGAAACGTGGAGTCCTGACGGAACTTATAGACGTTCGACGGGTAGTTTACGGGCGTGTCGGAATTTCCCGGCAGCAATATCAGACCCGAACCCACCTGCTGTCGCAGGGTGGCCCGCCGTGCTTCGTATGTTTGCTTATCGAATAACATCCTGTAAAAATAGCTTGCAACGTCTATGTTTCCGACGTGCAAAAATCAGCTGCAAATATAGTGATTTTATTTGAGATTACGTGCATTTGATAGCGAAAAGATGTTAAATCTTAAAAAATAATCCTCGCCGGACTAAAAAACTGATTATGTGCAAGGCACGTTACTGCCTTGCATTTCATGCAATACGACGTGTGGAAATTATTTTTCGACGTGTGGTTGCGAACAAAACTACGTGTAGTTTTTTCATCGTCAAACGTGGCGTGAATCAGAAAAAAGTGTATCTTTGCGGACGTGAAACGCAGAAATGACTCGCTCGGATGGAAAGAGTAAAGACTTTTAAGACCAAATATTCGCCGGCCGAACTGGACGAACTGTTTGCGTGGTTCGACAGTCGCATGGACCGCCTGCCCGAATCGTTGCAAGTGGACGAGGCAACCTACTCGGCAAACGTGCGCGAGACGGTGTCGGCCTACATACGTACGATAAAGAACTGCGAACTGACGGTTTCGCTCAACGGATATGTGTCGCAGCTGATGCTCATCCGTGAGCGACTGAAGCAGGAAGGTGTGGAATAGGCTGTCGCACGGCGAAACTTACCAGCCGGTTTCGTCCCAGCCCGAGGCGTGGTACCATTCCGTCTCGTGGAAAAGTGTGTTCCATCCCGGCTTATCTACGGCGTCGGGCAGGAACATGGATACTGCGCCGTTATGTACGGTGTCCTCTATCACGGCAAAACTTTTGCGCCGTGCGAACCATCTTGTCGCCGCTGGGCGGCAAGGAACGGCTGCCGTGTAAGCCTCTTTCCATCGCAGGTAATCGTCTTCCTCGAGCAGGTGGTAGAAGAAACTTCCCATGTCGAAGTGGTAAGTTTCGGAGTTGTAATAGTCGCAATATGACTGCACTCCGTGTGTCGGCACCTCGGCGCGGTCCACAAAAGACTGTGGGATAAATTCCTTGCATGCCTGTGCCAGATTATCCAGCTCACTGCATCGGATGGCCGACAACACGACGCCCTTGTAAAGGTCGCGGCGCGTATTCGGATATTCGGCGCTGTAAGCCAAGGTTACCGCCTGCGCATCGCCGTCGCACAACCCTTTCATAATCTTGTCGTAGGGCGCTCCAGGGCCTGGTATCTCGGCCGGCGAGCCCACAATCCAGTCCGTCACGTGGCGTAGCTCGTATGCTATCTCGATGTTCTGCATGAAGCAGGCGTCGAAGAAGAGCATGTCGGTGTGTGGAAGTTGCTGCAGCGTCCATCGCAACTCGCTGATGTTCATGCGGAGGCCCGTGTCGAATCTGTTGTTCTGACCGTTGTCGATGCCCAATGTCTTGTGTCGCGGTATCCATCCGCTGGCGTGAGACCAGAAAACCAACGTGTAGTGCCGGGCAGGAAAGGCGTCGATAATGAAGCGAAGGTTCTGCAGCATCTGCACGGAGTCGGTCGAATAGTGGTCCTGCGGAAAGACATAATAATCCTGCAGCCCGGTGGAATCCGTGATGTATTGGATGATGGGCAGGTCTGTGTCGTCTTTGTAAATCACATAGTGCACGCTGTCGGGAATTTCCGACTTGGTCGCAACCATCTCTTCGATGTCCAGCGATGTGTATTCGTCCATGCTGTTTTCGGCCATCATGTAGATGATAACCGTGCGCTCACCCGTCTCGGCTTTCCAAAGTGGAGCCACTTCCTCGGAATGATGGCGGTGGCACGCTGCCAACATCGCGCATATATATATAAGGTATTGGATGCCACGTTTCATGCCTGCAAAGATAATGCAAAAAACTGAATGCGGCAAGCGTTTTGTCGAAAATAGTTTGTTCGGTTCCGACGGGCAAACTTTTGGGCCTCTGCACAATAAAAGCGAGGCAGCACACGTTCTTATTCTGAAATGCAATGGATTAACCGTATCAGACAAGTCAAGATACTGCTCGTGGTGGCCGCAGTTCTGCTGAGCGTGGCCTCGCTGGTGGTCTCGCATTTCCTCGTACGCGACCTGAAACGTGAGGAATTGCTGAAAATGAACTTGTGGGCCGAGGCGATGCGTTCGCTAAACGAAAAACCAGACAGCGTTGACGTGTCGCTCGAGTTTGCCGTCATGAATGGCAACAATACTATTCCCGTTGTGGTGGTTGACCGCGACGGTGCGGTGCGCGATTTCAGAAATCTGACGTTCCACAAGCCCACTGCCGCAGATTCTACGGCATATCTGATGCGTCGCGTCGATTCTATGCGCGATGCCGGCCGCGTCATTCGCATCAATCTTTCGGATTCCGACTACATGGACGTACTTTACTCCGACAGCCTTCTTCTGCGTCGACTGGCACTTTGGCCATACGTGCAGCTGGGCGTGGTGCTGATATTCGTCGTTGTGGCCATTTTTGCTTTGCTTTCGAGTAAGAAGGCAGAACAAAATAAAGTTTGGGTGGGTCTCAGCAAGGAAACGGCACATCAACTTGGGACTCCCATCAGCAGCCTTATGGCGTGGCAAGAGGTGCTGCGCGAGACGTATCCCGACGATGAACTGCTGCCGGAAATGGGAAAAGACGTGATGCGGCTGCAGCGAATCGCGGAGCGTTTCTCAAAAATAGGCTCGCAGCCAGAATTGAAGCCGGAGAACCTGAACGAAGTTTGCGAGCAGGTGACAACTTACATTAGCAGGCGTGCCAGCAATCGTGTGAGCCTGAGCTTACTCTTGCCGCCACACCCGATAATTGCACAAATGTGCGCGCCGCTCTTCGAATGGGTGGTCGAGAACCTCTGTAAGAACGCGATAGACGCCATGGATGGACAGGGCGCAATTACGCTGCGTGCAGCCGAGGAAGATAATTGCTTCTCGGTGGAAGTCTCGGATACGGGCAAGGGAATTCCGAAAAAGAACTTCAAAACTGTCTTTGTGCCGGGCTTCACCACAAAAAAGAGAGGGTGGGGACTCGGACTCTCACTCGCGAAACGTATCATCGAGGAGTATCACAACGGACGAATCTACGTCAAAAATTCCGAGTTGGGACAGGGCACAACCTTCAGAATTGAGCTCAGAAAACACTAAAACTGCATTTTTTGCTCTTTTTTTGCCGTCCGTATTTCTTTTTTTCGTAACTTTGCAGCCCGATGGAAGCATCTGACAGATATAAAGTGTTGCTGAGGGACGTGCCGGAACGTGCTTCGTACGAATGGCATCTGACCGACGAATTCTTTGAAACTGTGCGTGCTACCGAGGTGAAACACGGCGTTGTGGACGTAAAACTGAACGTCCGCCGCACTGCTGGCGCATATGAATTAGACTTCTCCTTCGAGGGGAATTTGATGATTCCGTGCGACAGATGTCTCGAGATGATGGAGCAGCCCGTGGCTGCCACGCGTACACTGAAAGTAAAGTTGGGCGACCATTTCGAAGACGACGGTGAGCTGGTAACCGTGCCGGCCGAAGATGGCTACATAGACGTGGCTTGGAATCTCTACGAGTTCATTGCGCTCGAAATTCCCATGCGTCACGTCCACGAAAATGACGCCTGCCAGGAATATTCCGACGGGCAAGAAACGAAAAAACTGAGTGCAGTTTCTGCGGAACCAAGTGCCGCAGATCCAAGATGGAACGCGCTGAAAAAATTATTAAATAACAAATAAAAAAAACAACAAATGGCACATCCTAAAAGAAGACAGTCCAAGACTCGGACTCTGAAGAGAAGAACTCATGACAAAGCCGTGCAGCCAGCTCTGGCAGTTTGCCCGAATTGTGGCGAGTTTCATATTTATCATACGGTTTGTCCCGCTTGCGGTTACTACCGTGGTAAAGTCGCTATCGAGAAAGAGGCGTAACTTCTCTCACACAACTTTTAGCCGCAAGAGTGCAAACGCACTTCTGCGGCTTTATATTTAATTGACGAAATGAATAAACTGAATGCCGTAATAACTGGCGTCGGCGGTTACGTGCCCGATTATATTCTGGACAACGAGGAGATGTCGCGAATTGTGGACACGAGCGACGAGTGGATTATGGAAAGAATTGGGGTTAAGACACGTCACATTCTGAAACCTGAACAAGGCAGTGGCACTTCTTACCTTATGACGCGCGCTGTGAAACAGCTTCTCCAGAAAACTGCGGTTGATCCGCAAACTGTGGAAGCCGTCATCTGCGCTACCACGACGCCCGACTATCATTTTCCCTCCACTGCTTCACTTGTGATAGGCAATATCGGACTTACGAACGCCTTTGGCTTTGATATGGAAGCCGCGTGCGCAGGTTTTCTTTATGCGATGGAGACAGGTGCCGCGTTCATTCGTTCCGGTCGTTGCAGGCGGATTATCGTTTGCGGCGGCGACCATATGTCAAGCATGGTGAACTACGAGGACCGCAACACGTGTCCGATTTTTGGCGACGGCGCAGCTTGTGTAATGATGGAGGCCACCACCGAGGAAAATGTGGGTCTCATCGACTCTTACCTCCGCGTGGATGGACAGGGTTACGAGAACTTGCACATGGCGGCAGGCGGCTCAGCTTGTATGCCGTCGCATGAAACCGTAGATGCGCGCCAGCACTTTGTTTACCAGGAAGGGCGGCCCGTGTTCAAGCATGCTGTCACAAAGATGTCGGATGCTGTGGAATACGTGGCTAAGAAGAATAATCTTACGAACAACGATATTGCGTGGGTGATTCCTCACCAGGCAAACGTGCGCATAGAGAGCGCCGTGGCTCGTAGAATTGGCGTTGATGAAGAGCATGTGATGATTAATATCGACCATATGGCGAATACTTCCGGTGGAACTTTGCCGCTGTGTTTGTGGGAGTACGAGCCGCAGCTTAAAAAGGGCGACAAGTTAATCTTCACGGCATTCGGCGCAGGATTTACTTGGGGCGCAAGCTATTTGATTTGGGGCTATGACGGTGCTCCCGAGGCCGCTAAGTCTCCGGCAAACTTCTACAAGGAAGGAAAAATCTCGCGCGAGGAATGGTACGCCATGCGGCGCAAGGCTGAGAATGCCTAAGGCTGTTAATACGGTTTTCGCTAACGAAATAAGATGGCACACAAGGCAGGATTTGTAAACATCGTGGGCAATCCGAACGTGGGAAAGTCCACACTGATGAATCTCCTCGTGGGAGAGCGGATTTCCATTGCCACTTTCAAAGCGCAGACCACGCGGCATCGCATTATGGGCATCCTCAATACGCCTGATATGCAGATTTGTTTTAGCGATACGCCGGGTGTTTTGAAACCAAATTACAAGTTGCAGGAACAGATGCTGCAGTTCAGCGAGAGCGCACTGCAGGACGCAGACGTGCTGCTCTACGTGACGGACATGGTGGAGACGCCCGACAAGAATGCCGACTTCCTGGAGAAAGTGAAGAAACTGCAGGTGCCCGTATTGGTTTTGGTGAACAAAATCGACCTTGGTGACCAAACTACGCTGACAAACAAAGTGGAGGAGTGGCACGCCGTACTGCCGGCAGCCGAGATTCTGCCCATCAGCGCATTGCATCGATTCAACGTAGACAACGTTTTGAAGCGTATTTGCGAACTTTTGCCCGAGAGTCCGGCGTATTTCGACAAGGACGCGTGGACCGACAAGCCAGCACGTTTCTTCGTTACCGAAATCATTCGCGAAAAAATCCTCCTGTACTACGACAAGGAAATACCTTACAGCGTAGAGGTTGTGGTGGAGCAATTCAAGGAAAAGGAACGCAGTATCCACATCAACGCCGTTATATACGTGGAGCGCGACAGCCAGAAAGGCATCATTATTGGGCACCAAGGCGTCGCTCTCAAGCGTGTCAGCTCTGAGGCCCGCAAGAGCCTTGAGCAATTCTTCGGCAAGAATATCTTCCTGGAGACCTTCGTAAAGGTTGCTAAGAACTGGCGCAGCAGCGATGCCGCCATGAAAGCATACGGATATAAGCTAGAATAAAAAATGACGAACATTGTAGCAATTGTCGGCCGACCCAACGTAGGGAAGTCCACCCTGTTTAATCGTCTCACGCAGACGCGTCACGCCATCGTTAGCAGCGAAGCCGGCACCACTCGCGACCGCCAGTACGGAAAATGCGAATGGACGGGCCATGAATTCTCTGTGATAGACACTGGCGGATGGGTCGTGAATTCCGATGATATATTCGAGGAAGAAATCCGCAAGCAGGTGGCACTCGCCACGGATGAAGCCGACGTGATACTATTCCTCGTGGACGTGGAAAACGGTCTCACGGACCTTGACGAGCACGTCGCTTCAATTTTGCGCCGCACCAAGAAGCCAGTTCTTTTGGTGGCCAACAAAACCGACAATAACGAGCTTATTTATCAGTCTGCCGAGTTCTACAAGCTGGGACTTGGCGACCCGTATTGCATTTCTGCCATGAGCGGCAGCGGAACCGGCGAGTTGTTGGACGAAATCATTAAGCTGTTTCCCAACGACGGGAAGGACGACACCGACCCTAACATTCCTCGTTTTGCAGTTGTGGGCCGTCCCAATGTGGGAAAGAGCAGTCTGGTGAACGCTTTCATCGGCGAGGAACGTCACATCGTGACCGATATTGCCGGCACCACACGCGACAGTATTTATACGCGATACGACAAATTCGGATTTGACTTCTATCTCGTGGACACTGCCGGCATTCGCCGCAAAAATAAAGTCTCCGAGGATTTGGAATTCTACAGCGTGATGCGCTCCATTCGGAGCATCGAAAACAGCGATGTGTGCATTCTTCTCATTGATGCGACGCGTGGCATCGAAGGTCAGGACCTGAACATTTTCTCGCTCATACAGCGAAATCAGAAAAGCCTTGTCGTCGTAGTAAATAAGTGGGACTTGGTGCCTGACAAAGATGTGAAGGTGATGAAAACTATGGAGGAAGCCATTCGCAATCGCATGGCGCCGTTCGTAGATTTCCCCATTATATTCTCGTCGGCTCTGACGAAGCAGCGCATTTTCCGCGTGCTGGAAACGGCAAAAGAGGTGTACGAAAACCGTCGCCGTCGCGTATCCACAGCCAAACTTAACGAGGAAATGCTGCCGCTGATAGAAGCTTTCCCGCCTCCCTCGATGAAAGGCAAATATATTAAGGTGAAGTATTGTATGCAGTTGCCTGAGGTACGCGTGCCGAGTTTCGTGTTCTACGCCAACCTGCCGCAGTACGTCAAAGAGCCTTACCGCCGTTTCCTCGAAAACAAGCTTCGCGAGCGTTGGAACTTCACGGGCTGCCCGATTAATATCTTTATACGTCAGAAATGAAACGCATTCTATTTCCCATCGCAATGTTTGCCATTGCGTGCTCCCTCGTGTGCTGTTCAGGAAAGGGCGACCGCCTGACGCATAAGAGCGCACGGCATGCGGCAGAACGATACTTCACGATGCTCATAGACGGGCATTACGAGGAATATGTGGACGGTCTGGCCGGCTCCGACAGCATGCCGGAAGATTTGCGCAGCGAGATGATAGACTTGGTGGCACAGTTCGCCGCCAACCATAAGGTGCGTCGCGAGATGCTTAGCGTCGTGGCGGCCGACGATTCCCTGCGCGACTCCACAGCCTTTGTGCTACTTGACGTCTTCTATGGCGACAGCACATCCGAGCGCGTCGGGATGCCGCTGGTTTTCTCCGACGGCCGGTGGCTTATGCAATAGCCTTTAATTTCTTTCAATTATGCAGCGAATATTTTTATTTCTTGCCGTACTTTTCGTAGGTGCGACACGCAGTTTTGCGCAACAGCAAGACTTCAATCTTCCGCTCGACCCTGCGGTTCGTCGCGGAACGTTGGCCAATGGCCTCACTTACTACATTCGCCACAACGAGTGGCCCGAGCATCGTGCCGATTTCTACATTGCGCAGAAAGTAGGCTCCATGCAGGAAGAAGATAACCAGCGGGGATTGGCTCATTTCCTCGAGCACATGTGCTTCAACGGCACGACGCATTTCCCGGGCAACAGCCTGAAGCAGTATCTCGAACGCATCGGAGTGAAGTTTGGCGAGAATCTCAACGCCTATACCTCGTTCGATGAGACGGTTTACAACGTCAATAATGTCAATGTCCAACTGGCGGGCGCCATAGATTCGTGCTTGATGATTCTACACGACTGGAGTCACGACCTGACGCTCGACGGCGGCGAGATTGACAAGGAACGTGGCGTCATCAACGAGGAGTGGCGTATGCGCCGTTCCGCCATGATGCGTATGCAGGAATCAGCTTTCAAAAAACTTTTCGAGGGCAGCAAATATGCCGAACGCATGCCCATCGGTACGATGGACATCGTGATGAATTTCCCGTACGACGACCTGCGCTCATACTACCGCCGCTGGTATCGGCCGGATTTGCAGGCCATCGTCATCGTGGGCGACGTGGACGTGGACGCGGTGGAGGAGAAAATAAAGACATTGTTTGCCGACATTGCTCCTGTGGCCTCCGCCGCTGAGCGTGTGTACTTTCAGGTTCCGTCTAACGAGCGGCCGCTTGTTGCCATCGAGAAGGACAAAGAGCAGCCCGTGCCCGTGGCATTGCTGATGCAGAAGTACGAACCGATTCCGCGAGAGAAGAAACAGGATATGACGTACCTGATTTCGTCCTACGTGAAGCATGCTTTCGAGAGTATGTTGGGCGACAGGCTCGAAGAGTACACGCAGAAACCCAACCCGCCATTCGTGGCAGCTTCGGTGGGACATGGTGAATACCTTGTTTCCAAAACGATGGATGCAGTGACGGCACAGGTGGTAATGAAGGATGGTGCTTATCTGGATGGTCTTACGACGGTTTACCGCGAGATTCTCCGCGTTAAGAAATTCGGTTTTACGGCCAGTGAGTACGAGCGCTTCAAGCAGGAGTATCTCTCGCAGCTCGATGCGGCCTACGAACGACGCAACAAAGTGACGAATACAAACTTTGTTGATGAGTATGTCCGCCATTTCCTCGATGCTGAGCCAGCCACCAGCATAGAATGGGAGCACCAGATGATGCACCAGATCGTGCCGGCGCTTCCTTTCCAAGCGATAAACGCGGAGTGGCTGCCTAAGGTTGACTTGGGCCAGGCTGTGGCCCTGTTCCTGCCCGACAAGGAAGGCATGTCGTATCCCACGGAAGCGGAGATACTGGCTGCGCTCTCTGCGGTGGAGCAGGAGGAACTGACGCCGTATGTCGAGGAAGTCAGCACCGAGCCTTTGGTGCCGCAGCTTCCCGAAGGCGGCGACGTGAAATCGAAGAAGGATGTCTTCGGTGCCATGCTTTATACGTTGCCCAACGGCGTGCGCGTGCATATTCTTGCCACGGACTATACGCCAAACCAAGTGGTGATGCAGGCCACGAGTTGGGGTGGCACCTCGCTTTACACGAATGAGGAGTACAGAAATGCCAATAGTGCCGACGGAGTCGGGCTGGGCGGCTGGGGAGAATTCAGTGCCACGGATTTGCAGAAGCGCCTCGCAGGCATACAGGCAAGCGCCAGTCCGACCATTAGCGACCGTACGGAGGGGATTTCCGGCAGTTGCGTGACGAAAGACTTGGAGACTATGCTGCAGCTCACGTATCTCTGCTTTACTGCACCGCGTCGCGACGACGATGCCTTCGCGGGATATCTGGAGCGCATGAAGTCGTTCCTGAAAAACCAAGAGTTGCAGCCCTCGACTGCACTGCAAGATTCTATCGCGCGCGTGTTACATAATAATAATGTACGCGCGAGACGCATCACGGCGGACGACCTGCAGACGCTCGACTACGACCGCATTCTGAAAATCTACGGCGAGCGCTTTGTCAACGCAGCCGACTTTGAGTTCTACTTCGTGGGAGACGTGGGCGACAGCATCGTGCCGCTCGTCTCGAAATACTTGGGAGCACTGCCGGCACAGAAGACGCGCGAGCGCTACCGCGTGGTAGACAACGTGGCTGCTGAGGGAGAGCATACTTGCATCTTCGAAAAAGTGCAGGACACGCCCAACGCCACCGTTGTGTACTTCTATCATGCTCCTTTGCGCGAGAGCCTTCGCAACGAAGTACTCGTGTCTATGCTGGAACAGGCCATGACAATGCTCTACACCGAGTCTGTGCGCGAAGATGAGGGCGGTGCCTACAGCATTCCCGTGCGTATCGGGCTCTCGGACTACCCACAGAAACAGATTATGGCACAGATTGTGCTGCCTACGGCGCCCGAGAAGATGGAGCGCATGATGCAGATTGTGGAGGACGGCGTGCAGAAAATGTGCAACGAAGGGCCGAGCCTCGACATGATGCAAAAGATACGCGAATATATGCTACGCTCGCATGCTGAAAACCTGAAGAAGAACAGCTATTGGCTCAGCACGCTTTATCACAAGACACGCGTCGGACTTGACCTGCTGACAGGCTACGAGAAAACTGTCTCGGGCGTGACGGCCGACGATGTGCGCAAATTGGCCAAGCGAGTATTCCTCAGCGGCAACCGTACGATAGTGGGCATGAAGAGCCCCGACGCGCCGCAACCATAATTGCGACGTGTGGCAGAAAAAATGCGGCGTGGAGTTTTGATGGAAACTTCACGCCGTAATTTTTTTCTCGCCTGTGGTGCTGAGGATGCTGCAGCCTCAGTCGGTGTTTGCCTCCTTGATTTTCTTTGCCAGGTCGCTGGCGAAGATAAATGAGTTGAGCCGTTCGTTGGTGCTGCTCATTATCTCATCTTTGCTACCTTGCCACTCTTTGCGGCCGTCGCAGATGAAAATAATATTTTCGCCTATGCCCATGACGGAATTCATGTCGTGCGTGTTGATAATCGTCGTCATGTCGTATTCCTGCGTAATGTCGTGAATCAACTCGTCAATGACGAGACTCGTCTTTGGGTCGAGTCCGCTGTTCGGTTCGTCGCAGAACAAATACTTCGGATTAAGTGCGATGGCTCGGGCAATGGCCACACGTTTTTGCATTCCGCCGCTTATTTCTCCGGGAAACTTGCCTTCGGCACCCTGCAGATTCACGCGTGAGAGACAGAATTCGGCACGCCGGCGGCGGTCTGTGGCGTTCATGTCTGAGAACATGTCCAGCGGGAACATCACATTCTCGAGCACCGACATTGAGTCGAAGAGCGCCGCACTCTGGAAAATCATGCCCATTTCGCGGCGAATCAGCACGCGCTCACGCTTCGACATACGCACGAAATCGCGCCCGTCGTAGAGTATTTCTCCGCGTTCCGGCGTGAGCAAACCCACAATGTTCTTCATCAAAACGGTTTTTCCGCTGCCGCTTTGTCCGATGATGAGGTTTGTCTTTCCCTTGTCGAAGACGGCGTTTATGTCGCGCAACACGTCCTTGTCTTCAAACGACTTGTATATGTGACGAAGTTCTATCATTGTTCTTATTCTGCAGCCTTCTGTTTCTCGCGTGCTTCACATCCTACGAGAGCAACGCCGTGAGGAAAATGTCGGCAAAGAGTATGAGCATACTGCTCCTGACCACCGCATCCGTGCTGGCACGGCCCACATCGAACGATCCGCCGCTTACCGTGTAACCATAGAACGAGCTGACACTGGAAATTATGAAGGCAAAAAAGAGACTTTTGATGATTGACATCCACACATACCACTGGTTGAAATCGTGCAAAAGACCCACCGTAAGGTCATCTACCGTGATAACTCCCATGAGCGACGTCGCGTAAGCGCCCACAAAACCGGCTGCGATACTGAAGACAACGAGGAAAGGAATCATCGTTATCATGCCTGCTATCTTGGGAAGTATAAGGAAGGAAGCCGAGTTGACACCCATGATTTCCAGAGCATCTATCTGTTGCGTCACTCGCATCGTGCCTATCTCGGAAGCAATATTACTACCCACTTTTCCGGAAAGTATGAGACACATGATGCTACTCGAGAACTCGAGAAGCATAATTTCGCGTGTGGTATATCCGGTTGTGAAGTTCGGCATCCACGGACTCTGAATGTTAAGTTTAATCTGAATGCATATCACAGCGCCGATGAAGAACGAGATAAGCAGCACGATGCCTATGGAATCTACGCCCAACTGCGCCATTTCCTTGACATACTGCTTGCCAAACATTCTCCAACGTTCGGGCATCGAAAAAGTTTTCGCCATGAGCTGGATGTAGCGGCCGAAGGTGGCAAGTCCGTCTGTGATGAGCATTTTTTGAGTTTTGTGCTGCAAAATTACATAAATTCCGCTAAAAAACGTTCCAATGCACTCGTCTTTTTGCCTTTTTTCGTACTTTTGCAGACAAATACGTAATTATGGACAACGTACAACAGACTGCAGACGGCCTCCAGACGACGCCAGAAAACGTACATTCTGCGAGCGACGCCACACAAACGATGCCTCAGACCGACAAACTCGAGCTGCGGAGTGAGGGATTGGTGAAGATATACGGTAAGCGTACGGTGGTTAATAATGTGTCGTTCGACGTGCGGCAGGGTGAGATAGTGGGCTTGCTCGGACCGAACGGCGCAGGTAAAACCACTTCTTTCTACATGACAACCGGACTGGTGATTCCCAACGAAGGTCACATTTTCTTGGGTGGCGAGGAGATAACCAAACTGCCGGTTTACAAGCGTGCACGCTTGGGAATCGGATATTTGGCGCAGGAGGCCAGCGTTTTCCGCAAGATGAGTGTCGAAGACAACATTTCGAGTGTGCTGGAAATGCGTCCGAAACCCGACTACTTCGAAGGCACGCTGAAGGAATACAGGCGTTGGAAGTTGGAGTCCCTCATTTCGGAATTCCGACTGCAGAAGGTGAGAAAAAATCTGGGCGACCAGCTTTCTGGAGGTGAGAGACGTCGTACGGAGATTGCTCGCTGCCTGGCCATCGAGCCGAAGTTCATCATGCTCGACGAACCATTCGCCGGAGTGGATCCTATCGCAGTCGAGGACATCCAGTACATCGTGTGGAAACTGAAGCAACGAAACATCGGAGTACTGATTACTGACCACAACGTGGAGGAAACGCTGTGTATCACCGACCGCGCTTACCTGTTGTTCGAGGGGCAAATACTCTTCCACGGCACGCCGCAGGAGCTTGCCGTCAATCCTGTCGTGCTTGATAAGTATCTAACCCACAGCTTCGTTCTTCGCATGAAGGACTTCCAACAGATGGACGAGGAACGTTCCATGCAGGAGTAGCGGACGTGGCGTTTGGATTGCCACGTGTCGCTGCGAAATTGCGACGTGTGGCAACGCTCATTGCGACACGTGGTTTTCGTTGTTGCGACACGTCGCGTCTGACATGCGGCGTCAGGCACGGAAGAATAAAAAACGGCAAATATTTGATTATTCCGCAGAAAAGCATTAACTTTGCAGCCAATTTCAGGGAAAATGAAGTTTAACAAAGTATATACCGAATAAGATTCACATGAACATTACATTCGAAAAGACAGACAACGTGAATGGTTTGCTCACCATCGTGCTTGAGAAACCCGATTATGAAGATAAGGTAACCACAGCGCTGAAGGATTTCCGCAAGAAAGCCAACATGCCGGGATTCCGCCCGGGACAGGTGCCAATGGGACTGCTGAAGCGTCGTTTTGGCACGGAGATTACCGCCGAGGAAGTAAACAAGTTGCTGAGTTCGGAAATCTACAAGTACATTCGCGAGCAGAAGCTGAATATGCTGGGCGAACCCCTGCCAGACGAGGAGAAACAGCCCAAGGTAGATTTCGAGACGATGGACACATTTACGTTTGTGTTCGACGTGGCGCTTGCTCCCGAGTTCGACGCCAAGATTAATGGCCGCGACAATGTGCCTTACTACACGATTAAGGTGGACGACGCAATGGTGGACGAGCAGATGCAGGCTTACGCACAGCGAGCCGGCCAATATAATAAGGTGGATTCCTACATGCCGAAAGACATGGTGAAGGGCGAGCTGGAGCAACTTGACGCAAAGGGTAAGGCTGTTTTGGAAGGCGGCATCAAAGTGGAGAACGCCGTAATGCTGCCCGACTACATGAAGGACGACGCAGAGAAAGCGAAGTTTGAGGGCGCCAAAGTGGGAGGAACCATCGTATTTAACCCCGCAAAGGCATATAACAACAGCGACGTCGAACTTGCCAGCCTGTTGCATATCACAAAGGACGAGGCCGCAGGAGTGAAATCGGACTTCAATTTTAAAATTACAGAAATCACACGCTACGCGCCAGCCGAGATAGACCAAAAACTCTTTGACCAAGTTCTGGGTGCCGGCGCCGTCAAGAGTAAAGAAGAGTTTGCCGAGCACATTCGCAAAGAGATGTCCGAGACGTTCGCGGCTGACAGCGATTTCAAATTCATGCAAGATTTGCGTGCACACAT
The DNA here is from genome assembly GCA_902787575.1 of uncultured Bacteroidales bacterium. Classification (GTDB taxonomy): domain Bacteria; phylum Bacteroidota; class Bacteroidia; order Bacteroidales; family Bacteroidaceae; genus Physcousia. Next base: position 53,530 of record CADAGX010000004.1, on the reverse strand, counting down.
GGTGAAGCGTCTTGGAAAACTCGAGTTCCCCGAAGCAATGCTGAAGCGCATAATGAAGCTTAACAACCCCGAGAAGGACGACAACTACGTGGAGGAAAATTTCCAGGGCAGCCTCGACGAACTGACGTGGCACTTGATAAAGGAACAATTGGCCGACCAATTGGAAATTAAGGTGGAGCAGCCCGACGTAATGGAAACGGCAAAAGCTGCCACTCGCATGCAGTTTGCTCAATATGGCATGACGAATCTTCCCGACGACGTGCTGACGAACTACGCCAACGAGATGCTGAAAAACAAACAGCAGGCCGAGGGACTTGTGGCTCGCACGGTGGAAAACAAGATAGCACAGAAGGCAAAGGAAAAAGTGAAGCTGAAGGTGAAAGAAGTGACGCTCGACGAGTTCAACAAACTCCTGGCGCCGGCAAAGTGATGCTTCCGACAATTTAAGTACGCAATGTGGGGACTGGGGAGACGGAGTGCGGCATCCCGGTCCCTTCTTGCAATATAGAAACAGATAAACGCAAAAGATATGAAAGACGACTTTCGCAAATACGCCACGCGGCATCTCGGACTCAGCAGCATGGTGGTGGACGACGTAATCAGCGCTCAGAATCAGTATCTCAACCCGTACATTCTGGAGGAACGCCAGCTGAATGTTACGCAGATGGACGTCTTCAGCCGGCTTATGATGGACCGCATCATTTTTCTCGGCACAGAAATCGACGATTATACGGCCAATACCTTGCAGGCCCAGCTGTTGTATCTGGACAGCGCCGACCCGGGGAAAGATATCAGCATTTATATAAATTCTCCCGGCGGCAGCGTTCACGCAGGACTGGGCATCTACGACACGATGCAATTCGTCACAAGTAACGTTGCCACGATTTGTACCGGAATGGCCGCCAGCATGGCCGCCGTTTTGCTCGTGGCGGGCGAGGAAGGCAAGCGCAGCGCACTGCCGCATAGTCGTGTGATGATTCACCAACCGATGGGCGGCGCTCAGGGTCAGGCCAGTGATATTGAGATTACGGCGCGTGAGATTCAGAAACTGAAGAAAGAACTCTATACTATCATAGCCTACCACTCGCATACCGACTTCGACAAGGTGTGGGCCGACAGCGACCGTGACTACTGGATGACGGCGCAGGAAGCAAAAGACTACGGGATGATAGACCAAGTGCTCGTGCGCAAGTAAGCGGCACGTGTGGGAAATTCAGCGCCACACGTACTTTTTGTGGTGCGGCACGAAGTTTTCAGAAAACAACGTTTAGTATGGCAAACAACAAGCAACGGAGATGCTCTTTCTGCGGGCGATCGGAGAAGGAAGTGAAGGTGCTTCTCTCCGGTATCGACGGCTATATCTGCGATGAGTGCGCCGAGCGGGCCAACGAGATACTGCGGCAGCACGGAACCGGCGTGGCCGCACGAAGCAAAACGACGTTCAGCGCCGACGACTTGCGCACGTTGCCTAAGCCGCAAGACATCAAGGAGTATCTCGACCAGTACGTCATTGGTCAGGATGCGGCCAAGCGTTATCTGGCTGTCTCGGTCTATAACCACTACAAACGCCTTGCGCAGCGTAGCGACGACGATGTGGAAATCGAGAAGAGCAACATCATCATGGTGGGTTCGACGGGCACTGGCAAGACACTTCTCGCGCGAACGATTGCACGGCTGCTCAAGGTTCCGTTTACCATCGTGGATGCCACCGTCTTTACCGAAGCCGGTTATGTGGGCGAGGACGTCGAAAGTATTCTCAGCCGCCTGTTGCAGGTGGCAGATTATGACGTCGCAGCCGCTCAACGAGGCATCGTTTTCATCGACGAGATAGATAAAATCGCCCGAAAGGCCGACAACCCAAGCATCACGCGAGACGTCAGCGGAGAGGGCGTACAGCAGGGACTTCTGAAATTGTTGGAAGGTTCCATCGTAAACGTGCCGCCAAAAGGCGGACGCAAGCACCCGGACCAGGATTATATACACGTGGATACGCATAATATCCTCTTTATTTGCGGCGGTGCGTTTGATGGTATCGAGAAAAAGATCGCGCAGCGACTCAACACGCACGTCGTGGGATACAACAGCGTGCAGCACATTCAGAAGATTGACACGAAGGATTTGATGAAATACATCCTGCCGCAGGACCTGAAATCATTCGGACTTATTCCGGAAATCATAGGTCGCCTTCCGGTTCTCACCTACTTGAATCCTCTCGATCGGGCTGCACTCCGCAGAATTCTCACCGAGCCGAAAAATTCAATCGTCAAGCAGCAAGTCAAACTCTTTCGCATGGATGGAATAGATTTGACGTTTGCCGACGATGCACTCGACTACATCGTAGAAAAGGCGGTGGAGTACAAACTTGGAGCTCGCGGCCTTCGCAGCATCATGGAAGCCATTATGATTGATGCACAATTTGAGGCGCCGTCTACAAGTGCGACCTCGTTGGAAATTACAAAGGACTACGCGGAAAAACAATTAGAGAAGAGTCAAAAACTTGCTGTCTGACGACGCGAGTCGGAAAAACGAGGGGAGTTTCGGTGCTGCGAAACTCCCTTTTTTATTTCCGCGAGGCATTTTTTTTAGAGATTCCTTTGGTTATTAAAAATATTTCCTTATCTTTGTCTTTGACTAACGTGTAAGTTGTGCGTTATGGCATATTATAATCTGACAGAGCACCTGAAGCACTATTTTGGTTTCGACGCGTTCAAGGGCGATCAAGAGGCCATTATCCGCAATGTGTTGGCCGGCCGCGATACTTTCGTGCTGATGCCGACGGGCGGCGGCAAGTCGCTTTGCTACCAGCTTCCTGCTCTTCTGATGGAAGGCACGGCCATCGTCATCTCTCCCCTCATTGCGCTGATGAAAAACCAAGTGGATGCCATCCGCCAAGTGAGTGAGAACGACGGAATCGCACACTTCATAAACTCTTCGCTCACCAAAGCGCAGACCGAACGCGTCAAGCGAGATATCCAGTCTGGCACTACGAAACTTCTCTACGTCGCACCCGAATCGCTCACGAAGGCCGAGAATATCGACTTTCTGACAAATGTTACGATTTCTTTTTACGCCGTGGACGAGGCGCATTGCATCTCGGAATGGGGACACGACTTCCGGCCGGAATATCGCCGCATTCGGCCCATCATAAATCAGATTGGCGCAGCTCCGATTATTGCACTTACCGCCACGGCTACCGACAAAGTGCGGGTGGATATCAAGAAGAATTTGGGAATGCCCGACGCGGCAGAATTTAAAAGTTCCTTCAACCGTCCGAATCTTTATTACGAGGTACGCCCGAAGACAAAGGACGTGGACAAGGATATCATACGCTTCATCATGCAGCACAAGGGCAAGAGCGGAATTATCTACTGCCTGAGTCGTAAGCGCGTGGAGGAGCTGGCCGAAATTCTGCGGGCGAACCAGATAAATGCACGTGCATATCATGCCGGTATGGACTCCGCCGTGCGTAGCGAGACGCAAGACGATTTTCTTATGGAGCGTCTCGACGTCATCGTTGCCACGATAGCCTTTGGAATGGGCATTGACAAACCCGACGTGCGATTCGTGATTCACTACGATATCCCGAAAAGTCTTGAAGGATATTACCAAGAAACCGGACGTGCCGGCCGCGACGGCGGCGAAGGCATCTGTCTCACCTTTTATTCTCCACGTGATTTGCAAAAACTTGAGAAATTCATGGAGGGTAAGCCAGTTGCCGAGCAGGATATCGGGCGTCAGCTTCTGCAGGAGACGGCTGCCTACGCTGAGACCAGCGTGTGCCGCCGCAAATTCCTGCTGCATTATTTTGGCGAGGAGTACCCGCACGAGAATTGTGGCTGCTGCGACAACTGCAACCACCCGAAGAATCGCATCGAAGCAAGCGTGGAACTGCTGCTGGCGCTGCGTGTCATCATCGAAATCAAAGAAGATTTCAAGGTGGATTACGTCATAGATATACTGGTAGGACGCGAGACGGACGAGGTTTTGGCGCATCGCCACGAGATGCTCGACAGCTTCGGCTGCGGCGACGCCCACGAGCCATCGTTCTGGAACGCGCTTCTCCGCCAGGCTATGATTAGCGGATACATTGAAAAGGAAGTGGAAAACTACGGGCTGCTGAAGGTCACGGCCGAGGGGCGCGCCTTCATCAAGTCGCCTGTCTCGTTCAAGATTACCGAAGACAACGAGTTCGACGAGTACGAAGAACCTGCGGCAGTGGGCACTTCGGTGCTCGACGAGACGCTTTTGGCCATGCTGAAAAGTTTGCGCCACGACTTGGCCGAAAAAATGGGCGTGCCGCCCTACGTCATTTTTCAGGACCCGTCGCTCGAAGACATGGCCACCACTTATCCTGTCACCATAGAGGAACTGAAGAACATACGCGGAGTAGGAGAGGGTAAGGCGCTTCGTTACGGAAAAGCCTTCTGCGAACTCATTGCCCGCCACTGCGAGGAGAACGAGATAGAGCGGCTCGTAGATTTGCGCGTGCGCACCGTTGCCAACAAAAGCAAGGCCAAAGTCAGCATCATCGAAAGCATAGACCGCAAGGTGGCACTCGACGATTTGGCCAAAGCCAAGGGCATGGAGATGGACGAGCTACTGACGGAAATTGAGGCCATCGTGTACAGCGGTACGAAACTGAATATCGATTATTACATCAACGAGGTGATGGACGAGGACGACATGCAGGAAATCTACGATTACTTCCTCGAGGAATCCGAAACCGACGACCTGAACGAAGCACTCGACGAGCTGGGCGATGTTTTCTCGGAAGAGGAAATCCGTCTGGTAAGGATAAAATTCCTTTCCGACTTGGGCAACTGATTTTCTGCCACACGTCGCGTCACGAAAAACTACACGTCGTTTCATTCGAAGCCACGTGTAGTTTTTATTTTGCGACACGTCGTTTTTGCGACTCCTGCAAGGCTTTTTTCGCGCGCGCACATTGAGGCTCGAAAAGACAAAAAAGCATAAATTTTATTTTTTCGTGCAAAAGTATACGTCGCAACCCGCCGTTTCTCAACTTTTTTACGTATCTTTGCACGCAATAAACGTTATCGGCTATGGCATCATTTATTGCAGACAAAATTATCACGGACGGTCTCACGTTTGACGACGTCCTTTTGGTTCCGGCTTATAGCGAGGTTTTACCCCGAACAGTGGAACTCAGTACAAAATTCTCACGCAACATCGAACTTAAGATTCCCTTCGTCACGGCTGCGATGGATACCGTCACGGAATCTACGATGGCTATCGCAATTGCGCGCGAAGGCGGCATCGGTGTCATACATAAAAACATGAGTATCGAAGAGCAGGCGCGCCAAGTTGCCATTGTAAAACGCGCCGAGAACGGCATGATTTACGACCCCGTAACGATACAGCGCGGAAGCAGCGTGCATGATGCGCTGGAGCTCATGAACGAATATCACATCGGCGGCATACCCGTGGTGGACGAAGAGAAGCATCTGGTGGGCATCGTGACGAATCGCGACCTCCGTTTCGAGAAAAATGTGCTGCGGCCCGTCGATGACGTGATGACATCCGAGAAACTCGTCACCACACACGTGCAGACAGACCTGACGGCCGCCGCTCAGATACTGCAGGAGCACAAAATCGAGAAACTGCCCGTCGTGGACAACGAAGGAAAGCTCATTGGCCTGATTACCTACAAGGATATTACGAAAGCCAAAGATAAACCAATGGCTTGCAAGGACGAGAAAGGTCGCCTGCGTGTGGCCGCAGGTGTGGGTGTGACAGCCGACACGCTCGATCGCATAGCTGCCCTCGTGGCTGCCGACGTAGATGCCATCGTCATCGACACGGCGCACGGTCACAGCAAATTCGTGGTAGAAAAACTGAAGGAGGCAAAACAGAAATTCCCCAACGTGGATTTCGTGGTTGGCAACGTTGCCACTGGCGAAGCCGCACGTATGCTGGTGGATGCTGGAGCCGACGGCGTCAAGGTCGGCATCGGTCCGGGCAGCATCTGCACGACGCGCGTGGTGGCCGGCGTGGGAGTTCCGCAGTTGAGTGCCGTCTATGATGTGGCAGTTGCGCTCAAAGGCACGGGCGTGCCCTTGATTGCCGACGGTGGCTTGCGTTACAGCGGCGATGTGGTGAAAGCTTTGGCGGCTGGCGGCTATAGCGTGATGATTGGCTCACTTGTGGCCGGAACTGAGGAGAGTCCCGGCGACACTATCATCTATAACGGACGAAAATTCAAGAGCTATCGCGGAATGGGCTCGCTCGAGGCTATGGAATGCGGCAGCAAGGACCGTTACTTCCAGGCTGGCGTAAAAGATGTGAAGAAGCTTGTGCCCGAAGGAATTGCAGGTCGTGTTCCCTACAAGGGCACGGTGCAGGAGGTGATTTATCAGCTCATCGGCGGCCTGCGTAGTGGCATGGGCTACTGTGGCGCGAATACTATCGAAGAACTTCACAGCGCGCGCTTCGTCCGCATCACCAATGCCGGCGTACAAGAGAGCCACCCGCACGACGTTACCATCACCAGCGAGGCACCAAACTACAGCCGCCCGCAGTGATGTCGCCCGACGAAAATAAAAATTTGAACCACACAATAGAAGATTCAAGATGAAAAAATCCTTCATAGCATGCCTGCTTCTGGTCGTTTCGACCTGCATTTGGGCTCAGTCCGACGACCCAATTGTGATGCGCATCAATGGCAAACCTGTGCCACGAAGCGAGTTTGAATATAATTTCAACAAGAATAATACCGACGGCGTGGTCGATAAAAAATCTGTGACGGAGTACGCCGAACTTTTCGCGAATTACAAACTCAAGGTTGAAGCTGCGCTTGACGACAAACTCGATACGCTTAGCAGTTTCCAAAAGGAATTTCGTTCCTACCGCGACCAGCAGATTCGCCCCATGCTGGTGCCGCAGAGCGTAGTTGAGGACGAATGTCGCGCCTATTACGACAATATGGTAAAACAGCTCGACGGACATGACTTGGTGCAGCCGGCACACATTTTCCTGCGCGTCTCGCAAACCGCCACAAAGGAGGAACAAGAGGCAGCAAAGGTGAAAATCGACTCCTTATACAAGGAATTGCAGGGCGGCGCAGATTTCGCCGAACTTGCCAAGAAGCATTCCCAAGATGTGCAGACCGGAATTCGTGGCGGCCTGCTGCCGTGGATTGGCCCCAACCAGACGTTGAAAGAGTTTGAAGACGTGGCATATAGCCTCGAGGTAGGCAAATTTTCCGAACCCTTCCTTTCCACTGTGGGTTATCACATTATACTTCTGAAAGGCCGCAAGCCGCTAGAAAGTTACGAAGAGTTGCACGACAATATCTTCCGCTATCTGGAAAATCAGGGCCTGCAGGATCGTCTCGCCTCGCAGTTGTTGGATTCTCTCAGCGAGCATTCCGAGAGTCACAAAACGGTGGAACAAATTCTCGACGAGGAAACAGAACGGTTGTGTGCTGAAGATTTGGAACTGAAATACCTCGTAAAGGAGTATCACGACGGTCTTTTGCTTTTTGAGAAATGCAATCGCGAGGTTTGGGAGCCGGCAGCCAAAGACACGGCAGCCATCGAAAAATATTTCAAGAAGCACAAAAAAGAGTATGCCTGGGATAAACCTCACTTCCGCGGCATGGTATATTATTGCCAGAACGCATCGGACGTGAAGGCTGTAAAGAAGGTTGTGAAAAAAACAAAGGCTGAAAAAGATTGGACGGCCGCCGTACGCGACCAATTCAACAAAGACAGCGTTACCGTTCGCATGGAATACCGCATGTTCGAGCAGGGACAAAATCCGAATGTGGACGTGCTGGCTCTGAAAGTGAAAGGAGCCGAGTTGAAACCGATGAAAGGTTTCCCGTACGCCGGCATTGTCGGAAAAACGCTGAAGAAGGCGCCAGCTGTCTGGACAGACGTTGCCGACCAAGTTGTGGGCGATTATCAGCGGCAGTGCGAAGGCGAGTTTGTGAAGAAACTGCGTGAGCGCTACCCGGTGGAGATAGACGAAAAAGTGCTTTCGACCGTTAACAATCATTGATAATCTATGTCGTTGCATAAGAAACTGCATTTCGCAGCCCTCGTTCTGTGTTTTGGCTCCACAGTTTTGGCCCAGCCGCAATCGAATGTCATAGACGAAGTGGTGTGGGTCGTGGGTGACGATGCCATTCTGCGCTCTGATGTTGAACGTAGGCGCGTGGAGTATGGATCAAACGTCACAGGAAATCCCTACTGCGTCATACCAGAGCAGATGGCCATCCAGAAACTTTTTCTCCATCAGGCTGTGATAGACAGCATTGACGTGCCCGACGAGACGATTAACATGTATGTCGAGCAGGATATCAACGAGAAGGTTTTGATGGCCGGCTCGCGGGAAAAGTTGGAAGAATACATGAGATTGCCGATGTCGCTGATACGCGAGGAGGTTTTCGATCAATATAAAAATGAACTGACGGCTCGCGAGGTGAAGAAGTCGCTGACGAAGGACGTGAAGGTGACGCCGGCCGAAGTGAGACGGCACTTCAAAGATTTGCCCGAGGACAGCCTTCCGCTCATTCCCACACAAGTGGAAGTGCAGTTGCTCGTGTTGCAACCCCGCATCCCGCAGGAGGAAACCGACCGTATCAAAGCCGAATTGCGTGGTTATGCCGACCGCGTTACTTCGGGCACCACGTCGTTTGCCACGTTGGCACGCCTCTATTCCGAAGATCCGGGCAGTGCGCGTCAGGGCGGCGAAATGCCGTACATGGGAAAGGGCGAGTTGGATCCAGCGTTCGCAAACGTGGCATTCGGTCTTACCGACCCAAAGAAAGTGAGCAAGGTGGTGCAGTCGGAGTTCGGTTTCCACATCATCCAGCTCATTGACAAGCGTGGCGACAAAGTTATGTGCCGTCATATTCTGCGACGCCCACAGGTGGCACAGGCAGATATAGACACGGCGCTGAATCATCTCGACTCCATTGCCGAAGATATCAGGCGCGAGAAAGTCAGTTTCGAAGATGCCGTTCTTATTGTATCGGACGACAAAAATACGCGCAACAACCACGGCATTCTGTCTAACACACGTCGCGATGGCGAAAACACCACGCGTTTTGAGATGCGCGAACTTTCGTCCTTCTCTCCCGAACTGGCGCGAGTGGTGGAAGGACTCGAAACAGGAGAAATCTCGAAGCCGTTCCAGATGATTAACACGAAAGGCGCCACTGTTTGCGCCATTGCAAAACTGAAGAATCGACTGAAGACACATCGAGCTAACATAGCCGAGGATTTTCAGGTCTTGCGTGGAATCGTGGAAGAGAAGAAGAAGGAAGAAGTGATTCTTAACTGGATAAAAGAAAAACAGAAGAGCACTTATGTGCGCATCAATGAGAACTGGCGCGATTGTGACTTCCAATATCCCGGTTGGGTGAAGTGATAAGTGGACGATGAGACGTGGCTTTTTTGCTTTCGGCCTTATCCTGTTTGGTTTTTGTCTGGTCACATCCATGACGGCACGGCAGGGAGCGCCGGCCCAAGGGTCGGAAGAGAAAGTTTTGCTGCTTCACGCCGACAAACTCTACTTCGACGAACGTGTCCACCGCACTGCACAATTTCTGGTGGGGAACGTTGCTTTCCGACATGGCGACGTGCTGATGTACTGCGACAGCGCGCTCTTTTACGAGGCGTCGAACTCGTTTGATGCGTATGGCTCGGTTCGTATGCTGCAAGGCGACACGTTGTCGCTGGACGGCGACATGCTCTTTTACAACGGCTTCGACCAGTTGGCTCGCGTGCGACACAACGTTGTGATGAAGCACGTGAATACTTTCCTCTACACCGACAGCCTCGACTACGACCGCCTCTACGAGCTGGGATATTTTTTTGAGGGCGGACGTCTGGTGGATCAGGACAACGAATTGACCAGCGACTGGGGCGAGTACAGTCCCGCCACGCGCGAAGCAGTTTTTAACTACAACGTTCGTCTGGTGAATCCTTTGCCGCCGGCAGAACCAAAGACCACGCTTTTGTCTGACACGCTTCATTATAATACGCGCACGGCCATCGCCCATATCCTTGGCCCGTCGAATATCGAGCACGGCGGGAGCCATGTGTATTCCGAACTGGGGTATTACTACACGCAGAGCGACACAGCTTATCTGCTCAACCGCAGCATCCTGAATAATGACGGCCGTCGGCTCGTGGGCGACAGCATAGTCTGGCTCAGCGAAGAGCACGTTGGCAAGGCTTTCGGGAATGTGGAGTATGACGACGTCGTGAATAAAAATAAATTCTACGGCCATTATGCGTTTTATAACGACAGCACTGGTTACGCCGAGGCCGCAGATAGTGCACTTCTGGTGGATTATTCCGAGGCCGACACGCTTTACGTCCACGCAGACTCGTTTAAAGTCTACACTTTCTACCTCGACACCGACAGTATGTACCGCAAGATGCATGGCTTCTATCACGTGCGAGCTTTCCGCGAGGACGTGCAAGCTGTCTGCGACTCGCTTGTTTACAACTCGCAGGACTCGTGCCTGACCATGTACCGCGACCCGATTCTCTGGCAGCAAGGGCAGCAACTCCTGGGCGAAGAGATACAGGCATTTTTCAACGACAGCACACTCGACAGCGTGCTCGTGCTTCGTCAGGCTTTGTCGGTAGAAATGTTAGATACGATACACTACAATCAGATTGCGGGCAAGGAGATACGCTCGTACTTCAGGGACGGGGATATTTACCTCACGACGGTAATCGGAAACGTCTTTCTGAATTATTATCCGTTTGACGACGATAGCCTGATGGTGGGCATGAATCATGTGGAAACCACGTTGCTGAAACTTTTTCTGCAGAATCGTAAGGTGGACCGCATCTGGATGCCAGCGGCCCAGGGCACGATGTATCCTGTGCCGCTCGTGCCGCCGTCGGTCTTGTATCTCGAGAATTTCGCGTGGTTCGACTACATCCGTCCGCGCGACAAAGATGATATCTTCGAATGGCGGCCGAAGAAAGCCGGTTCCGAACTGAAGAAGAGCATCCAGCGCGAGGCACCAAAACAGAAACTGAGCGATGTGAAGCGTTGATTACATGTGATACAGCGGAAACATGAAGTGACAGATATAAAACAGACGTAAGATGGGACTATTTCAGAGCCGACAACCGCGGAAATTCCGCCGCGTAAGCATCTATACCGACGAGAGCCGCGAACGGTTGCAACACCTTGTAGAACAGGTGAAGCGCGAGAACGGTGAGTTACCTGCCGAGGATGCTACGAAGGTGGACCCCGACAAGTTTCGTGGCACCTTCAGCCAGTTTACTCCGCGCGCCCAGCGTCGTCGGGAACGAGGCGAGCGAGTGGGGTGGCCTGTGGCCGTTGTGGTCATTGTGGCGTTGATAGTCATCTGGCACCTGCTATTATCGAGATAAAACTGCAGCACGAAATGGATATTATTCACCTGTTGCCCGATTCTGTGGCAAATCAGATTGCCGCCGGCGAAGTTGTTCAGCGTCCTGCCTCAGTGGTGAAAGAACTGATGGAGAACGCCGTAGATGCCGGGGCAAAGTCGGTAGATGTGATAATTGCCGACGCAGGTCGTACATCCATTCGTGTCATCGACGACGGCAAGGGTATGACCGACACCGATGCGCGCATGGCCTTCGAGCGCCACGCCACGTCGAAGATTAGTCAGGCCGAGGATTTGTTTACGTTACACACGATGGGTTTCCGTGGCGAAGCCCTTCCGTCGATTGCCGCCGTGTCGCAAGTCAGATTGCGCACGCGAACCGAAGGACAGGAACTTGGCACCGACCTGCATATCGAAGCATCGCACGTCCTAAGCCAAGAGCCGTGCTCGTGTCCTGTGGGCGCCGATTTCGAGGTTTCGAACCTCTTTTTCAACGTTCCGGCACGCCGTAAGTTCCTTAAGTCGAATCAAACTGAGTTTTCCAACATCACGCAGGAGTTTGAACGCATCGCGCTGGTGAATCCCTCCGTGGCGTTTTCGCTCACTCAAGGCGACACACTGGTGACGCGACTGCCGGTTTCCAATCTTCGGCAACGCATCGTGAATGTTTTCGGCAAGCGGTTGAACGAACAGCTGCTGCCCGTAGATGTGGAAACGACGCTTGTGCGTATCGAAGGCTTCGTGGGGAAGCCGGAGGCGGCACGCAAGAAAGGCGCCAATCAGTTCTTCTTTGTGAACGGTCGCTACATGCGGCATCCGTATTTTCACAAGGCAGTGATGGAAGCCTACGCGCATTTGATACCAGACGGCGAGCAGATTCCGTATTTTCTGTACTTCACAGTCGAGCCGGCAAACATCGATGTGAACATTCACCCCACGAAGACGGAAATAAAGTTCGAGAACGATTCTGCAATTTGGCAAATCATAGTGGCGGCTGTCCGCGATAGTTTGGGACGTTTCAACGCGGTGCCTACCATAGAATTCGACGTCGAAGGACGGCCCGACATACCCGTTTTCGACACCAACCGCACGCAGCCGGTGAAGGCGCCACACGTGGAATATAACCCCGACTACAATCCTTTCCGCACCGCCGACACGCAGAAAAAAAATCGCGACTGGGCACTTCTCTACGAAACTGCACGTGGCAACCAAGAAAACGACGTGTCGCAACCGTCGTTGCCACGTGAGGCAGGAAAAAAACTATTTGGTGAAAATGAAATTGAGTTTAGTTCGGAACATCTCCAGTACAAGGGACAATTTATTCTCGTGGCTGTGCGCTCCGGACTAATGATGGTCGATCAGCATCGTGCCCACGTGCGAATTCTCTACGAACGATACTTGCGACAGATGGAATCGCAAGGCGCCGGCACACAGGGCCTGCTGTTCCCCGAGATGTTGCAACTGCCGCCTTCGGATGCGGTGCTCTTCGATGGCATCACTCCCGCACTGCGTTCGTTGGGTTTTGACGTGTCGTCGCTTGGCGGCGGCAGCTACTCTGTGCTGGGCATACCCACCGGACTGGAGGGCGTGGACGTGCTCTCACTGCTGCAGCAGATGGTTGAAGAGGCTCGGACGCACAGCACTTCTCCTGCCGCCAAGTCGCCCGACCTCTCTGACGTCAATCACCGGTTGGCTTTGGCCATGGCACGCAGCGCAGCCATCGTGGCAGGTCAGGTGCTGACCGAGGCAGAGATGGATACGTTGCTTGGCGACCTCTTTCAGTGCAGCCAACCCAATCTGACACCGACTGGCAAACCCACGCTGGTGGTGCTCAGTCAGGAGGAAATCGACTCGCGGTTTGCATAGAACCTCACATAAGAAACAGAATACAACATGCAATAATATATTTACTACGATGGAACCAAAAGAAAAAATCATCCTTACCGGCGATCGCCCCACGGGCCGTCTGCACATCGGACACTACGTAGGTTCGCTGCGTCGGCGTGTGGAACTCCAGAACTCGGGCCTGTACGACAAAATCTTCATCTTCGAAGCCGACGCGCAGGCGCTGACAGACAACATAGATAACCCCGAAAAAGTTAGGCAGAACGTCATCGAGGTGGCATTAGACTATCTTTCTGTCGGTCTCGACCCGCAGAAAAGTACACTCTTCATTCAGAGTCAGATTCCCGAGCTGACGGAACTCTCGTTCTACTTCATGGATCTCGTGTCGGTGAGCCGCCTGCAGCGCAATCCGACCGTGAAAACCGAACTGAAGATGCGCAACTTCGGCGAAAGCATACCCGTTGGATTCTTTACGTACCCCATTTCTCAGGCCGCTGACATTGCAGCGTTCCGCGCCACCACGGTGCCTGTGGGCGAAGATCAGGAGCCAATGCTCGAGCAGTGCCGCGAGATTGTACGTCGCTTCAATAATATCTACGGCGACACGCTTGTGGAGCCTAACATCCTGCTGCCGGAAAATGCCGCCTGCCTGCGACTTCCCGGTACCGACGGGCAGGCAAAGATGAGCAAGAGCCTCGGCAACTGTATTTACCTGAGCGACACGGCCGACGACGTGGCCAAGAAAGTAAAAACGATGTACACAGACCCGACACATCTGCAGGTGTCCGATCCGGGACATCTTGAGGGAAATACGGTTTTCACGTATCTCGATGCATTTGCCACAGATGAGCAGGTCTCTCGCCTGACGTCGGACTACGCCACACTGCAGGAGATGAAGGATCATTACACACGTGGCGGACTGGGTGACGTGAAGTGTAAGAAACTGCTCACGGCTGTGCTTCAAGAAACGCTTGAGCCGATACGGCAACGTCGTGCTGAGTTTGAGAAAGATATACCTGCCGTTTACGAGATTCTGCAGCGTGGATGCGAGGTGGCACGCGAGGCAGCTGCGGCAACGATGGACAGCGTACGACGTGCGATGAAGATAAACTATTTCGACGACCACGCACTCATCGAGGAGCAGGCACGCCGTTTTGCAAAAGTATGACGCCGAAGCGCATATTTTGCGCTATGTACCGACGCTGCGACAAATGAAAATCAAGAAATGGTGCGACGCGGCAAAAAAAGTGAATGTAATAGTCGGATATGTGGCTAATTTTTTGTAAATTCGCGCCCTGTAAGCGCAAAATTGGCAAATAACATTTTATTTTTATGGAAAAGATACAAGAATTAACCGAGAAGATTTATCGCGAAGGTGTGGAGCGCGGAAAAGACGAAGCTGCACGCATCGTTGAGGAAGCCCGCCAGCAGGCCGAGCAGATTCTGGCTGAGGCACGCCAGCAGGCACAGGACATAGAAGCGCTGGCAAAGAAGAAAGCTGCCGAAACAGACGCCAATACCAAGAGCGAACTCAAGCTGTATACCGCACAGGCGCTGAACGCGCTGAAAAGCGAAGTGGCAAACTGCGTGACGGATAAGGTGGTTTCGCAGGCAGTGGACTCGTTGGCCGCAGATTCGCAGTTCCTCGGACAGTTTGCCGTAGCGTTGGCTCAGAAGTGGGTGCAGGACGAACCAATCGTTATCTCGTCTTCCGAGGCAGAAAGCCTGAAGAGTTTCTTCGCTGCCAAAGCGAAAGAACTGCTGGACAAAGGCGTGACAATCGAAAAAGTGAATGGCAAAGATGCACTCTTTACCATTGCACCGGCCGACGGCAGCTATAAGGTGAATTTCGGCAAAGAGGAATTCGAGACGTACTTCAAGGGATTCCTGCGTCCGCAACTGGTGGAAATGCTGTTTTAGAGTGCGGTTTCACGGAGACGGGGCGGCAATACTGGGGGCACCACGTGCTGACTGCGTATTTCTGGCCGAAACATTCTCTCCGTGAACTTTAACCCGAAAACCAAAGAAACGAAATGGCAAATTATTATTGCATGATGGCTGGGCTGCCCGACCTGAAATTGGCCGACGCCAAACCCGCTCTCTCCATCCCGCAAATGAAGGAACAGTTGGCAGAGAACCTCACAGAGGGCGATGCGAAGCTGATGTTCTTCTATTTCCTGCGCTGGGACTGCGAGAACGTGGTGCGTCTGCTTAAGAATCCGGACGCGGAAATCGAGACGCTGGGCAACTTCTCGGCCGAGCAATACGCCGACATGATTACTTCGGCGCGTGAACTGACGTTCAACGTGCACCGCTATCCCGCATTCATGAGCGTCTTTATCCGCGAGTACGAGTATAACAAGGAAAAAAGTGGCTTCTTCGCCGAGGACGCCATGCTCTTCGAATACTTGCAGTTCGCACTTCAGAATTGCAAAAACAGCATGATGCGCGAGTGGTATCGCCTGCAGTTGGACATCAATAACATCCTCACCGCCATGATTGCGAGGCGTAACGGCTGGGCTGTGGGCGATTATATTCAAGGCAACGACGAGGTGACAGAAATGATTCGGACTAACAATTCCAAGGATTTCGACCTCGGTTTTGAGTTCGACTACGTGAAGGAGCTGATGAAGATTGTGGATGAACCCGACCCGGTGCAGAAGGAAAAACGAATCGACGCCTTCAAATGGGTGTGGCTCGACGACCAGACATTCTTCGAACCGTTTGACATAAATGCAGTTTTCGCCTATGTTTGCAAGCTCGACTTGCTGCACCGCTGGGAAAAGCTCGACCCCGAAACCGGGAAAGAGACCTTCCGCCGCATCATCGATGACCTGCGGGGCGAAGCAAAAGTGCCGGAGGAATTTGTGAGATAGAAGCATACAGATTTATATTTGAAAGTAAAAAATAAGATATATAGACATGACAAAAGGAACTGTTAGTGGCGTTGTCTCCAATATGGTTACGCTGCGGGTGGACGGCCCCGTGCTACAAGGAGAAATCTGCTACATCGAAACCGCGGGAGACCGCCTCATGGCCGAAGTGATAAAAGTCATCGGTCAGGATGTCTACGTCCAGGTTTTCGAAAGTACACGCGGTCTGAAAGTTGGCTCCTCGGCAGAATTTACCGGACACATGTTGGAGATTCAGCTCGGACCGGGAATGCTTAGTAAAAACTACGATGGTTTGCAGAACGACCTCGACAAGATGGAAGGCGTCTTCCTGAAGCGTGGCCAATACACCGAGCCGTTGGACGCCGAGCGCCTGTGGGATTTCAAACCGCTGGCTAAGGTGGGCGACAAAGTTCGCGAGAGCGACTGGCTGGGACAGGTGGAAGAGAATCATCAACCGCTGAAAATCATGGTTCCCTTCCAACTGAAAGGCGAAGCCACAGTGAAGATAATCGTTCCCGAAGGCCAGTATAAAATCCACGACGTGGTGGCAGTGCTTGAAGACGAACGTGGCAACGAAATTTCCGTGGACATGGTGCAGCATTGGCCCGTGAAGTTTGCCATGACGAATTACGCAGAAAAACCGCGCCCATTCAAGCTTTTGGAAACTGGTGTGCGTACAATCGATACTTTTAACCCTATCGTAGAAGGTGGTACGGGCTTCATTCCCGGTCCTTTCGGCACGGGAAAAACAGTGTTGCAACACGCCATTTCCAAGCAAGCTGAAGCCGACATCGTGATTATTGCCGCTTGCGGCGAACGCGCCAACGAGGTGGTAGAAATATTCACGGAGTTCCCCGAGTTGGTCGATCCCCATACGGGACGAAAATTGATGGAGCGAACAATTATCATTGCAAACACCAGTAATATGCCTGTGGCAGCCCGCGAGGCTTCGGTTTACACGGCAATGACGATGGCGGAATACTACAGAAGCATGGGTTTGCGTGTACTTCTGATGGCGGATAGTACCAGCCGTTGGGCTCAGGCGCTTCGCGAGATGAGTAACCGCATGGAGGAACTTCCTGGTCCCGATGCATTCCCGATGGATTTGGGCGCTCTTATCAGCAACTTCTACGGTCGTGCCGGATATGTCAAGCTGCGCAATGGCAAGGTGGGAAGCGTCACATTCCTCGGAACGGTGTCTCCCGCCGGCGGAAACTTGAAGGAGCCCGTGACGGAGAACACGAAGAAGGTTGCCCGTTGTTTCTACGGATTGGAGCAGGACCGCGCCGACAAGAAGCGTTATCCCGCGGTGAATCCCATCGACTCGTACTCGAAATATCTGGAATATCCCGAGTTTGCCGAGTATATGAAGGAACATATCAACGAAAACTGGATTCCGAAAGTTCTAAAGCTCAAGACGCGGATGCAACGCGGCAAGGAGATTGCAGAGCAGATAAACATTCTTGGCGACGATGGCGTGCCCGTTGAGTATCATGTCACGTTCTGGAAGAGCGAAGTTATCGACTTTGTAATTCTGCAGCAGGACGCATTCGACGAGGTGGATGCCGTGACTCCGTTGGAGCGACAGGAAGAATTGCTCGATTTGGTGACTACCATCTGTGAAAGCGAAGGTCGCAAGTTCGAGACCTTCGAGCAAGTTGTGGATTACTACAAGAAGCTAATCAACATTTGTAAGCAGATGAACTACTCTGAGTACAAGAGCGAGCAATATTACGACTACAAGAAACAGGTGGAAGCCTACTTATAAATAAAATAAGGTACTATGGCAACAGCATTTCAGAAAGTATATACCCAGATAAGCCAAATCACAAAAGCTACTTGCAGCCTTAAGGCTAAAGGCGTGGGATACGACGAATTGGCCGTTATCAACGGCAAATTGGCGCAAGTGGTGAAGATTATGGGCGAAGACGTGACGCTGCAAGTGTTCGAAGGAACCGGCGGAATTCCCACAAATGCCGAAGTTGTCTTTCTTGGCAAGGCTCCTTCGCTGAAAGTTAGCGAGCAGTTGGCCGGACGCTTCTTCAACGCATATGGAAATCCCATCGACGGCGGACCGGAAATCGAAGGACGCGAAGTGGAAATCGGTGGTCCCAGCGTGAATCCCGTACGTCGTAAGCAGCCCAGCGAACTCATTGCTACAGGTATCGCAGGCATCGACTTGAACAACACACTTGTCAGTGGACAGAAGATTCCTTTCTTTGCCGACCCCGACCAGCCATTCAACGAAGTTATGGCGCTCGTGGCTCTACGTGCAAAGGCCGACAAGATTATTCTTGGCGGTATGGGAATGACAAACGATGACTACTATTTCTTCCGCAACACGTTCTCAAACGCCGGTGCTCTCGACCGCATCATCGCTTTCATGAACACAACGGAGGATCCGGCCGTCGAACGACTTTTGGTGCCTGACATGGCGCTGGCCGCAGCCGAGTATTTTGCAGTCGAGAAGAAAGAAAAGGTGTTGGTTCTGCTGACGGATATGACTTCTTACGCCGATTCTCTGAGTATTGTCTCGAACCGTATGGATCAAATCCCTTCGAAAGATTCCATGCCAGGTTCGCTTTATTCAGATTTGGCCAAGATTTACGAGAAGGCAGTGCAGTTCCCCGAGAGTGTCGGCGGCGGTTCCATTACCATTATTGCCGTCACCACACTGAGCGGCGGTGATATTACCCACGCTGTGCCCGACAATACGGGTTACATCACGGAGGGTCAGCTGTTCCTGCGCCGAGACAGTGATATCGGAAAGGTTATTGTCGATCCCTTCCGTTCGCTTTCGCGTCTGAAGCAGTTGGTAGCTGGCAAAAAGACGCGCAAAGATCACGCTCAGGTGATGAACGCCGCCATTCGCTTGTATGCCGACGCTGCCAACGCCAAGACAAAATTGGAAAACGGCTTCGACCTGACGGATTACGACACGCGTTGCCTCGATTTCGCACGCGACTATGCCGACAAACTGCTGGCCATTGACGTGAATCTGAACACCGAGGAGATGCTCGACGAGACGTGGAAACTCCTGAGTCGATACTTCAGACTCGAGGAAGTGAACATCAAGAAAGAGTTTACCGACATTTACTGGCAGCAGCAGAGCAATTCGTAATCCCTGTGCCATGTGCGAAAGCACGGTTACGAGCTTACGGATTATGGCATTACTGATATAAGAAAATAAAAACGTGATTAAGTTTCAATACAACAAGACGTCGCTTCAGCAGATAGAGAAGAACCTGAAGATGCGACAGCGCACGCTCCCCATCATAAAGAGCAAGGAGACGGCGCTGCGCCTTGAGGTGAAACGCTGCAAGGAGGAGGCCGAAGCGTTGGAAAGGAAGCTTCAGGAGCAGATTGCAGGCTATGAGTCGATGTACGCCCTCTGGGGAGAATTCGACACGTCGCTCGTGGCACTGAAAGATGTGGAGCTGGGCGTGAAGAAGATTGCAGGCGTGCGTGTTCCTGTGCTGAATAACATCCGGCTCGAGGTGCGTCCTTTCGGACTCTTCAGCGCTCCGAAGTGGTACTTCGACGGCATAAATCTTCTCCACGGGCTGGTGAAAACAGCCGTGGAGCATGAGTTTGCTGTAGCCAAGCAGGGGCTTCTCGAGCACGCTCGCAAGAAGACGACGCAAAAGGTGAATCTCTTTGAGAAAGTTCAGATTCCAGGATTCCAGGAAGCCGTGCGAAAAATCAAACGCTTCATGGAGGACGAGGAAAACCTCAGCAAGAGTTCGCAGAAAATCCTGAAGTCGCTTCAGGAACGAAGAAAGGAGGCCACGGCATGATAGAGAGAATGAAAAAACTTACGTTCCTCGTCACGGAGCGCGAATACGACGCTTTCATTGCTGGGCTTCGCGAGCAGGGAGTCGTGCATGTGCAGCAGTTGCAGCAGGGTGCCACAAGTCCCGAACTTCAGCAGTCGCTCGAGTTGCGTCAACGCATAGAGCAGGATATGGCGTATCTCGATTACGCGCTTGGCACGTGGGGCAAGGAGAATGCTTCGTCCACTGCTGCCGCCGTCGTGTCGGGCGATACGCCTGAAATGCTGGAACGCATAGAACGCCTGCGCGACGAGGAGGTTTCCACGAATCATCGCATCGACGAGGCCGAGAATAATGTGGCTCGCATGGAGCCCTGGGGAAACTTCCGCTGGGAGGATGTTCGTCGCATTGAGAACGAGACCGGCCTGCGCGTGTGGTTCTTCGCCTGCCCAAACAAAATGTATCGTGCCGAGTGGGAAGACACGTTCTTCACCATCCCTGTTGACGAATATCAGAAGAAAATCTACTTCTTGGCCTTTAGCGCCGAGCAGCCCGACATCGCGGCCGAACTGCTCAGCCTGCCAGAAGGCTGTCTGAAGGAGTATCAGGACGAACTATCGGCTGCCCGCGTGCGGCTGGCAGAGGTTCATTCCGAATTGTGCCAGTTGGCTACACAGAAATCTGTGCTCGAAGAGGGTCTGGCTCGCAGCAAGTCTGAGATTCAGCTTCACGAGGTGCAGCTTTCCGACGAGTCGCTGGCCGACGGCGCCGTGCGGCTGCTCGTTGGCTGGACGCTCGAGGAGAAAATCGGCGCGTTGACCGAGTGGCTCGATGCGCAGCACATCTTCTACGAAGTGGAGAATCCTGCGTACGAGGACGACGTGCCGGTGAAGATTACAAACAACAGCTTCAGTAGCCTCTTTGAGCCGATTCTTCGCATGTATTCTTTGCCGAGCTACAACGACATAGATCCTACATTCTTCTTCGCGCCATTCTTCATGCTGTTCTTCGGTTTGTGTCTGGGCGACGGAGGTTACGGATTTTTGGTGCTCCTGGCCGGCCTTTTGGCAACATGGTTTGGCAAGGGCGACACGAAGAAGTACGGCCGTCTGGGCATCTGGCTGGGTGGCATGACTGTGATATGCGGACTTGCCACAGGCACTGTCTTTGGTATCGACCTCAGCAAGCAGGATTGGGCGTTCCTCGCTCCCGTAAAGAAGTATTTCCTGAGCGACGGCGGCGTGGGCCCGATTTTCGGCTACAGCCCGATGATGGTGATATCCGTCATCATAGGTCTCGTGCAGGTGCTGCTGGGCATGGTACTGAAGGCTGCAAAGGCCTGGAAGAACTATGGTTTTGCTTATGCCATCGGCACGCTCTCGTGGGTTGTCGCCTTGCTGTCTGCAGTGGCACTCTACGGACTGCCCATGTGTGGCGTCGAATTGCCTGCTGCGGCACGCTACGTGCTGCTTGCCCTCATTGGGATTTCGGCATTTGGCATTTTCTTCTACAACAATCCTTCGGCATACAAGAATCCCATCACAGGTCCGCTGCTCAATATCGGCGGCGGCGTCTGGAGCACCTACGGCATGGCCACGGGGCTGCTGGGCGACTTGCTGAGCTACATCCGCTTGTTTGCCCTCGGTCTGACGGGCGGCGTGCTTGGTGGCGTGTTCAATTCCTTGGCGCTCGACATGACGTCTTCTTTGGCATGGTACATACGGTGGCTGCCGCTGGTCTTGATACTGCTGGCGGGACACGGCATCACGTTTGCGCTGAGCCTCATCAGTGCTTTCGTTCACCCGATGCGTCTGACTTTCGTCGAGTTCTTCAAGAATGCCGACTTCTCGGGCGGCGGAAAAGAGTACGTGCCTTTTAAGAAATAATGTGTAAGAGAGTCTGGAACAACAACAAGAAATAATAAAACAAACTTTAAAATATTTAATTTATGGAGATTTTTTTGGCTTATCTGGGCGTAGCCCTGTGTGTAGCGCTGTCTGGTATCGGCAGTGCCTACGGTGTGACGATTTGCGGCAACGCTGCAATTGGTGCTTTCAAGAAGAATCCGTCTAAGAGCGGTGCTTACATGGGTCTGTCGGCACTGCCGTCGTCTCAGGGTCTGTACGGCTTCGTTGGATTTTTCATGTTGAATACGAAGATTACTTCGGACATCAACCTGCCTGCAGCGTGCGCCATTTTCGGTGTCGGCCTTGCCCTCGGTCTTGTGGCCCTTTACAGCGCCATTCGTCAGGCTAAGGTTTGCGCCAACGGCATTGGCGCCATCGGTGCCGGCCACAATGCTTTCGGTACCACGATGGTGCTGGCTGTGTTCCCCGAGTTGTATGCCATCTTGGCACTGCTCGTGCTGATTCTGACAGCCAACGCACTTTAAGTCGTCGCATAGCGCAACCCATCGGTCCCGCCTTCGGTTTTTCCCGTTGGCGGGACTGCTTTTTTCTGCCACGTGTGGCGTTGTCAGATGCGACGCGTCGCATGAAGGAAAACTACACGTCGCGTGAGTCGATGCGAAGCGTCGCATTTCAGCCTTCCACGTTTGGCTTTGCCAAGGATAAAAGTGGAGAAAAATTTGCCGCTCTGAAATAATGTTCTTAACTTTGTCTCGTAATTCAAGAGGCGCGTTTCACATTATTTATATGTCGGCACCGAGTTGTTCTTTCCGGCTGTAAAATCAGGGTTTCAGAGTGAAGAAGAGAAATAATGCTTTCGACTTGCTTTGCGGCGTATGCATCGTACGAATGGTGACGCTGCACATAATGACGATGTGTGGCAAGGGAGATGTGGATTGGTGGCGCGAGGTGATGCAATGGTCGTATTTCTTTATGAGTTTCTTCTTCTTCAAGGCCGGATACTTCAATAAGGGAGTTACGGGCCGCACGTTGCCGTATCTTCGCGACCGCGTGAAACGTCTGCTCATACCTTGGGCCACCTGCGGTTTGCTGGGCAATGCCGTCTATTTCGCCTTCCTGCCGAAACTTGTGGAGCGTTATCACAAACCCATCGAGCCGCTGGAGTGGGAGCACATCTGGGAAACTTCGTCGCACTACGGCAACTCGCCCACGTGGTTCCTCTTCTCGTTCTTCGTGGCATACGTCGTAGCACACTTTCTTGAGAAGGTGCCTCGGCTGCATTGGGTGGTGCTGCTTTTCCCGCTTGTCAGTATTGCGCTGTGGCAGGCCGGCAATCCGCTGTGGCTGAGTCTCAACAACGTTTTCATGGGCGTCTCGTTCTTCTATCTTGGCCGAATCTGGTCGTGGCTGATGCAAAATGTCGGCAGCCGGCGCATGTTGTGGATGTCCGTGGCGCTGGTGGCTGGTTTCGTGGCTGTGAATTTCGTTTGGCGCGGCTATTACACCATGAGCAGCAACACGTTCAACCACGAGAATCCTGCCGAGTCATTGGCGGCCACCGTGCTTGCGCTGACGGGAATTGCAGGTGTCTTGCTCTGCCTTCGCGTGCCGCGCGTGCCGGTCTTCAACTTCATAGGCGAGCATTCGATGGTGTATTTCACGCTCCATTACCCGATGCTCTATTTCTATAAGTTCACGCATCTTAGTTTCGGGCGCAGCATTTATGGCCGCTGGGATGATGTCGTCATCCTCGTGCCTGTTGTCTTCGGGCTCTGCACGTGGCTTGTGCCGTACTTCGAGTTATGCCCGTGGCTCAGCGGGCGTTGGCGTCAGGAGAGCGAGTCGAGGAACAGCTCGGCACACCAGAGCTGCCATTTCTGATTGCCGGTAAGCGTATTCATGGGAATGTCGTCGCGGAATTCAGGCCGCGTTGGTCCCGTCCAGTCGGCAAACACCATGTCCACTGGGCGTGGCATTGGAATTTTGTTGGGCACTTCCACTTCCGGATACTTCATGGCATAAAGATTGCGGACCAAATATTTTGGTTCGCCGTGGCGCACGCGGTAGAGATCCAACGCGTCGCGCATCACCAGCCGTGCGTACGGATCGTAGTAGGGTAGGCCTGCCGTCTGGAAAGCATTCAGATAGGACGACGAACTCTCGATGGAGAAAACTTCGTCCATGAAGGTCATAAAGTCGATGCGACCTTCTGGCAGTCGGTATTTCTCGAAAAGTTCTTCCATCGGCACTGGGTTCTTTAGCACCAACTTCGGGTCGAGGAACGTGTAACGACGTACGAAATCGTCGAACATCCAGTCCTGCGACAGCAGTTGGTCCATGCCGCCAAAAATCAAATCGGCGCTCTCACCCACCAAAATCAAGTCCACTCCGTCGGCTTTTGCCATGAGGGCGGCTTTGTATATCTGCGGTTCAATGGAGTGAACGGGCGCACATTTTGTCTTCATCACCTGCGGCGTGAACTGTTTGTAGTCCTCGAACGAAATGCTCACGAAGTGATGCTTCAGTCCCCACTTCTGGCAATAGTGAGCGGCACGCGCCTCGTCTGCATTGAAGACGGCCGTTCCGCTGGCCGTGAACGTGTAGGCGTGACTTCCCGGCCGCAGATATGAGGCCAAGTTGGCGCTGTCCATTCCGCCTGACAGCAGGATGCCGATGTTCTCGTACTTCGCATAAAGATTATCGACTTGGCGCTGAATCTCGCGGTCTATGTCAGCGGCCGTGGCGACTGCAATACGCTCCTTGTCGGGTATGGCTTCGTAGAGTTTGTGGTGCATGCCGTCGGCAAATTCCATGCCGTCCTTCCAGATGTATCGAAATGCAATGTAGCTGCTTAGGCAGAAATCTTTGTCTGTCATGGTGGGTATTATTTATGGTAAGTGTTGAATGTAGATTGCTAAATGTGGTTTTGCGCGTGCTATTTGAGGTCTTCCAGGTTCTGACCGCGCACAGCGTTCAGCGCCTTTGTGATTTGTGTGGACGACACGCCTTTGGTGTAAGGGAAGTACACGATGCGGATGCCTTCTGCCTCGAACTGCTTCTCATATTCGCGCCACTTTTCGGTGCCGTACCAGTCGTCGCCTACGAAAAGCACCTTTGCTCCCAGCTTTTTGCACGCGGCCAATTTGTCCATGTCATACTGCGGAACTGCAGCATCCACGTATCGAATGCTGCGAACTATCTCGATGCGGTCCTCAAAAGGAATCATGGCTTTCTTGCCTTTGTAGGCCACCAACTCATCCACCGTCACGCCGACTACCAACTTGTCGCACATGCCTTTTGCATTTTTGAGTAGGTTAAGGTGTCCGATGTGGAATAAATCGTAAACGCCAGTCGTGTATCCAATTGTCATATAGCTTCGGTTTTTGTCGTTGCAAAGGTAATCATTTTTTTTGTTCAACGAACTTTTTTCCTTCCGAAATGTGATAATCGTTTTCCCATGTGCAAAAAAAATGCCCCTCCATGCGGCTGGAGGGGCATTGCGTGTGTGATTCAGATTTTACCATTCTTCTTCCCAGTTCGTGCCTGTGTGACGTGGAGCGCGAGCGGCTTTGCCTCCGCCGGCACCGCCATAAATGATTCTTGTTTCGCCACTCTGTACGGATTTAACGTCTCCACTTTCTGTAATTATCGTTATTTTGTATTTTTGCTGTCTCATTATTTCTAATCGAAAGTGCTTGCGGTTTAAATAAAATGAACTAACTTTGCCGTAGTTTCAAACGAAGTATATGAATTCTGACACGCAGTTTACGGAAAACCACACGTCGTACGATGCGGCGTCACAGGCCGCAGCGCTGAAGGCACGTTTCAATCCCGAGGGTTCGCCGCTTCGGCGTATGCAGTTGCGGATGTTGGAAATGGTGGAACTGCTCGACGACGTTTGCCGCCGACACGGCATTCCGTATTTTCTCTATGGCGGCACGCTGCTTGGCGCCATGCGTCACAACGGTTTTATACCTTGGGACGACGATCTCGACGTGGGGCTTCTGCGACGCGACTACTTGCGTCTGCTCGAAGTGCTGCCGGCCGAACTGCCCGAGCACATCGCGCTGCAGACCAACGACACGGATCCGAATTATTTCTACTTCTTTGCGAAACTTCGCGACCGCCGTTCTGTGCTCGAGGAGCCTTCGCCCTACGACCGTGTCTTTGCGGAGCGTGGCATCTTCATCGACATTTTTCCTTTCGACGAGCAGCGCATGTGGACGCACCTGCTGGCTGAGCCGCTGCAGGCGCATACGTTCAAGATTTTCCGTACGGCAACCGAGCCAGAGCGTGTAATGGGGCGCATCCGTCGTATCACATGGGCGAATCGTCACATCACTTTCCCGATTCTGCGTGCAGTCAGCCGCCTGACGCGTGGGCGGACGCTGACGTACGACTACGGAATTCCGTTCCACATTGTTTACGATTTGCATGACATCTTTCCGCTCGCGACGCACACGTTTGAGGGCTTGCAACTCTCCGTGCCGGGCCGCGCGCACGAAATGCTGACGAAGCAGTTCGGCGACTACATGCGCTTGCCCGACCTCGACAAAGTGGAAGGCGGACACGTAAAAAGGCTCGAGTTCTTGGATTAACTCGAGCCTTCTTCATTTTGTTTTCTCGCTGCTTAGCGTTGGCGCGTGAGCCATTGCTCTGCCAACTTCGGCCAGATGCTGCCGGCGCCGTCGCCCCGCATGCCGTAGCCGTGGCCGCCTTGTACGTGATAGTGAACTTCTATGGGTGCGCCGGCTCGTTGCATGGCATACAGGATTGTTGCCGTGCTTGGCCCGCTGTGTACGTCGTCCTGTGTTCCCCAAACAAACATGGGCGACGTCTCCTTCGACACGAGCAACTCCGGCGTCAGCGTGTGGTCTGGCCCGTCTGCCAGGTAAGCCGGATAGATTAGCATGGCAAAGTCGGGTCGCTGCACCAGCTGGTCTGCGGCGTCCACCTTATTATATGTCTCCTCGCCGAAGCGGGTGGCTGCACGACAGCACAGACTTGCGCCGGCAGAGAAGCCGATGCATCCTACCTTCTGAAATCCTGCTTTTCTGACGAGTCGGATGGAGCGGAACAAGTCTTGCAAAGCTCCGTCTCGCTGCTTGGGCACGCGATACGCCAGCACGTAGGCCGTATATCCCTGTGCGGCAAGCCACTCTGCAATCTCTTGTCCCTCCTTTACGTAGGCCAGAATGTTGTACGCCCCGCCCGGGCAGACCACTACGGCCTGGCCGTTCGACTGCGTTGTCGGGCGGAAAATCTCGAGCGTAGGGCTGGTTACTTCGACCCAATGCTCGGGGTCGTTCTCTTGTAGCTTTGGCATTGCTTTTGCCTTGGTGGCTCCCGGCACTTTCTTCGGCCAGATTTCTGTCGGGACGGACTTGTATTGCTGTGCTTCCATACTCAGTGCCACGGCTATCGCGGCTAATGTTGTAAATAATCGTTTCATGTGTTTTCGGTATATCGCTTCACATTCTCTGTGCAAAAGTACGCAAAAATCGTTTAACGTGCAAAACTTTGGCCTACACTTTGCATTTTCTTGGAAATTGCGTAACTTTGCCCACATGAATGCAGCTGAAATAGATATTGCCGTACTGATTCTGTTTTTCAATCGGCCAGAACAACTCTCGAAAGTGTTTGCCGAGGTTCGGAAGGCACGGCCGTCGCGTCTTTTCCTGTATCAGGATGGTCCACGCGACGAACGCGACATGCCGGGCATCATGGCCTGCCGCGAGGTGGTGAGCCATGTGGACTGGGAGTGCGATGTGCAGCATTTCTATCAGGAGCGCAATTTCGGTTGCGACCCCTCGGAGTTTATCTCTCAGAAATGGGCATTTTCGTTGGCCGATAAGTGCGTTGTGCTGGAGGATGACGACGTTCCGAGCGTTTTCTTCTTCCGTTTCTGCAAGGAGATGCTTGACCGCTACGAAAACGACACGCGGGTGACCATGATTTCGGGCTTCAACGTCGAAGAGACAACGCCCGATGCCGGTGCCGACTACTTCTTTTCCACCTATTTCAGCATTTGGGGCTGGGCCTCGTGGCGGCGCGTTGTGGACCAGTGGGACGAGCATTACACGTGGCTCGACGACAAAACGGCAGTCCGTCGCCTCGAGAATCTGGTGCGCGAGCGTCGGTATCGTACCGACTTCCTGCCGATGTGTAGGCGTCACAGGGAGCAAGGCAAGGCTTTCTACGAGACAATTTTCTGGGCGCACCTGCTGCTCTCCGGAGGCGTGTGCATCGTGCCACGGCGCAACATGATAAACAATCTGGGAGCTACGGCCGGTTCCACACATTTCGGTGGCTCGCTCGACACGCTGCCGTGCGGTTACCGACGAATCTTCGAGATGAAACGTTTCGAACTGGAGGCGCCCATCCAGCATCCCACACATTTCATCGAACATGTGGCCTATCGACAGCGTGCCTACCGCATCATGGGGTGGGGACATCCGTGGGTGAAAATATGGCGTTCGCTGGAGGAACTGTGGCTCAATCTTCGTCACGGCAATCTCGGTTACATCCGGCAGTCGTTTGCCCGCCGTGTGAAGAAGTGGATGGGAAAGGAAGAATTCAAGTGATGGACTGCGAGTT
Organism: uncultured Bacteroidales bacterium; assembly: GCA_902787575.1. Taxonomy (GTDB): domain Bacteria; phylum Bacteroidota; class Bacteroidia; order Bacteroidales; family Bacteroidaceae; genus Physcousia. Next base: position 25,188 of record CADAGX010000004.1, on the reverse strand, counting down.
TTCGGATTTATAGTTTATAAGTAAAGTCTTTATAGCGCAAGATTAGATGCGAGTCCTGATAGTAAGTACCAGCGAGCGAAGCGGCGGCGCAGCTATTGCAGCCAACCGTCTTTGTCGCGCCCTCATAAATAATGGCGTGCAGGCCAAGATGCTTGTGCGCGATAAGCAGACAGACGCCATGACGACGGTTCGCGTCCGTCAGACGAAATGGGACAAGGCATGGGAACGGCTGCGGATTTTTATTGCCAACGGGTTCAGTTTCGAAGGGCTGTGGGCCGTTGATATCGCTTCGTGCGGCACGGACATCACACGCCTGCCCGAGTTTCGCGAGGCCGACGTGATACATTTGCACTGGGTGAACCAGGGATTTCTGAGCCTGAAGTCCATCCGCAAGATTCTGCGCAGCGGCAAGCGTGTGGTCTGGACGCTCCACGATCACTGGCCCGTGACGGCTGTCTGCCATCACAGCGTAGATTGTTCGGAATTCGAGCGTGGCTGCCAAAATTGCTGGCGGTTGAAAGGCCGATTGCCACACGCCGTTTTCAAAAAAAAACAGGTCATATATGGCGATACGACGGCCGACTGTCTGACATTTGTCGGCTGCAGCCAGTGGACAGCAGCCTTGGCACGCCGCAGCCCGCTCACCGCTGGGCACAGTGTGACGGCCATCCCAAATCCTGTGCCACACGACATCTTCTATCCCCATGAGCGCGACGAGGCCCGCCGCGAGTTTGGTCTTCCGCTGGGGCAGCATTTGGTGCTCTTTGCCGCCTGCAATGTGGCCGACAAGATGAAGGGCATCGATTTGCTCATTCAAGCCAGCTTCTGTTTCCGGCCGGAGGAAAATGTAGCTTTCGTCGTGGTGGGGAATAATTCGCATCCGGAATTTCAGATGCCGATATACAGTATTCCGTATGTCACAGATGAGCACCAGATGGCTCGCCTCTATTCGGCCGTGGATGTGTTCGTCACACCCAGCCTGCTGGAGAACCTGCCCAACACCATTGCTGAGGCAATGAGCTGCGGCACGCCCTGCGTGGGATTTCCTGTGGGCGGAATTCCCGAAATGATAGAGCATAAGAAGAACGGATACGTGGCAAAGTTGCGCGATGTGGAGGACCTGGCCGACGGCATACGCTACTGTCTGGAGCACGACATGCGCACCGAGGCTGCCTCCCACGCTGCGCGATTGTTCGGCGAAAGCCATGTGGTTCGTCGCTATATGGAAGTCTATGGCGAACTGGACGATGAAAAAGCAAATCTGTAAGTGGAAATAAATGAACCAAGAGAGGAATAGCGAACTGCCACTCATCACCGTCGCCACGGTGACCTATAACGCCGAGACAACGCTTGGCCGCACGTTGGAAAGTGTGCAGCGACAGATATATCCGCGTGTGGAGCATCTGATAATCGACGGCTGTTCGAGCGACGGCACACTCGGTCTTGTGCAGCGATACGTAGAGCAGAATTCCAATGCCGAAGTGCCGCATTCCATCCGCCTCGTGCAGGAACGCGACGAAGGTATCTACGATGCTATGAATAAGGCCCTGCAACAAGCTACGGGCGACTACATCGTTTTTCTGAATGCGGGCGACAAATTCTGCAACGAACGCACACTTTCGATTGTTGCCAAGTGTGCTTGCTGGCATAAGGGCTCGCCAAAGAATCCTGCTATCGTGTATGGCCAGACAAACATAGTGGACGATGACGGAAACGTGGCTGGGAAACGCGAGCATTCTGCGCCCGAGAAACTGACGTCACGCTCGTTCCTGCTCGGCATGCTGGTGTGCCACCAGAGTTTCTACGTGCGCACGGACTTGGCGCGCGAGGAGGCGTACAATCTGCGTTATCACTACTCCGCCGACTACGACTGGTGTATCCGTGTGATGAAGCGTGCCGAACGGCGTCGCCTGAGCTTCGTTAATACACATACGGCGCTTACCGACTACCTGAAGGAGGGTACAACGACGAAGAATCACCGCAAGTCGCTGAAGGAAAGGCTGCGTATCATGGCGCATCACTACAGCTGGCCCGCTGCAATCTGCATGCACGGCTGGTTTGTGGTGCGCACGATTCTGAGAAAATAACCTTTTATACCTTATTAATACTATGGAGCGAAGAGACTTTTTGCAGCGTTCATCGATGCTGGGAGCCGGACTTTTTCTGGCTCCGACGCTTATCCGCGCCGGTCGCAAAGGCGTGAGTGCAAATGACAAGATTCGCGTCGGACTTATTGGCTGTAACGGCATGGGATATTCCGACCTGTCTGCATTTCTCCGCAACAGCGAAGTAGAATGCGTGGCGTTGGCGGATGTGGATCAGCGTGTGTTGGACCGCAGGGTGGCCGACGTAGAAAAGGCGCAAGGCAAGAAACCCAAGGGAATCTACAAGGATTGGCGGCGGCTGATAGATGATAAAAATGTGGATGTGGTCATCATCGGAACGCCCGACCATTGGCATTGCCTACAGCTGGTGGCAGCGTGCGAGGCCGGCAAGGACGTTTACTGCGAAAAGCCGCTTGGCAACAGTATCGAGGAGTGCAACATCATGGTTCGCGCAGCTGAGCGCTACGGTCGCGTGGTGCAGGTTGGTCAGTGGCAGCGCAGTGATCCTCACTGGCAGGATGCCATGGATTTCGTGCATAGTGGTAAACTCGGAAAGATACGCACCGTTCGCGTCTTTTCGTACCAAGGATGGTGTCCTTCCATTCCCGTGAAAGCAGACTGCCCCGCGCCAGAAGGCGTGGACTACGACATGTGGCTTGGGCCGGCACCGCTTAGACCCTTCAATCCCAACCGCTTTCATTTTACTTTCCGCTGGTTCTGGGATTACGCCGGCGGCTTGATGACCGACTGGGGCGTGCACCTGCTAGACTATGCGCTCTACGGAATGAATGTGACGGCGCCACGTTCTATCATGGCTTCGGGTGGCAAATTCGGTTACCCAGATGATGCGTGCGAAACGCCCGACCTGTTGCAGACCGTTTACACGTTCGACGGTTTCACCGTCCTGTGGGACCACGCAATCGGCATCAACGACGGAGCGTACGGCCGCACGCATGGGCTGGGCTTCGTGGGCGAGAACGGAACGCTCGTGGTGGACCGCGACGGGTGGGAAGTCATTCCCGAGAAAGTCAGCGGTAAACAGCGCATGGAAGCCGTGGAACTGCATAAATCCTACGGCGGAGGCGGACTGAATCTGCACGTGAAAAATCATCTCGAATGCATCAAAGCTCGCACGCCGCAGGCATGCAACGCCAGCATTCAGATAGGCGCTCACATTGCCAAGTTTGCCCAGTTGGGTAACATAGCCTACAGGACTGGCAAGAAACTTACTTGGGACGGCGCCACGTTCCACGACGCGGAAGCCGACAGCTATCTCTGCAAAGAGTACCGCAATCCGTGGACGTTGCCTAAGGTATAAAAAACGGGGTCGCATGTGCGGCCCCGATTTTTTTACTTTTCTAACTTGAAAACAAGGTTCTTCTTTTCGTCTGCCGTGCCTATCTCGAGCGAATCGGCGCTCTCCGACAGCAGCATGGAGTTGCCTTGCTCGGTGGTGATAAGCCGGTTTTCCACGGTGTAAGGCTCCGTTTTGTTCATGCCTGTGACGGTTGTCTTCAGCATGAGGTTCACCATCTGACGTTTTGCCCATCCCAAGCGAGCCATCTTGGCCAGTTCGTCGTTGATTGTCATGCTGAGGTGTGTCTGCACCTGCTGATTTTCCTTGAATCGGAACTCCATTTGCATGTCACAAAGGCGGAAAAATGTGGTGAGACCTTTGTCTATTCCCTTACTTAGGCCGGTGGATGTGCTGTCGCCTGTCACCGCTGCGGTGACAAACTCGCGCAGGGCCTCCACATCCTTGCAAGCATAAGTGCGGCCTGTCAGGTCTTGCGCATTGGCTGTTGCAGCCAACAACATCAGAGAGAAAAGTAGGATGTGACGTTTCATACTTCAAAGTAGTTTTCGAGTTCGGCAATAGCCTCGCCGTTGTGATTGGCAATGTCGCGTATGATAACTCCGTTTTCGAGCAGCGCGATGCGCGGGCAGATGTCCACCGTGTGCTGCAAGTTGTGGCTCGAAACAAGGATGGTGGCGCCCGTTTCCTGATTATATTTGGTGAGCAGGTGCTTTATGGCGCTTTGGCTCGACGGGTCGAGGAAGTTGAACGGCTCGTCCAGAATGAGAATCTTGGGATGCAGCAGCATGGCGGCCACGATGCCGAGCTTCTGTTTGTTGCCTGCCGAGAGGTTGCGGATGAGTTTCTTCTGGCCGCAAACTTCGCCTGCCATGAAATGTTCGAAATCTGCAAGGAAATCTTGCAACTCCTGCTCTGTCTTGCCTGTGATGCGGGCTATGAATTGCAGGTATTCGTCGGGTGTCAGGTAGTCGATGAGGAAGGAGTCGTCTACGTAAGCGCCTGTCCAATCTTTCCATTCCTCGGTCTTCGATACGTCTGTGTCGCCCATCAGCACGCGGCCCTCGTCTGCTTTGATGAGGTCGAGCATGAGGCGGAAGAGGGTACTCTTGCCGGCACCGTTGTTTCCCACGAGTCCCAGCACTTCGCCGTCGTGTATGGTGAATTCGCTGATGTTTACGGCCACTTTTTCGCCGAAGCATTTTTTTAGATTCTCTATTTTGATTTCCATGATGTTTGGAGTTTTAGCGTAATAATTCTGTGTGTTTTTATCGGTGTCAGCTGCCACGGCTTGCACGGAAACCGTCCATGTTCACGTAGCGACGTTGCATAAATCGCGTGTAAATGTTCTGTAGCCACAAACGATGTGTGGCAAGTCCCACGATGCCGAATGCTATCAACAGTACGTAGCCCCACGGCTCGCCAAGGAGCAGGAGGCCGATTTTTTCTATGCCGATGGGCAGGAAAAGTGCCACGATGGTGATGACTTGTTGCTGCCAACTTCCTTGCTTGCTGGTGAGGCGCGTGTTAAGCGGCAGCGTGTCGCGATTGTAAACTGCCATCTGGAAGCACAGCGGATAAAGCACGCCGATGGTAAAGAACAGGTAGCCGAGATTCATCCACACGGAAATCTTGCCGGCTATCATCAGCGGAACCACGAGCACAAAGGGCAGCAGCAGTACGAGGCTGTTGAAATAAAACTTTGCGTGAAGCAGTTTCAGAATGCTCTCGCGCCGGCTCATCAGTCCGTCCATGTAGTTTCCTTCGTGGCACATGATGGTCACCAGCATGGTGAGTCCCAGCACGGCGTAGTCGTAGAGACAAATAAACGAGCGCATGAATGAGCCGTTGTAAATGTCGGTAAAGTAGAGTAGTCCGCTTAGCAGCAACATGCAGCCCAACAGCGTGAGGAATTGCAGGCGCACGGTCTTGTTGCGCATTCGCATCTTCATTTCCAACTTCAGATACTCGCCAAGCGCGCCGTAACGGTTGAGGAAGTTCATTTGTGTGGCACTCTTCATCTCCACTTCCTCCTTTTTTGCCACTTCGTTGTACACCATCGACATTTGCAGCTTGTAGTTTGCCCAATACATCAGGCCGATGGCTGCAGCCGTGGCGAGGAAGGCCCACCAGTGACCGAGGGCGTACTGGTACATCCACTCGGTGAGCGGAATGTCGAGCATGTTATGCTTCGGTACGACCATCAGGCAGATGAGTGCGGCGTGTATGGCGGCTGGCAGCAAAGTCCACGCCATGTGCTTCGAGATGAGCGTGCGCATGAAAAGATAGAAGAAACCGTTGAGAATGCACAGCATCCACCAGCCGAGCAGCCACGTGCAGAGACTTCCGAAGCCTAGCAGCGGCATAACTGTGAGCAGACCGAATGGCACCAGCATGAAGCCCCAGAAAAGGTTGCCCCAACTGAAGCCGGACTGAATGAGATATACGTTCATCAGGAACGAGCGACGGATAGGCAGTAAGGCGTAAGCGCGGCCTTGCTGGGCCGGCGTCTCCTGTAGCACGAACCGAATCCAGAAGTCCGTAATGAGAAGCCACAAGACGAAGCCGTCCAGCACGTGGAAAGCAGCCACGCCATTGTACATTCCGCGGAATCCCGACGGCAGCATCACGCCCATGAATACCAGAATGGCGGCATAATACAGCCACATGAAGATGGCCAGGAACTTCATGAAGCGGTTCTTTTCGAACATGGGATGTCTCTCATCCTTCAGTTTGCTGTGCTGTCGGATGAGTTTGTAGAGCTGAAACTTTGTCATAGGCTTTTCAGATATTTTTCGGCTTCAATGGCAGCTTTGGCACCACTGGCTGCAGCCACCACGGCTTGTCTGTAATATGGGTCTGCCACGTCGCCCGCTGCAAAAATGCCGGGTATTCCTGTGCGTGGCGAGGCGCCCTCGGTCATGATGTAACCCGTCTTGTCGGTTTTCACCCACGGGCGGAATGCCTCGCTATTCGGGCGATGGCCGATGGCAAGAAAGAAACCGTCTATTGGCAAGTCGTATTTCCGTTCGCCGTCCTCTCCTTTTTTATAAATAAGGTGTGCGCCTTCCACTCCGTTCTCGCCGTAAAGTCCCAGCGTATTGGTCTCAAAAAGAATTTCTATCTTCTCGTTCTCCACTACTCGCTGTTGCATGATTTGGCTGGCGCGCAGGAATGGTTTTCGCACGATGAGATAGACCTTCGCAGCAAGTCCGGCCAGATAGAGTGCCTCCTCACAGGCTGTATCTCCGCCGCCCACCACGGCCACAATCTTCTTGCGGTAGAAGAAGCCGTCGCACGTGGCGCAGGCCGAGACGCCCTGTCCCATGTATTTCTGTTCGTCGTCGAGTCCCAGATACTTGGCGCTGGCGCCGGTGGCTATGATGATGCTGTCGGCTGTCAGTTCGTCGCCGCTGTCGGTCCAAAGGCGGTAGGGCGCTTGCGACAGGTCAGTGCGTGTGATGGTGCCGGAGATAATCTTGGCTCCGAAGCGTTCTGCCTGCGTGCGCATGTCCATCATCAGCTGATTGGCGTCTATGCCCTGCGGAAAGCCCGGGAAGTTTTCCACTTCGGTGGTGATGGTAAGTTGGCCGCCGGGTTGCATTCCTTCCACAATGACAGGTTCCAGACCGGCGCGTCCGGCATATATGGCAGCTGTGTAGCCCGCCGGGCCGCTGCCGATGATAAGTAAACTGTGGTGTTTCATTTCTTTGGTATGTTGTGTTTTGTCGTATCTTTGTTGTAATTCGTCAGCGCAGGTCTATGATTTCTGCATCGGGGTATTTCTCTTTGGGGAACGTGAATTCACTGGCCGAAAAATTCTGGTTGCCGGCAAAAGTCTTCAGACTGATGCGGTTCCAAATGTTGTCTTGCCGCACACGAACGCAGAGCAGACGGTAGTCGCTTTGCCGCACATCGACGTATATCTCCTGTGCTGCGTTGTCTGCATTGCGCGCCAGCAGGTGCACCTCGTAAGTTTTCTCGCCTCGCAGTGTGGATTCACGCATGGTGGTGCGATAGCCTTTCTTGTAAATCTGCATGAAGGAGTAGGGGTTTACGGCTTGCATCTCCTTCTCCGTCGGCTCTGTGACGTTAACCTCGCCGTTCTCGGGCACGTAGGTCCACTGCGTCTTGCCGTCGAACCATGTCTGCATCTCGTCGGTGCTCACGCAGAAGCGGTTGCCTTGCAGCAACATGGTGCCGCTGACGGTGCCTTGCTCGTCGGTGCCGCTGAAACTCGTGGCGCTAAACGTCACGCGCACGTCTCCGCTCTTCTTTATATAGTTCGCTGCCTTGTCCAGCACACGCCGGCCGTTATTTTCGGCCGTGGCTGTGGTCAGTGCGACGGCCAGTAGCAGCAGAAATGTCATGTACTTTTTCATTTTTCACGCGTGGTTTCAGATATTGTTAAGCTTGTTTTGCAGTTCTGTCTCTGTGGCGCAGAGCACTTCGCGCGGTTTGCTACCCTTGGCGGGGCCTACGATACCCACTTTCTCGAGCTGATCCATGAGACGTCCCGCGCGGTTGTATCCGATACTGAACTTGCGCTGAATCATGCTGGTGCTGCCGCTCTGCTCTGTCACCACCATGCGAGCGACTTCTGGCAGCATGGGATCGAGGTGGTTCATGTCAACGTCGGGGCCTTCACCGCCTTCGTCTCCCTCAAGTGCCACTTCGGGCAACGGGAACGGGTGGTGATAACTTTGCTGGCACGCGATAAAGCTGGCAATGTTTTCCACCTCGGGCGTATCTACGAAGGCACACTGCACGCGAACTGGCTCGCTGCCCGAGAGGAACAGCATGTCGCCCTTGCCCACCAACTGGTTGGCCCCCGTGCGGTCGAGTATCGTACGGCTGTCCACCACCGATGCCACCTTGAATGCCATGCGTGCCGGGAAGTTGGCTTTGATGGTGCCGGTGATGATGTTTGTCGTAGGACGCTGCGTGGCAATAATCATATGAATACCTACGGCACGTGCCAACTGAGCTATGCGGGCTATTGGAAGTTCTATCTCGCGTCCTGCCGTCATTATCAGGTCTCCGAACTCGTCTATGATGACCACGATGTAGGGCATGAACTTGTGGCCGTGCTCGGGGTTGAGTTCGCGATTCTTAAACTTCTCGTTGTATTCCTTCACGTTGCGGGCGCGTGCTCGCTTCAGCAGGTCGTAGCGCGTGTCCATCTCCACGCAAAGACTTTTCAGCGTTTGGATTACTTTGTTCACATCTGTGATAATCGGCTCTTCGGTGTCTTCATTGCCTTCCACCTGCGCGAGGAAATGGTTCACAATGGGGTTGTAAACACTGAATTCCACCTTCTTCGGGTCTACCATCACGAGTTTCAGCTCGGCTGGGTGCTTCTTGTAGAGCAGACTCGTAATGATGGCGTTCAGTCCCACCGACTTGCCTTGTCCGGTGGCACCTGCCACAAGTAGATGCGGCAGCTTAGCCAGATCCACCATGAAGACTTCATTCGTGATTGTCTTGCCCAGCGCGATGGGTAGCTCGTATTCGGAAGTCTGGAACTTCTTGCTGTTTATAATACTCTCCATCGAAACCATCTGCGGCTTAGCGTTCGGAACTTCAATGCCGATGGTGCCCTTGCCGGGGATGGGTGCGATGATGCGGATGCCAAGTGCCGAAAGGCTCAGCGCGATGTCGTCTTCCAGATTTTTTATCTTTGTGATGCGCACGCCCGGAGCCGGTATTACCTCGTAGAGCGTGATGGTCGGACCGATGGTGGCCTTGATGTTGCTGATTTCCACACCGAAAGTCTGGAGCACATGCACGATGCGGTTGCGATTGCTGCGCAACTCTTCTTCGTCGATGGCTGTGGAGTTCGAGTCGTACTTCTTCAGCAAATCCAGTGTCGGGTATTTATAGTATTCCAAATCCAGCTTCGGGTCGTAGGGTTCAAGCGCGCCTTCGTCCGTCACGGTCGCTTCTTCTGGATTCTGTCCCACCATAATCTCCATCTTCTCCTCCGGCTGCTCTATTTCGATGGGCAGTTCCTGTTCGCCGGGCTTCAGTGGAATGGGTTGTCCCGTCTGCACCTGTCCGAAGTCCACCACGGTGGCCGTCGTCGTCGGGCTGTCCTCGAAGGGCATCAGCGGTTCCTTGGGTTCCGGCGTCTCGTCTGTGTCGTCCTCCTCGTCGTTTTCTGTCTCCGTCGTTTCGCCGTCAGTCTGCGTCACGTCTGAGGTCGTGTCTTCATCCTTCTTAAATGTCATCCAGCTGCGCAAAGTGCTGATTGCCTCGTCGCTCACGTAAGCCAGATAGAGCAGAAAAACGATTGCTAAAGCTATCAGTACGCCGCCTTGCCCGATATGTTCTTCCATCAGGTTTACTTCTTCGCGTCCTATCATGCCGCCCCACACAATGTAGCTGTCGCGTGCAAACGAAACATGTGCCACCACGTAGGCTGCAAATGCCGAGCACCACGCCATCAGCACGGTGCAGTTGAGAAACCACTTGTGCAGGCGCACTTTCGTAATGTTCATGATGCGTACACTTGTGGCCAAAAGTAAGATGGGAAGCAAGATGCTCGACACGCCGAAGCAGTAATCCATGATATAATGTGCCGCATAAGCACCCCACGGGCCCATCCAGTTCTTTGCCGTGTATGGCGTTACACTTTCCTGGAAGAGCTTTTGGTCGTCGGCACCTGTGAAGAGGTGAGATATCATGGCCAGCAGCACGTATATGGCCACCAGCGCCAGCACAGCGCCCCACACGAAACGCTCGTTGCCTTCGCCTTTTCCTTTCTTTTTATCGCCCTTGGCCGGTGCTGCCTCAGGGTCTTCCGTATGTTTCTTCAGCCAACCGAACATGCGGCTCAGCCGTCCGGGCTCGCTTTTGCCTTTTGTCTTCTTATTTTTGCTTTCAGCCATCTGAGTTGTCTCTTTTTAATCAGGCGCAAAGATACGAATAAAATCCGAAACAGATGTGTCGGCACAGATTTTTTCGTTCGTTATATTATAAGGTACAGAAAAAGACAGATGGTTTTCTTTGTTCTGCGCTCAACTTTTCGTAACTTTGCACGGAAAATAGTTGCACGTTGAAAGTGCAGAACGATATGGAGAAGAGAATTTATGCGCACGACACGCTGGAATTCGTGACTGTGGCTGCACAAGTGTGTGTCAGCCTTGAGCAGTGTGCGGGGCGCAAACGCGACGAGTTCGTGGCTGAGATGCTGCGATTGCTGCCGCTGCTCTACATGAAAGCGGCTTTGCTGCCCAAGGTGGAGAGCAACGGAGACTTTCTGCCCGACGATAAGGTGACGGAGGCGGACTATGACTTCATTCGCAACTCGGTGTGGGAAATCATGGGCGACGCCGACGAGTACGAGGCGCTGGCCATTGCCGAGACAGGCGCAGAGGAGATGCGCTGGCAGTCGGTGAGCGAGGGTCTGGCCGACACGTATCAGGCGTTGCGCAACTTTGTGGCGGTCTATCAGGAACGCATAGAGGATTGTATGCACGACGCGCTGTGGGCTGTGATGGATGCCTTCGAACTCTACTGGGGACAGGCCGTGCTCGACACGCTGCGACGTCTGCATCAGTTGCGCTACACGTTAAACGCCTTGGACGATGAGGACGCTCTACAGTAAGTTCCCGAAAGAACGAATTGCGGAGCTGCCACAGGCGGTTTTCGAGGGTAGGATAGAAGTGGTGGATAGTGTGTCCGTTGCTGAGCGGGCTGTGGAATATTTGTTGCGACAGCCATTGCTTGGTTTCGACACCGAGACGCGACCTACTTTTCGCAAGGGAGAGCATCACGCTGTGGCGCTGTTGCAAGTTTGTGCCGCCGACATCTGCTTCCTCTTCAGGCTGAACCGAATCGGACTGCCTGAGTGCGTGCTGCGTTTGCTCTCCGACCGCACGATTACGAAGGTTGGTCTTTCGCTCTGCGACGACTTGCCCCGACTGGCCGAGAGTGCCAGTTTCCAGCGCGGCACGTTCGTCGAGTTGCAAGACTACGTGAAGCAGTTCGGCATCGAGGACATGAGCCTGCAAAAACTATACGCCAACGTCTTCGGTCAGAAGATAAGCAAGCGGCAGCAACTGACGAACTGGGAGGCCGACGTGCTGACGGAACAGCAGAAACGATATGCGGCCACCGATGCGTGGGCGTGTATCCGTCTCTACGAGGAACTGCAGACGCTGGCCGAGACACGTCGTTTCCGGCTTGTCGCCGAGGAGTAAAAGAATAATCGGTATATCGGCATAACGTTATATCGTTATAATGCGAAATAAGAATGAATGAAATGAAAAACGTGATATTACGCCGTGGAAAGGACGAGAGCCTGCGCCGTTTCCATCCGTGGGTATTCTCGGGCGCCGTGCAGCGCACCGAAGGTGAACCGCAGGAGGGAGACGTGGTTCGTGTGCTTTCGGCCGACGGCAACTTCATGGCAGTTGGACACTGGCAAGTGGGCAGCATTGCCGTTCGCGTGCTGTCGTTCGAAGAACGTCCCATAGACGGCTCGTTCTGGCAGGAGCGATTGACCGCGGCATTGGAGGTCCGCCGCCGTATTGGCTTGGCCGGTCGCGAAGACAACACCATGTACCGACTGGTGCACGGCGAGGGCGACGGACTGCCAGGCTTGGTAATTGATATCTATGGCGCGACAGCCGTGATGCAGGCTCACAGCGTCGGAATGCACGTGGCTCGCACCGAAATTGCAACGGCTCTGCGAGAAGTGATGGGCCTTCAGCTCAAAGCCATCTACTACAAGAGCGAGACGACGCTGCCTTTCAAAGCCGATTTAGGACAGGAGAACGAATTTCTTTTGGGCCGTTCGGACGATGATGTGGCCATAGAGAATGGGCTCCGCTTCCACATCGATTGGCTGAAAGGACAGAAGACAGGATTTTTTGTAGACCAGCGCGATAACCGCTCACTCCTCGAGCGTTACTCCAACGGACGTCGCGTCCTGAATATGTTCTGTTATACGGGCGGTTTCAGCGTCTATGCCTTGCGTGGCGGCGCTCAGTTAGTACACAGCGTAGACAGCAGCGCCAAGGCGGTGGAGCTCGTAAACGCCAATGTAGCACTTAATTTTCCGGATACGACGCGTCACACCGCATTTGCCGAAGATGCTTTTCGTTATCTCGACCGCATGGAGACGCCCTACGACCTCGTCATTCTCGACCCGCCGGCTTTCGCCAAGCATCGCGATGCGGTGAAAAACGCTCTGCGTGGTTACACAAAGTTGAATGCCAAGGCATTCGAGAAGATTCAGCCAGGTGGCATCCTGTTTACGTTCAGTTGTTCGCAGGCTGTGAGCAAAGAGCAGTTCCGTCTCGCAGTCTTCACCGCTGCGGCCATCAGCCGCCGGCGTGTGCGCATCCTGCACCAGCTCCACCAGCCCGCCGACCATCCCATAAACATCTACCACCCCGAAGGCGAGTACCTGAAGGGGCTCGTGCTCTACGTGGAGTAATATTTCTGCAAGCTGTAAATCGAATAATCTTAAATTACAAATAATCGTTATGAACCTTAAGTTTCGTCTTACACTACTTAATTTCCTTGAGTTCGCCGTTTGGGGCGCGTACCTTACCAGCATGGGAACCTATCTCGCAGGCGTCGGGCTTGGCTCGCACATTGGCTGGTTTTATTCTGTGCAGGGCATCGTCAGTATTTTCATGCCCGCTTTGATGGGTATCTTGGCCGACCGCTGGATGGAAGGCCAACGCGTGCTGAGTCTCTGCCATGCATTGGCCGGTCTCTTCATGATAGCGGCTTCGTGCTATGGCTATCAGGCTGGAGCCGAGCCGCAGTTTGGCATGTTGTTCATGCTCTACACGCTTTCCGTCGCGTTCTTTATGCCCACCATTGCGCTCAGTTATTCTGTGGCATACTCGGCACTGGAAAAAGCTGGGCTCGATACGGTGAAAGCATTCCCGCCAATTCGCGTGTGGGGCACTGTAGGCTTCATCGTGACGATGTGGATTGTAGATCTCTGCGGTCTCCAGAAGACGCCCGGCCAATGGATGGTGAGCGGCTGCCTTAGTTTGGTGCTGGCAGCATATGCCCTGACAATGCCTCGCATGGAGATAAAGAAAGACGGCGGTCAGCAGAAGTCGCTCGCCGAGGCGCTGGGCCTGAATGCGTTCAAGCTTTTCCTCAATCCTCGTATGGCGCTCTTCATGTGCTTTGCCATGCTGCTGGGTTTCTGCCTTCAGATTTCCAACGGCTACGCCAATCCTTTCATTACCAGCTTCGGTAGCATCGAGGCGTACCAAGCTACTTTCGGTGTGCAGCATGCCAACATCCTTATTTCACTCTCGCAGATGAGCGAGACGCTCTGTATCCTGCTTATTCCCTTCTTCCTTTCGCGATTCGGCATTAAGAAAGTTGTGCTCATTGCCTTGCTTGGCTGGGTGCTGCGCTTCGGTTTCTTTGCTGTCGGCAATCCCGGCAATGGTGTCTGGCTCTTCCTGCTTTCTATGATAGTCTATGGCGTGGCTTTCGACTTCTTTAATATTTCTGGCTCGCTTTTCATCAATCAGGAGACAGACGACAGCATTCGCAGCTCGGCTCAGGGACTTTTTATGATGATGACCAACGGACTTGGCGCCTTTGTCGGCACGCTTGTGGCACAAGCCGTCATCAATCACTACGTCTTCACGCCGCAAAGTGCAGGTGCCGAGGGTACGGAGGTGATTGCCGGCTGGCAAACTTGCTGGTATATTTTCGCTGCCTACGCTCTCGTCGTGGCTGTGTTGTTTGCCATTTTCTTCCGCTACAAGCATAATCCTGCTACGAAGTGAAGGAAGAACGATTCTTTTACGACCCGCTACTCTCCGGACAGCTGCCAGAGGACGAGGCACGCCACGCTGTGCGTGTGCTGCGCTTGCAGGCGGGCGACGAGATACGTCTGATGGACGGTCGTGGCGCGTTTCATCGGGCAGAGATAACGCTGGCTTCTAACCACCACTGCTCGTATCGCATCCTCCAGAGCGAGCCGCAGGAGCGGGCATGGGCCGGCCATCTGCATTTGGCCATGGCGCCAACGAAACTGAACGACCGAACCGAGTGGTTGGCCGAGAAAGCCACAGAAGTGGGTGTGGACGAAATCTCGTTCCTCGACTGCCAGTTCAGCGAGCGCCACACACTGAAGACGGATCGCGTGGAACGTATCATCCTTGCTGCCATGAAGCAGAGCCATAAGGCGTGGAAGCCACAGCTCAGCGAGATGACACCTTTCCGCAGTTTTGTTTCTGCTCCTCGCGACGGCGACAAGTTCATTTGCCACTGCTACGAGGAGGCGGACATCGTGTCGGAGGGTGGAGAGAAACCTTTCCTTCTGGACGTGTTGCGCGTGGGCGTGCCCACCACCGTGCTCATCGGGCCGGAGGGCGACTTCAGCATCGAGGAGGTTCGCCTTGCCCAGCAGATGGGCTACCGCAGCGTCACGCTTGGCCGCAGTCGTTTGCGCACTGAGACGGCTGCGCTGGTGGCTGTTCATATGATGCAACTCAAGAATCAGATATTATGAAGCACCGCATTCTCATAATTCTTGGCCTGCTGGCTGTCGCAGCTTGTTTATTGGCTGTCGTGCTGCTGCGTCGGAACGGCGCTTCGTATCGCTCGGCCATCCCCGAAGATGCGCAGGCTGTGCTGGAGGTAGACCTGCAGGCGCTGGTGGCAGAAGGCGGCCTCACGCTTGCCGACGCATGGCGCCTATTTCGGAGCGACGATGTGGAGCAGACGGGATTACGACTGACGTCCTCCTTCTATGCATTCCTTACAGCCGACCGACAGCCTTGCATTCTCTTGCCGCTCGCTGACGCCGGCGATTTCCGCACGTGGCTCGAGTCGCAGGATGTCGAGGTGGACCGGCAGCAAGGACTGCAGTGGGCTCAGACGAAGAACGCAGCAGTGGTGTTCGACAGCCGCAAGGCTGTGGTTGTGCCCTTTGTGCTCTCCGGACGCGACGTGTCGTTTCGTCAGAAAATGGCTGTGATAATGAAGAAAACCACGCGTCGTTTTGCCTTCGATGACGTGTTGCAGTCTCAAACCGGCGCTGCCAAACTTGCCACCACCACGGCCGTCGTTGCCAATCTCGTGCCTGCCGACAAGCGGCAGTACCTGCCGTCGAAGATGTTTTCAGACGCTCCGCTCTTTGCTTCGATGTCCATTCGCCGGCAGTCGCTCGTGCTGAATGCCGAGTTGCTGGGCGAGAACGAACTGACGGCCGAGTTTAACGCGCTGAAGGACACCTTTCGCCCCATACGCGGCGACCTGTTCTCCTTTGGGCCTGAGCAGTCATCGCTTTGGCTGACGGCCAATGTGGACGGCAGTTCGCTGCTTCGCAGATTGCGCGACGTGCCAACGTTGCGTACTTTCCTCCTGCTGCTTAACTTCTGCATCGACGCCGACCGAATCGTCGAAGCTGTGGATGGCGATGTATCGCTGGCCTTTGCCGAGGAGGAGAGCCGTTGGCTCTTCACTGCCCAGCTGTCGAATACCGCTTTCCTGCAGAACGTCCCTGCGTGGCAACGCGGCGGAGCGTTCTCTCACCTGTTTCGCTTCTCAACGCTTGGCGCCAACGACTTTGCGTTGAGCGGCGAGAAGTTCGATGTACGCTTTGGTGTGCGCGAAAACACCCTTTACGTTACGCCCGACGAACTTCTTGCCTCGCAAGCCTGCCGTCCCGGCTCGAAAGCCGTTGATGGGCGAGAGGCGGCAAAGGGTTGCCTGCTTTATGGCGTGCTCGATGTCCAGCAATTTGTGGCGCGGCAGGGATGGCGCGAACTCGTGGCGCCCGAGGACTCACCCGTCGGTCGGTTGCTGGACGAGGCCGAACGCGTGCAACTGCGTCTCTTCTCCGAGCCGCGACTCGAGGTGGAACTGCTGACACGGCGTGCGGTGAAGGAAATTTTCTCTGAAATGAAACGCGATGAATCGGATTGACATAGACCACACACTGCCGCGCGTCTTTGCGCAACGGTCAGATATCCAGAGCGACGTCTGGCAGCAGAGCGTCACGCTGCAGCGAGGCGAATTCTACCTGTTGGAGGCAGCCAGCGGCACGGGGAAAACGTCGCTCTGCAGCTACCTTATCGGTTATCGGCGCGACTACGAAGGACGCATCCTTTTCGACGGGAAAGACATCAGCCAGTTGCGGACCGCCGACTGGGTGGCGCTGCGACAGCACTCGCTGAGCAGTCTATTTCAGGAGTTGCGACTCTTCCCCGAACTGACGGCGATGGAGAATGTGGAGCTGAAAAACCGACTTCTCGACCATAAGAAACGCGCCCAGTTGCTTGAATGGTTCGATGCCCTCGGCATAGCCGACAAGGCTGACACGCCGGTTGGGCGCATGAGCTTCGGCCAACAGCAGCGCGTGGCTTTGATTCGTGCGCTGGCACAGCCGTTCGATTTCCTGCTGGCCGACGAACCAATCAGTCACCTCGATGATGCCAACGCCGCCATCATGGCGGAAATCATCCGCAGCGAGGCGCAGCAACAGGGCGCCGGTGTGGTGGTGACGAGCATCGGCAAGCATCTGTCGTTGCCGTACGACAAAGTATTTCGGCTCTGACACAGTATGAACAATATTAGATTAAACAGAAAGTGAATCTCGTCTGGAAACTTCTCCGCCGCCACGTCAGTCTGGCACAACTGGCCGCTTTTTTCCTGGCAAATCTGCTGGGCGTCTTCGTGGTGCTGCTCGCATTGCAGTTCTATCGCGACGTAAAGCCTCTCTTCACGCAGGGCGACGGATTTTTGCGCTCCGACTATCTGATTGTGAACAAGCGTCTCTCTGCACTCGACGTGCTGGGCGGCTCGGCGCAGACCTTCAGCGATGCGGAAATAGAGGAGCTGCGTAGTCAATCGTTTTGTCGTAGCCTGGGCGGCTTCACTGCCAGCAGATACGACGTCTCGTGCCGGCTTGCTGTTCAGGGGATGCCGTCGTTCGGCACCGACATGTTTTTCGAGAGCGTGCCCGACGCATTCCTCGATGTGGACGTCCGAGCGTGGTTGTTCGACGAGGCGCACCCCGTGGTGCCCATCATTCTGCCGCGCACATACTTGGCGCTCTATAATTTCGGTTTCGCACGCAGCAAATCACTGCCGCAACTGTCTGAAGGGCTTGTCGGCTCGCTCGGCATGCAGGTGGCACTGCGCGGCAATGGCCTCGACGAACGGTTTGACGCGCGTGTGGTGGGTTTCAGCACGCGTCTGAACACAATTCTGGTGCCCGAGAGCTTCATGCAGTGGAGCAACCGACGCTATGCGCCACAGGCTGATGCTGCGCCTACGCGGCTGATAGTGGAAGTGCAGAACCCGGCCGACGATGCGATTCCCCGTTACATGGACGCGCACGGGTATGAACTCGAGGATAACAAACTCGAGGCTGGCCGTACCATGTTCTTCCTGCGCGTTGCCGCAGGTCTTGTGCTCGGTGTGGGCTTACTCATCAGTGCGCTGGCCTTCTATTTGCTGATGCTCAGCATCTATTTGCTGGTTCAGAAGAATGCCGACAAACTATGCAACCTTTTGCTTATCGGATACAGCCCGTGCCGGGTGGCAATGCCATACCAGCTGCTGGCAGTGACTCTGAACGCTGTCGTGTTGCTGCTTGCAGTAATCGCCCTTTGGGCGGCACGCAGATATTATCTCAACCTGCTGTGGACCATGTTCCCGCGTGTGGAAGACGGACCGCTATGGCCTACTGTGGCCGTGGGCGCTGTACTTTTCCTGTGCGTCAGCGCCATCAACGTGGCGGCCATACGTCGCAGGATTCAATTAATCTGGAAGAATAAAGACTGATGGAACTACTGAAGAAACTTTATAAAGAGAAGATTGGCACCGAAGCCGCGTCGTGCGAACCGATTCCGGGTTCGGGAAGCAACCGGCAGTACTATCGCCTGCGCAATGCCGACGGCTCTTCGCTCATTGGCGTGGTCGGCACCAGTCGCGACGAGAATCACGCATTCTGCTACCTTGCCGACCATTTCACTGCGGCACGCCTGCCAGTTCCGGCTGTGGTGGCTCAGAGCAGCGACGGCCTGCGCTATTTGCAGACCGACTTGGGCGACCGCACACTCTTCGACACGCTGAAGGCCGGCCGCGAGGCGGGTGGACGATACAATCAGCGCGAGCGCGGTTTGCTGCGGCGCACCATTGCGCTGCTGCCAGACATGCAGATTAAGGGTGCGCGCGGTCTCGACTTCAACCAGTGCTATCCGCAGGCGTCGCTCGACGAGACGAATGTGCTCTTCGACCTCAACTATTTCAAATATTGCTTCCTGAAAGCCACTGGCGTGGAGTTCCACGAATTGAAACTCGAAGCCAGTTTCCAGCTTATGGCGCGCGACATCGTGTCTATCCCGGGCGAGGCTTTCATGTATCGCGACTTCCAGGCGCGCAATGTCATGCTCGATGCGACAGGCAATCCGTATTTTATAGATTTCCAAGGCGGCCGTCGCGGACCTGTGCAGTACGACTTGGCCAGCTTTCTGTGGCAGGCATCGGCGCGCTATCCGAATTCCCTGCGCCGTGAGCTGATACAGGTTTATATCGAGAGCCTGAAGCATTACGTCGAGGTGAACGAAAGGCGTTTTCACGAGCAGTTGAAACTGTGCGTGCTTTTCCGACTCATGCAGGTGCTTGGCGCATACGGTTTCCGCGGTTACTTTGAGCGAAAAAAGCATTTCCTCGAGAGCATTCCACCTGCCATGCAGAATCTGCGCGAACTGCTCCAAGAGGACGGTTGCCCGTATCCGTATCTGCGCGACGTGCTGACCGAACTGGCTGCAATGCCACAGTTTGCGCCCGTCAGCCAGAAACCGGTGAAACGTGCCGACGGCTACAAGGTGGCACCCTCCAATCCGTATTCTTCGCACCCGCAGGATGGTCCGGCCACGTTCAGTAAGTACGATGGTAGCGGCCCGCTGGTGGTGCGTGTCTTCAGCTTTTCGTATCGCAAGGGCATCCCGCAGGACGAATCGGGCAATGGCGGCGGATATGTCTTCGATTGCCGCAGTACGCACAACCCTGGGCGCTACGAACCTTACAAGCAGTTGACCGGATTAGATGAGCCGGTAATTCGCTTTCTCGAGGACGACGGCGAGATTCTGACCTTCCTCGACAGCGTTTACAAGCTGGCAGATGCTCACGTGATGCGCTACATACAACGCGGTTTCACCAGTCTGATGTTTTCTTTCGGCTGCACGGGCGGTCAGCACCGCAGCGTATATTCTGCCCAGCACCTGGCGGAACACATTCATCGTAAGTTCGGCGTGGAGGTTCACATATGCCACCGCGAGCAAAACATCAATCGTATTCTCTTGCCCGTGCCGCCGGCACGCGCCATGATATTCGCCGCAGGAATAGGATCACGGCTGAAACCGCTTACCGACACGATGCCGAAAGCGCTCGTCCCCGTTGCGGGCAAACCATTGCTGCAGCATCTGCTCGAGAAACTGAAGGCCGCTGACATCTTCGAGTGCGTGATAAACGTGCATCACTTTGCCGACATGATAGAGGAATGGTGTACGCAGCATCCGCAGGGCGTCCGCATCTTCTTCTCCGACGAGCGGCAGCAGTTGCTCGAGACGGGCGGCGGCATCAAGCACGCGATGCCTCTGCTGCGCGACGTGGAGCAGGGCTTCCTCATCCACAACGTGGACATTCTGAGCAATGTGGATATTCCAGCGCTTCTGCAGGCCGCCAAGGGTAGGGCAGCCACGCTGCTCGTCAGCGAACGTCAGACCAGTCGCTACCTGCTCTTCGACGACGAGATGCGCCTCGTAGGCTGGACGAATGTGCAGACCGGCGAGGTGAAGAGTCCGTATGGCGACCTCGATGCCTCGCGCTATCGTCGTCTTGCCTTTGCCGGCATCCACGTGATGAGCCCGCGGCTTTTTAAGTTCTTCAACGAGTTCCCCGACCGCTTTAGCATCATAGACTTCTATCTCGCCGTCTGCAGTCGCGAGCCAATATACGGTCACGTGCAGGACGGGCTTCGGTTGTTGGATGTTGGCAAACAGGACTCGTTGGCCGAAGCTGAGGAATTTGTGAAGTCTCTTGCAGAAAAGGAGGAAGCCCGCTGATGCAGATTCAGGAGATACAGTCGATTTTGGCGCGGCACGTCGGTGTGAAGGCGCTGGGTAAGTTGCTACAGAGCACTGCCGACCGTCACATCCAGCTGTCGGGCCTTCAGGCCAGTGCTGCTCCGCTTGTCTTTTCAGCCTTGCCCGTGGCATGTCCGCAGGTGGTGGGCGTGCCCTTTGTGTTTGTACTTGCCGACGTCGAGGAGGCCGGCTATTTCTACCACGATTTGACACAGGTGCTCGGCGACTCGCAAGTGCTGTTTTTCCCCAGCAGCTTCCGCCGTGCCGTCAAGTACGCCCAGCGCGACGTGGGCAACGAGATACTGCGCACCGACGTGCTGAGCCGCATCAGCAGCGGCGCGAAGCCACTCTTCGTCGTGACGTATCCCGAGGCACTGGCTGAGCAGGTGGTTACGCGCAAGAAACTGAGCGAACAGACCCTCGTGCTTCACCAAGGCGAGGTGGTGGACGTGGCATTCGTGCAGGAGACGCTTTCGAGCTTCGGTTTCCGCCGTGTGGATTATGTATACGAGCCGGGGCAGTATGCAGTGCGAGGCAGCATTATCGACGTTTACTCGTTCTCGAGCGAATATCCCTACCGCATTGACTTCTTTGGCGACGAGGTGGACAGCATTCGCACATTCGACGTGCAGAACCAGCTGAGCCTCGAACGTCAGACCGAGGTGAGCATTGTGCCCGAACTCAGCGTGGAGGCGGCGCAGGCTGAGACGTTCCTTTCTTTCCTGCCGGCTGACGCAATTTTCGTGCTGCACGACAGAAATTTTTTGCTGGACGAGGTACGTCGCATCTTCGACGAGGGTTTCTCGCAGCAGGCCGTGGCAGAGGAAGTGGCTCTTCGTGCCGAGGTCGACGACGAGGGTGTCGCAGCCGCCAAGCCGCTGGAGCGCGAGACGATGCTCGTGGTGCCGGATACTTTCGGCACGCAACTTTCGGCTTTCCGCAGCCTGTACATCAGCCAGAACCCCGTGGAGGGTTGCACGGCGACTGTGCGCTTCCAGACGCATCCGCAGCCCATCTTTCATAAGAACTTCGACCTCGTCTGCGCCACGTTCCGCGACTTTCTGGAACGCGGTTACGAACTTTACATCCTGGCCGACAGCGAGAAGCAGACAGACCGGCTGGAGAGTATCTTTCACGACAAAGCCGACGATATCTACTTCACGCCCGTCTTGCACACCATTCACGGCGGATTTGTGGACGACGACCTGCACGTGTGCCTCTTCACAGACCACCAAATCTTCGACCGCTTCCATAAATACAACCTCAAGAGCGAGCGGACGCGAAACGGCAAGGTGGCGTTGACGCTGAAGGAATTGCAACAGTTCGAGATTGGCGACTACGTGGTGCACACCGACCACGGCGTGGGACGCTTCGGCGGACTCGTTCGCATACCCAACAGCAGCGGTCAGATGCAGGAGGTGATAAAAATCACGTACAAGAACGAGGATACCGTATTCGTGAGCCTGCATGCGTTGCATAAAGTCTCGAAATACAAAGGTCGCGAGGGCGAACCTCCGCGCATCAGCTCGCTTGGCACGGGTGCTTGGGAGCGCATGAAGGAACGCACGAAGACAAAGATAAAGGATATCGCGCGCGACCTCATTAAACTTTATAGCCGCCGACTGCAGGAGAAAGGTTTTGCCTTCAGTCCCGACAGCTTCATGCAGCACGAACTGGAGGCGGGATTCCTCTACGAGGACACGCCAGACCAGCTGAAGGCGACGCAACAGGTGAAAGCCGACATGGAGCGCCGCAGACCCATGGATCGTCTCGTGTGCGGCGACGTGGGATTTGGCAAAACCGAGGTAGCCATACGTGCTGCCTTCAAGGCTTGCGCCGACAATAAGCAGGTGGCCGTGCTGGTGCCGACCACCGTGCTGGCATATCAGCATTTCCGCACGTTCACCGAGCGCTTGCAAGGCTTTCCCGTCACGGTGGAATACCTGAGTCGCGCACGGTCGGCTGCCAAAACAAAGGAGATACTCGAGGGCCTGCGTTCGGGGCGCGTGAACATCGTGGTCGGAACACATAAACTCATCAGCAAGAGCGTTCGCTTTCACGACCTCGGCCTTCTCATCATCGACGAGGAGCAGAAGTTTGGCGTCTCCACCAAGGAGAAACTCAGACAACTCAAGACGAACGTAGACACGCTGACACTCACCGCCACGCCCATTCCACGCACTTTGCAATTTAGCCTGATGGGCGCGCGCGACCTCAGCGTCATACAGACACCGCCGCCCAACCGGTATCCCATACAGACACAGCTGTGCACGTTCTCGGCAGAGGTGATAGCCGAAGCCATCAACTTCGAAATGTCGCGCAACGGACAAGTTTTCTTTGTCAACAACCGCATCTCCAATCTGCCCGACCTGGAGCGACTCGTGCGCCAGCACGTGCCAGATGCTCGCGTGGCTGTGGCGCATGGTCAGATGCCGCCCGAGCAGTTGGAACGCATCATGCTGGATTTCGCAAACTACGACTACGACGTGCTCATCTCGACCACCATAATCGAGAGCGGACTCGACATTCCGAATGCCAATACCATCATCATTAACGCCGCTCAGCACTTCGGACTGAGTGACTTGCATCAGATGCGCGGACGCGTGGGTCGCTCCAACAAAAAGGCGTTCTGTTATCTGCTTTCGCCACCGCTGAGTCAACTGAATGCCGATGCCCGACGACGCCTGCAGGCCATCGAAAATTTCTCCGACCTGGGCAGCGGCATCCATCTGGCCATGCAGGACCTCGATATACGAGGCGCAGGAAATCTGCTCGGTGCTGAGCAAAGCGGTTTTATTGCAGACCTGGGCTACGAGACGTACAAGAAGATTCTGCAGGAGGCCGTCGAGGAGTTGCGCGCTGAGGAGTTCCAAGACCTCTTTGCCACGTCGGAGTCAGGCGACAATGTGGCAGACGGCACACCCTTCGTGCCGGAATGCATTTTGGAAAGCGACCTGCCGATGTCGTTCTCCGAGGAATTCGTGCCCACGAGTGCCGAGCGCATGATGCTATACCGCGAACTGGACGGACTGGAGAAGGCAGAGGACGTGGAGCGCTTCCGCCAGTCGCTGACAGATCGATTTGGCGCCATTCCGCCCGAGGCCGAGGAACTCATACGTGTGGTTTCGCTCCGCCGACTGGGCCGCCACTTTGGTGCCGAACGCATCATCCTAAAGGGTGGACGCATGCGGCTCTATTTTGTGTCGCGCGACGACAGTCCGTTCTATCGCAGTCGTGCCTTCGACCAGTTGATTGCCTTCGCCACCACTAACACGCACCGCTGCCGCCTCGAGGAGCAGAAGCAGCACCGCAGCTTGCTCATCTACGAAGTTCGATCCGTGCAGACCGCCGTGGAGCTGCTGCAACAGATTAGTGAGATAACCGGACTGGGGAGCGAGACATAATAATTTTAGCAGTTGAAAAATCATGGAGGTCGTAAATAAATTATCACGGCGACTCATCTTTTTTGATATCGATGGCACACTGGTCAGTTTTCAGACGCATCAGATTCCAAAATCCACGCTTTCTGCACTGGCTGAAGCCAAGCGGCGCGGTCACAAACTCTTCATCTGCACCGGACGGCCGCGGCAGTGGGTCTTTACGTCGGCCATCGAACCGGCCATTCCTCTGCTCGACGGTATCATAACGGTAAATGGGGCGCAGAGTTTCGTGGGTAACAGTGAAGCGTCTTGCCTGCCAATGTTGCAGCGGGATGTGGAACTCCTGCTCGAAGACGCTACTCGCTATGGCTATCCATGTGTAGTGGTGGGCGAAAAGGATGTGGCAGTCTATAATGCAAACCCTATGGTGGAAAAACTTTTCCGCGATTTCATACAAGTGGACGATGTGGATTTTTCGCTTCCTGTGGAGCAAATATTGGGTCGTCAGCGCGTGTTGCAACTCTCGCCCTTCTTTACAGCCGAGCAGCAGGAACGCATCATCCCACACCTGTCGGAAGTATTCTGTACACGTTGGCATCCCGCTTTTGCGGACGTCATACACATCGGTGCCAACAAAGGTAAAGCCATTGCCGACGTTGCTGCTCATCTGGGCACGTCACTCGCTGACACTATTGCCTTTGGTGACGGCGAAAACGACAATAGTATGCTGGAGCGCGCAGGTGTGGGTGTTGCTATGGGCAATGCCACACCAGGCACCAAGGCTGCTGCCGACTTTGTTACACGCTCTGTCGATGAGGGTGGCATCGCTCACGCTCTTCGCCACCTTGGCGTAATTGGTCTGTAAAGGAAAATATCGTTCTTTCTTTTTGTTTTGCCTTGGGATTTGACAAAGAAATTCCAAATAATTTAGTATTTGTCTAGGCGATTTTTCTCTCAAAATTTGCATTTGCTTCGTATTTATTGTATCTTTGTGGGCGAATTATAAAATTGAATGCAAACGAACCTAAAACTAAACAACAATGGCAATGACTAAGACTACTGAGGGCTTCGTGCCCGTGACTATCCGGCTTCCGCACACTGCGATATGGAAAGACGAGAAGGCGCTGTGGCGCTTTATGGACCTGATGTTTCTCTGTTCTTTCTCGGACCGCAAGGTACGTGTCAGGGGTAGGGACGTTGAAGTAAAGAGAGGCGAGGCGCTACTCTCGAAGAAAACATTGTGCGAACGCTGGGGCATGAAACATTGGGAACTGAAGCCGTTCTTCGTACAGTTGCAA